>CAYXZA010000019.1:0-3636 GCA_964469605.1 uncultured Candidatus Saccharibacteria bacterium | reverse complement strand
TAACTATCCTATCTATACCAGGAGCAAAACCGCCGTGAGGTGGAGCACCATATGTAAAAGCTTCAAGCATATGACCAAATTTTTTATCTTGCTCTTCTTTTGATATACCTAGCAGATTAAACACTTGTGACTGAACTTCTTTTTGATGTATTCTTATTGATCCAGACGAAAGTTCGTATCCATTTAAAACAAGATCATAAGTGTTTGCTCTTATAGAAAACAGATCCTCTGCTTTTTCAAACATTGGAAAATCTAGAACCCAGGCAAAAGCAAGTTCGTCTTTATTATTTTTATCCTCTCTTAAATCTGGTTTATCACTTCCATATTTTTCCATAGATTCTTTGTAGGTTAATCTGGGAAAAGGTAGCTTACTTATTTTTTTATTAGGATACAAAGTCCTAACCATATCTATAAACATAGCTTCTGTATATTTCAAAATATCCTCTTGCCCTACAAAAGACATCTCAAAGTCCAGTTGAGTAAACTCTGGTTGCCTATCACCTCTTTGATCTTCATCTCTCATACATCTAGCGATTTGGAAATATCTATCAAAACCAGCAACCATTGAAAGTTGTTTAAATTGTTGTGGAGATTGTGGTAATACATAAAAATTTCCTTTGTGAAGCCTAGACGGAACTAGATATTCCCTAGAACCCTCTGGTGTTCCTTTCATCATAATAGGAGTTTCTATTTCGACAAAATCATTTTTATGCATATAATCCCTAAAAAATGAAATTATTTTATCTCTCATTCTTATATTATCCTGCATTCTCTGACTTCTTAGATCAAGATATCTGTATTTAAGTCTAAGATCCTCGCTTATAAGAGATGTATCCTCTGAGATATCAAAAGGTAAAGTCTCCGCTTTATTCAAAACTTCTATTTCTAAAACTTCTATTTCCAAGTGACCATTCATCTTTCCTTCTGAAATATTTTTTTCAGGTCTCTTATTTACCTTTCCTTTTACAGACAATACCCATTCAGTTCTTATCTCTTTTGCAATCTCTATTGCAGATGAGCTTGGAAGGACAACACATTGAACAAGACCACTACTGTCTCTCATATCCATAAAAACCATTTTACCCTGATCTCTTCTTACATTAACCCAACCCTTGATTAAAACTTCCTCTCCAATCTTTTGATTTAAATTTTTTATATAAGTTCTTTCCATAAATAAAACTATATCACAATATTAGATAACTAAAAGACTTGACATTTAAGCCATAATTTGATATAATTTGGTGAGTATGTTGAAAAAAATAAATATGGCAATACTAGCCACCACTGCGGTGGCTGGGATTCTTTTCTTCATCAATTGGTTGGTCTACGGACCGACCGGTTATGAAGATGTAGCTAGTGTTTTTTTTGTCACGGCAATGGCCGTGACAGATATTATCGATAAAGTGGAGGAGAAAAAAAACAAAAAATAAACTCGCCCACAACCGGAGGTCGCTCACCATCCGGTCGGGCGATTTCCTTTTTATAAAAACTAATAAAGCTTAACCCCGATAACTTCCCTAACTTTTTCCATTTTTTTGGAGGCCTTGTCTTTTGCTCTCTGACCACCCTCTTTTAATAGATCACAAACATAGTCTCTGTCAAAAGCAAATTCTTCTCTTTTTTGACGAAAGGGAGAAATAAATTTTTCTATATTTTCTATCAAAATCTCTTTTGACTCTTTGTAGCCAATACCACCTTTTTCATATCTTTCTTTTAATTCTAAAATTTCATTTTCATCTGAAAATAGTTTATGCAATCTGAAAATATTATCACTTTCAGGATCTTTTATATCACCCACACTTTTTGAATCTGTTGGTATAGACATTATGGATTTTTTTATTTGATCATAACTTTCAAAAAGTGAAATAACATTTGACCTACTCTTGCTCATCTTTTTACCATCTATACCCAATACAGTAGAAACACTTTCTATTATTTTAACATCTGGCATAATAAAAACATTCTCACCATATATTCTATTAAATTTTTAAGCTGTATCTCTTGCATATTCTACATGTTGTTTTTGATCTTGACCGACAGGAACCACCTTTGTGTCATAAAGCAAAATATCAGCAGACATAAGCATTGGATAGTTAAAAGTTCCAACAGAAACTTCATTACCCTTTGCTTGAGCATCTTTAAAGGCATGTGCTCTTTGAAGATATGACATAGTTGTTATGGTATCAAATATCCAAGCAAGTTCTGTGTGTTCTAAGACATCTGATTGTTTGAAGATGACAGACTTGTTTGGATCAAAACCTATTGCCAGATAGTCTATTACAATATCAACTATGTTTGAAGATAGCTGATCTTTATTTTGTATAAAATTTAAAGCGTGATAATCGGGAATAAAAAACATATTTTGATATACGCCTGTGTTTTGCAGATCTATCAGCTGTTTCATCATAGCAAAATAGTTACCTATATGAGGCCTACCTGTTGGTTTTATACCGGAAAGCATTACTTCTTTTGACATACACTAATACTAGCAAAATTTTCAAAAAAACAAAAACGGCAGTATTTATGCCGATTTCTCAATTTGTATTTTTTTTAATTTCTCTTCTTGCATTCCTAATAGCCAATTCTACAACTTCGCCATACTTAGAATCAAAACTAATAAATCCTGAATAAAATCCTTTTATAGCAAGATTATAATTATAAAGATAAACAACCGAAACAATACATAACAAATGTTCTTCGAAAGAATTAGGACAACCTTTTTCATGCATTTCTTCATTAAAATCACAATATTTGCATTCCATCTAAAATATTTATACTATTTTTTTGAAAGATAAGCAATCCAAAAAAATCTTTTATACTTTTTTCCAGAAAAGATACTATAAGATATTTTTTTATCTATATATACAATATTAAAATATTTTCCATAAAAATCCTCAAAATCTTTTTTTGTCCAAACTCTCTCTTTTATCATAGTTCCCTTTAGGAAATAAGTATTTTCTTCATCAGCAGGTGATATTTTTAAAAGTTTTTTAGCATTTAGATCACCGTCCAAACACAAACCCTTAAAAAAGAAAAAACCATCTTTTTTCAATACTCTGTAAACTTCTTTCAAATAAACTTCCCTTTCTTTTTCAGAAAGAGAATTTGAAGAAGTTACATCTAAAATAATATCAAAACTCTGATCATTAAAAGGTAGCTTTTCTCCAATACTCTTTAAAAAATACTTAACTTTTAGATTATTTTCATCTGCTCTTTTTTTAGCTAAATCCAAAGCTGTTTTTGATATATCCAAACCAACACAATCACACCCATTTTCTGCAAAATAATTAGTATTTCTACCTGTCCCACAACCAAGATCTAAAACTCTTTTATCTGATATATTAAATTTAATTTTTCTTAAATATCTGAAAAATCTAACAATATCATTTTGAGGTTTACTATCTTTGGTCAAAAAAATTGGATTTTTGTATTCATTTTCCCAAGCATCTATTTGCATATAATTGTTTTTTCAGAGGTAGTCTTATATAAAATGTAGAACCTTTGTAAAGCCCTTCGGAACTAACCCATACTTTTCCAGCTTGTGCCTCAACCATTTGTTTTGCTATATAAAGCCCAAGTCCTGTTCCTATAACATTTGTTTTACTTGCATCTTTTGCTCTAACAAATTTTGCAAAA
>CAYXZA010000018.1:0-5163 GCA_964469605.1 uncultured Candidatus Saccharibacteria bacterium | reverse complement strand
CCAAGAAAAGCAACAAAGAAAAAAGATGTTGTTTATGGTGTTGTTGTTAGATCAAAAGCTCCTTTTAGAAGAAAAGATGGAACTTATGTTAGGTTTGATGAAAATGCAGTGGTTTTAGTTGATAAAACTAAAAAAGAACCAACTGCTGGAAGAATTTTCGGCCCTATACCAAGGGAGATAGGTGAGGCTGGTTATCAAAAAATAATTTCTTTGGCACCAGAGGTTGTATAATTAAAATTTTATGAAAATTAGAAAAGATGACAAAGTAATAGTTATATCAGGTAAGGACAAAGGAAAGTCTGGTTCTGTTGAGAGAGTATTTAAAAAAGAAAACAGAGTTATAGTATCTGGTATCAATTTGAGAAAAGTTCACAAAAGACCAACCAGATCTGATCAAAAAGGTCAGATAGTTGATAAATATTTACCTATAAATATTTCAAATATAATGTTAGTTGGTAAAAATGGTAAACCGACCAGAGTTGGTTTTAAGAAAAATGATGGTAAGAAAGTTAGAATTTCTAGGAAAACAGGAGATATTATCTAAATAAATGATATGGAAACAATAAAAGACAAAATTAAAAAAGCATACGGTCTTATGAAAGATGAGTTTGGTTATATAAATGCAATGCAAACTCCTAAGATAGAAAAAATATCAGTATCAGCTGGTGTTGGATCTTTTAAGGATAAAAAAAAGATTGACCTTGTTGTTGATAGACTTTCAAAGATCACAGGTCAGATGCCTGTAAGAAAAGGTGCAAAACAATCAATTGCTTCTTTTAAGGTTAGAGAAGGTGATCCTGTTGGTGTCTCTGTTACTTTGAGAGGTCAAAGAATGTATGATTTTTTAGATAGACTTATAAATCTTGCTTTACCAAGAACAAAAGATTTTAGAGGTATATCAAATACAGGAATTGATCAGATGGGTAACTACACATTGGGAATAAAAGAGCATACGATTTTCCCAGAAACAGGAGATGAAGAGCTTAAAGATGTTTTTGGTTTGTCTGTAACTGTTGTTACAAATATAAAAGACAAAAAGGAGACTATTAAGTTTTTGAATGTATTAGGATTTCCTTTTAAGAAATAATTTAAAAGGAATTTAGGTTTGACAATATTTATGCTTGTGATAGTATGGAGGCAAGCTTTCAAGGCTTTTTTGTTTCCGTGTTATCTAATAATTTGGAGATAAAATTTAACAAAATAAATTAAAATGGCTAAAAAATCGGTTATAGCAAGGTCACAAAAGAAACCAAAATATCAAACTAGAGCAGTTAATCGTTGTTTTAAGTGTGGTAGAAAAAGAGGTTTTATGAGAGATTTTGATCTTTGCAGAATTTGTTTCCGAGAATTAGCAAATGAGGGTAAAATACCCGGTATCAAAAAAGCTTCTTGGTAAGTCCATAAGAGATACTACTAAAGAAAAAATATGAAAGATCCAATCGCAGATATGCTTATAAAAATAAAAAATGCTGGTCTAGCTAAAAAAGAGACTGTCACTTTTCCTTATTCCAAAATAAAACTTGCAATACTTGAAACATTGCAAAAGAACTCATTTGTAAAATCTGTATCAAAGAAAGGTAAAAAAGTGGTTAAAAATTTGGAAGTTGTTTTAGCTTACGAAGGTAATTTCCCAAAAATTTCTGAGGTTAAAAGAATTTCTAAAACATCAAAAAGAGTTTATGTGAGATCAGATGAAATCCATCCTGTTAGAAACGGTTTTGGTTTAATGATACTTTCAACTAACAAAGGTGTTATGACAGGTGATATGGCTAAAAAAGAAAAGGTCGGAGGTGAGGTTATATGTAAGATTTGGTAATTTTAAATATTATGTCAAGAATAGGAAAAAAATCTATAAAAATACCATCTGGAACAAAACTTGAAATGAAAGAAGGTTTTTTGACAGTTACTGGTCCAAAAGGTTCTATTTCAAAAAAATTTAATTCTTCTGTTGATTTCAATATAACAGATTCAGAAGTTAATCTTTCCATAAAAAATTCAACAGATAATGTTATTTGGGGAACTTATGCTTCAAAAGTAGCTTCTATGATAGCAGGTGTTAACAATCCTTTTTCAAAGAAATTGATTTTAGAGGGTATTGGTTACAAGTCAGAGGTTAAAGGTGATAAAATGGTTATGGCACTTGGATTTTCTCATCCTGTTGAAATGTTAATTCCAAAAAATTTAACTGTTACAGCAGAAAAAAATATTATAACCGTTACAGGTGTAGACAAAGAAGAAGTTTCTAGATTTGCAAGAGATTTAAGAAATAAAAAAAGACCAGAACCTTACAAAGGTAAAGGTATGAGATATGACGGTGAAGTTATTAAGAGAAAACAAGGAAAGAAATCTGCATAATAAAATTAGATTTTATATATGAATAAAACAATTGTTAAAAAAGAAAAAAGATCAAGAAGACAAGCTCGTATAAGAGCTAGAGTTTTTGGAACAGCAGAAAAACCAAGACTTTCTATATTTAAATCAAATAAATTTATTTATGCTCAAATAATCGATGATATTTCAGGTAAAACTTTGTGTCAGTCTGATTCAAAAAAAGTTCAAGGAAAAAATTTATCAGAAAAATCTTTTGCTATTGGAAAGGATATTGCTACAAAAGCTAAGTCTCAAAAAATAAACAAAGTTGTATTTGATAGAGGGGGTTTTATGTATACTGGCAATATTAAAGCATTAGCAGATGGTGCCAGATCAGAAGGACTTTTATTTTAAAATATATTATGGAAGAAAAAAAAGAACAAATAAATAAAGATAACAGAGAAAGAACTTTCAAAAAAAACACAAGAAAGCCCGGTGCTTCTCGTGAAGTAAAAGAGAGAGTTAAGCCAGAGTTTGACCAAAAAATAATCGCAATAAGAAGGGTTACAAGAGTTGTTACAGGAGGAAGAAGATTTAGTTTTGCAACTGCTGTTGTTGTTGGTGACAGAAATGGTAGAGTTGGTTTGGGAACTGGAAAAGGAAACGACACTCCTGTTGCTATTGATAAAGCAGTTAGAAATGCTAAAAAACATCTAATAAAAATTCCTCTAACAGCAAATAAAAGTATTCCTCACGAGACAGAAGCTAAATATTCTAGTGCAAGAGTTATATTGTTTAAAGCACCTGGAAAGGGTATTTTGGCTGGATCATCTGTAAGATCTGTTCTTGAACTTGCTGGTATAAAAGAAGTTGGTGGAAAGCTTTTGTCTAGAACAAAAAATCAGATTAACAATGCAGCAGCAGCTATAAAGGCCCTATCTAAGATTCGTAATGTTAAATAAATTTTATGCAAAGAAATAATTTAAAAAGAAAAAATAAAAATAAAAAATCTAGACAAATTGGTCGTGGTGGAGTTAAAGCTAAAACAGCTGGAAGAGGAACAAAGGGTCAAAATGCTAGAGCCGGTAGAAAGAAAAGACCAGAGTTGAGAGATTTTATAAAAAAGATTCCAAAACTTAGAGGAAGAGGTGCAAACATAAACACATCAATACAGGTTAAACCTATTGTTTTAAATTTGTCTGATATAGTAAAAAATTACAAACAAGGGGAGATTGTTAGTCCACAAACATTGTTAGATAAAAAATTGATATCTATTTATAAAGGTAAAACTCCTTCTGTAAAAATTTTAAGTAAAGGTGATATAGATTTTAAACTTGATTTTTCAAAAATTTCTCTTTCAAAAGATGCTCTTTTGAAAATTGAGAAGGTTGGTGGTAAAATAGTTTAAAACAATGAGTAATTTTTTTCAAAAAGCAAAATTAGTATTTTCTGACAGTATTTTGAGGGGTAGAATAATTTTCACTCTTTTAGCTTTGGTTTTTTTTAGATTTTTAGCATCAATACCAATCTCTGGTGTAGACAAAACAGCTCTTTCAAATTTTTTCAATGGAAATGAGTTTTTAGAACTACTAAATTTATTTTCAGGAGGAGGTCTCTCTCAATTGTCTATTGTTATGCTTGGTATAGCACCATACATAACAGCATCTATTATAATGCAACTTATGACACTTATGTTTCCAAACATAAAAAAAATGTATCAAGAGGAAGGTGAGGCTGGTAGAATGAAATTTGCCTCTTGGACAAGACTTTTAACTGTTCCTCTTGCTTTGATACAATCATTTAGTTTTATGAAAATATTGGAAAATCAAAATCTTTTATCATCAGCAACAGCTTTTGATTTCTTGGTAAATATGATTATTGTAACTGCTGGATCTGTCCTTTTGATGTGGATAGGTGAACTTATAACTGAAAAAGGTATTGGAAATGGTTCTTCTATGATTATATTTGCTGGTATTGTTGCTGGACTACCAGCTACTTTTAGTAGGCTTTTGTATTCATACAATCCTTCTGACATACCTCTTTATATGGTATTTGCAGTAGTTTCTATTATTGTTATATTTGCAGTTGTTGTTATTACAGAAGCTGAAAGACCGATACCTGTGACTTATGCAAAACAAGTTCGTGGTGGTAGGACAGTTGGAGGATCTTCAACTTATTTACCACTTAGAATAAATCAATCTGGTGTTATGCCTATTATATTTGCATCATCCCTTCTTTTGTTTCCTAGGATTATATTAGGATTTTTAACTCAATCTTCTGTTGTCTTAGTTCAAAAAATATCAACTATTATAAACAATCTTCTTTCAGATGGTTTGTTTTATGGTGTAGCATATTTCATTTTAGTATTTGTATTTACATATTTCTATACAGCTATAACTTTTGATCCAGATAATATATCTGAAAATCTACAAAAAAATGGTGCATTCATATCTGGTATTCGTCCAGGACAATCAACTTCAGAATACATATCAAAAATTGTCACAAAAATCACTTTGTTTGGAGCTTTGTTTTTAGGAATAATAGCCATATTGCCACTTGTTTTAAGATCTTTAACTGGAATCACTGCTATATCTGTTGGTGGAACAGCACTTTTGATTGTTGTTTCTGTTGTTATAGATCTAATTAAAAAAATAGATTCACAGATTTCTATAAGAGAATATTAAAACAAAATCCCATTTTTCTTTTTAAATTGTTACTGCCATATCAAAATCTATTATATAGATTCTGGGTTTTTTCGAGAAATCAACATTGCCATCTTTATCTCTGTAAAATCTTAAACAGAAATTTCTATCATGAAAATCATGTCCATGTGCTATTTCTTGTTTTTTAAGT
>CAYXZA010000017.1:0-6780 GCA_964469605.1 uncultured Candidatus Saccharibacteria bacterium | reverse complement strand
GAGACTTGCGAGTGCGACTGGCACGAGCACGAGGAAAATTTTAGCAAAAATTTATTCGTGCTCTAAAATTATATTTTAAGTTTTATTAACCTTACCCTATCTGTAAAACGAGATTTTCTAGTATCATCTTTGTCATAGCTCCTTTTCTTGAAAGTCTTTTTTTTGCCAAAAGACAGGCTCTTAGTTTTATTTCCCCTTCAACCAAACCGTATTTTGATAATATTTCAGATTCTAAATCTTGAACAAAAGAAAGTGCCTCCTCTCTTGAAACTTTTTCATCTTGTATATCTTTGCAGATTTTAGTTACTACGGATATTTTTTGACTGAAAGTTTTTTCTAGATTTTTAACAACAGTTTTTTGACTGACAGATCTAAGGTCATTGATTTTCATCCTTGAGAGAAAAGTTTCTAAAAATATATTTTGTGGACAAATGATTATAAAAACAACAGAGTTTGGTGCTTCTTCTAAACCTTTCAAAAAGGCATTTTGACTTTCAGTTAAAATATTTAAAAAAGATAGTAGAAAGATTTTCTTGCCACCAGAAAAACTTTTTAGATTTGCAGTTTCCAATATTTCTCTGACATCAGATACAGAAAGAAGATCTTTTTTAAAATAATAGAAATCAGGATTGGCTGTCTTTTTTATAGAAAAATTTTCTTCAAGTTCAAAAATTATATCTTTTTCAAGACTTTCTCTATCTCCTAAAAAAAGTAAACTGTGATGATCTAGATTTTCTAAAAGTTTTTGCATTTATATTTTATATTTATATATTTTATCTTTTTGAGATGACACTTTTTTTATAAAGGTCTAAGTGTTCTAGTGCTATACCAGTGCCTTTTACAACACAATACAGTGCATCTTTTGCCAATACAGCCTTGACCCCTGTTCTACGAAAAACTAGCTCTGGAAAGTTACGGAGTTGTGAAGTTCCACCTGTCATTATGATACCTTTGTCTATGATATCGCTTGATAACTCCGGCGGAGTTTCTTGAAGCACATCTTTTATTGCTTTTATCATTTCTTTTAAATCTTTTGATATGGCTTTGACTATTTCATTTGTCTTTATTTCAACAGATCTAGGAAGTCCTGTTATAAAATCTCTACCACGAACAGAAAGTGACAGTTCTTCTTCAAGTGGTATAGCCGAACCTATTTTAATCTTTATATCTTCTGCTGTTTTATCACCTATGGCTAGATTGAAAGTTTTTTTGATATAGTCAGCTATTGAATGATCCAGTTTATTTCCAGCACATTTGACCGAAGTTGATGAAACTATACCTCCAAGAGATATAACAGCAACATCAGTTGTTCCACCACCTATATCAACTATCATATAACCCATAGCTTCGTGTATAGGTATTCCAGCTCCTATTGCCGCCAAAATGGGTTCTTTGACAACATAAGCATTTTTTGCCCCTGCTTTTATAGCAGCTTCTATAACAGCCCTCCTTTCAGTTGATGTGACTCCGGCAGGAACAGATATTAAAACATCTGGTTTTATAATATTCCATTTTCCAAGTGCCTTGCTTATATAATATCTAAGCATAGCTTCTGTAACTCTATAATCAGCTATAACACCGTCTTTCATTGGCCTATAAGCTATTATGGCATCTGGTGTCCTTCCTATCATTTCTTTGGCTTCTAGGCCTATTGCCAGTATCTTATTGTCCTCTTCTGAAACAGCCACCACAGATGGCTCATTTAAAACAATACCCCTACCAGGAAGATAAACCAAAGTGTTGGCTGTTCCGAGATCTATACCCATTTTTTTAGTAAAAATTCCCATATAGGTTATAATAGCAGATATATGAAAAATATAGAAAAAGAAATTTTATTTAAAAAAAGGTTTTTAATGTTTGTCAAAGTCTTTTTAGTGGCAATCATTGTTTCCAGTTTTTTTTACTTTTTAGGTTTTAGAATACAGCCAAACCTAAGGATCTCCAAAAATGCAAATATTGTTTTGGATATAAAAGAAAAAGGAGCAACAGCTCAGATTGGCAATATAAAAATAACGACAGACAAAGAAAATGACAGGATAAGATTAAAATTACCAATAAAAGAAAATACTATAAAAATTTCAAAAGAAGGTTTTTTTGTTTGGCAAAAAAGTATTTACCCAAATCCAAAAGAAGATACTTATATAAAACCTTTATTTAAAAAAATAAGTAGTAGTGGAGTTTTCATAAAAGCAAACGACCCAGAGTATTATAGTATATACAACAAAACAACTACGGGATCTCCTCTACCAACCTCAACAAATCCAAAAATTATTGACGGTGTAAAGATATGGGCTGAAAAAAATACAATTTTAGTAAATAAAGGTTCAGAAGATTTTGGTATTTTTGAAAGCTCGGAAAATATTAGAACTCTAGATTTCTACAAAAATGATAAAGATTATGTTATCTATTCTGCTGACAATGGAATATACATACTTGAAATAAACCAAGATTATGAAAATTTCCAAAATACATTTCCTGTTTATACAGGAAAGAAACCTGTGTTTATTTATAAAAATGAAAATAGTATTTATGTGGTAGACGACAAGGATGTTTTAGAACTAGAAATATAATGTATATAACTGAAATATTACCAATACACAAATCAAACATATCCGACAGTTTAAGTTATTTTTCTTCAAAAGAAATAAAGACTGGTGCTCTTGTTTCTATACCTTTTAGGAATAAAAAAATAAATGGTATCTGTGTCTCTTGTAGTGGAGTTTTGGAACAAAAGGGTCAGATCAAAAACTTGTCCTATAATCTAAAAAAAATATCATCAGTTAAAGATGAGGATTTTTTTAATAAAGAGATGGTGGATTTTTTGGATTATGCAAGCTTCTACTATGCAACAAGTAAAAGTATGATACTGAAATCAATAATACCAGAGATTTTTCTAACCAGTGTTCAAAAAATAAATAAACAAAAAAAAGAAGCGAAGTTTAGAGTTGATACACTTCAAGACTCACTGAAAGAAAGATTTACTATATACAAAAGCTTTATAAGAGAAGAATTTGCTAAAAAAAATTCTATACTTTTAGTAGCACCATCTATAAAAGAAGTGCTTCAAGCACATCAAGTACTGGAAAAAGGCATAGAAAATAAAACTTTTTTTCTAACAAGTGAGACAAGTGAAAAAGAAGCAAAAGATATTGTTCAGAAAATCAACTCCACAGAATCTTCGTTTCTAATCATAACTACTCCACATTTTTTATCAATGTTTTGCCAAAGTGTTGAGAACATAATACTGGAAAGTGAAAACAGCAAAGCATATAACACATTTGAGAGACCTTTTTTGGATATGAGAAAAATAATATATTTTCTCTGTAAATTTTTAGGTATCAGACTAATACTATCAGACTCTCTCCTTTCAATTGAAAGTATTTACCAAGCAAAAGAGGATTTTTTTGGCGAACTTTCTCCTTTAAAATTTAGATATATACAAGAATGCAAAACTTCAATAGAAACATTGGGAAAACAAGAAAATTCAAAAAAGATAGAAATTTTCAGTGATTTTTGCAAGAAAATAATAAAATCTGAGGATAGAGACAATCTCTTTGTTTATGTTTCTAGAAAAGGTTTGTCACCTTATATTTTTTGTGGAGATTGTGGTAAAAATGTCACCTGTCAAAACTGTCTGGCACCAGTTGCATTATACGAAAACAAAAAAGATAAAGAGGATAACTTTTTTATCTGCAATCATTGTAAGACAAAAAGAACCGCTATTGAAAAATGTAAAAATTGCAATAGTTGGAAGTTGATACCTTTTGGCTTTGGACTAGAAACTGTAAAAAAAGAACTTGAAGAGCTTTGTAAAAAAGAAATTTTTGTTATAGATAAAGATTCTGTGAAAAACCATAAAAAAGCAGAGAAAATAATGTCTGATTTTTATAAAAAAGATGGAGCTATACTACTTGCAACATCTATGGCAATACCCTATATATCTGTCAAAATATCAAATACTATATTTACAGGATTTGATGCTACATTATCTATTCCAGATTTTAGAATAAGTGAAAAAATAGTTAGAGATATACTGATTCTTCAAGAGAGAACTCAAAAAAACCTGATCATTACAACAAGACAACCAGAGTTTAAGACTTTGGAATATGCTAGCAAAAGTTACATATCTGATTTTTATAAAGAAGAAATCGAGGAAAGGAAAGAGTTTAGCTACCCACCTTTTACAGTTTTCATAAAGATATCTATTTCTGGCGAAAAAAAGAATATCAGAAAGAAAATGGAAGAAACAAAAGAATATTTTAAACCATTTGATCTATTTATTTTTGATTCAAATTATTTAAATTCAAAAAAAGAGCATACAGTAAACGGACTTTTAACTTTGGAAAAAAAAGATTGGCCGAATAAAATTATTTTTGAAAAAATAATGAAATTGTCTCCAGAGTTTACTGTTAAAATAGACCCTGACAATATTTTATGATAAAGTCAAAGTATGAAAAAAATAGTCCAAACACCAGATAAAGTATTATTTCAGAAAGCAGAAAAAGTTACCCTTTCTGATATCAAGACTCCAAAAATACAAAAAGTTTTGGCAGAAATGTCTTTTCTTATGGATAAAGAAGAAGATGGTGTGGCTATTGCAGCTCCTCAAATAGGATACAGTTTACAAATATTTATAGTCTCCAAAAAAGCATTTGAGATGTCCAAAAAATTTAAAGATATAGATAAAAATATGGTTTTTATAAATCCAGAGATAATAAAAATGTCTAAAAACAAAAAAGAAATGGAGGAAGGTTGTCTTTCCGTGAGATATCTGTATGGCAAGGTTTATAGAAGCGAAAAAGCAACAGTAAAAGCATTGGATGAAAATGGTAAAGAGTTTATAATGGGTGCATCTGGACTTTTAGCTCAAATCTTTCAACACGAAGCCGATCATTTAGAAGGTATTTTGTTTACAGAAAAAGCCAAAGATTTAAAAGAAATACTTCCAGAAGATAAAAAATAATATATAAAAATGAATAAAGAGGATTTAAAAATTATATTTTTTGGAACACCAAAATTTGCAGAAAATGTCTTAGAAAAAATGGAAAAAAGTGGTTTTTTACCTACACTTATCATAACAGCCCCAGATAAACCAAAAGGAAGAAAAATGATTATAACCCCACCCGAAGCAAAGGTATTTGCCATTTCTCGAAATATACCATTTTTACAACCGCAAAAACTAAAAGATCCTGAATTTCTAGAAAAATTAAAATCATTTGGAAATTTTGATATTTCAGTTGTATGCTCTTATGGTAAAATAATACCAAAAGAAGTTTTAGATATTCCAAAAAATGGAAATCTAAATATTCACCCTTCCCTACTTCCAAAACTAAGAGGGCCAAGTCCTATGCAATCTTCTATATTAACTGAAAATGAAACAGGAGTTACCATAATGAAAGTAGATGAACAAATGGATCATGGGCCGATAATCGCACAAGAAAAAATATCTATAAACTGGCCCCCCTACATAGATGAGCTTGAAAAAGTATTGGCGGAAAAAGGTGCCGAACTGTTATGTAAAACAATAATACCATTTCTAAAAAAAGAAATAGAGGAAATAGAGCAAGATCACCAGAAAGCAACATTTTGCAAGAAAATAGAAAAAGAAGATGGTCTAATTGATTTAAAAGATGATCCAGAAAAAAATCTAAGAAAAATAAGAGCATTTAAACTATGGCCAAAAGCTTACTTTTTCCAAGAAATAGACGGAAAAAACACAAGGATAATAGTTACATTTGCTTCAATAGAAAACGGATTGCTTAAAATAGAAAAAGTTATCCCTGAAGGTAAAAAAGAGATTGATTATATCAACTTTGTTTCTAATCTAAATAATAAGTAATATTCTCTTTGGAATTTAGATATTTTTTATTTTCAAAACTTTTTTCCGTTATATAAAGTAAACCAACAATAACTATACAACAAGACACAACAAAAAACGATGTCAGTGTTGTTGCTTTTTGATTTAAATGTCCTATTTCCATATTTTTAATTTCTAAAACCTTTTAATAAATTTTTTATTTTCTGAGCCCCTCTTTTGAAAAGAGTTTCTCTTTTACCTTTATGAGATGAAAGTATTTTTTCCAACTCTTCTCTTAGATCATCTACTGCTTGGTATATATCTGATTTTTCTGACACTACAAAAATGTCTTTTGATTTTATAACAGCTTCTGCTTTATATATATCCCCCTTGTTTCTATGTTCTGTTGTCTTAGATACTTCAACCAAACACACAGTATTTTCATCAACAAATTTTGATAAAGTTGACAATCTTTTTGTCACATAATCATCTATTGATTTTGTAATCTCAAAATGGTTACCTGTTGTTTTTATATACATATTTTTATGTATTAGCTGATATGCCTGTATTATACCATATTTAAATATCAATAGACAGCAACTTTGAAGGCCCATTTACACCAGAAATTATCTTTATTTTCTTAGTCTTAAAAAGATCTGAAAAAATCTCTAAAATTTTCCTATTCGCCATATTTCTAACAGGTTTTTCCTTTAAATAAACCTTGAATCTATTTTCTGACATCTTTTCTACAACTTCCTTTTTTTGTGATGTTAAAACTCTAATATGGATATACATATAGGTATATTATAACAATTAAAATAATTTAAATTTAAAAACTGTGCAAATGCAAAGTCTTGATAATATGATGATATTTTGATAAACTGTTTTTGTAAGTAGTTTTAAAAAATATTCCGCGGTAGCTCAGTGGTAGAGCGATCGCCTGTTAAGCGATTGGTCGTAGGTTCGATCCCTACCCGCGGAGC
>CAYXZA010000016.1:3543-9627 GCA_964469605.1 uncultured Candidatus Saccharibacteria bacterium | reverse complement strand
ATCTGCTGAAAATGAAGACTGGATTGTTTCAATACAAATCCTAGCACAAATCTTTTGTTTCTCTAAGTCACCAGAATCTAGACCAATTTTACTTAATTCAAACCTTTTTTCTGCATTCGGTAATATCCAAATCATCTCGGCACAAGCCTTCTCTGTCTCCGGATTACCAGAATTCAAACCATCTTTTATAATTCGCTCTAATTTATTATAAAACCCAACATATTCATTTATAGGTAAAAATCTAATCATTCGGGCACAAATCTTTTGTTTCTCTAAATCACCAGAATCTAATCCATTGTTTATAATTTTTTTTGTTTTTTTATAAATTTCAGTCTTTTGATTTGATTTAAATCTAAAAATTATCTCACTATAAATCTCGGCACAAATCTTTTGTTTTTCTAAATCACCAGAATCTAAAATGTTGTTTATGGTATCTACTATTCTATTACGAAGTCCAGGTCTTTTATCTTCTGGTAATTTCCAAATTAGTTCAATAAAAATCTTTAGTTTTTTCAAATCACCAAAATCTAAACCCTTTTCTATACTCTCCTCCAATCTTTTATAAACCTGATCTTGTTGATTTTCAGGTAGATTATAAATATCCAATAAATTAAAGACATTAAATACTCTTTCATTTATGTCACTTAATATTTCAATTATCATCCTCTCTTTTTTTTCAGGATCATCCTCTTTTTGTATTTTTAAAGCAAGATACTCAACACTATTCATATAAGCTTCTTCTATTTTACCGAGCCATTTTTCATTTGACTCATTATAATATCTTATAAGAGTTTCTGTTTCAGTTGCTTGTCCAGGGACTTCATACATATCTATTGGTATTTTAGATATGTCTATTTTTTCATTTTTCATTTCCATATTTAATATAATACTAAATTAGTTTTGCTTTGAAAAACTTTATTAAAACTTTTTATCTGCTATAATACAGTAATTATGTGTGGAATAGTTGGGATTTTAGGAAAAGAAACAAAAAATAAAGAAAGTATTGTTAGAAATATGAACAATGCCATAATTCATCGTGGCCCAGATGATGACGGTTTTTTTGTTGATGATGATGTTGCTTTGGCAATGAGGAGACTTTCTATTATAGATATTTCACTAGGCAAGCAACCTATTTATTCAGAAGATCAAAATTTGTTGATATTTTTCAATGGTGAGATTTATAATTATAAAGAGTTAAGAGAGGACCTGATCTCAAATGGTTACAAATTTAAAACAAATACGGACACAGAGGTTATTGTCCATCTTTATAGTCAATACGGCAAAGGTGCACTTTCTAAACTTCGTGGAATGTTTGCTTTTTGTATTTATGATAGAAGTCTAAAAAAAATATTTATTGCAAGAGACCAATTTGGCATCAAGCCACTTTATTATTTTAAAAAAGATAACAAAATACTAGCTTTCTCATCTGAAATAAAGAGTATTCTTTTTCATCCGGATTTTAAAAAAGAGGTTAATGATAAAGCAGTTTTTAATTATTTAAAGTTTCAATATAATCCGCTCGAAGAGACATTTTTTAAAAATATTTTTTGCCTTAAACCAGGGCATTTTTTGGAAGTAGATGTTTTCAGTAATTCTTTTGTTTTGGAAAGATATTATTCTTTTTCTTTTTCAGATAAAAGGGAAGATGATTTTGATAAAGTTAAAAATGACCTTTATTCCGTTTTAGAGGATTCTGTAAAACATCATCTTATAGCAGATGTTTCTGTTGGTTCTTTTCTTTCTGGTGGTGTAGATAGTTCAATTATTGCTTTTTTGATCAAAAAAGTTAGTTCAAAAAAGAATAAGACTTTTACAATGTCTTTTGATGTTTCCGGAGAGAAAAAAGAAGCAAGAGAAACCAGTGATTTTTTGGATACAGAACATTTTGATATAACTGTCTCTAAGGATGAGTATTTAAAGGAATTGCCAAAAGTTGTTTGGCATTTTGACGAACCTGTGGCAGATCCTTCTGCCGTTGGACTTTATTTTTTGGCAAAAAATGCAAGTAAGGAAGTTAAAGTTGTTCTTTCTGGCGAAGGTGCTGATGAGCTTTTTGGTGGTTACAATATTTATAGAGCACCACTTGCTTATAAATATTTTTCTTTTATTCCAAAATTTATTTTAAAGTTTTTTGTAAGTTTACCTTTTGAGTATTTTGGTAAAAATTTTCTAAAAAGAAGTCTTTGGAAACTTTCAGAGTGGTATTTTGGTCAAAAATATTTTAACAAATCAGTTTTTCAGGATGCTGATTTAGAGTTTTTATGGAAAGGTCAAAAAGATTATCATAAAATAAATTCAATCTATGATAATTTCTTCGGTAAAAAATTATCAGATTCAGAAATGATGCAGGTTGTTGATATAAATACTTGGCTTGTTGGTGATATTTTAGCAAAAGCCGATAAGATGACTATGGCTCACTCTTTGGAGCTGAGAGTTCCTTTTTTAGATATGCAGGTTTCATCTCTTGCAACAAAAATAAAGCCCGAATTTAAGTGGAAAAGTGGTCAGACAAAATATATATTAAGAAAGGCATTTCAGTCCTTGATTCCTGAAACTACTAGGCTTAGGAGAAAACTTGGTTTTCCTGTGCCTATCAAAGATTGGTTTTTATTTGATTCAAATTTTATATATTCAGAAATTGTTAAAAATAGTTATATAAAAAGAAATTTCAATTTGGAATATATAAAACAGTTGTTTTCCGGTCATATTTCTGGAAAAGAGGATAATGCTAGGAAAATATACATTTTGTATCTTTTGGCTATTTGGTATAATGTTTTTATTGAAAAATAATTTATGAATTTAAATATCTTAAAAATACTCATACCAGCAATTCTTTCGTTTTTTGTGGGTATTTCTATAACCCCATTTTTAACTAAAGTTTTTTATCAGTATAAGATGTGGAAGAAAAAACCAAGAACTGAATCAGATACATCAGATGAGTTTAAAAAAATACACAACACAACGGAGGAGTTGAATACTCCAAGAGTTGGAGGGGTTGTTATATGGCTTTCAGTTCTTTTTTCTGTGTTGTTGCTTTTTACTTTGTCAGTTATTTTTCCAAATGATTTTACATCAAAATTAAATTTTTTAAGTAGAGGACAAACACTTGTCCCACTTGGTGCTTTGGTTTTTGCATCCATAATAGGTCTGATTGATGATTTTATACAAATAAGAGGAAAGGGTAGTTTTGCAAGAGATAGTCTTTCTTATAGGAAAATAAAAATATTATCAATTATTTTGATAGGTTTTTTAATTAGTATTTGGTTTTATTATAAATTGGAAGTTTCAAGTATAAGTGTTCCATTTGGAGATCATATAAATTTAGGTTTTCTTTTTATTCCATTTTTTATTATAGTTATGCTCGCAACATTTTCGACTTCTGTTATAGATGGTATGGACGGGCTTTCAGGTGGTATTATGGCCTCTGTTTTCACTGCATATTCAGTCGTTGCATATTCAAATAATCAAATAGATCTATCTGCATTTTGTGCTGTTTTAGCTGGTGGAATACTGGCTTTTTTGTGGTTTAATATTCCACCTGCGAGATTTTATATGGGGGAAACTGGTATGATAGGGCTAACTGTGGTTCTCTCTGTCATTGCTTTTTTAACCGATACTGTTTTGTTTTTACCAATCATTGCATTTCCGCTTGTTGCAACTTCTGCTTCAAATATTATCCAGATTACAAGTTACAAATTTTTTAATAAAAAGAGAGTGTTTAAAATAGCTCCACTACATCATCATTTTGAGGCCATTGGTTGGTCAAGAGCAAGGATTGTAATGAGGTATTGGATTATAGGTATTATATTTTCTATATTGGGAACTGTTTTGGTTATAGTGGGTTCATAATTTTGTTTTTTATGAAAAAAATACAAGTAGATTTATCATTTTTAATTATTCTAATTATTTTGGTGGTTTTCGGTTTTTTGATTTTCAGTTCAGCTTCTTTGGGTCTTTTATCTAAACATAGTGTAAAGTATGCAAATGTTGCTTTTAATCAAACTTTTTTTGGATTGTTTTTAGGGTCAATAGCTTGTTTTATAACATATAAAATACCTTATTCTTTTTATAGAAAATATGCTTTTTTTATATTCTTAGGATCAATATTTTTAACACTGCTTGTTTTTGTCCCAAAAATTGGTTTGGAACATGGTGGAGCTAGAAGGTGGATATCTATTGGCCCAATTTCTTTTCAACCGTCAGAAATTTTAAGGTTTGGATATATTATATATTTATCTGCATGGATATCTGGCATTAAAGATAAAGTTAAAACTTTTTCATATGGTCTGATTCCTTTTGGAGTTATAACTGCTATTATTTCTGCTATTTTACTTTCTGAACCTGACACTGATACTTTGGCCACTGCACTTGCTGCTGGTCTTGCGATACTGTTGGTTTCTGGTGTTAGATGGAGAGATATGTTTATTTTATTTTTAGTTGCCGTTGTTTCTGTTGGATTTGTTATACATAGTAGACCTTATATAGCAAATAGGATAAATACTTTTTTAAATCCAGAAAAAAATTCTTTAACCACTGGTTATCAGATACAAAAATCTCTAATCGCAATAGGTTCTGGTGGTGTTTATGGTAGAGGTTTTGGACAAAGTGTTCAAAAGTTCAATTCACTTCCGGAACCAATAGGTGATTCTATATTTGCTGTATATGCAGAAGAATTTGGATTTATAGGTTCGATTTTTTTGCTAGTTATATTTTTAGCTTTTGCATTTAGAGGGCTTAAAATTGCACAAAATAGTCCTGATTCATTTGCTAGACTTGTATCGGTTGGAATTGTTATACTTTTAACATCCCAGGCTTTTGTAAATATAAGTTCAATGGTTGGTGTATTGCCTCTTTCGGGTATAACACTTCCTTTTGTAAGTCACGGAGGAACTTCTCTTTTTATGGCCATTGCACAATCTGGGATAATACTTAATATTTCTAAAAAAAATAAAAAATGAAAATAGTTTTTACAGGAGGGGGAACTGGTGGACATTTTTATCCAATTATTGCTGTTGCAGAAGAAATAAACAATTTGGTTAAAGAAAATAAATTGGTTAAACCGGAAATGTTTTATTTTTCCACTTCGCCTTATAACCCCGGTTTGTTATATGAAAATAATATCACTTTTGTTAAGATTCCAGCTGGAAAACTTAGGATTTATTTTTCATTTTTAAATATAGCAGATTTTTTTAAAACTTTTTTTGGAACACTAACTGCTCTGTGGAATTTATTTAAAGTTTATCCAGATGTTGTTTTTAGTAAAGGAGGGTTTAGTAGTTTTCCAACTGTTTTAGCTGCTAGGATTCTAAAAATACCAGTTGTTTTGCACGAATCAGATAGTGTTCCTGGTAGAGTTAATACTTGGACAGGTAAATTTGCTCAAAAAATAGCTGTTTCATATAAAGATTGTGCAAAATTTTTTGAAAAAGAAAAGGTTGCTTTTACTGGCAATCCTATAAGAAAAGATGTTGCTACACCGCTATCTGCTGGTGCATATGAATTTTTAGGATTGAAAAAAGATTTACCTGTTATCTTGATTTTAGGAGGTTCACTTGGTTCAAATATTATAAACAATACTATTATAGATTCTTTAAATATTCTTCTTTCAAAATATCAAGTCATACATCAAACAGGTAAAGCAAATATTGATACTGTTAAGAAAACAGTAGAAGCTATTGTTTCAGATGAAGAATTGAAAAAAAATTACAAACCATTTGATTATTTAAATTTACTTTCAATGAGAATGGCAGTTGGTATTGCATCTCTTGTTATTTCAAGAGCAGGATCGACAATATTTGAAATTGCTAGTTGGTCACTACCTTCTATTATTGTTCCGATTACAAATTCTCACGGAAATCACCAAAGAGAAAATGCATATGCTTATGCTAGATCTGGTGCTTGTGAAGTTATTGAAGAGGCAAATTTAACATCTCATTTACTTGTTCAAGAAATAGATAGAATAGTTTCAAATACAAAAATTAAAAATGATATGATTTTAGGTGCTAAATCTTTTGTTCACACTGATGCTGCTAAAAATATAGCCACAGAGATTTTAAACATAGCACTTAGTCACGAAAAGTAAGT
>CAYXZA010000016.1:0-3443 GCA_964469605.1 uncultured Candidatus Saccharibacteria bacterium | reverse complement strand
TATTTTTTCTGTTTTTAATGTTAGTATTTAGTTGATGGCTGATGATATAAATAAAGTAAAAAAAGTTGTTACCAGATTTGCACCTTCTCCGACTGGTTTTATGCATATTGGAGGTATAAGGACTGCTATATTTGCTTATCTTTGGGCTAAAAAAAATAATGGAACTTTTATATTGAGGATAGAGGATACTGATAAATCTAGGGAAGTTGAAGGTTCTATTGAACATATAGTAGAGTCTTTAAAGTGGTTTGGTTTGGACTATGATTTTGGTCCTGATAAAGAAAACCCTTTTGGTTCTTGTAAACAATCAGAAAGATTGGAAAGTTATATAAAGTGGGCAAAAATTTTAGAAGAGAAAGGTCTTGCTTATCCAGATACTTTTACAGAGGAAGAAATAGAAAATTTAAGAAAAAAAGCTGAAGATGAAAAAAGACCTTTTTTAATTAGAGAACATAGAAAAGATATAAATTTAAAATGGGATGGAAAAACAGCTCTTAGGTTTAAGGTTCCAGAGATAAAAAGATATACTTGGGTGGATAAAGTTAGAGGTGAGCTTACTTCTGGACCAGAAGCACTAGATGATTTTGTTTTAATAAAAGCTGATGGTTTTCCAACTTATAATTTTGCACATATAATAGATGATTATGAAATGGGTGTAAATTGTGTAATTAGAGGTCAAGAGTTTATTTCTAGTACCCCAAAATTTTTAAGTCTTTATGATGCTTTGGGTTTTTCTTATCCAGAATTCATCACTGTCCCTCCAATACTTCGCGATGATAGAACAAAAAAACTTGGAAAAAGAGATGGGGCTAAGGATATTTTAGATTATAAAAAGGAAGGATATTTACCACAAGCAATGTTCAATTTTTTGACTCTTTTAGGTTGGCATCCAACAGATGAGAGGGAACTTTTTACAAAAGACGAGCTTGTAAATATATTTGAAATAGACAGGATTCAAAAATCCGGTGCCACTTTTAATGAGGAGAAATTGGATTTCATCAATAAGGAACACATAAGGAAATTGGATCATTTAAGTCAAATTGTTTTTATAAAAGAGTTTTTATCAATAGATCTCTTTGATTTGCCTTATTTTTCAGATGAAATATTGAAAAAAGCATCTCATATTATAATAGATCATATAAATAAAGGTTTAGATATAACAGAAATGTCTATTTCTGGTCAGTTAAATTATCTGTTTGATAATCCTAAATATGACAAACTTCTTTTGTTGTGGAAAAATGAAAATACTGAAGATACAAAGAAAAGATTGCAAAATGTATATGATTTTGTAAAAAATATGACAGATTCAGATTTCGGCAGTATTCATAGTGTAAAAGAAGCACTTTTCCCGTTTGCTTCAAAGGAGGGCACTGGTCAGATTCTTTGGCCACTTAGAGTTTCAATAACAGGTCTTTCAAAGAGTCCAGATCCATTTTCTGTTATGTATATAATAGGCAAAGAAAGAACTCTAAATTGTGTAGAATCAGCTATAAAAATGTTATAATTTAATCATCTTAAAATTAAATTATATAATGAGATTTTTAAAAACATTTTTTATAGTATTTATTTTTTTTCCAGTTTTTTTGTTTTCGGATACGGTAGAATTGCAAAAAAAAATAGATGATACCAGTGATCAAATAAAAAAATTAGAAGAAGAGATTTCTAACTACAATAGAGAAATAATCAAAACTTCATCAGAAGCTAATAGTTTAAAAAATACTATAAAAGTTTTAGATACAACTGAAAAGAAATTAAATAAAGATTTAAATTTAACAGAAAATAAAATAAATAAAACAAATCTGACATTGCAAAAAGTTTCAGAAAGTATACAAGAGACTACAAGAGATATAGAGTTAAATAGAAAAGCACTTTTTGAACTTTTTGCAAACATTAAACAAAAGGAGGATCTTTCTTTTATTGAAACTTTTTTGTCTTATAAAAAGTTTACAGATTTTTATGGTGAGATTGAGGATTTAAATAACTTACAAAGCAGTGTTAGGATTAAGACAAATGATTTGAAAAAGTTAAATGATTCCCTTAATATACAAAAACAGGAAAAAGAAAAAGAAAAAAATAATCTCTCTTATCTTAAAATAGATCTTTCAGACAAACAAAAGTTAGTTGTTCAAAATAAAAATCAAAAGAATAGTTTGTTAATAGAGACTAAAAACAAGGAAACTTTATATAAAAAAATACTTTCTGAGAAGCAGGCTCAAAAAGATGCTTTTGAAAAAGAATTGTTTGAATATGAATCAAAATTAAATTATGAAATTGATCCTTCAAAAATAGCTAAGGCAAAAAACGGGGTATTGTCTTGGCCACTTGATGATGTTTTGATCACTCAGAAATTTGGAAAGACCAATGCTTCTAAGAGGTTATATGTCTCTGGTTCTCACAATGGTGTTGATTTTAGGGCATCTGTTGGCACACCTGTAAGAGCAGCTCTTTCTGGTGTGGTTGTCGGTTTGGGTGATACTGATTTATACAAAGGTTGTTATTCTTTTGGTAGATGGGTTATGATCTCTCACGGAAATGGACTTTCAACAATATATGCTCATTTGTCAGTTATAAAAGTATACAAAGGTCAGGAGTTAAAGACGGGGGATATTTTAGGATTGAGTGGAAATACTGGATATTCTACAGGCCCACATTTGCATTTAGGTGTTTATGCAACATCAGGTGTTAGAATAGAGAAGTATACAAATAGTCGTGCTTGTAAACAAGCGGTTATGCCTATTGCTGATATTAGAGCATATTTAGATCCTATGATTTATTTACCTGTATCAGATTAGTTTTTTAATAATTTTTATGTTATAAACATAGTATGAAAAAAGGTTTTGTGTCAATTATTTTTTTACTCCTAACTTCTTTTATTTTTTTAAGACTTTATTTTAAAATAGATATATTAGAGGTTTTAGTTAATTTTTTTGGAAAAGAAAATTTATTAAATATTTGGAATTTTATTAAAAATATTTACATTAAAATTAAAAATGTGGGATAAAAAATTTACAAGATGGATAGGGTCAAAACAAGCAGTTGTATTTCATACTGTATTTTTTGTATTTTGCTTTTTTCTTATATTTTTAGGATATGATCTTGATACTATTTTATTGTTTTTAACAACCCTCGTATCTCTTGAGGCTATATATTTAGCTATATTTATACAAATGACTGTAAATAATAACACTGAAAGTTTGAAAGAGGTAGAGGAGGATATTGATCAAATACATAGCGAAGTTGATGAGATACATAGTGATGTGGAAGAAATATCTGAAGATATTGGAGAAATACAATCTGATGTCGATGAGATTCAAGCTGATGTCGATGAGATATCTATTGAGCATTTAAATACAAATAGTAAAGATAAAAAATTAGATGATATTGAAAAAACATTATATAAGCTCATAGATGAAATTAGTAAACTAAAAAATGAAAAGTTTTAA
>CAYXZA010000015.1:0-10412 GCA_964469605.1 uncultured Candidatus Saccharibacteria bacterium | reverse complement strand
AAACTCCTCATTTGAGGGGTTTTGTTTTGAAAATTAAATTGTTATAATTAATACAAATGAAATTTTATTTTTTTGTTTTTTTTCTTGTCTTTTCCTTTGGTATATTGCCGAATATATCTTTTACTCAGACTGTATCTGATATTGCTATTCAAGAGGCTAAATGGAGAGAGGAATTGGCTCAGACTGAAAAAGAAATAGCTAAATGGCAAGAAATATTAAATAGCACAAAGAGAAATACTGCATCTTTACAAAAAGAAGCTGATATCTTAAATGCAAAAATAAATGAAGCCAAAGCTTATATCAAGGCAAGAAATATTGCTATTGAAAAATTAAAAAAAGATATAGACAGTAAAAATAATACAATAGTCTCTTTGGAGGAAAAGATTATAAACAATAAAGATGCTCTTTCTAATCTTTTGAGAAAAATAAGAGAATCAGATTCTTTTTCTTTACCTGAGGTTATGTTGACCAATAAAAATATGTCAGAGTTTTTTTCTTCTGTTGACAGTTACACTACTTTAAATAGATCAATAGAAGATTTGTTAGATGATATAAGAGAGACTAAAAATTTAACTGAAAAAGAAAAAGAATTATTGGATAAAAAGAGAAATGAACAAGTTGATTTAAAAGAGGTTGTTGAGACACAAAAAAGACAGGTTGAAAAAAATGAAGCAGAAAAGCAATATCTAATAAAGGTAAACAAGACACAGGAAAAAAGTTATGAGCAGGTTATAAAAGAAAGACAGAAGAGGGCGGCTGAAATCAGGGCGGCACTTTTTGCTCTTCGTGATTCCGCATCTATTCCTTTTGGTGATGCACTAAAATATGCTCAAGAAGCAGAACAAAAAACTGGTATCAGACCAGCTTTTCTCCTTGCAATACTTACTCAGGAAACAAACCTTGGTAAAAACTTAGGAACTTGTAATAAAGTGGATAGTCCGGATAGTAAAAAATGGCAAGCTATAATGCCTGGGCCAGAGGATATTAAAAAAGGTTTATCAAAAAGAGATGATGAAAGTGCTTATCTGAGGATAGTTTCTGCACTTGGTTTTGATCCAGATAAAATGCCACTTTCTTGTCCGATTGGTTCTGGTTGGGGAGGTGCTATGGGACCATCTCAGTTCATACCTACAACCTGGGAATCTTATGCTCCAAAAGTTGCAAATGCACTTGGTAAAACAGTAGTTAATCCTTGGAATCCAGAAGATGCATTTATGGCTAGTGCAATATATCTAAGTGAACTAGGTGCTTCTTCTAAAACATTTACATCAGAGAGAACTGCGGCTTTAAAATACTATGCTGGAAGCAACTGGAATAAAAAATCAAATGCTTTTTATGGTGATCAGGTTATGACTAAGGCTAGAAATATACAGGAGACAATGATTGATCCATTGAATATATAGTCATATTATGATATAATATAGTGACTTTCTGCCAAGTGGTTGCTATAAGATTTTATCTTATAGAGGAAAGTCCGAACATTTAGTTTTTTAATAAACAATGGTAGTAGGTAATACCTACATAGAGCAATCTAATAGGTGCGAACAGAAACGGCTTGATGCGAAAGCTGATAGATATCCAATAATTTTTTATAGGATATTTCTGGCAGTAATGTCAGAGTGCAACGGCTAAATCCTTATCAGAATGCAAGGTCGTGTCATAATAATCTTTTTGATTTATTGTGAAGTACCGCTTGACTTATTTGGTGACAAATAAGCTAGATAAATAACCACATAAAACAGAATTCGGCTTATAGGCAGAGAGTAATAGAAAAACACAGTAAATCTGTGTTTTTCTATTTTGATTATTTGGTATATAATTTTATGTATAATTTTATTATTAAAATATTTAAGAATATGAATTTTGTTTTAAATAGAATACCTTTGTTTTTTATGTTAGTTTTAGTTTTTCTTTTACCTTTTTTCTTTGTGCCAGTTAATATAAATTTTATTCAATTTGGAACAAGCTTAATTTTTGCTTTTATTACAGTTTTGTCATTTATATTTTTTAGCATTTCAGTTTTAAAAAAAGGTGAAATACAATTGGCTACAAATGGTAAATTTTTAAAATTATTCTTGTTTTTTTTAATACCGATTAGTTATTTCATATCTTTTTTTGTTAATATTCCAAGCAAATACTCTTTTTTTGGTTACATATTTGATGCAACAACTGTTGGTTTTGTTTTTTTAGCTTTCATATTCTTGTTTTTAGTTTCTATGATATTTAATAACAAAGATAAAGTTTTTTATGGATATATTTCCATTATTTTATCTTCTTTCCTTTTTGCCCTACTTATGATCAGTAGGTTTATTTTCGGTGGTAGCCTTTTAAATTTTGGTGTATTTACAGATATTACACAATCAGTTTTAGGTAGTTTCAATAATTTGGGCATATTTTTTGCTGTCAGCTCTATTTTGTCTATGATTTCTTTGGAGATGATGGATTTTAGTAAAATTACAAAAATTTTAGTTAATATTTGTTTTGTGTTGTCTATATTCTTTTTGTTTGTAGTTGATTTTTCTGTTCTTTGGTATTGCACAGCATTTATATCTATAATATTTTTTGTTTACAATAGATCTGTAAATAAAGATTTTTTCTCTTATAATCCGTCTATGAAATGGAAATCCTATGCTCTGGTTTTGTTTGCTGTTTCAGTTCTGTTTCTATTTGTTAAATATCCTCATAATTTGTTTATAAAAACTTTCAATATAAATTCTTTGGAAGTTAGACCTAGTATTTCTATAACATACGATATATTCAAATCAACTATAAATTCAAATTTGTTTTTTGGATCAGGTCCAAATACTTTTCTTTCTCAATGGATAATAAATAAACCTATGAATGTAAACGAAACTATATTTTGGAATACTGATTTTCAATATGGTTTTGGTCTTATTCCAACATATATTTTAACAACTGGAATACTAGGACTTGTATCGTGGTTGTTGTTCTTTGTGACTTTGATATATATAGGAATAAAATCTATTTTTAACCGAAGTGGTGACAAGATGGAGGAGTATCTAAGTATCTCATCTTTCTTTACCGCTTTGTTTTTGTGGATAGTTTCTTGTCTTTATATACCAAGTTTGCCAATATTTATATTAACTTTATTTATTACAGGTTTGTTCTTGTCTAAAAATTATGTTTATAAACAAGAATCTTTACCAGTTGTATTTAAAGATAATCCAAAAACTGGATTTCTGGTTTCTCTTTTAGTTACAGCATCGATAGTTTTTCTGCTTTTCTTATCTTTTGGTCTTTATAAATCTTCTTATGCAATGTTTAATTTGCAAAAATCATTGAAAATGCTTCAAGTTGGAAATCTAGACAGTGCTTCACAATACATAGATAAATCTATCTCTAAAATGCCTTACGATATATATTTTAGAGCCAAAGCTGATATAAGCATACTTAAAATCAATCAACTGCTTTCTTCAAATATAGATAAAAATAACATACAATCTGCTCAAAATACTTTTATTACTGAATTGCAAAAGGCTATAGAAGCATCTATCAAAGCCAAAGATAAAGATCTAAAAAACTATATAAATTGGGTTTATATGGGAAATTCTTATTCACTTGCCGTTCCAAAGTCTTATAGAATAAACGGTGCTTATGAAAGTGCATTTGGTTCTTATAATCAAGCTCTTTCTCTAAATCCAAAAAATCCTGCTATACCACTACTTATTGCAAGGTTAGAGATAGACAATGGAAATATTAAAAAAGCAAAAGAATATATAAGTCAAGCAATATCTAAAAAAACCAATTATCTAGATGCTTATTATCTTTTAGCTCAAATTCAAATAGGTGAAAATAATATAAAAGAAGCTATTAAGTCTGTGGAAACTGCTGTTATTATAGAACCAACAAATCCAGCTTTGCTGTTTCAGTTAGGGCTTTTGTATTACAATACTGGAAATTATACAAATGCAGGTGGTGCATTTATAAAATCACTTCAAATTTCTCCACAATATGCAAATGCTAGATATTTTCTAGGTCTTTCTCTTGCTAGACTTGGAGATTTCAAATCAGCCATAGTTCAGTTTGAAGAGGTGTTGAAGACAAATCCAGATTCAAAAGATGTTGTTTCTATACTGAAAGCTCTAAATTCTGGAAAATCTCCTTTTGAAGAAGTGAAAAGCACTGATACAAAGAAAAATCTTCCAGTAAAAGATTCTAATTAAAATGAAGAGGGTATTTAGATTTTTTAGTAAAGAAATTGTTAGTATAGATCATGCTGCTTATATACTAGCAATATCTTCTCTTTCTTCTCAAATACTTGCTCTTTTAAGAGATCGTCTTTTAGCATCTTCTTTTGGTGCTGGTTTAAATTTAGATCTTTATTATTCTGCATTTAGGATACCGGATATTGTATTTGCAACGGTAGGATCTCTTGTTTCGGCATCTATTATATTGCCAATAATTGCTTCAAAATCAAATGAGGGTCAAAAGGATTTAAAAAACTTTATAGACTCTATTTTTACTTTTTATAGTCTAATTGTTTTGTTTGTTTCGGTTATATTGTATTTTTCAAGTCCTTATATACTGAAAATAATTTTTCCAAAAACATCAACAGCAGATTTTCATCTCCTTTTAAAATTAACCAGAATACTTTTACTTTCTCCTATATTTTTAGGGTTATCAAATCTACTTTCTTCTATTGTCCAATTAAATCACCGTTTCTTTATCTCAGCTTTTTCACCAATTGTTTATAATGCAGGAATAATATTTGGAATATTGTTTTTATTTCCCTTTTTAGGTCTTGAAGGTTTAGTTTTAGGTGTTGTCCTTGGTGCATTTTTACACTTTTCTATCCAAATTCCATTTGTTATTAAAAAAGGTTTGTTTCCAAAATTTTCTTTGCAATTTTCTTCTTCTGTTAAAAAAGTTTTTGCTATATCAATACCAAGGACTATAACAGTTTCATCTGCTGAAATATCAGAACTATTTTTGATATCTTTTGCATCTTTTCTTTCTATTGGTTCTATATCAATATTTAATCTATCGTTTAATATGCAATCTGTTCCTTTTTCAATAATAGGTGTTAGTTATGCTGTTGCTGTTTTTCCAACACTGTCAAAAATATTTTCATCTGGAGAAAATCATAAATTTTTTGAAAAGATTTTAAGCACCGCAAGACATATTATATTTTGGTCTATACCAGCTACTACCTTGATATTTTTATTTAGATTTGAGATTGTCAAAGTCTTGCTTGGTTCTGGTAGGTTTAATGATTTGGCAGTATCACTTTCATCATCTCTTTTTTCAATTTTTGCCCTCTCTCTTGTTTTTCAAAATCTTAATCTTTTATTTACTAGATCTTTTTATGCAAAAGGTAAGACAGCAAAACCTCTTTTCATAAGTATTTTTGGAGCTTGTCTTATCATTATTTCATCTTTTGGTTTTGCAAATCTTTTTGATAATAGTTTGTTTTTTAAAAATATTATAATGACTATTTTTAATCTACCATCATCTGATGGTATTAAGGTTCTGGTTTTAGGTCTAGGTTACAGTTTTGGAACATTTGTAACATCTCTACTTTATATGTCGTTTATTTCAAAGGAGTTTAGTGGATTCTTTATAAAAATTATCAAATCAATAGGTTCGGTATTGTTTTTTTCGGTCATATCATCTTTTCTTTTGTATCTGATAAATTTAAAACAATATTTCAGTGAAAATTTTATTTCACTTTTGATTTATCTTATTTTGTCACTTGTTTTGTTTAGTATTTTTATGATAACCGCTCTTTATGTGACAAAAAATCAAGAATTGGCAGAAATAACCCAGTCAATATTTTCAAAATTTAAGAAAAAAGAGACTTTGACCGAAAATTTATGATTTTTAAAGAAGAAATGCAAAGATAGTTTTTGTTTGCACAAATCAATTGTCGGCTTTCATTTACTGCTTTTTTGTGGTTAAATGGTATTTATGTCAAATATTAGAAATTTCAGTATTATTGCCCATATTGATCACGGTAAATCAACTCTGGCTGATCGTCTTTTGGAGTTTACAAATACAATAGAAAAAAGAAAAATGCAGGATCAAGTTTTAGATTCTATGGAACTTGAAAGAGAGAGGGGAATTACAATAAAGATGCAACCGGTTAAAATGAAGTATCAGTATAAAAATGAAGATTATATATTAAATCTAATAGATACTCCTGGGCATATTGATTTTTCTTATGAAGTTTCAAGAGCTTTGAAGGCTGTTGAGGGCTCTATCTTGTTGGTTGATGCAACACAGGGTGTTCAAGCTCAGACACTTACAACACTTTCTATGGCCAGGGAATCTGGACTTGTTATTATACCTGTTTTAAGTAAAATTGATTCTCCTTTGGCTAGAATAGAAGATGTTTGTCAGGAGATAATATCTCTTCTTTCTTGTAAATATGAAGATATTATAAAGACATCTGGTAAAACAGGTGAAGGTGTTGATGTGTTGCTTGAAGAGATAATAAAAAGAATTCCACCTCCAAAAAATGTGGAAAATGACAATGTCAAAGATTTTAGTTCTCTTGTTTTTGATTTTAAATATTCACCTCACAGGGGTATTATAGTTTTTATTAGGGTTATGTCAGGAAAAATATCAAAAAATTCTATACTTCAATTTAAATCATCAAAGACAAAATTTAATGCTATTGAAGTTGGTATATTTTCTCCTCAGGAATTGCCAAAAGAGTTTTTAGAATCTGGCGAGATAGGTTATATAGTAACTGGTATAAAAGAACCCGGTATTGCTTCTGTTGGAGATACTATTACATTATTTGATTCAAATACACCAGCCCTTGAAGGTTATATGACACCAAAACCTGTCGTTTGGGCATCTATATATCCAGAAAGTCAAGATGATTTCAATACTTTAAAACAAGCTTTATCAAAATTAAAACTTTCTGATTCAGCTTATAGTTTTGAGGAGGAGTCTTCTGGTGCACTAGGCAGGGGTTTCAGATGTGGTTTTTTAGGAATGCTTCATTTGGAAATAATAACAGAGAGACTGAAAAGAGAATTTAATCTAAATTTGGTTATTACAATGCCGACTATTACTTATAAGATTTTTCCTAAAACTGGAAATCCGTTTATGGTCTATTCACCAGCTTTTTTTCCAGATGATGGAAATTTTGTAAAAGTTATGGAGCCTTGGGTTTCTGTGACCATCATTACTCCTATATCTTATCTGGGAAATTTGATGACACTTCTTTATGAACACGAAGCCATACTTGGTCAATCTGAAAATTTTGGAAATGATAGAACAAAACTTGCTTTGTCTATGCCACTTAGAGAAATGATGAGGGGATTTTTTGATAAAATAAAAAGTTTAACTTCTGGATATGCTTCTATATCTTATGAAGAAGGGGAGATGAAGGATGCAAATGTTACTAGACTTGATATTTTGATAGCAGATGAAGTTCTCCCAGCTTTTTCTAGGGTTGTTTCCAAAAGAATAGTTGAGACGGAAGCAGAGAAGACTGTTGAAAAATTACATTCTGTTATTCCAAGACAACTTTTTCAAATGAAGATTCAGGGTAAAGCTTTGGGAAGGATTTTGTCATCTCAAACAGTTTCAGCTTATAGAAAAGATGTTACAGCTCATATGTATGGTGGAGATATAACCAGAAAAATGAAGCTCCGTGAAAAGCAGAAGAAAGGTAAAAAGAAAATGGAAAACAGAGGTAAAGTAAATATACCACAAGATGTATTTCTGAAAATGATGAGAAATGACTCTTAGACTAGAATAAGCCTATTGTATAAGCTAAAACCATACTAAGTATTACAAGTATAGCTACAACTTTCCAGATTATTTTTATGATTTGTTGATTTCTCTTTTGAAAAAGCATATAAATTGTTACAATTATCTAGATAATATCATGGTTTTAGATTTTGAGCAAAAAAGAAAATTTAGGCAATTTATTTACTCAAAAATAACTTTGGTTGTATTGTTTTTAATATCCTCATATGCAGTTTATTCTACATACAATGTCTATTTAAAAAAAACTAAAAGTCAGAAAGATTTAGAATTGATTGAAAAAAAACTATCAGATTTGGAACAGAAAAATAGGGAACTTGATGGACAGATAGAACTTTTGTCTACATCTTATGGTGTTGAAAGAGAAATAAGATCAAAGTTTTTTGTCACAAAATCTGATGAAAATATGGTTGTCGTTGTTGATGAACCTGAGACTAAAAAAACTGAAATAGTAAAAAAGAATACTTGGCAAAAAATCTTAGATTTTTTTGGTATTTAATGATATAATACCGTTTTAATAGTTTAATTGTTAAATTATGGAAAATAAATCACAAAACAAAGGGGTTTTTATATATTCAACACCTAGCTGTCACTGGTGTCATACTGCAAAGGATTATTTTGGTGCAAACGGTGTTTCTTTTACAAATTTTGATGTATCTTCTGATTTAGAAAAGAAACAGGAAATGTTTGATTTAACTGGTCAAATGGGAGTTCCTGTGATAGTTATAGATGGCCAAACTGTAATTGGTTTTAACAGGTCAAAAATAGACAGTTTACTTTCGTCTGGTGGTTATATAAAATCACAACAAATGGCAGCTTAGCTGCTTTTGCCGTCATAGCTCAACGGATAGAGCAGTTCCGTCCTAAGGAAAAGATGTAGGTTCAATTCCTACTGATGGCACTAAAATATTATATTTATATGAATAAAGTAATTATGACAATTGGTATTCCAGGTTCAGGAAAAACAACAATAAGTAAATCTTTTGCAGAAAAAAATAATTATGTGTATATATGCCCAGATGATATACGAAAAGAAATTACTGGAAATGAATCTGATCAGTCTAGAAATGCTGAAGTTTGGAACAATACTTACCAGAGAGTTTTAAGTGCAATTAATTCTAATTCAACAGTTGTTGTTGATGCAACTTTTGCAAGTTACAAAGATCGTAAATCATTTTTAGATTTTCTTCGTTCTTCTGGTGTTGAAAAAATACAAGGTTTGTATATTGATACACCTCTTGAAGTTTCAAAAAATAGAAACCGTAATCGTGATAGAATTGTTCCTGATTCTGTACTTAACAGGATGGATAGTTTTTTAAAAAAAAATCCCCCTGATATAAATGATGGTTTTGATTCACTTTTTATATTAGATGAAAGTCGAAATATGGTATCAGTTGAGATGAAAAAAGGTGAAGGTGTTATAACAAAAGAATTTAAGATTAATTGAAATATTGACTTTTATATTTTAATGTTGTATTGTAGATGAGGAATGAATACAAAAAGAGATAAACCAGTTAGATATAAAGTTGCAATAACAGGTTCATTTTCTTTTATTCCTGATGATAAATTACCAGAAAGTTGGGTTGTAGAAGCTGATTCTACAGAAGAAGCGATCGAAATTGCAAAAACAAAGTCTTGTTTTGATATTATACATAGTGTAAAAGTAGAAATTTTAAAATTTTAAATAATAAATTTGCCGTATTACCAATTACCAACTTAACCACTAAAAGTGGTTTTTTGTATATTATTTTTTAATAAATTAGTGATAATTATTTTTCTATTCAGTTTTTACTAATAATTATAATTTTTTAGAAATATCTAGATATTTACTTGGTTTGATTTATATGCTATATTTTTTTCAGATGAAAAAAAGAGAAGTTCTGATTAACCATATTCTTATTATTAGTCTCTTTGTTTTTTACTTTTTATTTCTGCCGATTTTAACATATTTTATAGATAAGATAGGGGTAGAAGAAAAATTTGTATATTTTGAAGGTCAACATACCAGAATTTATGTGCAAAAAGAAAGCAAAACAATAAGACTCACTGGATGGACATATTTAGTAGAGGAAAATGGTATTGTTGTTTTTTATCGACTTTTACCTCCACCTAGGGTGCCAATTGCTGTAAGAGCAAGAAGAGATGCTACGAATGAAGAAATTGCTTTATATAAAGAAGTATTTCCTGATAGAATATCATTTTTAACTGACCTTTTTAGGTCGTTTTTCTATTTAAAAAATTAAAATAATTTTGCTAAAATCTTAATTATTGTTATCATATATCTATGACACCAGAAGAAAGAGAAATGTTAAAGAGGGTATATCAGATGACTGAAGAAAACAATGATATGCTCGTCTCAATGAGAAGATCTATGAGATTGTCTAGGATTTGGAGTATTGTTTACTGGACTCTTATTATTGGATCTGCTGTTGGAGCTTATTATTTTATACAACCTTATATAGATCAAATATTGAGCATATATACTTCTGCATCTGGAGATATAAACAGTGCTAAAAATCTTTTAAACAGTTTAAGATAATAGTATAAAAGTAAAATTGCAAAAGTTCTATTTTTTGGTATTATATTTCCTATGCCGAGATAGCTCAGTTGGTAGAGCATTCCCCTGAAGAGGGAAGGGTCCCCAGTTCAAGCCTGGGTCTCGGCACCAA
>CAYXZA010000014.1:7364-12203 GCA_964469605.1 uncultured Candidatus Saccharibacteria bacterium | reverse complement strand
AGAAAAGCTCTCCAACAAATCTAACTCTTCTTGAAGAAAGGTGATCTATATCATCGGCTTTTGAGTTTGGAGTAGTGTTTAGATAAACTATATGATCTATAATAGTTACAAGATCATCAAGAGAAATAGTTTTTCTTGAAAGTGCTTTTTCATCTGTTCCTTTTTCAAATCTAGTATTGAATCTAAATCTTCCAACAGCAGAGATGTCATATTTTTCTTTACTGAAAACAGAATCTATAAACTCTTTTGCATTTTCAGCAGAAGCCATATCACCATCTCTCAATCTTTTATAAACCTCAACATAAGTATCATCCATTGATTTTGTATGATCTTTTGCCAAAGTCTTTTTTAGAGCCTCCTTAGAATTTTCATTTTCAAACAAGTCCAATATATTGTCAGCCCCAAAAACTTTCAAAAGCAAAGAAACAGGGAATTTTCTTTTCCTGTCTATTCTTACATATATAACACCATCTAGATCTGACTCTATCTCTATCCAAACACCTCTTCCAGGAGTTATTTTTGCTCCAAAAAGTTTTTTTCCACGAACATCTGTTGAAGTAAATGATACTCCATAAGATCTAGAAAGTTGAGGAACTATTACTCTCTCAATACCAGATATAATGAAAGTTCCGTGAGAAGTCATAAGAGGGAAATCAGCCATAAATATTTCCTGCTCTTTTTCTGTTCCAAGTGTAAAGTTTTTTAATCTAACCCTAGCCTTTAAGGGTGCTTCATAAGACAGTTTATTATTTTTAGCAAAATACTCATCGTATTTTGGACTGTCTATCTCAAAGCCGACAAAGTCTAATTGAAACTTTTTCTCAGAATAATCTCTAATAGAAGAAAACTCTTCGAAAACCTCTTTTAGACCCTTTTCGATAAGCCATTTATAAGAGTCAACCTGCGGTGCCACAAGGTTTGGTGTATGTGCAAGTGGCTTCTTGAAACGACCAAAGTATTTTTTTGGTCTGACAAATTCTGTTTTTTGGGACATAATTTTATTAAAAAATTTATAAAAACTTATAAAAAATTATTTTTCAAAACAAAAATAAACTCCCTTTTATAAAGGACTTTTAATTTTTTGATTTTTATCTGCTTCTATGCATTAAAAATGTTTTGAAAATAAGGCTTCTTTTGGGACCTGTTAGACACGAAGTTAACGGAAGTATATACCAAACCCACCACCCTGTCAAGCGATATAGCGGTGGTTATCCACAGATATCGACACCTAGACTAAACATTACATATTTAACGCCTTAATAGAGCTATTTGGAATATAATTTCTTTTGAAAATTTAAAAAAGTAGATCTTATATAATCAATTGAACCTAACTTTTTTTCTGCATTTAAAATAGCTTCATATTTTATATTCAATAGATCTGGTAATTTATCCTCGTCAAGCTCTTCAACCCCTCTTTCTTGATATTTTGCAAGTACAAATTCAACAAATTCTCTTTGCTTTTCTTGTAAACCATCAAGAATATCGTATTTAGTGTTTTGAATTCTTTCAATACGAGTTATAGGTTGTAGAGCAAAAGCAATATAACCCAAAACATCAAAAAGATCACTGTTCTCAGCATTGATTATTTTCTGAATTGATTCAAGTTGTTCCTTTCCATAACCCATTTCACCAAGTTTTTCGAGCAACACTTTTCTAGTTTGTGGATTTGACCAAATCTCTCGGAGTTGTTTTTCGTCCTTAAATAAATCAGGTAAGGTGCCGTATAAATTGTTCAAAAATTCTTCAGTTGAAATTAGTTTTCCGTCTGCACTCCAGAAAGATGTTTGGACCATATGTTGTATTTCTCTGTCTTTACCATCTCGTAATTTAATTTTCAACTTCTGTGGCTTTTCCTCAGATTCAGGTAGTAGACCATGTCCAGTAGTTCCTTTTTCTGATTTTGGTTCCTTTCCCTCTATCTCTTTAGTAGTTTGATCAATAGGTTCACCATCCCACTGCGGATCAAGGAAATGATGGTATGCATCTACGAAATCAATAATTGTAAAGTATTCTTTTCCATCAAAAAGTCGTGTGCCTCGTCCGATAATCTGCTTGAATTCGATCATTGAATTTACCGGTCTCATCAAAACAATATTTCTAATATTTCGTGCATCTACACCAGTAGAAAGTTTCTGAGAGGTAGTGAGAATAGTTGGTATAGTCTTTTCGTTATCCTGGAACTGATGAAGATACTCTTCACCTAAAAATCCGTCATTTGCAGTAACTCGCACACAATAATTTGGATCTGTGCTTTTCTTATGTTTGTTTATTAAGTCACGAACAAGAAGTGCATGACCTTGTGTAGCACAAAATACAATCGTCTTCTCATCTTGATTTATTTCATTCAAAAATATCCTTACTCGGTTTTCTTCTCTTTCACGGATGTGAATATTTCCACGAGCAAAATCATCTTCTTTATATACTCTTCCTTCCTCGACCTCTCCTTCAATGATAGTATCGTCAGGGGTATAAATATATTCATCCAGAGTTGTCTTAATACACTTTACTTTAAATGGTGTAAGGAATCCATCATTGATTCCCTCCTTGAGTGAATAGATATACACCGGCTCACCAAAATATTTATAGGTGTCTACGTTATCTTTTCTCTTTGGTGTTGCTGTAAGGCCGAGCTGAACAGCAGAAGAAAAATACTCTAGAATACCCCTCCAATTTGATTCATCGTTTGCACCGCCTCTGTGACACTCGTCGATAATAATAAAATCAAAATAGTCCTTTGGGTATTCACCAAAGTAAGGAGTTTCGTTTGGACCACTCATAAAAGTTTGGAAAATTGCAAAGAAAACATTTCCATTCATCGGCACCCCGCCTTTCTTCCGAATATCATTCGGAGTTATACGAACCAGTGAATCTTCTGGAAAAGCATTGAAAGCATTGAAAGCCTGATCAGCAAGAATATTTCTATCAGCTAAAAAAAGAATACGCGGTTGCCTCTTTCCGTCTCGATTTATATTCCATCTACTTTGGAAGAGTTTCCAAGCTATCTGAAATGCAATAAAAGTCTTACCTGTTCCTGTTGCAAGTGTAAGTAGCACACGAGGCTTTTCGAGAGCCACAGCATCCATTACACGATTAACCGCTATTTCTTGATAGTAACGAGCAGATCTACTGCCATTTACATCTTCAAAGGCAACATCTGTAAACTTATTTTTCCACTCATTATGGAGAGAATAAACTTTGCCCCATAGCTCATCAGGTGTTGGAAAGGTAACCACCGGACCCTCGACACCATTCTTCATATTTATCTCATGGATTTCATGCCCATTAGTTGAATAAGAAAAAGCAATCTGAAGTTTGTCAGCATATACTTTGGCTTGCTGGACACCTTCTGTAGGACTAAGTGATTCTTTCTTCGCCTCAATCACAGCAAGTTTTCTGTTTTTATACACTAAAACATAATCGGCAATTTCTGGCTTTTGACGAATTCCTCCTATTTCAATTTTTCCAGGAGATATACGAAATTCTCTAAGAATTTTTGAACCTTCAACAACCCCCCAACCAGACTCTTTTAGTTTTGGATCGATATATTCAGCTCTAGTTTCTGCTTCGTTCATTATTATTATAATACAATATAAAATTGTATATGTAAATATGTTTATAAATAATAATTTGATTTTTATTATATTGTCTGTATAATGTTATTATCTTTCGGTTTTCCATAACTGAAAGGGTATTACATCCAAGAGCAGCCTCCCGAAAGGGGGGCTGTTTGCATAATTAAGATCTTGTTTCAAGTTCCCTGCCCCAAATATCCTCTTCCATAAGTAGCACATCAAAATAACCATCTGCACCTGTTCTTAACTCTTGTGAAATATTATTTTTTGATGAGAATATATATACTTTTTTACCTCTATTTCTTATATAAGATACTAATGGCATAAAATCTGAATCTCCGCTAAAAAATAAAGCTATATCGTAATTGTTAATATTGTGAACAGCATCTATTGTCATCTCCACATCCATATTTCCTTTTTCTTCAACAATATCACCATCTTTATTGTGAATAGTAATTCTTTTCAACTCCTTTTTAACAACATTAAATTTTAAAGCTTTTTTAAGATAAGTAAAAAAATTATGTTTTTTGCTTAGATCATAATCACGAGTTCCGTTTGCCGGATAAGCCGTATAGTAATATATTTCAATAACTGATACAGAAAACTTTGATTTCAAAACATTTTTCAATTTTTCATAATCAAACATCCTGCCCCTAGCCTTTTGAGCCTGCCAAAGATTTGATGCATCTACAAATACTTATACTGTCTTGTTCATTTAGTATCAATTAAATACTATCATAATTCCCCACTAACAGCCTTTTGGAGGATGGATTTCTTTAATTCTTCTATACTATCAAGCTTTTGCTTATAGAGAGATTCTAGTTTTTGAGTTTTTTCTGAAAGATTATCGAGTTTTTTAACGATAGACTTTTGATCTTCGAGAGACGGCAAGATAATTTGTAAATCTTGAATCATCCCAATCTTTAAAAACTTTGTGCCGGCACCAACTGATTTCTTTTTAAATTCATTTAGACTTTTTAAAAGTTGATAATATAAATATCGATACAACACTTTATTATCTTTATTTACAGTAATAACATAAGTTCTTTGGTAAGCATTAAATTTACCTTTGTAGTGTTTAACATTAAAGTCGCCGACAGCATTGTTTCCTGCCAATAATATCGCCTCGCAATCAAAAGCATATGTATCGATTGCAAATATTTCTTTTGCACAAGTAAAGAATGGATATTTACCATTTTCCTTCATAGCGTTGGCATTGAGTTTTCCGGTATTAATATCGACAAGTGAACCTAGTGATTTTTTATCC
>CAYXZA010000014.1:3491-7354 GCA_964469605.1 uncultured Candidatus Saccharibacteria bacterium | reverse complement strand
AAGACTCAAAAATATCTTTTGAATTTTGTAAATTCTTTTCTGTATTTTCTTTTACTTTTTGTAATTTTTCAAAAGTCTTATCAAGAATTTTAACTATTCTTTTCTGTTCGGATAAATCTGGAACTTTTACTTCAATAGAGTAAATTTCATTGCGATTAATTCCAGGCTTTACTCCTTTTGCATAACTAGGTAAATCTAATTTAGATAGTAGATAGTATAAAAATTTTAAATTATATTTATTATCATCAAAAGTTACAAAGTAAGTAACATCAAGTGGCCAAAACTTATCTTTAGTCACAACTAATTCCCCAGCTGAGCCCTTACGCCCAACAATTATACTTGGCTTATCATAATAATAATCATCGGTTTTATCTTTTTCACCATTAGCACCATATACTAAATATTTTCCACCAATTTTACGCCTATAATCAGATAACGGCTTTCCGTATTCTAATTTTAAAATCTCTTCAAGCTTCATTGTTTGCCAACTTGTTTTCATAATTTTATTTATTGGCGATCATACTATTATAGTGTTCAATATAACCACTATTTTCAAATATTTTTCTAAATGCTTCTTTAAAAATCTGAGGGTTAATTTCTTTCGAATCAGAAATGTTTATTGGGTCAGAATGAGATTCCTTATTTATGTATCTTATAAAAAAATTATTTTTTTCGTCTTTTTCTAATTCTTTTGTGAGTTCATTAAAATCATTTTTATCTATAAAGCCGAAAAACCTTTCGAGAATATTTCTCATTGCATTTGCCAATATTACCTCGGTCGCCTTACCTTCGTCATAATCTTTTAATATTTGCCAATATGATTGATATTCATTTTGAATCTCTTTACGATTCATTTCTGATAATTTAGAAAAATCCGACTTGCAAAGTCTGAAAAGTTTTATGTTCGTATCTTTCTGTTTATGAAGTAACTCATGAAAGAAATACAGATTGTGAGTTAGAATAAACACTTGAATATAAGTATCATTAAAAAAGTTTTTTCTTATAAGTTGAGCAATATTGAAAACATACATATGCGACAAACTAGAAATTGGATCATCAATAACAACTATTTTTTCAGTTACAACCTCGTCATTTTTTTGTTTACCTTTACATAACTCCAAAAAATACAAGAAGCTAATCACCGTTTTTTCTCCCTCGCTTAATGTTTCAAACTTTGATAAATCTTCATTTGGTCTTTTAAGTTTATACAAATCATCACCAGCGGGCACAATAAAAAATCCATCTAGGCCAAAAAAAATTAATTCGCTATTTATAGCATCAATTGCATCTTGAATATTCACCATTTCTTTTTGTGCCTCTTGTATTATTTTATTCTGCTGAACAATTTTTTCATTAAGTACCGAGATTTTAGTTTCAATCTCTGATTTTTCTTTTTCAAATTTAGCATTCAGTATTCTATAATTTTCTATTGTTTGGTCGTAATCCCATCTCATAATTTCCCAGAACTCTTTGATGATTTCGTTTTTTGTTTTTTGTTTATTTTTTATTTTTTCGTTATGAACGCCTATTTCCGAAACGATTGTATCCAAAAAATTATTTAGGGTATCTTGCTCCGAAACACTCGATTCTAAATTTATAATTATATTTGGGCTCTTAATTTTACTAGAAATCTTTGATAAATTACCACTTACCTTATCAATAAAATTTTTAAAAAATAGCTTAAATTCTGTCTCTTTATTTTTTATAAAATCTATTTCTAAAAGGTCTGTTTCTAAATTTTTTATAACTTGATATTCCCTAAGATATTCTTTATGGAAGTTTTCCAGTGAAGTAATTTTATTTTGATAAGTTTCATCGAAATAATTTTGAATTTCTTGGTATAATTCATTAGTAATAGTTTTTTCCTGACAAAAAGGGCAAGTTACATTTTCTCCTTGTGGTTTATCAATAAACTCTTTTCCTTTTTTTACCCAATCTGAAATGTTTAACCTGGCTATAAGTCCTGCAACTTGTGAACTCTCGTTACCAACAATAACTTCTTTAAAAATCATCTGATTTTCAATTCCCAAAAAATCAAAATTTATTTTTTTAACTAGATCTTTATTATAAGTTTTAGAATTTTCTCCTTGGGTTGCCTCTGCTTCTTTTTTCAAATCCTCTATTGATTTTTCTGGTTTATTTTCGGGTTTTTGTATTTTGGAAACATGATTAAATAAAAATTTTTTGCTCCCCATTTTCCCCTCCAAGCAAAATTCTAAAATTCTATCACCGCCGTAATAGTCATTTTTAATCTTCCAAGTTTTTTCCTCGGAACTAGATTGCAAACTAGTAAAATCTGATTCTTTTTTCTCCAAATCAAACTGAAGTCCTGTCTTTGATTCATCATCTTTAATTTGTGAATTTATTTGCTTTATTTCTTCAATAGCCCTATCCATCTTTTCTTTCGCCTCTTTATTTTCTGACTTTAAGCTAAAAATCCCTTTTTGAGTATCTTGATAAAAGTTATCGTGAATAAATTTTTGATTATAAACTAATACCTTTTCGTTTTTTAATCCTTCAATTACACAATCAGAAAAACACTCATTATTTTTATCTTGAAGATACATTGAAAAAGTTGTTTTCCCTGTTCCATTGAGTCCATAAATAAGATTAATCTTTTTATCAGTACCTAAAACAACCGGTATTTCTCCATAACTTGCGATATTTTTTAGAGTAATTTTTTCAATCATATTCTATGATAAAATCAACTTCCGGATACTATTAAGTTCTACCAGTGTTTGTGTGTCTATTTCTTTTATTTCCTCTAAAATCTCCTCTGGTTCCCTCAAAACCTTATCATCTTTTTTATTTGGATTCTTCACCGAAAGATCAAAGGTCTTTTTGTTTAAATCAGCAATATCTACGGTCCAAGAATTCTTTGAATCCGCCTTTGTTTTATAAAGTTCCATAAATTCTGCAAGATCTTTTTCACTCAAAGGGTTAGTTTTTCCAAGATTTCGATCGAGATTAAGTTGGTAATACCAAATTTTCTTTGTAGGACTACCTTTTTTAAAGAGTAGCACGACTGTTTTTACCCCAGCTTGAAATACACCGGCTGGCAAATCAAGAACTGTATGTAAATCACAACTATTCAATAACTCCTTTCGCAGACTGGTCGCATCATCATTTGATAGGAAGGTGTTTTTAATGACGATACCGGCACGACCACCAGCCCTAAGCTTTTTAATAAAGTGCTGTAAGAATAGGTAGGCTGTTTCTCCGCTTTTTATTGGGAAGTTTTGCTGTACTTCTTTTCGTTCGCCACCGCCGAATGGGGGGTTTGCCAATATCACATCAAATCTATCTTTCTCTTGTATATCAGCAAGATTTTCTGAAAGTGTGTTGGTGTGAATAATGTTTGGTGCATCGATTCCATGAAGAATCATATTCATAACACCAATAATGTATGGAAGAGTTATTTTCTCTTTACCATAGAAAGTTTTTTCTTGTAGAGTTTGCCAATCTTTTGAAGATAGTTTTTCTCTCTTCTCAGTCATGTGGTCATAGCCTTCGATAAGAAATCCTGCTGATCCGCAGGCACCATCGTAAACAGTTTCTCCAATCTTAGGATCAACTAATTTAACAATACAGCGGATTAAGGGACGAGGGGTGTAGTATTGACCACCATCACGACCAGCATTACCCATTTCCGCAATCTTACTCTCGTAGAGATGAGACAGCTCGTGCTTTTCTTCACTTGATTGAAAATGCAAACCATTAACAATATCTAGAATGTCTCGGAGAGCGTATCCGCTTTTGATTTTATTCTTTAACTCACTAAATATTTCACCAATCTTATACTCGATAGTGTTTGGACTTTCTGATTTAAACTTCTTAAGGTATGGAAATAGATTTTGATAAAC
>CAYXZA010000014.1:0-3481 GCA_964469605.1 uncultured Candidatus Saccharibacteria bacterium | reverse complement strand
AATCTTTCCTTCCTTGTTGAGTGGACATGCCCATATACTCCATCTATATTCTGGTTCGAGGATAAATTGATATTTTTTGCCGACGAGTTTTGCTTTCTTCTCTTTTTCGATTTCCAAATCATCAAGATACTTCAAGAATATAATCCAAGAAGTTTGCTCAATATAATCCATCGCACCACCGGCATTGTCATTACGAAGTATTTTGTCTATATTTTTAAATGCTTGTTCGAACATAATATTTTTAAAAATTATACTCTTTTATAGAAAAAACAAAAGAGGTGTTAAAATACAACTATTATTTGGCTGTATTTACATATTTATATTTCCCTACTTCCAGTTTAGGTAGGTTATGGATAGTTGAAGAATTGTTGCAAATGATACCCATAGCAAATATGGAACTTGTGCATATGCCACACCTTTTATATAAGGCCAGATGGATACCATTGACCAAATGATGGTCAGCAAGACAAGTATTATATCTATCGATGCTAAAAGATTATTTTTCAGACCAAATTGAATTGGAGTAAAAGAAAAATTGAAAAAAAGATTTAGTGCAAATGGCAAAGCTACAGATTTCGGTATCTGACCTTTAAAAACTTTTACAAAAACCAAACCAAAAGAAACAAATATTATAAAATACAAAACTGTCCAAACTGGACCAAAAAGATAGGGGGGTGGAGCAAATGAGGGTTTTATAAGCTCCTTATAAGTTTCGTATGATTTCATAATATAAATTAATTAATTTTCTTTTTTCTGTTTCTGACAAAGTCAATGATAAAATAGATGACACAAACTATTGAGTAGAGTGAAGCAAACCACATTGACATATATTCACCATCAAATCCTATTCCATATCCACCACCATCTCCATCTGGATAAACGAAAATTATACAAACGATAGAAACTATAATGGAGATAGTAAGCCAAACTTTATATTTTGTATTACTGAGTTTTACAGCAAGAATGCTTAGTATAAATAAAGTTATTAGCCAAACAAAAACATACTCAAACAAATTATCTAAATTTTCGTCCAATCTTAATTTAAAAATAAAAAAAGATAAGAATATTAAAACTGGCAATGCAAACAAAACTAAACTTGTGATTTTTTTCATTTGTTTAAATTAATTAATAATTGATCAATCATTGTTATTATTTTTTTAATATCTTCGTCTGATATTTTATTTGGTCTAGGATCTGTCTTTAAATTTTTTGAATTTGGAAGAAGCCATTTTTCTAAAACCTTTTTATAACTCAATGCTCTTGTTTTTCCTTGTTCTATTTTGCCTTTTTGCAAATCCTTGATACCACTATCAATTATAGCAATAAAAGATTTCTTTGTTCCAATATCTATATCAAAACCTTCTATTATTTTTTTCATTACATTTAGATAAACCACAGGGTCAAAAGAGTTGTTTGGATAAATATTTAAATCATTTATACCATCTGAATTTGCATCTATTTTAAGAACAGTTTTATTGTTTTCAACAACAACTTCGCCTACAGTCTGGGAGGTTACAGGTATATCTACAAAATTTTCTTCGGATAAAATACCTGAGACATTTTTCTCTATACTATATGTAAACACACCTGTATCTGTCCCTTTTAATACAGTTTTTTGATAATCCTGTGGATCAACTACAATATATTTACCCTCTCCAAAATCTACATAAGTTGAGTTTGGTATATCTTCTTTTTTGAAACAAAAATCAGAATTTTCTGGACAGACCCTTCCTGTAAAATTACCTTTCTTGTCATATACACCGATCTCTACCGGAGAATGAACAGAAACTTTCATATTATCATTTGAAAATGTTGGTTTAGTTTTTGTAAATATTTCATTTTCTACTATATTTTCATTTTTGAGGATTGAATCTATGCCAGTTAAAAGATCTGAAACTTCTAAAATATTTTTATGTTCTCTATCTCTATTGGTATTTCCAAAAGAATTATATTTTCCTAAATCAACCCACCATTGTTCGCCATCACCATAGGAGGCACTTTTTGAAACAACAGTTTTATCTCCATCTTTGGTAAATATCGGCTCTTGATCCAAGACGGAAATACAAGAATTTGCAAAACAACTTTTTTTAGTTAAATATTTGAAACTTGAAACAGTGTTTATACCCAAACCCGCTATTTTGAAAACCTTTATATTGTTTGGCAAAATAAAATCATCTAACTTTTGATGAAAATTTTTTGCACTTTCGAGCATTCCAGCATTTAGTTTTATAGGATTTTCTATTTTAGAAGAAAGATTTGAAGGTAAAGTCTCCCCTGCCAGAAAACTTTGTAGCTGCTGAAAATCTGAAATTTCTTTTCCATATTTTAAGATAAAACCATCTAAAATGTCAGATTTTAAAGTATCGTCAAAAACGACAGGACTTTCAGCATTTGTCATATATTTTACACTAGGGAGCATACCATAAGCACTTTTCATATTTCTAGCAAGTTCCCTTGCATAAGACTCATTTAAAATAAATCCACTTGCTAGATCTTGATCATATCCGTGTAGCATTGCAGGTATTGCCTTTGCAGTCCCTATCTGTGGGACAGCTACAAAAACAACCTTGTCTATCTTGTCTAACAGATTGCTTTGACCAGAATTTTTTAATTCTTGTAGTTTATATATAAGGGCTTTTGCCAAAAGTCCACCATTTGAGTGGGCGACAATCGTCACTTTGCCACTGTTTGAGCTATCGGCCAGATCTTGCAGTGTCTGTATTAGAGATTTGTTTCCAATATCATATTGACTTCCGTTTTCGACAATATCAAAAACATCTTTTCTCCAATCATAAGCAAAATACTGCCACTCTTTTATATCACCATTTGAAACTAAACTATTCATCTTTTCAATAAAACTTTTATAAATATTTACACCAATAAATCCTGCTGATATTGGAGTTTTACTTTCATCTATTATGTCTCTGGTATATATACCCGTATCAATAGAGTTTCCAGATGAATCCAAGTAAAGTTTCTGCACATCTGCATTTCTGTTTGGTTCCCAAAGTTGATTTTCACAATTTACAAGTGAACAACCAGAGTCAAATTTATAGAGTCTGCTTGCTTGAAGTCCTGGCAAAAATAAAACATTTGAATTGCCTGTAAATTGTTTTTTGATTTTCCAAACATTATCAAATTCAAAAACAGGTCCAACTCCTAATGTTTTATAAGTATCATTTTCGATTCTCAAAACATTGCTATTGTAGTCATTTTGACTTCCAACAAGATTTATTATTTGTTTATATACCGGTGCATCCGGTGCATAAAGAGATGTTGTATCTTTTACAACAAGCTGAAAATGGTTTTCAAAATAGTAAAGCCAAGATGGATAATCACCTGCCTGTTGTGTCAAAAAACTATTAAGGTCAAAACTATCAAAAGTCGCCAGACCATCAATACAAGGTCTTCTCATATAGTTATAGACCGATTTGATAAATGGATTTGCAAAATTATCATTTGGCTCTCTCAAAAGTAAAGC
>CAYXZA010000013.1:0-13923 GCA_964469605.1 uncultured Candidatus Saccharibacteria bacterium | reverse complement strand
TTCCTTAACCTTTTTTATTCCAAATGGACTTACTAAACTAACTACTGTATTAGTAATATTTTCTCTATTTATTTCTACTTGATACATAAATATAGTCACAGATTTTCCTTTTCTGAAAATTGAAATTTTACCATTGGATAGATCACAAGAAATAATATCACCAATAAGTGGTCTATATTTTTTTCTCATCCTAGAAACAATTATACAGTATCTATCTAATTTCCACGAACTTTTAGTTTGGCTTGTTTGTTTCTGTCTATTTTAGGGAGTTTGATTATTAGGAGTCCATGTTTTTCTACAGCTTCTGCTTCTTCAACTTCTATTTCGGCTGGAAGGGAAATTGTCCTACTAAAAGATCCCCAATACAGCTCTTGGTGGAAATAGTCATCTTCTGAAACTGTTTTTTCAGATTCTCGCTTTCCTTTTATCGTAACATTGTCTCTGGTTATGTTTATTTCCAAATCTTCTGGTCTGACACCAGCAACCATAGTTTTGATTATTATATCATTGCCATTTTGATATACATCTACTGTTAACTCTCCATCAGAATCATCGGAGTATTCATAGTCAGTATCAATATTTTTAGAAGGTTTTATTGTTTTTTTTACAGTTTCAGTTTCTTCTTCATCATCATAAAAATCATTCTCCATTTCTTTTTCATCGAGTTTTATGGCACCTGTTAATTTTTCAAAAAAACTTCTTTTATCTTTCATTTTATTTTTTAATATTTAAACTTGTATTTTTTATTTTTTCAAACATTAAAAGAAGGATAATTATTGCTAACCACACCAGTGCAAATATCAGAAAAAAATTATTACTTATCCAATTTATAATGAACAAATTAAAACTTGTATGTAATATTATAGCAATAATTATACCAAAAAGACCATAAAGTCTTTTCCACAGTTTGCTTTTATAGAAAGATAAAGCTAAAAACACTCCCACTGTTCCAGATGATAGTATATGAAGAAGTGTTGCTCCTATGAATCTCATATTTCCAGTTATTAAAAGTTCAACAAAGTTTCCTTTGTTTAAAGGGTCTATCAAAAAAAAGGTATTTTCCAGTGCAACAAATCCTAGTGCAGAGACAATCATATATATGACAGGATCTATCGGTTCATCATCCACCTTGTTGTGTATTCCTCCTATAAAACCGGCTAGAAATTTTAATATTTCTTCAATACTTGCCCAAACTGTAAAAAGAATTATTGTATTGTATTGAAAAATATTTTTTGTAAAAGTTTGTATAGGTAGTGTTACGACAACTGCCAACATTCCCATTAAAAAAGTTAGTATTATGAATTTGTTTGGTTCAGGGTGAATATCTTCTTTAAGCCAGAACCATAACCAGATCAAAGCTGGTAGTATTCCAAAAAAAGGAGCAAAAAAAATATAATTTGAAACCAAGGCTTCTTTTATTTGAAATAGAAATTCCATTATCTTATTTTACATCAGGCCACCTTTCTATCATAAGCATATTATCCCCATACTCCATTATCTCCCAAAGTTTTTCTGTTATAAAAGGCATAAAAGGATGCAATATTTTTAAGATAGAAGATGTTATATGGTGTAATAGAAATGCTCGGCTTTCTTTTGTTTTTTCATCTGCTAAAAGTGGTTTACTTTCTTCTATGATTTTATCTGCAAATGTGTGCCAAGTATAACTATATATTTTTTCTGATACTAGATATGACTTGTATTCATCCATTTCAATAGTTATCTCTTTTATGAAGATATTAAAATCATCAAGTATCTTTTTATCATTTTCTGTCAGTTCAGATTTTTTATTTTCATATTGACTGACAAATCTGCATATATTCCATAGTTTATTTGCAAATAGTTTGTAGGCTTTGACTTTCTGTATATCAAATTTACTATCATTTCCTGGACCAACAGATGTTGTAAGTGCCATTCTCAAAGCATCAGCTCCATATTCTTTTATTATATCTAACGGATCAATACCATTTCCTTTTGATTTACTAAATTTTTCTCCATTTTTGTCTCTAACTATTCCGTGAATATAAACTGTCTTGAAAGGTATTTGACCGATACTATATGTTGACATAAGTATCATTCTGGCAACCCAGAAAAATAGTATTTCATAACCAGGTGCCATAAGAGTTGTTGGATGATATTTTTTTAGATCAATATCTTCTTTTGGCCAGCCAAGTGTTGAAAATGTCCAAAGTCCAGAAGAAAACCAAGTGTCGAGAGTATCAGGGTCTTGAATAAATCCTTCTTCTTTTGGTCCTTCTATATCACAATATATTTTATCGTCTTTATACCAAACTGGTATTCTATGTCCGTACCAAATTTGTCTAGATATACACCAATCTTGAAGGTTATCTATCCAGTTAAAATAGATTCTCTCAAATCTCTCAGGGATTATTTTGACTTGACCACTTTCAACTGCAAATCGCATAAGTTTTTTTAAAGTTACAGTTTGATTTTTTTCAATACCTTTTAGTGTATCAAAAGGATAGTTAAATTCTTTATTTACATTTATAAACCATTGCTTCATTATTTGAGGTTCTATAACTCCACCACTCCTTTCTGCCGTCCCTATGTTATGAGTATAATCTTCTTCTTTTACAACTAAACCTTTATTTTTCAGTTTCTCTATTATTTTTTCTCTAGCATCTTTTATCTTCATACCAGAAAATTCTCCAGAAATAGAAAGTAGTTTTCCGTACATATCTATTATTTGTTCTTTGTCTAAGTTGTGTTTTTGGGCAATATCAAAATCCACTTTATCATGCCAAGGTGTTATTGTCATAACACCTGTTCCAAATTCCATATCAATACTTTCATCTTTGATGATAGTTGCTGTTATTTTACCGTTTATCCATTCTAGATCTATTTTTTGACCATCTTTATATTCAAAGTATCTTGGATCATTTGGATGCATTACAACATATTTGTCTCCAAATTTAGTTTCAGGTCTTGCTGTTGTTATTGTAAATGGACCGTATTTAAGATAATAGAGTTTAACTTTTTCCTCTACATAAACAACCTCATCATCAGATATAACAGTTTGTCCTTTTGGATCCCAGTTTACTATTTTGCTTCCTTGGTAGATAATACCGTCATTATACATTTTTTTAAATACAGTTCTAACAGCTAGATTTCTTTTTTCATCCAAAGTAAAAGCTTCTCTTGACCAATCAAGGGAGTTACCAAGTTTTTTTATTTGATTAACTATTGTATCGTGACTAGATTTGGCAAACTTATCAACTTCTTTTAAAAAGTCCTCTCTTTTTAAATCGGTCTTTCTAATACCGTTTTTTTCTAGATTTTTCTCGACTTTTGATTGAGTTGCAATTGCAGCATGATCTGTTCCAGGAATCCAAAGTGTTTTAAAACCTTTCATTCTTTTATATCTAACAAATGTATCTTGAAGTGAACCTTCAAAAGCATGACCTAGGTGTAAAACACCCGTTACATTTGGAGGAGGTAATACTATTGAAAAATACGGAGAATTTTCGTCTACTATTTTTGATTTTAAACAGTTATCTGGATTAAAGAAACCGCTAGATAACCATTTTTCATAAATAGAATCTTCGGTCTCTTGTGGATTATAAGGTTTTTGAAGTTTATCTTTTTCCATTGTTTTAAGAGTTTAGCATATTTCGAGCATTTGTTCAATGTCCTTTATATGTCTTTTAAAATGATATGTGTCTTTAATAAAAATAATAAAAAGCATTAAAAAATAAATATAAAATAATAAAAATATAAAAGACATTTATATAATAATAAAAGACATTAAAATAAAAAATGGCTAAAAATATAGTTTTTATGTAAAAATAGGTTGACAAAAATAAAAAAAAGGTGTAATATTTAAGTATTAAAAACTTGATTATTTATTATATGAATTCAGCAATAAAAAAAATGTTTCTTTCGTTTCTAAAAGTGGGTATCTTAACCACGGGATTTTTTGTTTTAAGTTTTTCTTTTACAACAAAAATCTTTGCACAACAACAAGATATGGGGATGGGTTCGGTTTTGGTGTGTAAAATTTTAGTTGATGATGGTGGAAATATAATAAAATCAAATCAAGTTTCTCAATCTAATTTTTCTATAAAAATTGCTGATAATAAGAGTTTTACAAATCCAGTTGATATATCATTTTCAACAGATTCTTTTTCTTTAAATGAACATTTTTTAACTAATGAATATGATTCTAATTGTAAGACTTTTGATCTTCCTTTTGGAACTTATTACTATTCAAAAGAATTGATTTCAAATAATTCATCTTGGAATACTCCAAGATACTTTGATGGTTTAAATTTTAATTCTTTATCTCAAACAAGAGAATATTCAGATCAGTTGTTTAATGATATAGATTCAGATGATGTGTTGGTAAATATTTCTTCTGATGGTTTGATTTCTATTTCTGAAGAAAATCCTTATAGATCAATAATTATAGTAAATACATATAAAAATCAATCTCTTGATATGGATCCTGGGCTTGCAAATCCCCCTGATACTTTCAAGTTAATTGCTACAAGTATAGTTTGTGACAGTGAATCTGATCTTCCAAACTGGGGTAAAAATGGTTCTACTGATATAACAGCTACAACAAGTTCTGATTTTCTTTCATCACATCCAAATTGTAGACCAGCTTCTGGTTGGAATTTTGAGTTTATATTGGGGTATATGGACAGTATAGTGCCAAAAGGGGACTTTATTGGACCAGCAACAACTACTGGATTTACAGTTTTTGGTCCGACAGATATAAATGGTCTTGCTTCTACAACAGTATTAATGCCTACAAATCCACCTGTTATATCTGTTAGAGAACATTTAAAAGAAGGATATATACCATTTAAGTTTGATATAAATACAAATCCTTCAGATGAAAATAATTATTCTGCTGAACTTTATTGTTATACAGATGTTATACATTATGATAACTATGATGTTGTTGCTGGGCCTATAAAGGACAATACATACCATTGTGTTGCTTTCAATGTCCTTAATAGTTCTACAACTACTCCAAACACTGCTCCCGTCATAACTTTAATAGGATCGCCTGTTGTAAATATAAAAGTAGGGGATTTATTTACTGATCCACTTGCAACATCAACAGATAGGGAAGATGGTGATATAACATCTAGAATTGTTGTTACGGGATCTGTAAACACAACAACTGTTGGAACTTATACATTAACTTATACAGTTACAGATTCAGGTGGACTTTCAGCTTCTACAACTAGAACTGTTATAGTTGAACCAGTTTCTCTTCCAAATGATACTGCAAGAATTATTGCTACAAGCATAGTTTGTGACAGTGAATCTGATCTTCCAAATTGGGGATTAGGTGCTTCTGATATAACAGCATCAACAACAGAACAATTTTTAAATACACATCCAAATTGTAGAGTAGCTTCTGATTGGAAATATCAATATGGTTTCAAAGGAAGTGTTTTGATACCAGCCCATAACTTTGTTGGAGAAGTTGCTTCAACTTCTGGATTTACAACTTTTGGTCCAACAAATGCAAACGGTGTAGCTATTGTTGATATAAGAATGGCAACATCTTCTCCTGTTGTAATAAGACAGGTTTCAAAAGAAGACTATATTCCATTTGCTGGTTATGAAAATGGAAATGTAAGTGCTGAAATGTATTGTGGTGCTGATGTTTTCAACTATGACAATATAGAAGAACTTGTAGGTTTAAATGAAGGTCAAACTGTGTATTGTGTATCATTTAATACACTTAAACCAATATCACCAATCAATACTCCACCTGTTATAACTCTAATTGGAAATAATCCTTTTTATGTAAATTATGGAGCTTCATTTGTTGATCCACTTGCAACTTCAACAGATAGGGAAGATGGTGATATAACATCTAGGATTGTTGTAACTGGAACAGTTGGAACTATTCCTGGAACTTATACACTAACTTATACAGTTACAGATTCAGGTGGACTTACAGCTTCTACAACTAGAACTGTTATAGTTAGAGAGCAAGATGTTTCTTTGAAAGGTTCTATAAAATTCTGTGCAGTATTTGTTGATAAAAATAACACAATTCAATTAAATAAAAATAATTTACCTTTTGGTAATTTCTCTATAAAACTTGCAACTTCAACTGATTTTGATTCTACTTTATATGGTCAAAAGTTTTGGACAAGCAACACATTTACTCCAAATCAAAAAGTTATGTCATCTGTAAATGATGCAGATTGTGTAACATTTAATGATCTAGAACTTAAAAATTATTATTACAGTCAAGTTTCTGTAAATGGAAGTTTGTGGAAAGTTGTTAAATACAATGATCAGGCAAATATGCCAGTTAACAATGTGTTTGATATGCTACCTTATAGTCCAGAGCTTTTCAATGCAACATCAACAGATGATGCATCAAGAAATATAAACTCAGATGGTCTTTTGGAAGTTTCATCTTATAAAAGGGAACATACTGTTGTGTTGCTGTTTGGTTATGATGAGATAAATCAATGTTTACTTCCAGATGTTACAAGTTCACTTTCTGTTCAAGCTACTTTAAATTCAAGTTTCTCTTATCAAATAACAGCATCTTCTTCGTCTGCTGTGACATTTGATATTGGAACTTCAACTCTTCCTGCTGGTTTGTCATTTAATTCAAATACAGGTTTGATAACTGGAACACCAACAGAGGCAGGAGCATTCTTTGTTGATCTAAAAGCAACTAACTCTTGTGGAACAACATCTTCTATTAGAATAACAATATATGTAAATACACCTTCAGGTGGTGGGGGAGGTGGTGGAACAAATCCTCCTCCTGCTGTTGTAACTTCAGGTGGTGGTGGGGGAAATGGTGCACCTATTGTAAATAACCTTGTCATATTTAATGAAAAAGTTATTGAGGTAACTAGTGGGGTTGCTCTTGTTACTTGGGATACAAATATACCAGCAACAAGACAAGTTGGTTTTGGAACAAACTCTGTTCTTTCAGCTAGTTCTACAGAACCATTTGGATATGCTTCATCTACTGCACTTATATCATCACCTCTTTCTGTAACTCACTCCGTTACAATACCTATTTCAGCAGATGGTAAGTATTATTTCAGACCTGTATCAAAAGATAGTATAAGACAAGTGATAGGAAAAGAACTTGTCTTGGATAGGGTATCTTCATCTGGATCGTCTTGTTATTATCTATTTGATTATCTAAAAGAAGGTTGGAATAATAATCCTGTTGAAGTTAAAAAGCTACAAGTTTTCCTAAGGGATCTTGAAGGTTTTGATGTGAATATAACAGGTGTTTACGATGCTCAAACAATAAAAGCACTTAATGCATTTCAAAATAGATACAAAGATGATGTTTTGACTCCTTGGGGTCACACAGCACCTACATCATTTACTTATATAACTACAAAGAAAAAAGTAAATGAAATATATTGTAAAATGGCATTTCCACTTACAGTACAACAACAAAGTGAAATAGATGCTTTTAGAAATCTATTGAACAGTCTAAAAAATGAAAATATAGTATTACCAGAAGATCAAAGTCTAGATAGAAATTCATTGCCTACTATTATAAATACAAATGAAGTCGGAGTTATAGAACTCCAAAATGATGATAGTTTGTTATCTACAACAACAAATCTCTCAACTCTTGCGGGTATTTCAACTACAACAAATGATATTGCTTCTAAGGTAACTGCCACTGTTGTGTTCTCTGGTAAGAAGATAGGGGAGTTAGTATCAAAGATATTTGGTTGGCCTTTTGGAAATAATCAATGTTCTGTTTGTAAATATTGTGTAGTTGTCAAATGGATACTTGTACTTATAATTATTTTACTTGGATATCTATTGTATAGAGAAAAGAGAGCTTACAAAAAATTTGTTGAAATAAATAAAGAATTAGATTTATTAAATAAATAATATCTTATTAACTAGAAAAAAATTTGATTAGAGAAAAGGCTCGGAACACTTACAGTTTCCGAGTCTTTTCTTCGCTTTTTGAACAAGTCTGAAAAATATTATATCAGATATATTTAAAAATAAAATACAGTTTACAAATTAGTTGTGTATAAATGGTCTGTGTATTATAATATTGACTTTTATATGTATTATTGTATTCTTTAACAAGAATGAAACACCAATTTTTTATTATCGATAACCTTAATAATAAATTTCATTGTAATTTATATGGTTTTCTAAATTTCTTGATTATTTGGTTTTTTTTCTTAATAGTTATTTGTTTGTTTTTACTGATTCCGAAAGTTTTTCTATTGGTATCAATCATTTTTTCTTTTCGTTTTCTAAGAAAGAAAATAACAAGAGAATTTTTAAATAAAATTATTGGATATGAATCTTCTGGAATTTATATTGATTATGATTTTATTTATTTTTTCAAATCAATTAAAGAGATTTTATTTTCAGATTTAAAGACTCTTTATAGTAAAAGAACTTTATTTGTTAGATTCTATAAAATAATTATTTCTTTTGTGAAATTGTTTAGAGAAAATCTAGTAAATAAAAAATGGGTAAATAAAATATAAATATAAAATATAAATAAAAAAGTAGGGGAGACTCCCCTTATTTTTTTTTATTTATATTTTTTATAATTTAAAAACAACCGCTTTGTTTTTAATATAATTTTAAAGCAAATAAAAATTAAATAATATATAGTAAATTTTGATATCATCTTTTAAGTTTTTATAAATTTTTATTTATGTCTTAAATATATAAAAAATATGAAACTTTTATTCGAAAGTCTTTTTTAATACAAACTAATATATCTCTATATAAATGACCCAAAAGATATATTGTGCGACGTTCCCGTAATAGAATATAGCAACTCCCCTGTTGCTAGTCAAATGCAACTCCGAGAGGAGTTTTTTGTTTAGTAATTTGCGAGTTGGTCGATGTTCCCTATTAAAAATATAATCTCAAAATATTTCTATGAAATTTGAAGAAAAAGTTACTTGTCTTACTGCGGTCTCTAAACCCTACGACTTTGCCGGAAATTCCGGAGTCTCCCATCATATTCGTTTTAATGTGAATGGCGAAATCTTTGACTGTAAATCAACAGAAGCACAGGTATTGGAATTTCAAAAATATGTCGGCAAAGAAGGCACGGGCTATACTGCCGTTTGTGGCGCGTAAAACGCCCACAACGGCTGTACAGCCAACCAAAGAGACAAAGTTGCCGATAGAGCATTTAGACATCTTTGAATCGCGCAGACCTTTGGGGAAACGGATTTATTTTCTTAAAAGAAACTGACGGGAATGAAAAACTTTCATCATATTTAGTAAAATATATGGCAAAAGCCTTTCTTTCTCCTGAACTAAAAAACCAAAAAGCATTTGTCGCGAGTAGAAATTGTAAACGCCCAGTAGTTATTGGCGGTACAGACGGTGTTTGGTGGGTACTTGATGATTATTTAGGTGAAAATGCCATCGCTTATCGTGAGCAGACATACGATACACATTATCTTGGAAAATGTCGGAATAGAAGCTATATTCCCTATTTTAAGTTATAAACAAAAGAGCGACCCCAAACAGCTAAGTGGGATCGCTCGAGCGAACATCAATAACAACATCGGATACATAAGCCTGTCGGAGCGCCTTACTGATTTTCAGACGCATATTCATCTTTTGGGCATCTGCCTCAGTTCCGCTCGGAGAGCGAAGATCGAGTTTGTTAGTGACCAGAAGCGCCGAAGGATAAAGTTCATTGCGAAGTAGAGAAACCAGAGAATCAAGTTCAACCGACATGCAGGGATTAACTCCAAATTGGAGCGTCTCTGCATCTTCGGCTGAAACCGATCCCAAGATTACTCGTTGACCTTTTGGTTGGTAGTCCTTTTCATCGAAGTGTCCGGATACCGATTTGATTTCTCGGATCATGAGCCCGACGAAAGGAAGTGTGGGATGCGTAGCGGTAAAATGTCGCAACGCAAGAATGGCGAGAACGAGTTCATTTGAATGCTTGGCACCAGGGATCTCCCGAATACACTTGTCACTCAACTCGTTGACTGAAAAGATTGTCTCTCCCTGCTTCGGTTTGGTTTTATCTTTTGGAAAGTAAAACTTGAACCGAAGCAGTCGGATTGTCGCACTCTGGTCAGCCGAGCAGACTTTTGCACCACCAAAGAATTGGGAACGCATGAGCAGATAATTGCAGAAACTTTTAGTCACCGCATCGCGCCCAGTCTTGGTTGTCTGAAGCTCACCACTCAACTTTTTTATCATCGCATGGTCAGCTTCATACACACTCCGCATCTTCTCGTTGGCCTGCCTCATAGCGTTGAACTCCTCGGTCGAGGCGCTTAATTCTTCTCCGAAGTCACGCAACCATCTGTTGAATAGTGTGCGATCTTTCAGCAAGTCGAACGCCTCGGAAACCCGAGCTTGGTGTTCTTTGATTTCCGTCGTGTGAGCACGGTCTGGGTGCACTCGAGCAAACAGACTTCGTGCAGTAGCGTAGGCGTAATCGTAGAGTTCGTCCTCGGAAAGACCCAGGCGCAAAATCTCGTGCGAAAAGCCTATGGTGCGGAGTGGATTAGCTTTGGCCAGCTTCGGTTGAAGACTGGCCTCAAGCTGTTTCCGCAGATTTTGAGCGTTGCTCATCAATCTTTCTCCTCCTCGAGGATGTAATCGTCGTCACTGTGCTTCTCAAAATAATCCATGAAGCGCATCGGGACAGATGCCCCTTTGAGGTGACACCGCGAGATGATCTTGTTGGTCAAGAAGTTGATCACCTTGGTCATAATAACCGCGGGATCGTTGTTCTTGATTTTCAATTTCTCGCAAATCTCATCCATGTCGGCGAGGATCGAGTCGATCATCGCTTCCACATTCTGCACCGAGCCGTACTCAAGCATGAGTTTGGCTGCAGAATTGAACGAGATCTGGAAGCCGGTAACCGAGCGGATCTCCTTGTTGCAGAGTTCGGTGACGCCGACAACGAAGTCAGCGACAGTATCGAACTTGCTCACAAACAAGTTCGGCGAAGTCTCTCGCTGTTCAAGGTCGTGAGCATGGAGCGTCTGATGACCCAAGAACATCCGCAAGACCTTTGCGAAAGTTTCGGGCTTTATGGCCACATCGCCAGCGATGGTGAGGTAGAATTGTTGTTCCACGACCGCAGGTAAGCAAGCCTGCGTCCGAGCAACGAGCTTTTCGGGCTTCATTCGCAACTGCGTAGCGATAGCCACGACAGTCTGGTTCACAACCGTCAGTCCATGCTCCTCATTGGCATGCTGAATTGCAGTCACGTCTTTCAAATCCATGTTGTATGTATCCTTTCAAAGAACTTTGGAAATTCTCCATCATGATAGCACAATAGATAATACATGTCAAGGATTTTTGGAATAAATTAATATAGAAAATAGCCTTTAAAACAAGGACTATTTTCGTCTCAATCACCAATATTCCCAATTCACTTGACTTTCATAACCACTCGTATATACTGGTAGGTACAGATGGCCCTTCGGGCTCGCCCTCGCAAGAGGGAGAATTAAAGAGAAAGCTAGCCGAAATTAACTCGACTGGCTTTTTTCTTTATCTCAACAAATAGATTATGCTCAAGGTGATGTATTTTATTTATCAGTCTTTTGCTATCAATATTTTTGATTTGAGAAAGACTTGCCACTGCATTTTTACCTCTGGATTCCAGAATTTTATAAAGCAGTGGAGTATGTTGAAATGGTGTTCAACAGCTTTTGGGGAATATCCCATATTGAGGACATTTCTGAATTTGATAATATCTTCTCTTCCTACCTGCTCTAAGGGTTTATTCACAATGATCTTAAATTTATTAAGAGTATTAAGATAATCCCTCGCCGAAGATTTCTTCAATCTTCCACCTGTCTTGAATTCAATGAATTCTTTTATGTATGTTTCCATAGAAAATACAAAACCCAGAGATGCTAGTCCCTGGGCTTGTACCTAAATACTTTGACGAGAAAGGGTAACTTTCCCAACTGCAAAGCAGAAAATATTTCTCAATCAATATTATATACTTAGTTCCCCTCTGTATAAAATCAGAGATTATTTATATATAAATTAGATATACAAAAAACCTTCACTATTTTTCCCCTACTATTTATGTGAAGGTTTTTTGTGATTTTATTTAGTTAATTTCTCTAATCTTCTTATATCCTCTTCTATGCTTTTCAGTCCTTTTAGAAAAAACTCTTCTTTGCTTGTATCTATGCCTATATTTTTAAATATATCTTCCGGAGATTTTGATTTTCCAGCTTTTAAAAACTGCTCAATTTTAGATTTAAATGAATTGTCTTCTTTCCATTTTGATAAAAGTGCTTTACTTATAATCTGACCATAAGCATACGAATAGACATAGAAAAACGATCTTATGTGTGACAATGTCACAAAAAATAATCCATCGTCATCTTCTATGTCAAAAGAATTTCCCAAATAAGATTTAAAGTGTTTTGTTAAAATTTTTGATATTTCTTCTTTTGATAAATATCCACTTTTCCTAATTTCTTGATGTAGTTCTTTTTCAAAATTAAAAAAAGCAATTTGTCTAAATATTGTTGATATGTCAACTAGTATTTTATTGTGCAAAAATACAACTTTTTCTTTTTCAGAAAGTGTCCTTTCCAAATCTTCTTGAAGAAGTTGTTCAAAGAAAGTCGAAGCAACCTCAGCTGTTGATGTGCAGTATCCTCTGTAAAAAACTTTTTGAGATTTTGATAGTTCTGTGTGTATTCCGTGACCCATTTCGTGAGCTATTGTTTCTACTGACCTTATATTGTCTGAATGGTTTAAAAGTATAAAAGTTGGCATTTGACCTCTTCCAGAACAGTAAGCTCCGGAGTATTTACCTATCTTTGTGTTGATATCTACTTGTCCATTTTCAATAAAACTTAAAAACATATCTTTGTATTTAGGGTCAAATTTTTCTAGGGAACTGCAAATTAGCTTTACTGAGTCTTCAAATGAGAAATTTTTCTCAATATCCCCTATTTTAACCGATCTATCTTCGTATTTTAATTTTTCTATTCCAAGTATTTTTTTGTGCAGTTTATAAAATCTGTGGCTTATTTTAAAATTCTTAGTGATCAGATCTACTAGATTTTCAATATTTTTCTCTTCGTTTTCATAAGCCAAGACAGTGCTACTATATGGGTTTTTAAACCCTCGATTTTCATCGTCTATTTTCTTATAATTAAATACTGCATTTATCTCTGCTTCTGCAAAAAAACCAATTTCTTTTAGTTTTTCGTTTATCTTTTTTTGCAATTCTCTTCTTTTTTCAATATTTTCACTACTTATTATATTGAAAGCTTTGCTTATAGGTATTTTTTCATTGTTAAAATCAATAGTTTGGTTTTTTATCAATTTTTCATTTCCATCAACCCACATATCATAACTTGTCTGGTTTAACAGGTTTTGAAGCTTTTCTTCTTTTTCAGATAATTTGTATTTCCCATCTTTAAATATTCTTTCGAGAAAGTATTTATAATCTTTAAAATCTTCATCTTTAAGTAGCTCTTTTTGTATTTTTGTATCAAGTTGACCTAATCTAATTTCAAAAAATAGAGTTTCATTTATTGCCTTGTTTAACCTGTTACCTATTTTTATTTTTTGAGAATTTACATATTTGTTTGAACTTTCAATATCTTCTCTTAAAGAAAAATACCAAAGGGGTTTACTCGAAGATATTTTTTCTGTTAAGATCTCAAAATCCCTAACAGCTTTCAGTAGTTCTTTTTTATTACTAAAATCTTTGTTGGAATATTTTTTATTAAAATTTTTACAGATATTTTCTGTTTTTAGAACAAGTGTTTTTCTATCAAATCCATGTCCTAAAATAGTATTGCAATCGGTTGTTTTTTTTGTGTTTGTTCCATATTATTTTATATCACTATTATTTGTTTGGTTTTCAAGCATTTTAACTTTCATGCTAAGTTTTTTAAAGCCTTTCATTAGTTTAATACTTATAAAAACAACTAA
>CAYXZA010000012.1:0-15787 GCA_964469605.1 uncultured Candidatus Saccharibacteria bacterium | reverse complement strand
CATCTGTAATAGCTACGGAGGTGGTAGCGAAGTATCCTCGAGACCAGAAATGCTGACCCTAGGACATTTTGTTTGGCTTTGGAAAATCTTGAAGGAGTTTTCTGGAACTCTTACCCTTTATGTATTGCACTACTTTCGATATAGAAATCTGTGGGGGGTATAGATACAAATATATGAATATGATCTTTTGATACATGACCTCTAATTATCTGTATGAGATCATATACACTATGTGGTCCTTGTCTATATAATTTCATCTAACATAATACCATCTTGAAATGACCACCTAAAGGTGGGGTTTTAACTTCCAAAGATAGGTAATAAAAAGGGTGCGCTTTCGCACACCCATAAAGAATTCAAGGATCAAGAATATAGCTCAAGATCCCAAAGAGCAAGTATCAACTTGCGGAAGATACGCCGAAGCCGAACCATAGCGGTCGTAGGCAAAGTTAACACTGTCGGTGACGAACTTGATTTCGCCTTTATTGAACCCGAAGTACGGAGACTTCGAGAAGACGCCATCCGCACGCGGAGCAAACTCGTCACCTGCACAATCAATCCAGAGGTCGTCATATTGCATGAGACGCTCAGGATGGGTCAGGAGCATGATACCAATAGCAAATGCACCCAAACCACATTCGTTTGCATTCATCACTTCACGGGCACGGCGAACTGAGCGACCGCGGTGACGAATACCGAACTGTGCAGGAACAACCAAGACGTCCTGATCCTTCTGCTCGTTGCCGAGCTTCTGAAAAAAAGATATACACTTGGCGGATTGACGGAGTTGGCTCTGACCCAGCTCATCTTTATGGTAATTGTAGAACGCACCATTTCTGGTTTGTTTGATCAGGTCGAACACCTTCTGCACGGCTTCACCGTAAGTCGGAGCAACCTTTTCCCACCGCGGAATGGCGAACAATCCTTCAGCGTTTTCGGGAACCACCTGCTCGGCAAACTTTTCGTTGGCATAGCCAATATTGGGGAACAGTTCACGGAGCCGGCTGACCTGCTCGGTGATACCTTTGGGCTTGTAACCCGACGGGTAACCGTAGCTCGACTCCACTTCTTCGTCTGCGTACTGGTCGGTGATGGAGAAGCGTTTAACGAGCTTCTTCAGCTCAGTTTGAAACTCTTCTCCGTTTTCGATAAGGCGCTGTGCGCCGTTCTCTTGGAGGTTCACAGCATCGATGCCGTCCTCCATAAATCGAATGATTTGTTTACGTTGATCCAATGTCATCTTGTTTACCTTTAATTTGAAAGAACTTTGTCCAGATACCCAGCACTATGTGTTTAGACGACGAAGGTTGGGCATCATTTACCATTGATATTTTATAATAAAATCACACTTTTGTCAACCAAGTGAATCTTCTATTATATCCTGAAAAAATAACCTCATTATTCCTGCCACAACAATTAGAAAACCCACAATATGATCAATAAAGATAGGTTAGTATTATAGAATCTATTACTTGTATCATCCTATAACAAAAAATCAACAATATAATCAGTTATATATTCGTAGTTGACAAAATATTTTATATATGCTAGAATATATCAGGAGGTTCCAATGCAAAAGCAAAAGTATAATCCGAATGAAAACTATGGGAAGGGCAACGTCCCTTCCCATAACGGAAGGAAGAAGAACAAGAAGAATACGGTGACCGTTACGAACGTTCGGGGAGTTCCTGTCCCCGGGGTCGGCGGGTCCAAAGCCGGCAGCCACCGGCGAGGGCGGTAAGCCCAAAAGCGGCCTTTAAAAAGGCCGCTTTCATTTTTAAATAATTTTATACTACCTATCTGGTGGAACTTGATAGTAGTTTATTAAAAACTTAACAATATCTATAAACGGGTCTGTTAGAGATTCGGAACTATAATCCACTCCCCTAGGTTTTACTGTCATTAAAAATACTAAAAATCTTGGATTGTATGCTGGGAAAAAACCAACAAATGAGTGCAAATAGTCATTTTCACTATACCGACCATTTTCAACTATTTGAGCTGTTCCAGTCTTTGCGGCAACAGAATAATTTGGCAATTTAACAGCACCATTTCTAAGAGTCGTATCTACACTTTTTACAAGCATAGATATAACCTCATCTGCTGTCTCTTTTTTTATAACTCTTTTTGTTGGAATGTAAGATATTTCTTTACTAACACCAACTTTGTAATCTATTCTTTTTACTATATGAGGTTTTATGAGCATCCCACCGTTTGCAACCGCACTTATAGCCCTTACAGTTGATATAGGAGTAAGTGCAATACCTTGACCAAAAGATGCTGTTGCATATTCTATATCTCTACTACTATTTAAGTTATCTAAAAGATTCCTACCCTCATTTGGAAGGTCTATTTCTGTTTTAGAATTTAAACCAAAATTATACAAATAATCCTTAAATAAAGAATTGCCCATTTTTGATACTATAAAATCCATTCCAACATTTAAAGACTGCGAAAGTGCAGTTTGCATAGTCACCACACCTTTTGCTTTTCCATCAAAGTTAGAGATTTTCTTGTTATTCAAATAGATAAAACCTTGATCATTGTAAGTTGTAGAAGCGGTTATAAAACCAGCATCTATTCCAGAGGCAACTGTCAAGATTTTGATAATAGAACCCATCTCGTAAACATTTTCAACCAAAGGATTTTTAAATATAGAAGGGTCTTTTTGATCTTTTATATTATTTGGATCAAAAGTTGGATAAGATACCATTGCATAGATCTGTCCATCTTGTGGATTTACAATCATACCCAAAGTATATTCTGAGGAGTATTTTTGGTTTGTCTCTTCTAGTTTTTTTTCAACAAAAGACTGAACTGCTGGTTCAATAGTTGTAATAATATTTGCTTCATTTTTTAAACCATCATCATTTTTAATATTTGAAAATATTTGTGCAAAGAAATTTTGATAACTAGTATTATCTCTTTTTAAATTTTCATTGTATTGCCTTTCAAGTCCGTATCTTCCGACAAAATTTTTACCACTACTATCATAACCCATAAAACCTAAAACATTTGAAGCTAGTGTTTTGCCTGGGTAAAACCTCCACTTTTCAACATAAGTATCAAGTCCTTTGATTTTTAAATCCTGAATTTTTTTACCGTTTTCAAAACTAACCCTATTTTCTAAAACTTCATAAGGATCATCTTTTTTTGATGCTTTTAATATGAAATCTTCTTTTGAAATATTTACTAAATCTTTTATTTTTTCATATACAGCATCTTTATCTGATAAAATAGTTGGATTTATGGAGACCGTATATCCATTTTTAAGAGTTGCTGCTGGTATCAAACTATCATCTTTTGATGAAAATGATATAAGCCCCCTATTGAAGACATTGAAACTTCCAGAATACTGTTTATCTGCTTTTTGAATATAATTATCATGTTCAACAACCTGCAAAACATAAAGTCTAGAAATCAAAAAAATAGAAAAAAATAATATAAAAAAAGATATTATCCTTATGCGATTTGTTGGAGATTGTTTCATTTTAATAAAATGATAAAAATTTTATTAATTATCTGTTTGCTTATCGATTTTTGCAAAATTTAAATCTTTTGAAGATATATAAACACTTTCATTTGTCTCACTGAAACCCAGAGATTTAGCAACAGAAAGTGTTATATCATTTTTTAAAGACAAAAGCTGAAATTGTTTATCTTCTATTTTTAAAGACAGATCATTTGCTCTATTTTCAGCAACCTCTCTATCTACTACATTATAAACAGTCCCTATTATACAGTAAATATAAAAAACCACAGAAAATACAATAACAGAACTAAATGCCAAAAGAATGTGATGATTTTCTATGTTTAATGTTTTTGTATTCATATTTTTATATTTTTTCTATTATTCTAAGTTTTGCACTTCTTGACCTTTTGTTCTCTAAAACCTCTTGTCGACTTGCTGTGATTGGTTTTTTAGTGATTTTCTTTGCTAAACTATTTTCTTCTAAACTTTTAAAATATTTTTTTACTATCCTATCCTCTAAACTATGAAAAGATATTACCGCCAACCTGCCATTTTTATTTAAAATCTCGTAACAAGACTCTAAACCTTCCGCCAAATTTGTAAGCTCATCATTTACAGCTATACGAAGAGCTTGGAAAGTTCTAGTTGCAGGATGGATTTTTCCGTGATGATAAAATTTTGGAGTATTTGCTAAGATTATATTGACAAGATCATCTGTTGTTTCTATTTTTGAAATACTGCGAGTCTTAACTATTCCTCTTGCTATTTTTGGAGCAAATCTCTCTTCTCCATACTGTCTTATGATAGTTTTAATAATATCTTCGTCCCAAAAATTGACTATATCATAAGCATCAAAAGAGTCTTTGTTTCTAGAAAATGTCATTTTCAGAGGTTCTGTTTTAGAAAAAGAAAATCCCCTTTGCGAATCTTCTAACTGATTTGATGAAAGTCCAATATCTAAAAGTATTTTATCCGCTGAAACATTTTTTTCTGACAAAACTTCAAAAATATTTTTAAAGTTTTCATTTATATATGTTATATCAGCATCAAAAGTTGAAAGTCTTTCTTTTGACCTCTCTATTGCATCTTCATCTAAATCAAAGGCAAATATTTTTACATCTTTTCCAAATCTTTTTGCAACTTCTAGACTATGCCCACCGTTTCCAAGTGTTCCATCAACAAAAATATCTCCTGATCTAATATCAAGTAAATCTATTGATTCTTTTAAAAGAACTGATTGGTGTATCATTTTATAAAACTCCGACAGATGACAGTTTTTCTGCCAAAGTGTCAGCTTGTTTTTCGACCACCTTTTTATACTCATTCCAAGATTTTTCGCTCCAAATCTCAAGCCTACTTGAAACACCTATGATTACCACTTTGTTTTTAATACAGACACGATCTTTTAGAAAATCAGGTATAAGTATTCTGCCAGTTGAATCTATTTCTATTTCATTTGCACCGCCAAACATATACCTACTAAAACCTCTGCTGTCTGCATGTAAAATAGAAGAATTGCTGAGTTTTTCCTCTATTTTACTCCACTCTTTTAAAGTGAAAACAAAGAGACAATCATCAAGTCCAGGAGTTATCACAACCTTTTTACCAAGTTCATTTCTAAACTTGGCAGGGACAGAAACTCTGTTTTTGTCATCTATGGTGTGTGTATATTCTCCTATCAGCATATTTTTTAAAGGTGAGAAATTCCCCACTTCATCCCACCTTAATAATATAATACACCACTTTCTCCCACCACAAAACACTTTTATCCACATTTATTAAGTAAATAAAAGCAGTCACCTCACCTGATCCTCGCTGCAGAGCAGACGAGGTATTTGTCGAATAAAAAAGACCAAAGGTTTAAAACCTTTAGTCTTTTTACTGTCCATAAAATTAATAAAATAAAATCACCTTGGTCTCATTAGAGGAAATGTTTGAAGTTCTCTTAGTGGTTTATCTGCAAGAAAAGCAAAAAATCTTTCTCCCATACCAAAACCAAAAGTTGGAGGCATACCATACTCAAGCATTTCAACAAACTCCATATCAGGCATCATAGCTTCTGTATCACCACTACTTAATAATTCTTGTTGAGAATTAAACCTATCTTCTTGATCAATAGGATCGTTTAATTCGGAAAAACCGTTTGTCATTTCACCACCAGCTAAAATTAGTTGAACTCTCTCTGTAAGCAACGGATTATCTTCTTTTGCTTTTGCTAGTGGAGAAATAATCTTTGGTTGATCCACTAACCAAATAGGCCCTGTTATTTGTTTCCTACAATATTTCCACAATGTATCAGTTAATCTCTCTTTACTATTACCATCATACTTAACTCCCAACTCTTTCAATTTTTCCTCCATCTCTTCTTTACTTGCTGTTAAAACATCTATACCTGTTTTTTCTTTTACTATATTGCAATAAGAAATTTTTGGCCAATTACCTTCCAAAGAAAACTTATGTCCCCTAGTCTCAAATTCAAACTTTCCAAAAGTTTTAAATACAATTTCTTTTATCATTTTTTCTGTAAAATCTATACCTTCATTATAATCCATAAAAGAAGCATAAAACTCCAAGTTCGTAAATTCTTGTAAATGCTCCGGAGAAGAACCCTCATTTCTATAAACTCTTCCTATTTCAAAAGTTCTAGGAAAACCCCCAGCCATAAGTCTCTTTTGCCAAAGTTCTCCAACAGATATTCTCAAAAAAACATCTAGGTCATAGTCATTGTGATGTGTAGCAAAAGGAGTAGCTTCTGCACCACCTGTTGTAGTTTCCAGTGTAGGTGTTTCCACCTCTATAAAACCATTTGATTTCAGAAAATCTCTTGTATGTTGCCAAAATTCAGATTTTTTGATTATGAGATTTTTTATCTGATCATTTTCTAAAAAATCTAAATATCTTTTTCTATATCTTTCATCTATGTCTTGCAATCCGTGCCATTTTTCAGGTAGAGGTTGAAGAGATTTTCCCGCCATCATAAAATCTTTAGCTAAAACAGACAATTCACCTGTCTTGCTCTTTATGGCAACACCTGTAATAGAAATAAAATCTCCCATATCAAAAATATCAGTAAAAAATTTAAATTTCTCTTCACCTATTTCATCTTTTTTTAAAATAACTTGAATCCTCTCTGTTCCATCAAAAAGAACAACAAAAAGAATAGCTCCTTGACCTCTTATTATCATTACTCTTCCAGCAACAGAAAACTGATCCATTGAACTCTCAAATGAAGAAAAATTATCTTTGAGATTTTTGATAGAAAAATCCCTCTTTACTCTGGCAGGATAAGGATTTATACCCTTTTCCTTTAAAAGTTTTAATTTTTCTAATCTTGCTTGTTTTATCTCTGTTAAAGATGCCATTTAAAAGGATTTAATTAACTGAAACTATTTTATAACTAACAGATCCGTTTGGAGTTTCAAAAGAAAAAGTATCACCTTTTTTCTTTCCTAATATAGCTTGACCAAATGGAGATTTTATAGATATTTTTCCATCTAAAATAGATGCTTCCTCTGTTCCAACTATTGTGTAGTTTATATTTTTACCATCTTTACTTACAACAACAGAAGAACCAACAGAAACTGTGTCTGTGTGTTGTTCTGATATTATTGTTGCATTTTTAAGTATATGTTCAAGTTTAGCTATTCTATCCTCTAAAACTGCTTGGGCATCTCTAGCCTCGTTGTATTCGGCATTTTCAGAAAGATCACCTAGTGCTTTTGCATACTCCAAATTTACAGCGATTTCTTTTCTTTTTGTTGTTTTTAAATATTCAAGTTCTTTTTTAAACTCTTCAAATTTTTCCTTTGTAAGATATTCTTTATCGTTCATAATTTTTTAATTTGGTAAAAATACTAATACTTTATATTTTACCTTATTTTGTAATAAATTTCAATCTTTTGGTTTTTTGGGAATACCAAAGAATTATGATTTTAGAGACTTGCGAGCGCGACTGGCACGAGCACGAGGAATTTTTCAGCAGAAAAATATCCGTGCTCTAAAATTATAACTTCTTTGGTATATCCTGTTATATTAGTAAAACTATATACCTACTGTTTATCCAAAGCTGATACTGTGTAAACATTTGATGGTGCCCATATCATATAGGAGTTTATACCCAGCTCTGAAAGTGCCTTTATCTGTTCCCTTACTTCTTTCTCTCCATAATCAGCACCTAGGTCAAAATCTTGAATCCACGGTCTGTATATTTTTGCCGTACTACTAGCAATAACTGCCCTATTTACCGCCTCTGACATAGCATATCTTATAACTTCATAAGGATGCTCTGCTGGATTTTTAAAACCTATAAAATTTACAGGATAATGCGATGGATATATCATTGGCGAAATAGCATCAAAAAAAGGAAGAGTATTTTCTAAAACTTGACCTATTCCCATATCATCTTTTACCGTTGTTGTCATACCAAAAATATCCGCGGATATTTTAGTTTCTGTATCCTTAAAAGAAGAATGCAAGAAGCTAAAAAAATCTTTTAAAACTTTTGATTTTGTTGTTGTTGCAGAATATGTATAAACAATATTTTTCATATTTCCATCTGACGGATACCTAATATAGTCAAAATTTAATTCATCAAAACCGATTTTCGCAGTTTCCTTTCCAACTAAGACAATATATTTCCAATATTCTTTACTATTTGGATCAATCCAAGATAAACCTTTTCTATCTTTCCAAATATTTCCATTTTTATCTTTTACAGCAGTTTCTTTGTATTTATTTGCAAAGAAAGGATCTTGAAAAACCGCTATTCTAGCTATGGTATATATACCGTCTTTGTGTAAAGAATCCAAAAAATCTTTCAAATCTTTTATCCTATTTTCACCACTTCCGTAATCCAAAAGCTCCTGATTTTCACTTTGAAAAGCTATTTTGCCTGTATAATCTTTTACATCAATAACCAAAGCATTTATATTTGTATCATTTATTATATTGTGAATCCTCTGACGGAGCTTTGGTTCAGAAGCTATAAAACTAGTCATATACAAAGCTTTAACCTCATCCGGCATTTTTATATGAGCAACTTCCGCTTCTTTTTTATCATCTTTTAAAACAGTAGCCCTTTGGTTTTTGTTATTTATTTTTTTGTAACTTACTTTATTAAAATTTGAGATAAAAGCAGGTGAAATAAAAATCAAGATGATCAGTATGAAAATAAAAATCTTCAGATTTTTCTCTGTCATAGACTGTTTGTATTTTCATTATTTTCATCCAAAACAGAGATTTTTTCAGACAAGTCTTTTTCCATATCTTCTGACAGATCTGATTTTATATCCAAAACTTTTTTAACCCTTGGTTTTCTTGGTTTTTTGACAACTTCTTTTACACTATCCAACACAGAAAAATCTTTCAAATGATCTGAAACATTTTCATAGAAATTTAGAGCTTGATTTATATTATCTTTTTTTGAAAAAGAAAATGAAAATAGAGAAAGTAAAACTCCACAAAAAGAGACTAGGAAAAATTTAAAGGAAAGTGGAAGTCCAAAAAAAGGAATGAGGAAAATAAAAATACCCAATATAAAATTTTTATAATTATTTATCATTTATATATTATATTTCAAAAAAAATTTAAAGGCAAAATGTGTATTGTTTTTTATAACTTAAAAAAAATATTCAAGAAATTATAAATAATTTTTTATACGAAAAAACCAGCAGAAACCTTACGGTCGTCTGCTGGCTATGCCACTTCCTCCTAAGTGTGGACTTTTGTTAATAACAAATGTTTGCCATGGTTGGCGATGACCGTAGTCATCGCCAACCATTGACAGAACTCACCGACTGTTTTGTTTGAGGGTGGTGTTCTTGAATGCCATCTTCAACACAATTTTGATCTGCCAAGGAAGACCTTCGAAGGCACTGCCCTCCGCCTGAGGATCTTTGATACCCTCCCAAAATCGGTTTTGGTGTTTGGGGCAGGAAACCAGTTGAATGGCCCCTCCCCTTCGGCAGATAACCGCCATCGGGTTGAGTTCAGAATGGTTGACCCTTTGGCCCCCCGCTTCAACAAACCACCGAATGTTGAGGTCGTCGATCGGTCGAGCAAATTTTTCTCGTTCAAAGAAAAATAACCCGTCCTTGTGCTCAAGAAGCCATTCCTTTGGCGAAAGAATTTCTTCTTGCTGCTGTACTCCAGAAAGAGTTTCCTTTCTCCAGCGATCGAACTGGTCAGATTGAGCATCCGCCAGAACTTTGCTTTTGGCATCTTCCTCTGCACTGAAGACCCCTTCGACGACCCATCTCCACAAACAGATTGTGGGGATGAAATAATCCCTTGGGATTTGTCTTCCGAATTCCACCTTGTGACTCGGTCCAGGTTTTTGACTGGGGATGTTCCGAATTTCAATCCAGACATGCCTGGAAATGACATTTTGAGCCGTTTCGGAAATGGGCCCAGCAACATCGAGGAGGTGAATCACCCCATTCTTTGACTGGACAAGAATTGATCCCGATTTCTTGAAGCTGAGATTTCCTTCTCGATCCATCAGCTGATAAGGGGGTACAACAAGGACAATCTGTCCCTGCTTACCAGCTCTGAGATCAGAGACCGTAATGCCAGTCCCTTCTTCCGGGAGAAGTTTTGAGACCTCCTTTTTATAGCACTCCTTCATTGCCTTGTGGGATTTTGAGGAGAAAGTCCTGAAATCGTTCACAAGTCGATCTACCATGGGATTGTTAGCGAACTCGTCGTCAACGTTATACCCATCCGATCCAATGATAACATCAGACCCTTCCCGGTCAACCCGGTTGAGTACGGCCAGAGCAAGTCCAATCTCTGCGATATGCTCTGACGCATTTTGCGAGACGGGAGCATATTTGATCAGGGAGATGAGCCAGTGCATTTTTGCAAGCTCACCCCAAACCCCATCATAATCGAGGACTTTTCTTACCTCGTCCATGACGGATTCGAACTGATCCCGGATCATCCACTTATTCTTATCATCTGTTCCCTGGTATTCCCAGTAGTTTGGAGCCGACTCATCGAGGAATTCGATGAGTTTTCTTTCAAACTCACCGACCTTCTGAAGATCCTCCCTCAAACTGACCTTGATCGCCGGAACCACCGGCATGGAAAATGCCGTTGAAATCGTTGATGGTGGAACCACTTGTTGTGCAGACGGAGACTTTACTCCGTTGGCACCGGTGGTACCATTTCCGTTTTTCAAAACCAACGGGATACCCGTTTTTGAAATCATTTCGGCAATGGTTGCCGTAGCAGGCTGTTGCATACCTACACTCCTTTTTAAAAAACTAGATCAAATTTGAAAAAATGATCTCTGTCAGTATTGTATCAAAAAATAATACCCCTGTCAAGCTTAGCATAGACAGGGGTATTTTCTATATTTTATTAGACAAAATTTTGCATATGATGTGGTGTAAATTCTTTATCCACTTCACAAACAACAGCGATAATCTCATTTTTTTCATTTAAGGAAGCATCGAATTTATGATACTGGATTGATGATTTGTTATTTTTTGGATCTGTTTGAGTGGCTATATACAACGTCCTAAAAATTGACACATGTTCAGTAAAAAAATCAAGGGGTAAAAATCCAATCCCAGAATTATTTTTAAAAGTAAAAACATGATCTTCTCCCTCTCTAGCAAAGAAAATTCTTCTTCTAGAATCTGAATTTCTTTCAAAAGGACGATTCCTGAATATAAGTTCAAATTGATTTACAGGTGGATTAACCCAAGGAAAAAATTTTATCTCTTTAACTTTTTTTAGGTTGTTATACGAGATAAAAGAAGGGTAATGAATCCTAACAACCGTTTCTTTTGGATTTCTATGAATCAAATCTGGATAAGAATATTCGGATGATACAGGTACAATATCTGTATCAGGAGAGACGGTTGCCTGAAGAGCAACACCTAATTCAAATAAAACATTATGGAATTTATTTGTTGAAAAAATACTTCTTTCATCCATGTTAAACCTCCACCCACCTTCTAACTCTTGGCACGATTCTTCTCCTCCTTCTTCCTTTTCTTGTTTTGTTTTTGAGATGAACATACAGTTCCATCTCAGTAATTTGACCGTGAGTATAGATGACTGTTGCGGGATTCAATAACCCCTCAACATTTTCACCATCAAATCTAGTCATATGACCAGACAAATTGATTCTAACCACATCACAATTTACTGTAGTGTGAATACCATCAAGATCTATAATATCCCCAGTATTTGCTTCACTAAGTTCATAACCTTTACCATCAGGATCTTGGTAAGAAACCAAAATTATGGCATTTTTAGACAATGGCGCAACCTGTCTTGACCACCAAGAAGATATTGTTCCACCAGATACCATTCCTGATGTAGCTATAACAATACCTGGCCCAGAAGATCGTAAAAAATCAGTACGTTCTTTTTCAGCAGCTCTATTAAGGGAACCATTAAAATTTATTAAATTTTTACTAAATCTATCAATTTCACTAAGTCCAGAATCAGGAAAATATCTTTGATAGACAGATGTGGTAGCTTTAGCTCCATCCATAAAAACACTAAAATTGCCTGGAATATCTTTTAGTGATCTGTATACAGCTTGAGCTCTATCAATAGAAAAAGCTGGTACTACCACTTTTCCACCACGATCAAATACTTTTCTGGTTACATTAGTCATTTCACTTTGGAAAAAATCTTTTCTTTCAATTATCCTGCCAATATTAGTACACTCTCTAACAAGAAGCCTAACTCCATCAAGTTTTGGGAACTTGGCAGCTTTCAATAACCCTCTATCTCTCATACAAACATCATTAGTAAGAACAAATATTTCACCTTCATAGATAAAATAAGTAGAAGCTGAACCTAAAATATGTCCAGAATCAAAAACCATCATACACAAATCATCTGTAAGATAGATAATGTCATTAAAATTAACAATTTCAATACGGTCAAGTGTCATTCTAACATCCTCATCTTTAAATGATTTGTTTTGACTCCAAATTATCTCACAAAGTTCCTTTGTTGGTTCTGTAGAAAATATTCTTGCATTTGGATATCTAATAGCAAACGATACAACTTGACCACAATGATCATGATGAGCATGTGAAATATGCAACGCATCAATTATTTGATCACTTGGTATATCTGGTTCTTCTAAAGAGGAATTATAACCTCCACCCCAATCAACACATACAGAATATTCACCACCAAAACACAAAACATACGATGAACAACCAATCTCAACTCCACCACCACACATAAAATAAACCGGTTTTTTATATTTTGTCATATAACATTCCCATAAAACTTATATCATTTATAAGAGACAATGTCAATAGAAATTGTATAATAAAAAACTTTATTTTAATTAATAGATAAATGATGAATTATATATTTACTTTTTTAAAGCCTTAAATCATAGAACTGAAATCTTTGATCTCAGCTTGTCCGTCTTTTACAAAGACGATTTTTGAATCTTTTTCAAAAGGCCAATTTTCTTTCAACTTTTCAACACTTTCAAAACCTCTAACTGCAAAATAGACTTGATGTTCTCTAAGTAAGACAGTGTCTTTAAAAATAGGACAAATCAAAAGTTTGCTATGCCAAGCTGAAATTGCTTTTGTCATATCTTCATCTTCGAAAACAACCACTGCATCTGCATTTTCACCTAAAGCAAGATCTACAACTTCTTTTGCCTTTTGCATAACAGTAGATTGAACCTTTGGAAATTCTACAAAATGAACAAGTTCATCCATCTTATCTTCTGTAAATTTCATAATCCTAGACATCATTTCTGTTGCTTCTAGTGGATAATCTCCATAAGCAGTCTCACCTGACATTGATATAGCCGATGTTCCATCCAAAACCGCATTTCCAGCATCGGAAACTTCTGCTCTTGTTGGTCTAGGGTTTTTTATCATACTATCCAAAACCTGTGTAGCAACAATACAAACCTTTCCTTTTTTAAGACAACTTTCAACCATTTTCTTTTGCATATAAAACATCTCTTCCAAAGGAACTTCTGCCCCCAAGTCCCCTCTTGCAACCATCAAGCCTTCAGAGTTATCTAAAATCTCCTCAACATTTTCAAAACCTTCCCTGTTTTCTATTTTTGAGATTATTTTTCCTCTATAATCTGGATAATCTTTTGTAATATTTTTTATTTCATCTAAATCAGCTTTGTTTCTAACAAAAGAGTGAATAATATAATCTATATTTTCCTTTGCACAAAAATGCACAAATCTAGTATCTTTTTCAGTAAGTGCTGGTAGGTTTATATGAACATTTGGAATATTTAAACTTTTTTTGTTTTTAATAACACCACCATTTTTAACAACACATTTAAGGCCAATATCAGTTTTTTCTACAACTTCAAGACCAATAGAGGCATCATCGTAAAGTATCACTTCTCCAACAGGAATTTCGTTTTCAAAATTGGAATAAGAAACAGGAACAACAAAATCTCCTTTTGCTTCCAAATTTCCTGTAAATGTAATAAAATCCCCTGTCTTGACCTCTATAGGATTTTCTAGATTTTTAGTTCTAATTTCAGGACCTTTTGTATCCAAAAGTATTGGCATATCATTTGAAACCTGTCTTATCCTTTCAACCACACCAACAGTATCATCAACATCTTGATGAGCTGTATTGAGCCACCAAACATCTGCCCCTGTGGATTTTAGACTTTGTAAAAAAGGGATCTCTGATTTATTGTCAGCTATCTTTGCTATTATTTTTGTTTTTCTTGTTGTTATCATTATTTTTTTAAATTAAAAAACTACACAAACAGCAATTATATCAAAAAAAAATTAAAAATGGAAATACTATAAATTAGTTGGCATTATTACTCTTTCAAACCCTATTCAAAAAATACGAAAAAACTCCCTAACAGGGAATTTTGTTCTTTGTGGTCACAGATAATTTCTTCGCCGTCGCTCAGAAATTTCCGCGACCCCAGCTCACCATAATTTTTTGCTAAAAATTATGGTTCCGCTTCGCACAAGTACGAAAAAACTCCCTAACAGGGAATTTTGTTCGTCTTGTGCGCGCACCAGGATTCGAACCTGGGACCTACCGAGTATCAGTCGATTGCTCTAGCCAACTGAGCTATGCGCGCATTAACTTAAAGATTATCAAAATAAGCAGAATTTTACAAGAAAAAACCGCTATTTGCGGATTATGAAGAATTTATTCAAAAATATCCTTATACATAATAAGTCCTCCAGGAACAAGAAAAGTTAAGATCATAATAAACAAAGCATGATCTTTATAAAAAACAATGATTGGATTAAAGATTATAAATTGTGGAAAAAAATCGGTGTATATGCAAAACCAAAAAAATAAATTTAATACAAATACAAAAATTAATAGTTTCAACATCTGAAAATATAATAATCCAAAATAACCAAAAAGGCAAAAGAGTAAAAAAAATAGTCCTAAAAAGGACCTACCATTCCATCTCACTTTCACAATCAAATAGACCAGAAACAAATAATGAAAAAATTAAAGAAATAAAAGAAAAAATAAACCACCAATTTTTAACTTTTGATAACCATACAATAACAGGATTGTATGATTCAAAAAAATGAACAAACAAATAAAATGCAGATGATAACAAAAGGGATACAAAAGATAAAGTTGAAATCCCGGCGAAGAAATTTGATATTTGCTTCATCTAAAAAATATAATAACATTTTTACACAAAAAATCAAACACATTTTACTGTGTTTGATTTTTTAATATTCTATATTTTGTTCCGTTCAGTTTCAGTCTTTCCTGAAAGTCATACTCTTTTAGGACAAAGTAGGTGTCCATCGTAGATCCAATTGGAATCCGCGATACCGACTCGATAACCAAATATTTAAAAAATATTTGAATTTCAAAATTGAATTAATCCACGAACAGCTTCCGCTACCCGTGCCTTGTTACGACTTACTCCCTGTCAATGAGCTTACCGTGGCACCACAAAAGTGATTCTTCGGGTATTCCCATCTCCCTTGAGTTGACGGGCGGTGAGTACAAGACTTGAGAACGTATTCACCGCGGTATGTCTGACCCGCGATTACTAGCAAATCCAACTTCATGGGGTCGAGTTTCAGCCCCCAATCTGAACTGAGGCCACTTTTATTACGATTGGCTCAGGGTTTCCCCGTTGCAACGCGTTGTAGTGACCATTGTATTATGTGTGTAGCCCAAGGTATCAAAGGGACATGCTGACCTGGCGTCATCCTCACCTTCCTCCCAGCTTTCTGACCACTAGATTAAAAAATTTAACTAATGAACAAAAAGCTGGGTAGTCTTGTCTGACACTTGTAACAGACAACGAGGGTTGCGTTCGTTACCCCACTTAAGGGAACA
>CAYXZA010000011.1:9317-32644 GCA_964469605.1 uncultured Candidatus Saccharibacteria bacterium | reverse complement strand
ACAGAAATTTCTATCATGAAAATCATGTCCATGTGCTATTTCTTGTTTTTTAAGTGTATTTTTTATATTATTTACTTCTCTTTTTAATTCTTCAATAAAATTTCCATCGATTTTTTCCCAATATTCTAAATCACAATCTAAAACCCCAGAAAAAACATCAACAAGTCCATCATTATTTAATCTAAACTTAATAATAGGTTCAACTGGAACATACTCAAAACCTTCTTGTTTCCACATAGCATAATCTTCAAAAGCTTTTTTCCATGCTAAAAATGATTCTGGTGTTATGTGTCTTATTATTACTTTACCTTCTAACCCCTTACCGAGAAGTGTTGTTTCTGAACCAGTTTTTTCAAAATCTGCTTTTGATAATAGATATTTACCATTTTCATCTTTTTTGATTCTTTTATATAGTGATGATTCTATAATTTCATTACCTAATTTTTCTTTAGCTAACATAAGAAGTCTTTGTTTTTCTTCGGGTATTGGAAATGAAGACCAGATTGTTTCAATATAAATCTTAGCACAAATCTTTTGTTTCTCTAAATCACCAGAATCTAGACCAATTTTACTTAACTCAAACCTTTTTGGGTTTTTTTTAAATGACCAAATCATCTTAGCACAAGCTCTTTCTTTTTCTGGATTACTAGAATTTAAACCATTTTTTATAATTTCTTCTAATTTAGTATAAGTCCCAACATATTTATTTATTGGTAAAAATCTAATCATTTCAGCACAAATCTTTTGTTTCTCTAAATCACCAGAATCTAGACCATTATTTATAATATTTTTTATTTTTTCATCAATTTCAGTCTGTTGATCTGATGTAAATCTAAAAATAATCTCACTATAAATCTCAGCACAAATCTTTTGTTTTTCTAAATCACCAGAATCTAGACCATTGTTTATAGTATCTATTATTCTATTACGAAGTCCAGGCCTTTTATCTTCTGGCAATTTCCAAATCAGTTCAATAAAAATCTTTAGTTTTTTCAAATCACCAAAATCTAAACCCTTTTCTATACTCTCCTCCAATCTTTTATAAACCTGATCTTGTTGATTTTCAGGTAGATTATAAATATCCAATAAATTAAAGACATTAAATACTCTTTCATTTATGTCACTTAATATTTCAATTATCATCCTCTCTTTTTTTTCAGGATCATCCTCTTTTTGTATTTTTAAAGCAAGATACTCAACACTATTCATATAAGCTTCTTCTATTTTACCCGACCATTCTTTATTTGACTCATTATAATATCTTATAAGAGTTTCTGTATCAGTTGCTTGTCCAGGGACTTCATACATTTGAGTTGGTATTTTAGATATGTCTATTTCTTTATTTTCCATATTTAATATTATACTAGATTGATTTTATCTTGAGAAACTTTAAATTATTTGACAGTTGTGCTAGTATTTGTTTATGAAACAACAAACTTTTATATTTTTTGGTCTTTCTGGTTCTGGCAAAGGGACACAGGCAAAACTTTTAATTGATTTTATAAAACAAAAAGATCAAAATAATATTATATATCTTGAAACAGGTGCTAAGTTTAGGGAATTTTCAACAGAGGTTTCTTTAACTGCTAAAATGACCAAGGAGGTTATGGAAAATGGTGGTCTTTTGCCGGAGTTTTTGCCTATTTGGATTTGGACAGAGTATTTGGTAAAACACATTTCAGGAAGTGAACATTTGATATTGGATGGTTTGGCTAGGAGGTCTCACGAGGCACCAATACTTGATTCTGCTATAAGATTTTATAAAAGAGAAAATCCAACAGTTATATCTTTAAATGTTTCAAGAGATTGGGCAAAAGAAAAACTTTTAGCTCGTGGCCGTGGAGATGATAGTTTATATGATATAGAAAAGAGGATAAATTGGTATTATGAAAATGTCATACCGTCAATAGAATTCTTTAAAAATAATAGTTACTATAGATTTTTGGAGATAAATGGAGAGCAGTCGATAGATGATGTGTTTGCTGAAATTTTAAGTAAAACTGGTTTAAATGATTAAGATAAAGTCAGAAAAAGAAATAGATACTTTGAAAGAAGGTGGAAAGATACATAGTTCTATTTTAAAAGAGATATCAACTATGATCTTGCCAAATGTTTCCACTTTGGATTTAGAGAATAAAGCAAGAGAATTGCTATCTTTTTATGGTGCAAAAGGTGCTTTTTTGGGTTATAAACCAAGTGGTGCAAAAAGACCTTATCCAGCTGTTTTGTGTGTTTCTGTAAACGACGAGATAGTTCACGGGATACCAAATGAAAATCCAAAGATTTTAAAAGAAGGTGATGTTGTTTCTATTGATCTTGGACTTGTTTACAAAGGTTTGATAACTGATGGTGCGGTTACTGTGCCTGTTGGAAAATGTGATGATAATGTTTTAAAAATGATGGAGCATTGCAAAGAGTCTTTGAGTTTAGGTATAAAAGAGGCAAAAATAGGTAACCATATTGGTGATATTGGTTTTGCTATATCACAAGTGGCAGATAAGTTTGGTTATGGACTTTGTGAAGGACTTGCTGGTCATGGAGTAGGGTATTCTGTTCACGAAGATCCTTATGTTCCAAATTTTGGTAACAGAGGTGATGGTCCTAAAATAATAGAAGGTATGGTTATAGCAATAGAGCCAATGTTTACACTAGGTAGTTCAAAAATAGTTTTGAGTTCAGATGGCTATACCTACAAAACAAAAGATGGTTCTATCTCGTGTCATTTTGAACATACGGTCGCTATTACAAAAAAAGGTCCAATAATTTTAACGAAATAAAAAATATGTCAAAACATAAATCAGAAAAAACTTTGGTTGTTATAAAACCAGATGGGATACAAAGGTCTTTAGTCGGTGAAATAATATCTCGTTTTGAGAGAATTGGTCTTAAAATGATTGCTGTAAAAATGTTTGTCCCAACTGCTGATTTTATTGAAAAACACTATACTTTAAATCCAGATTGGAGGGTTATAACCGGTAATAAAACCATACAAGCCGCCAAAGAAAAAGGTGAGAGTTTGTTTTCTTATGATCCTCTTGAAATAACAAAAGCAATACTGACTGGACTAAAAAAATATATGACGAGTGGGCCTGTTATTGCTATGGTTTGGCAAGGTGCACACAGTGTTGAGATTGTCAGAAAACTTGTTGGTGGAACAGAACCTAGAACATCCGATGTTGGAACAATTAGAGGGGATTTTGTCTTGGATTCTTATTTTTTATCCAATTTTGATGGTAGATCTGTTAGAAATTTAATACATGCTTCTGGAAATGTATTTGAGGCAGAAATGGAGATAAAGCATTGGTTTTCAAAAGATGAACTTGTTGAATATAGACTGGTTCAAGAACAGATACTATATGATGTTGATCTTGATGGTATTTTAGAGTAATTAAGGTTTCAATGTAATTGTGAATTGGAAAAGACTTGCTCTTGCAAATAAATATAACAGGTTTATAATATACAAAGGGTCGCATCATATTTTCTAGTCATTTTATGATCAGGGAGCCTTAAATCTTTAAACAACCGTGAATTTTCTTTTGAATCTTCTACTTTGTTTATTTGCGGGCACCCACCTAGTTTTTCTACTAGGGGAATATATGTGACCCTATGAAAAAAACCAACTTTTGTTTGGTTTTTTTCGTCTATATTGATAAAATATATAAATGAGAAAAGATTTGTTTTATCTTCTAATTGTTTTGTTTCTTTCGTTTCTTTTAATGTCTGTTAATTTTGTTGCTTTAAAATATAATCTATTTTGGATTTTAAAATGGTTTGATATACCTGTTCATTTTTTAGGAGGAGTTTTAGCTTCTTTTATTTTTGTATATATAGTTTCTTTAAAGAAGTTGAGTTTAAGTTATTTAGAATTTCTATTTTATACAACTCTATCAGTATTTTTCATCGGAATTTTATGGGAAATATTTGAGATTGTTATAGGTGTAACTTCTATTGGAGATGTTTCTTATATTTCTGATACAGGTCTTGATATTGTTGCAGATTGTTTGGGTGCTATAAGTGTTGTTTTAATTGTTTATAATAAAAAAAATAATGAGTGATTTTTCAATAAAATTTTGTGGAGGTGTTGGTTCTGTTACAGGAGCAAATTTTTTGGTGACAATTAACCCCAAAAAATTTTTAGTTGATTGTGGTTTGGTTCAAGGAACAGATTTTGCAGATGAATTTAATAGAAAAGATTTTTCATACAACCCAAGAGAAGTAGATTTTCTTTTTGTTACTCATTCACATATGGATCATATAGGTAGGGTGCCAAAACTTGTGGCTGATGGTTTTTCTGGGGTTATATACTCAACAAAAGAAACATTTCAGATGGCTCAGATTATGTTTGAAGATGCTTTAAAAGTTATGGAAGATAAAATGAAGAAAGAAGATTTAAAACCTTTATATACTGAAAAAGATGTTAGAAAAACATTGTCTCTTTGGCAGACTTTAAACTATCATCAAAGTAAAGATTTTAGATCTTTTTCTGTTTATTTAAAAGATGCTGGGCATATTTTAGGTTCCACTATGTATGAATTTTCTTTTAAAATAAATGGTGATAATAAAAAACTGGTTTTTACAGGAGATTCTGGAAATTGTCCATCTCCACTTTTAAGGGATACTGAAAAGATAACAGATGCCAATTATCTGGTTATTGACTCTGTGTATGGAGATAGAAATCATGAACCAAAAGATCAAAGAGATAAAAAATTTGTAGAAATTGTTAAAAAAAGTCTTAACTCTGGTGGCACTCTTGTTATACCTGCTTTTTCAATAGAGAGAACCCAGGTTATACTGTATATGATAAACAATATGGTAGAAGACGGTGTTATTGCATCTGTTCCAGTATATTTAGATTCTCCACTTGCAAGTAAAATAACAAATATATACAAAAAATCAGAAAATCTTTTTAATGCTAATGTTTTAGGTGAAATAAACTCTGGTGATGATATATTTTCTTTTCCGAAACTTTCAATTGTCAAAAAACATATTGATTCTGAAAATATAAAAAATATTATTGGGCCAAAAATCATCATAGCTGGTAGTGGTATGTCAGAAGGGGGGAGAATAGTTTCTCACGAAGTTCATTTTTTACCAGACCCAAAAAGCACAATACTTTTAATGGGTTATCAAGCAGTTGGAACACTCGGAAGAAAGATATTTGATGGTTATAAAAAAATAAATATAAATGGCAATGTTATAGATGTTAAGGCTAATGTTTTTAGTATATCTGGATATTCTTCACACAAAGATTCAGATTCTCTTTTGGAAATGGTATCTGATTCAACAAAGACTTTGAAAAAAGTTTTTGTTGTTATGGGTGAGTATAAATCATCAACTTTTCTGGCTCAAAAGATCAAAGACAATCTAGAAGTCAAAGCTATATGTCCAGAAATTGATAGTTTGCATTATTTGGATTAAACAAAAACCAATCTTTTAGAGTTGGTTTTTGTTTGGTATTTTTAAAAATAAACCTTTTATTCTAGAAATACCTCGTCTGCTCTGCAGCGAGGATTGGACGAGGTGACTGCTTTTATTTTGACATCTCCAATATTTGCTCAAATATTTTTGGTGATTTTTCAGACAGAGTTGAAAGTATTTTTCTATCCAGTAAAACACCTTTCTTTTTTAGACCTCCCATCAGTTTGCTATATGATGTTCCTAGGTTTTTTGAAGCATAAGATATTTTTACATTCCACAATTTTCTACTGTCTCCTTTTTTATCTCTTCTATGAGCAAATGCATAGTTTCCAGCATGAAATATAGCTTCATAAGCCTCTCTTTTTTTTGTAGATCTTCCATACCTAAAACCTTTAACCATTTTAAGGATATTTCTTCTACCTTTTATTTTTGATGTTCCGTTTTTTACTCTTGTCATATTTTTTCTTGTGTCTTATTATTTTATATTTGATAGGAATCTACTCTTTGATTTCATTGTCATTGTAAAATCATTGTCACCATTTTTTTGAAGTTGACTTCTTCTTGATTCTTTTGAATTGAAATGGTTGTGTCCAACTTTTCTAGAAAGTATCTTTCCAGATTTTGTTACCTTAAGTCTTTTTTTGTATGATTTATTGGTTTTCATATTTTTATTTTTTCTCAATCATTGTAGTTAGTCCTTTCGGTCCTTTTTTAACAGGATCTGATATTTTATAATCAACAGTGATAAGTTTTAAAAGTCTTTCCATTCTTTCTTTCAAGAAATTTTCATTCAAGAACTTACTTCTACCTGGTAGAAACAAATTTATCCTAACTTTATCTCCATCTTTTATAAATGAACTAGCCTTTTTAGCTTTAAGTTCCAAGTCATGATCTCCGGTTCCAACTTTTACCTGTAAACTTTTAACTTGATTAGTCTTTGAGTTTGCCTTAGACTGTTTTAGTTTCTTGTTCTCAGTGTATTCAAATTTACCATAATCCATTATTTTTGCAATAGGAGGATTGGCATTTGGTGATATTTCTATTAGGTCTAAACCCATCTCCCTCGCTTTGTCCAAGGCCTCTTGTCTGCTTATGACACCAAGGTTTTGACCATCTACTGTTATAACCCTCAATTCTCTTGACTGGATCTGATTGTTTATTTTAAGTTTGTCTTTTATCAATTTTGTTACTTTTTCTATTAAAATTACATTCAAAAGTATATCATTAAAACACTTAAAAAGCAAGGTTTTTCTAGCTATTGTATAAAAGTGTAGTTTTTAGGGATTTTTGATCTTTTAAATCTATTTATATAGGAGGTTTTTGGTCAGCATTTATAAAATAACTGTTTATCTGCTCTGTCTTTAATCTCTCTTCATTTTACTATTTCCAATAAAAATCTCTCCTGCTAAAAATATAACAATAACGGTTATTAAAAATGCTTTTATGTAAAAATAAGGATTTTCTATTATCGGAGCTTTGTCTTTTAATTTATTATTTAAGAAACCTACGGTGATAGCTGTCCACCAACATATCTGAGATGTAAAAGTGGCAAGTGTTATTCTAAATGATAGTATTTTAGATATATGACTTTGGTTTTCATATTTCTTGAAAGTTTTTTTAATTATATGTAGATATATTCCATTTAGACCAAGCATTAAGACTGCAAAAATTTTTAGTATTGTTATTGAATTTATAAAACCTTTAATTGCAAGAAGGGGAATCCCAGATAATACAAGTCCAGACCATCCAAGCCATATAAGCGGTTGTGTGATTTTTGCTACTTTGCTTATAAAAGTCAATCTTATCTTATTTATAAGCCATAATATTCCACAAAAATCTATAACAACAACAGAACCAAATCCGATTATTAAAAAGATCAGATGTAAAAATAGTAAAAAATGATAAGTATTCAGCTCCATAATGATAATTTTATTTTAAAATCCATTTTTTTGCAAAACAAAAACACCTTTTGAGGTGTTTTTGTGTGTGGGTGGAGATGGTGGTATTGAAACCACGTGTATAAAGGGATTTACTACAAATCTACATTACGTATTTTACTTGTTTTTTTAAGTTAGATTACTTTAAAGTAAAAGAAAAATAATCTATCCGATCCTCATTTTTTAGGATAAAAGTTGAGAAAAAAATTTATCCGAATCTGATTTTTATATAGACTATTCAATATTTTTCAGATGAAAATATTGAAAGTCTTCGCCAAGACAAAAGTTTTTATGCTCTTGCGTAAGCGAAAGCAAAGTCATTTACTCCAAAGTATGGAGAAGTGATTTTTGCTCGTGAAAGAGAATTCTTTGCACTTATGTTTTTCTGCGGTTTAAAGAGTTACAGAAACTCTGTAATGCATATAACAAATCTTCTTTATGTCAAAACCTTGCACCCCCGCTGTTTTTATACAAATACTGTTTATATACAAACAGCGAGGTTATAAGTTTTAGATTTTTCAACGAACTTTAAATTCCTGTCTAACTCTTTTTTCAAACTCTCTTTTTTTCAAGTCTTCTCTTTTGTCGAATTTCTTTTTACCTTTAACTAAAGCGATTTCTAGCTTCAAAATATCCCCTTTATTATACACCGAAATAGGCACTATTGTCAAGTTTGTTGTTTTCTCTTTTTTTTCCAAATCAATGATTTCTTTTTTGTTTAAAAGAAGTTTGCGGTTTCGGTAAGGATCGTATTCTTTCGATGTGTTTTTTTCTTGATATGGTGGTATAAACATACCTATCAAAAATGCCTCACCGCCTCTTATTGTGATGTAACTACCATCAAGAGATCCTGATGAATTTTTAAGAGATTTAACTTCAAATCCAAAAAGCTTGATGCCAACAGACATTTTTTCTATTATTTCGTAGTTTAGCGAAACTTTTTTGTTTGTGATAAGTGACATAATTAAAATTGTAACAGGGAAGTCTGTGTTTGACAAATAGTGTATTTTGTTATAGTTTAATTTTCAGAATGGAAGTCACATATAGTATCTTAATACCAAAAATTTTTGGTAAGATATTGGGTGCTACAAAAGTAGTAGAAAATGGTTTTATTCCTCCTTCAAGGGATTACAGGGTAATAATAAATGACGAGGTTAGTCTTGCTATTGATGATGGTAAAGAAGCATTACAATCTGATTTGAAAGGTAATGTTTTTGTTCAGTTGTATCCAGATATTTATATTATTGAAGGTGAAGATTTTAATAAAGAGAGTTATGATGCTTTATGTGAAGATTTAGATGGAATGGTAAAAGATGGTTGGACTATTATATATGAAGAGAGATCATTTGTTATCCATGAAGAGAGATTGTTTTTGATCAATTGATAGTATTGTTTATATTACGGCCTAATGCCGTTTTTCTTTTTACCAAAAAAATTGAAAATGTTGTATAATAGCCGTTATGAAAGATAAAAACAAGAAAATACCTTTTATTAAAAACAAAGATAACAAAAAGCCAAATCCTGGTCGTATTGATAGTAATTTTGTCAAAAAAATAGTTATAAAACCAGATGGTAATAATGAATTTTCTTTATCTAAATATATTTTAACAACCTTGGTTATTTTTACTGTTTTATCTCTATTGTATTCTGTTATAAGTTCAAATAAATCTAGTGTAAAAGAGATCACTATCTCAGATGTTTCAAATGATATAAAATCAGGATTGGTCAAAGAGGTCACAGTAAAAGGGGATGTGTTAGAGTTGCTTTATGAAAATGGTGATAAAAAAGTTGCAAAAAAAGAACAGGCTGAGTCTTTGACACAAACATTAGAAAATCTGGGAACAGGAAGTGAAGCTTTGTCAAAAGTTAAAATAAGTATAAAAAATTCTGGCGGATTTGCTTTTTGGGTATCAAATCTTATACCTATATTTGCTCCAATACTTTTTATACTTCTCTTTGTTTGGTATATGTCCAGACAAGTTAAAGGTGCAGGGATGCAAGCTTTTTCTTTTGGACAGTCAAAAGCAAAAATGATAGATCCAAATGACAAAAATCAAAAAGTAACATTTAAAGATGTTGCTGGTGCAAAGGAAGCAAAAGAAGAACTTTTGGAAATAGTGGATTTTCTAAAAAATCCAAAAAAGTTTTTAGATATTGGAGCTAGAATTCCAAAAGGGATACTTTTAATGGGTGCTCCTGGAACAGGGAAGACTTTACTAGCTAGAGCTGTTGCTGGTGAAGCTGGGGTTGCTTTCTTTTCTATATCTGGGTCAGAGTTTGTTGAAATGTTTGTTGGTGTTGGTGCAAGCAGAGTAAGAGATTTGTTTTTAATGGCAAAGAAAAATTCACCAGCTATTATATTTGTCGATGAGATAGATGCTGTTGGTAGAGTCAGAGGGACAGGTGTAGGTGGTGGAAATGATGAGAGGGAACAAACATTAAATCAGATTTTAGTTGAGATGGATGGATTTGAGCCAAATGAAAAAGTTATTGTTATGGCGGCTACAAACAGACCAGATGTTCTAGATCCAGCTCTTCTTCGTCCGGGGAGGTTTGACAGGAGGGTTATGCTTGACCTTCCAGATAGAGACGATAGAGAAGCTATTTTAAATGTTCACAGTAGAAAAAAACCTTTTGCCGAAGATGTAAATATAAAAGTTATTGCAGAGAGAACTCCTGGATTTTCCGGTGCAGATTTGTATTCTCTTATGAATGAAGGGGCTATTTTGGCAGCTAGAGAAAATAGAACAAAAATTTCTCAATACGATCTTATTCGTTCTATTGAAAAAGTTATGTTAGGGCCAGAGAGAAAAAGCCATATCTTATCCAAGAAAGAAAAAGAGATAACAGCTTATCACGAAGCAGGACATGCTCTCCTTGCATCTCTTTTGCCTTATGCTGATCCGGTTCACAAGATATCTATAATATCTCGTGGTCGTGCTGCTGGTTATGTTCTAAAACTTCCAATAGAAGACAGAAAACTTCAATCAAAAAAAGAATTTCTAGATGATATATGTGTATCTCTGGGTGGTTATGTTGTTGAAAAAATGATGTTTAAAGATCTTACAACTGGTCCGTCAAATGATCTTCAAGTTTCAACTGCTTTGGCTCGTGATATGGTCACAAAATACGGTATGTCAGATCATTTGGGCCCTGTTGCATTGGAGGGTCAAAGTGGTAAGGTTTTGTTTGGCCAAGGTGTAGGAGATAAAAGTTTTTCAGAAAAAGTTGGAAGTGAAATAGATGCTGAGGTTTCTAAAATAATGAAAGATGCAATGGAAAGGGCAGATAAAACAATAGGTGAAAATAAAAACCTACTTGATGCTATTGCAAAGAGGGTGATGGAAGTTGAAACTATGGAAAGGGCAGAGTTCGAAGATTTGTTAAAAGCTCACGGAGTTACACCAAAACAAAAACTAGACATTGAACATCAGAAGTAGTTTGATATTTTGATTTTTTTGATGTATTATTTTTTTTAGATATGAAATGCGAGAGATTTTTTTATTTATGTCCAGGTTGTGAAATAAGGTTAATTTACAAACTCTCACCTTCTTGTTTTCCTTGTGAAGATGGTGTTTCTGAAGTTGGAGCTGTCTTTTACAATTGTAAAAAATGTAATACAGATTTTATTGAAACTTCTTTAAAGAGAAATAAAAAATTTTGTGACGGTGATATTGTTAGAGCTAGTAATAAAAAATATGTTTGTAATAAATGTGGTCATGATCATACTTCAAGATATTATGAAGATATTTGTTTGAGATATGTAATTAAATGTTGGAGTACTATGACCGGGTAAAATCCTGGTTTTATTTTTTGTCTTCATTTTTACCCCATCGCCATTCAGGTTTTTCACCTTTGATGTGGCAGGTGATTAGTAGAAAAACTGTGTTTATTAGAATAGGAACTGATACTCCAATAATCGTGTCGCTCGCAGAGTGAGAAAATTTATCAATATTTACAAAATCTAAAGTTACGGCTAGGGTGTAAAGTCCTATAACGGACCATCCTTGCCAAGAAGATGGATACCATCCATAACCATAGCTCTTAGCTTTAAACCACAATTTGTTATTTTCCATATTTAAATTATATGCTATTATACAAATAAACCAAACCGCCTTTAGCTCAGTTGGTTAGAGCACAGAGCTTATAATTGGCAACGATGGAAAAATGGAAATTTATTTTCATTTTAACTGAGTGAACCAATTATATGAACATTGAAAACATTAGAGTCCGCCTTTAGCTCAGTTGGTTAGAGCACAGAGCTTATACCTCTGGGGTCCCAGGTTCGAGTCCTGGAAGGCGGACTCTAAGGTGTTCATATACCTCTGGGGTCCCAGGTTCGAGTCCTGGAAGGTGGACAACAAGATGAAAAAGACATTAATAATTATTGCTGGAGTGTCTGTATTGGCGTCTATAATTATAGTCATTGATCATAATTATTTTTCTGGTACATTATTCCCGATACTTATCATAGGTACTATTATATTTTTGTATCAAAAAAATAAACAAATTAGAAATCTTGTTATCTTTGGTCTTATATATGCAATTCTGGGATTAATTGTATTAATAATGACTTTTAATCCTCCTTTCTAATCACATCACCTAGGGACTTTTAATATAAGGCGAGAATCTCTTACCTAAGTAGATGGATACCACCCATAACCATAGCTCTTAGTTTTAAACCATAATTTGTTATTTTCCATATTTAAATTATATGTGCTATTATACAAATTAAACCAAACCGCCTTTCGGGGTCCCAGGTTCGAGTCCTGGAAGGTGGACAACAAGATGAAAAAGACAATATTATATATTGCAATAGTATCGTTGATAATATTTTTAAATGGGTATTATAATTGGTATTATTTTAGACTTGCTTTATCAGGGTTAGCTGTTATTTTTTATCCCACTATTTTTTTTCTTGTATCAAAACAGAATACTCCATTTAAAAAAATATTAGTATTTAGTGCCGTGGTATCTTTAATGTTATTATCATTTTACTATCAAATAGTATTTGTTGTTTATTTAATTTCAATTCCTTTTATTTTTATTTATTTTGGATTAATAAAAAAAGATGAAAGTTTTAAAAGATTTTTAAAAGACGTGTTTCTTTTCATTTTGACTTTAATTATTTTAGGAATTATTGTAATTATTGGATTGGCATATGATTTATAATGATATTCTTTTCTAATCATATCATATAGGGACTTTTACTATAAGGCGATGGTCTCTTGCCTAAACCCGTAACCATAGCTCTTAGTTTTAAACTATAATTTGTTGTTTTTAATATTTAAATTATATGTGCTATTATATATAAACTAAACCGTCTTTCGGGGGTCCCAGGTTCGAGTCCTGGAAGGTGGACAACAAGATGAAAAAGACAATATTATATATTGCAATAGTATCGTTGATAATATTTTTAAATGGGTATTATTTTATCCCCGCTCTGTTTTTGTCATCCGGGATTCTTTTACCTGTAATTTTTTTTGGTATTATTTTTTTCTTTATATCAAGACAAAATACTCTATTTAAAAAAATATTGGTATTTAGTGCTGCGGTATCTTTAATTCTATTATCATTTCAATATCAAATATTATATGTTGTTTATTTAGTTTCAATTCCTTTTATTATTATTTATTTTGCATTAATAAAAGAAGATGAAAGTTTTAAAAGATTTTTAAAAATCTTATTCATTTTAATTTTGACTTTAACTATTTTAGTATCTATTTTACTAAGGTTTGCACCACCATTTCCTTTCTAGCCACATCACCTAGGAAACTCGTTTATAAATTCATTTGAGTTATATATTTCTTCTGCCAATTGTCCAAAACTATATTTTTTACCGTTTATTTCTATTTCAGCTCCACCTGATTTCGGGTCGCTATTTGGTTTAGAGTTTTTAAAACCAATGTTGTATAAAGTGCTTATTACAGCAATATTTTTATCTATTGGAAAGCCAGAATTTCTCCAGCCTGTTTTTATTTGATTTATATAAAGGCCTGCATAAAGGTAGCTTCCAAAATGATTTCTCTGATCGGTCATTTTTATAAATCTTTCTTTTTCTATATCATCAGTTGAAAAGTTTAAAAGGTTTTCGTACTGACTACCTAGATAGTATATTGAATCTTTGTCTTTTAGATTTTTTTCTATTTCTTTTGCAGTTTCTTCTTTTATACCCATAACACCCCATGAAAATTTTGTTTGACTTCCGAGTATTTTAAGGGGTTCAAAAAATTTTTTGAAAGATTCTCTGTCTGAATTAAATAGTCTAAGTTGCTCTACTGCCAAGTTTACGAATATAAGTCTCGGGTTTACTCCCGATACTATTGATGCTCTGTATAAAACCCCAACATCTTTTAAAACTGCTTTTTTAATAACATTCCAATCTTCCGTTTGTTGCCAATATTTTAATTCAGTGTTTGTTTCCTGATCTGGATTTGTGTTTTCGATGTTATTTTTATATATAAAACTTTCCTGTTGATTATCAACAATTCCTTCTGTGTTTGTTAAACCCCATTTAACAGCAAAAAATACAGATAAAAATACAAAACCTATTAAGGCAAAAATATAAACTACTATTTTAAATAATGTTTTTAAAGTGTTCATTGTTGTTTGTGAATTTAAAAAGATAACATAAATCTTTTTTTATTCAAAATGTATTTTTTTCTCTCTCTTTTCAAGCCCCTCTTTTATTAGAGGGTATTTTTATATGTATTATCATTTCTTTTGCTTATATCTAGTATAAAAATATCTTCATCTGTAATCTTAAATTGTATTCTATAATCAGCAATTCTGACTCTGTAAAGGTTCGATAATCCTTTGAGTTTTTTTATATCTAAGTTTTCAATTTTTTTATTTTTTATTAAATTTAAAGCATTAAGAATTTTTATTCTATAATCTTTTGGTATCTTTGATAAGGCTTTATCAAGTTTATTCATTTTAGGAGATTTTTTTCAATGATTTTATAACTTCAGAAATAGAAATTCCTTCTGTATTGATTTTTGTTAAATCAGTTACTTTTTCCCAAACTCCATCATCACCCCAAATATCAACAGGGGAGAGTTTAAAAACTGGTTTTGATTTTCTAACAACAACAAAACTTTTGCCTTTTTTAAGGTCATTTATATAACTTTCAGTATTTTCTCTAAATTCTTTTAATCCTATTATTTTGTTCATATTACAAGTTTATCCTAAGATTAACTTGTGGTCAATGTATTTATTCAAAATGTATCTTCTTCTCTCTCTTTTCAAGCCCCTCTTTTATTAGAGGGTATTTTTTTAATTCAAAATCTTTTTCAATTATTGCGATTGCCTCTTTTCTGGCCACTTCTACCATCTTTATATTCTGCAATGCTTCCATTGCCAAATCTGATATGCCCCACTGTTTGATACCATAAAGTTGCCCAATACCTCTTTGTTTTAGATCAAATTCTGCAAGTTCAAAACCGTTTCTAGCTGTTTTTATAGCTTTCAATCTTTCTTGTGTTTTACTGCTACTACTTTCTGTAAATATAAAACAATAGGGTTGGTAAATTCCTCTTTGAACTCTTCCTCGTAGTTGATGTAGTTGAGAGAGTCCAAATCTCTCAGCTCCTTCTATTATAATCATTGTAGCATTTGGAATATTTACTCCAACTTCTACAACAGATGTTGCTACAAGTATGTTAAATTTTTTATCTAAAAAATCTTTCATAACTTTTTCTTTTTCCGTTGGTGTCATTGATCCGTGAAGTGTCTCTATTTTAAATTCTTTAAATACCTCTTTCTTTAATCTTTTTGCTTCTTCTGTTACGGATTTTGCAAGTAAACTATTTTCAAGGTTTGGATCTGGTTCATCTATTCTGGGGCATATAACATAAAGTTGTCTTCCTGTATTTATCTCCGATCTTATTTTCTCATAAATATTTTTTCTATCGTTTGGTTTTACAATTTCTGTTATTACAGGCAGTCTGCCTTTTGGCATCTGATCAATTAATGAAAGATCTAGATCACCAAACATTGTAAGGGAAAGAGTTCTTGGTATTGGTGTTGCTGTCATTGAAAGCAGGTGAGGTGTTTGATTTCCTTTGTTTGCCAGCATTTGTCTTTGAGATGTTCCAAACCTATGTTGTTCATCTATTATGACAAGACCAAGATTTTTAAAGGAAACTGTTTTTTGTATTATTGCATGAGTTCCTATTAAAACTCGAATGGAACCATCTTCTGTCCATTTTTTTAGTTGAGCTTTTGAGATTTTAGTCCAAGTATCAAATCCATTTTTATCTTTGGTTTTAGCTGGAAATTTCCTTGCACCTGATCCTGTTAAAAGTCCAATCTGCATTTTCTCTTTTGCATTTTGAAAAAAGTTTATGAAACTTTCAAATAGTTGAGTTGCCAATATTTCTGTCGGAGCCATATATGCTGTTTGCAGATTTTGATTTTGACTTTCTTTTGTATTTGATATAGATATGGCATAACTTGCGGTTGCTCCCACTGCTGTTTTTCCAGAACCAACATCTCCTTCCAAAAGTCTTGCCATAGGGTAATTTTTTGAAAAATCATTTAAAATATCATCTATAACTTTTTTTTGAGCATCTGTTGCTTCAAAAGGAAAACTTTTCATAAAATCCTCAATTTTTTTCTTAAAATATTTTGTATTTGTTTGTATCTGAAAACTATTTTTGGTTTGCCAGTTTGTTTTATCTTTTTGTTTTTGTATTTGAATAAAAAATATTTCCTCAAAAGCAAATCTTTTCTTTGCAGACAATGCATCGTTTTGTGTTTTTGGTGTATGCATCCAGACAAGAGCTGTTTTCAAAGAGGGTAGGTGATATTTTTCCAGTATTTCATTTGGTATTGGTTCTTTTATATTTTCCAAAATTCCTGATTTAAATATTTTTAAAATGTTTTGATATATCCAGTTTGAAGAAACTCCTTTGCTTTCTGGATAAACTGGGTATAGGTTATGCTCATCTTTTTCTTGTCCGAAAATGCTCTGAGACATTGCTACGGGAACATTTTTAACCATCTCTATTTTTGGGTTTGAAAAATATTTTTCTCCTTTTCTTTCTGATACTTTTCCTTCAACTCTTACTACAGAATCTTCTTTTATCATCTTTGCTATGTATGCTTGATTAAACCAAACTGCTTTTATAGACCCTGTTTCATCTGTTATTTTTCCTTCTGACATTGGGATTTTCTTTATATAGGCTTTCGATGTTTTAAGTCCTGTGATTTTTCCATAAATTACAACATTGTCACCAACTAAAATTTGATCTATCATTTTGATTTCTTGAGTATCGCCGTATCTAGTTGGAAAGTGATAAAGTAGATCTTCGATGGTTAAAATACCAAGCTTTTGCAATGCTTTGTATTGGTCTTCTAGTATCCTAAAATGTTTTTTAAGAGGGTCTTTTAAATCCATCTGTTAAATTCTAGTTTTTTTAGTTTCAAAATTATAGTTGACTTTTGTGTCAAAAAATGTTCTTTATTATAAAGATGAGATATGTAGATGTATTCGGTTTTTTTGATGAAAATCTTGCAAATAAATTTATTTCAACTATCAACCATCTAAAACTTTATGGGGAAACTATAATTTTATTTATTGATAGTGAAGGTGGAAAAACAAGTGCATTAAAATCAATGATAGATTGTATTAAGACCTCTGGTGTTCCTGTTTATGGTGTTGCTTTGGGTAATTGCTATTCTTGTGCTTTTGATCTTTTGCAGTTTTGTGATAAAAGGTTTGGAGCTCGGAAAGCATCATATTTGTTTCATAGTACTTGGACAGACGATATTGATTATACTCTTATGTCTTATTCTTTTGGAGAAAGGTCAATTCTTCCAAAAACTGAATTTGATGATGTGATTTATTTAAATTTTTCTAGAAGAATGGGTTTATCTGTAAAAGAAATAGAATATATGGCAGATAGTGAAACTTGGTGGACTTCATCAGAAAATGCTTTAAGAGAAGGTGTAATAGATTCTATTTGGGAAATAAATCAAAAAGAGGCTTAAAACCTCTCTTTATTTTTTTCTGCTATACTGGTTTTAATGATTTCTGATAAAAAAGTTAGAATTGATGAAAGTTGGTTTGCTGTTTTAAAAGATCAGTTTGATTTGCCGTATTTTAAAAAATTAAAGGAGTTTATAAGAGGACAGTATTTGGAAAAAACAATTTTCCCCTCACCGAAAAATATTTTCAGAGCATTTGATTTGTGTCATTTTGATAAAGTAAAAGTTGTTATTGTTGGGCAGGATCCTTATCACGGAAAAGATCAGGCCAATGGCCTTGCTTTCTCTGTTTGTGAGAGTGTTAAGATACCACCATCTCTTAAAAATATTTTTAAAGAAATTGAAAATGATTTGGGTATAAAAGTCAAAGAAGACGGAGACCTTTGTAGATGGGCAAAGCAGGGTGTTTTGCTTTTAAATAGTAGTCTAACTGTTGCTCAAAATAGTCCATCGTCACATAGTGGTTTGGGTTGGGAAATTTTTACTGACAGTGTCATTAAAAAATTATCTGATGAAAAAGAAGGTCTGGTTTTTATGCTTTGGGGAAATTTTGCAAAAAGTAAAGCTGTTTTAATAGACGACAAAAAACATCTTGTTTTAAAATCAGCCCATCCATCTCCTTTTTCTGCAACTTCATTTTTTGGCTGTAAACATTTTAGTTTGGCAAATAAGTATTTGATAGAAAAAGGTTTGTCTGAAATAGATTGGAGCTAATTTTTTCCTGCTTTTTGTTTTTTAGTTTGACCTGTTGTTTTTACATTGTTAAAATATAATTATATGAATAAAAAAGTTTTTATAGTTGAAGATGATAGTTTTATACTCAATACTGTTGTAAAAAAATTTAAAGACTCCGGTTTTGATGTCTTTTTTGCAAAAGATGCTGATGGGGCTTTAAATATGATCTCAAATATTTTGCCAGATATAATACTGCTTGATATTATTTTTCCAAAAGGTAATGGTTTAGATCTTTTGAAACAAATAAAATCAGATGAAAAAATTTCTAAGATTCCAGTTATAATATTTAGCAATTTGAGTTCTGAGAATGATAAAAAAACAGCAATGGATTATGGTGCAGTAGATTATGTTATAAAAGCAAGTGTAACTCCTTTACAAGTTGTTGAAAAAGTTAAATCAATTATCTTATGACACCTTTTGTTTTGTCTTGTGTTCTAATAGTCTTTACTGTATTTCCACTAGGATTTTTCGTTTTCTGGGAAAATAGAAAAGAGTGGACAAATAGGATTTGGTTTATTTATTCTGTTTCGTTGACTGTCTGGGGTGTTTTTGGATTTTTTATAGGAACAACAGATGATCCATTTAAGGCTCTTTGGTATTGGAGATTTGCTATGGGGCTAGGTATAATCTGGATGCCAGTTTTGTTTTATCATTTTGCATATCTTTATGCTCCATGGAAAGAGAAAAAAAGACTTATATTAGCTTATGTTATAACTGCACTATTGGCGGTTTCAGCTTTTACACCGCTTTATATACCAAAAGTTAGGTTAGCTTTCAATTCTATTTTTTATGCAACTCCGGGTATAACTTTTTACATATTAACAGTTTGGTGGTTTTTAATGACAGCTTATAGTCATAGTAAACTTTTAAAATCATCAAAGGAAATGCCACAAGAAAGGCAAAAGCAAATCAAATACTTTATATTTGCCTCTTTTATTGGTTATATAGGAGGTTTCCATGATTTTTCAATTGTGTATGGTTTTCCTATATATCCTTGGAGTAATTTTCTTATAGTTATTTATCCTTTTATAATGACATATGCAATGATAAAACACGGTTTGTTTGATGTCTTTTTATTGGTAAAAAAAGTTTTTTATACTGCAATTTTGGTTGGACTTGTTGCTTGGAGTATAGGAGGTATTGGTATTGTAAATGGTTATTTTGTTGAAAATCTAAATTTGCCAAATTGGCTACTTCCAATATTTTCTGGTATTTTAGCCGTCTATATAGTTTATTTGTTTTTGGAAAATAATAGAAAAGCCAATAAGGTAAAACAAGAGTTTATAACAGTAGCTGCTCATAAACTAAGAACACCACTTACTCATATTGGATATATTGCAGATGAAATGTTTGAAGCTAAAACAAATGAAGAATTTAAATCTTTGGCTAATAGTTTGAAGGAGGCAAATGATCGTCTTGTTGAGCTGATAAATAAACTTCTAGATGTTACAAATCTTGAAACTCAATCAACTGTTTATGAGTCAAATAAAATAGACTTAAACAAAATAACTTCAGATGTTTTAAATATTGTTGAGAAAATAGCAAACAAGAAAAAAATAAACATAATGTTTAAGTCTGATGAAAATGTCTTTGTTGAGGGTTATGATAAAAGTATATCTTTTGTAATACAGTCTTTGTGTGAAAATGCTGTTATGTATAGTAAAGAAAATACTGCGGTTGAAATAGAAATAACAAAAGATCAGAGAAGGGTTTATTGGTCAATTAGAGATTTTGGTATAGGTATAGCAAAGGAGGATAAAGATAAAATGTTTGAAAAATTCTTTAGAAGTCAAAATGCTTTGCAAACTGAAACAGAGGGGACTGGTCTTGCACTTTTTATGTCTAGGAATATTCTAAAAAGACATAATGGTGATATAAAAGTTGAATCAGAAGGAATTGGAAAGGGGACTAGATTTTGGTTTACACTTCCAGTGTGGAAGTAGATATGAAAAGATTTATTTATAAAATAACACATCCTTTTATAAAGTTTTATTGGAAAATTTTTAAACCAAAGACTTTTGGATCAAGGGCTATTGTGATTTGTAATAGAAATATTCTTTTAGTTAAAAATATCAATATAAATTATTGGTCTTTACCTGGTGGAAAAATAGATAAAGGAGAAACTCCTGAAAATTGTGTATTAAGAGAGTTGAAAGAGGAATTGGATTTAAATGGTGTTGAAATAGATTATAAATTAGGTCAATATGTATCAAAAAAAGAAGGAAAATCCGATACTATTTATATATTTGTTATTAAGGTGAAAGATTTTGTATTTAAGAAACAGTGGGAGTTAGAAGATGCAAAGTGGTTTAGTTTAGATAATCTTCCTGAAAATATAAGTCCGGCTGGTTTTTTGAGAATAAAAGAATATATATCTGGTAAAATAAATATTTTTTCAAATTGGTAGTTTTGATTTATCTGAAAGTTTAGGTTAGTTTTTTTAAATATTTAATCCAATATTATCAAATTATTTTCTGGACACATACTTTTTTTATGAATTAAAATTATTGAAATTAAGGTGTATTTTTTATAATCTTAGCTTTAAAATTTGTATGTATTGACAAATATATTATTATTTTGTATAATTGGCGTAGTAAAGGAGGTTTTCTGTTCTTTGAAAGAGAGTCTCAGAGAGACTTATCTTGAATCAAGAAAGGTGGTGAAAGATTATGTTTGTGAGTCATGGTTCAAGGCAATACAATGTTGGTGAGATTGTTGCTAGAACCATCTCTTATCGGCTTTATTTTTGTTCGCAAAATCGTGAAGATATGCACAAAAATCTATTACAGATTGCGACAGGTTTAGCCTATAACGGCGAGTTAGACCGAGCGTCATACATTCTTGGAACTCTTCTGGATCATGCTAATAAGCTCGAGGATGAATATAATCGAGTCAAAACTGATCCGAAGGATATGTTGAATTATAAGTTTGGCTTCCCTGAACTTCTGGATAGTTTTTTGTGTGAAAAACAGGGTGGACGACGTATCAACATTCTCGGGTTTCGCCGAGTTGAGGATGTGCGCTCAATGGTGCCTTTATACAACATTGTACATCATTCCAATAGACGTATCGATCTTCAGACGAGTGTTTGGATTATGGGAAAACTCCTTAGAATTCTTACATTCGCTCATAGTGCAGGCATTTCTGTTGGTGATGTTTCACTTGGTAATGTTCTTATTGAACCACAAAAGCACTATCTTATTGTTTTCAACTGGGCGAATGCTCGGCAACACCAAGGTGGTGTGCCTCAAGATATGGTTCGCGATGAAATTCGTTCTGTCGCGACAACTGTTATCAAGGTTCTCGGCGGTACGGACGAACATCCAGTTCCAAATGATGGTGGAGAGCAGTATGAGGATTACATCGCTCATCTTGCTACTCTGGCATCACGCGGAGCAAGTACAGCTGAAAGTGCTCACCGCATGTTTTACGCATTGGCGGATCGCTTGTGGTCGAGTGGATTTTACCCGTTCACTACGTTACCTCTCTTGGGGTAATGTAGTAAACTCAACCAAAAAAAAGGAGAAAAGAAAGAAGATGGGACGCTCAACGTTCACAACTGCAGATTACACAAGGGCTAAGGCTAAGCTTACAGAAGAAGGTAAGAGTGCCACAAGTCGAGGTCAGAAGAAGGTTGAAGAAACCGGAAAGCTCGATCCACTTGTCGATCCGGCTGAGTTTGGAGTGGTACGCGAATCGCGTATCCGCTTCAGTGAAATGCCGAACGGTTTTTTTGAAGTTAATGTTGGTACTCCAGTGCCAATCGAGTATCGACTCGATACAACAGGTTCTATGGGTAATAACGTCGAAAAGGCCCTTCGCGCCCTTCCTTCGATTTGTGAACCTGTAGCTACTGTTCTGCCTGGGCGTGATCCACAATATTGTGCCAGTATTTTTGGTGACGTTTGCGATAAGTTCATTCTGTGTCGCGGGCAGTTCGAAATGTTGGCTGAGCGGATGGTTGGTCAGCTCACACTGATGCACCCGGAAGGTGGTGGTGGAGATGCACCTGAAGCTCCGTACTACGGGATTTTTGGTGCAGCATATCTCACAAAGGCGTATATCAGACTGGTTGGCTTAAAATCATATGACTTCACAATCACTGATGCTCCAGGACGGGAATCTTTTGTTCTTGATCATTTGAAGCGGGTTTTTGGCCCACATGTGCTCGATAAAGCCAAGGAGAATGGCTATGAGATTAGTGATAAGGATCTTCCAACTGTAAGTCAAGTGGTTCAGGATATGCTCAAGCATACACACGCGTTTGTGTTGCTTGTTGGCACAGGAGCCAAATCCTATTGGGATGGTTTGTATGGTAAAGAGAGGGTGGTTATTCTACCAGAGATCGAATATGTTCCTCATGTGATGGCCTCTATCATTGGTCTATCCGAGGGGACACTTGATCTAAGTTCAGTTAAACAATTTCTTATCTCAAATAACCTGAAGGAGGAAGATGCCACTAAGATTGTGAGTGCTATTTCCGGTATTCCTCTTGGTGCTCAGTGTTTGCTTCCAAATTTCAGTAAGATGCCGGTCAAAGGTGACATTTTCAGGTCAAAGACGGACCTTTGGCCGATTAGTCCAGATGAGTTGGCTTCCTTGGAAGCTGAGGAGGAATCTGATCAAAATGAAGAAGAATCCGATGAGTTTGATGTTGACAATAGTGGTGGGTGGCTCTAAAATCGTTTGACTGGATTGGAGACGTGACGATGGTAGAGAAAAAAATCTACACCGTCACGGACTTAGGTCCTGGTGACGGTGGCAAGGGCGGTGTGGTTCACAAGGTGAGCCATATGAAAAGAGCCCACACCATTATCAAGGTGGGTGGCGCTCAGGGAAGTCACGGCGTCACGACTTCCGCAGGCGATCGTTTTGCTTTCAGTCAGTTCGGGTGCGGTACCTTCGAAGGTGTCCGCACCCATCTGACAGAACGTATGGTTGTTTCGCCTGAAGGTCTTCTAAACGAGAGTGATGCTTTATATTACGGATGTGGCATACGAGATGTTTTCAGTCTTCTTACGATCGATGAAAACTCTATCTGTGCAACTCCGTTCCATATGATCGCATCGCACCTGAAAGAGCTTGCCCGAGGAAACAATCCTCGCGGGACAATCGGTACAGGCGTTGGGGAAACCTACCGCTATGCAGAGTGGTATCCTGAGCTAACAATCAGAGTTCGTGATCTTCATGGTCACGAACTCCGAGATTTGTTGGCTGCTGTTCGAGAGAAGGTTCGTGTCAACATGC
>CAYXZA010000011.1:1317-9217 GCA_964469605.1 uncultured Candidatus Saccharibacteria bacterium | reverse complement strand
CACGAACTCCGAGATTTGTTGGCTGCTGTTCGAGAGAAGGTTCGTGTCAACATGCGGGATATCATCGGCGGAACATTTCTACCGAACGATCTTCCGCAAGTTGCAAAAGAAGTTGCTCTACTCGATGATCCAGGTTTTTTGGATTTCGTCACACGACGTTTCCAAGAAACAGCTAAGCGATTTAGGATAGTCGATGCAGATTATATGCGTCGAGAGATCTTGGCTCGCGACGGTACTGTGGTAGTCGAGAGCTCGCACGGAATCCTCACGGACCACTTCCAAGGATTCCATCCTCATACTAGTGCTATCCGGACATTGCCGTGCTTTACGCACGAGATGATTCGGAACGCAGGATATGATGGCGATGTCGTCAATCTCGGAGTGACAAGAGCGTATCAAATTCGTCACGGTGCCGGCCCAATGCCGACCACCGACCTGGCAATGGGAGAAATCCTTTTGCCGGGAAGTCATAAAGACGATAATCGATATCAAGGCAAGGTTCGGGTTGGTCCTTTGGATTTGGTCTTACTGCGTTACGCAATCGCTTGCGCTGGAGGACCAAAAACATTCGATGGACTCTGTGTTACATGGTTCGACCAGATTCGAAACAACGGATTTTGGCGAATTTGCAACCACTATCTCGACAACAATAACCAAACATTCTTTTCGCCTTCTGGTGAATTGCGTGTGAGGTTCGGTATCGATGAAGAACAGTTGTTCTATCAGGAGAAACTCGGGCAACAGCTACAAAGCTGTAAGCCTGAGATTGAGGAATTTCCAGTTTCTCCAAATGCCAGCCGAGGAGAACTCTTTGACTGGTGTGCAGAAATTCTGGGAAAAAATTTAGGTGTTAATGTTCGGATGGTATCTTTTGGTCCGTCCGAGCGAGACAAAGTCTGCAAGTAAAGTCTTGAAAGGAGACTACCGCATGGAAACGACTGTTAACAACGACGCACCGGTCGATCCGGTTGCTGCCAAACTGAAATCCCTCGGCCTCGATGACACCGTCATCACGAAAGTGAAGGACGAACTCGGGGCTGAAACCGAAACGGATCTCGCCCGTCTCACCGAAGCCGACCTTGTCGGAGTCGGTGTGAAGAAACTGAAGGCCCGACAGGTAATCGCGTCCCTTACGCCTGTTCCGGTGGCTCCCGAGCCGACCGTAACTGCGCCAAACCCAGTGGCAGTTTCGTTCGACTCGGTTCTACCGTCGGTTCCGACGGATGCCTCCTGGTTGGAAGCGCTCCGCACCGGCGGTATTCTGAAGGTGGACCAGTCTACCGTCATCGCTGCCATTCGTGCGGCTCTGGCTCACCGTGCCGGACTCTTCGGTATCACCGACAGTTTGGTTCGGCTCATGGAGCAGTTCGCTGACGAAAATGACGAGCAAGTGGACGCGGAGTTCTTCAAGCTTCACAAGCAGATGACGCGTCGTAACTACAGCGAGATCTTCGATGCAATCGATGGTCTCAGCGGCAACTACGTCACCGATACCCGCAAGAAGCGACTCTTCTTGCGCATCGATCAGCACCTCTGGCCGGCCATCATTTCCTTCTACGACCAATTGCGTTCGTGGCAGGAAGCCTGGCTCCAGGGTGCGGCAAACCCGGCACTCATGATGAATGCGGTGCTGGGTGCTGTCGGCGGTGGCATGGCGATGCCTCCTGGCATGATGCAGCCGCCGGACACCGGCGTTCTGCGCGATCATGCGGATGCAGTTGCGGACGCCGTCAACAAGGCGTTCGCCGGTACTGGTGTTCAGATCGCGGCGGCACTCGCTTACGATGCCTCCAAGATCAAGGAGTCGCTCGAAAACCCGCGACTGCCGGCTCTGACCGGTTGCGCCAATCGGGACCAGATGCTCAAGAAATTGGACGTTGCAGTCTCGGCGACGTATCCGCGGCTCGAAACGAACCTGACACGGTTTGTCCTGGCCGTCATGCGTGTGAAGGACCAGGCGGCGGGCAACGAAGAGCTTCAGTACTTCGGTGCGCTCTTCATGCTCGGCTCCCAGATTCCCTGGGACCAGCTCGGCGGTACGTCTGGCAATCCGAAGCGTTCGGCGAGCATCACAGGAATCGGTGGCAATCGCCGTAACGACCTCTAAACAGTTCTTTCTGTTCTTTTGACCACAAGGTCTTTGGCCGGGTACCCACAAGGTATCCGGCCTTTTCTATATTTTAAATTAAATTTTTGGTAGAAATACTCTAGAGGCAAATAATTTTATTGCCATTCTGCGATAACCAGAATCCCAAAAAGCACTTTCGCCATCTATTCTATGAGAGTGGAGTTTTTTTATAGGATTAAATGATGGGTAAAAGCGCTCGTACCCTTTGTGCATGAGTCTGTATTGCAAAGTATCTCTTTCCAGTTCTTCCAGATATAATTCGCGAGCATTATGTCCATGAATAATTTCATCTGTTTCTCTAAAATATGGAGCCAAGAGTTTATTTCTAAGTTCTAAAATTGCACTCTCATCTCCTTCCCATAATCCTCCAAATAGAACATAAGTCCACCATTTTTCTCCAAATATAGTGTTATGATTAGAAAAATTGTGTATTGTGAAATATTCACCCATATCATCTAACCAAAATTCTGGAATCACTCCCTTTATTTGTTTATTTTCAAATAATGTTTCTATTTCTTTTTCTATTTCTTCCTGTTTGCTTATTGGTGTATTTGGTTTTATTATAATAGCAACGTCTACGTCTGAATTTTCAGAACCATATCCTTTTATTTTTGAACCATAAATAATAACAACTGGATATACAAATCTTGATAGTGTTTGATTTGTTTTTATTGTATTTATTATACTTTTAATTTTCTCAGTTTCAGATTCAATTGATTTTATGTTTTTTGAAAATGATTCTGATAAATCTGGGGTTGTTATGTCTAAATCTGATATCTCAACAGGATCAACAATCTTTAACCAATAAAGTCTACGGAATAATTTTAATAAATCACTTCTAATTTCATAAGTATTTTTTTTCCATAATAAATGTAATATTGGTTTATATTTGATATAAATATTTTTTGCCATTACCATATCATCTTCAGTCTTTATTTCAATTGCTTTTCTAACCCCCTCTATCAATACTTTTTGAGTCAATGTTTTAAATTCAGAAAAATTTTCATCAATGATTTCCAATTTATTTTCAATAATATCAAGTGATATTTGATCACTTAAAGATTCAATAATTTTGTTTTTATCTTGTTCTTTTAGCCACTCGGTTCTTTTTTCAGTCACATCATGATATTCTTTTGTATCTATGTTATTGAATTCTAATTGTATTTTTTCTTCCAAAGATTCTAAAGAAATGTTTAATCTTTGTTTTTGATTTTTTTTATAACTAGTTATTTCATTAAATATTTCAGTAGGGTTTAATGATTTTAATGTGCTTATTTGTTCGATATTGATAAGATTTAAATCATATAATACCGGTATTGTGTCTATGATACTTTGTTGAAGGACCTGATCAGTGGTCTCATCTAGTAGTTTTAGTACATCTTCTATTTTTAACATCTTTTTTTCAATTAGTTTTGGTATCAGATGTGCCACTTTTACAACTCTTGGTAAGTCTCCAGTTCTTTTTTCAATTTCCAGCACATCACCATCGATGAAGTTTGCTCTAACATCATGAATATTTAACATTGAATACCATGCGTTCATATATGAATCTAAAAATTTTTTTGCTGAATTATATAAATTGGTATTTGAAAGTATTTTTATGCCAGGAATAAATTCAAAAGGTATATACAACAATGCTCTTTTATAATCCAAATCATCTAATAAGTGTGAGAGTGATTTGTAAAGCTCTGTTATTTCATTTTCTGATAATTTATCATCAGAAAAAGCTTCATCTATTGAAATGTTTGGTTTATCTATCTTTGATGTTATGATATTTAAAATATATATTAATCTCTGACGATCTTTTACTTGCTCTATAAATTTAGGGTTATCTGATATATAATCGGGCCAAGATAATATTTCAGGTTCGATAATAGTTTCTATTGGTGGAGGTGTTACTTTTATATCTTCAAAGTTTTCTATTCTTTCGATTTTCATTTTTTTATTATACACTATTCCATTAATTTCTTTTAGTGTATTTGAATAATGATTTTATACTCGTTCCCAGCTAATCGGAACAACACTTTCAACTTCTCCGGTTTCTTCGTTAAACTCGATAATTGTATCTTTGATTCTCCAATGTTCATCAATTTTAAGAGTTGTTTTGAAAAGTTCAACCATTTCTTGATTTTTCTCGGCAACTTGTTGCATGATGGTTTTGATTTGATCTGCCGTGTATTTTCCTGCTTTTATAAATTCTCTTTCAAAATTTCGACCCGATACACCTTTTATTTTTTTTGTTAGAAGATAATTATCACTATCTCCTTTACTAGAAAGAAATCCAACAGGCTCGGCAGTAGGCAAGCCAGCTTTTTTGGCGGCAATTAAAATACTGAATTCTTTTTGTGCTTCTTTTGCTTTACGTAATTCTATATATTTAGCAACAATTTCAGTTCCATCGGTTAATTTGAACAAGATAACTTCTTCGTCTGTGTATGCACCTTCATCTTTGCTTCCTTTTAATAATTCTACTTGCTTGGTCAAGAATTTTTTTGGATCCTCGATAAATTCTTGCGGTAGTAGCTTTGCATAATCTTGACGAATGCGAATATTGTAATGCTCTGAATGGATATCTATATTTCCAGATGGCTGATGATATAGTTTTTCTTGGAGCCAATAGTGCCGTTCAATTGCTTGCTTGATCATCATAAAATAAAATTGTTCTTCAGGACTTGTAGGTTTAGCAATGTAATGGATTTTCCCAGTTTTTTCATCAAGAATTAGCCCCTCTGCCGTTTCTTCTGGTTTTGCGTTGTGTTCTATGTATTCGATAATTTCCGAACGGGCATTTTGTGCGATACCTTTGACTCGGCGATTTTCATTTGGCGCAGAGAGTAGTCTTATTCTTTGCTCAATATCCTCTTGCTCAAAACCCATGATTTTCATTATCTGTTCAGGAATAGTGCCAACATAGCCGGTATCGTAGAAAAGAGGATCGGCATCAGGGTTGATTCCTTCTTGTTCCAAAAACTGGCGTTTAACTTCGTAATTGATATTGTCTCTGAAATATCGAGGATAAACTATATATTGTGGATGAATTTCTATCACTTCACCCATTTCTTTGAGTTTTTTTCTACCTGCCAATCCTATTTTTCTGCGTCTCGATACATCTTGCGCTCGTCTGCCAACCCATGCATAGATACCGTCACGACCTAAAAATACTTCAAGTGGGTAGCGCCCAGTTTCTCGTAAATTATCAAATTCTTCGTAGAGTTTGTCGTAGAGGGGTACATCCACTTCATAGATTTTAATATATCGTCTGAATCCTTCTGCAATAATTTCATCAAGATTTTCAGAAAGACCTTCAATTTCCGGCAATCTTTTAACATCACCATTAATGCTTTGTACAAAATACCGAGCAACAAAAGACCGTACATTTTCAATTAAAGGCTTCATTTTTACAGAACTTGATTCTGGATTAAAGAGGTTTTGTTTATCTTCTTCTTTAATATTTGGATTTAAGTGAACTTGTTCAAGGAAATTTTGGTAAGCTTTATTTATTTTTTCATTTATTTTTGTAAATAGTGGTGTAATTTCAGATTTGTTAATACCAAGATTTTGTAATTGAACCTCATTAACTTTACCGTTCAAAATTCCTGAAAGAGTAGAAGAAATTTTTATTTGTTGTGTTGTAAAAAGCCATGGATGATTTTCATATGGGTCTGATTCTCTAAATCCTTCAATATCACTATACCATGATATTTCATTATCTTGTTTATGATCATTTTCATGTTGCTTAATGATATTTTTTGCATCATTTAGAGTTGTGGATACCCAAGGTTCATTTTCGTAAATATTTTTATTTTCATTAATATAATGGATAAATTTTTCGGCGACTGAATAATGTTTAATAGCTTTGGTAATATTTTCTGGTACCCATGGTTGCTGATAGTATCTATCAAGATTTTCAACAAAGTAATCAGCTATGTCTTCATTTTTTTCTAAATTTGCAAATATCGACTCTTTTACATGATTAAAAGTTTGCGGAAATTTTTGATAAAAATCACTATTATTAAGATATTTAATGAATCTTATTAAAATATAAGGATCTTTAAATTTTGCACTTACATTTGCTTGAGTGTCGATAATTAAGTAAACATCATTTGAAAATCCAAATTCTTGAATTATTTTTTCAATATAATCAATTTCACCAGCGATTAATTTTATCGATAGAACGAAGATGATTTTTTCGATGATCTCTGGTTGCTTAAAGAAGTTTTCTGGTAAAAGATTAAGTTTTCGACTTCTGTAAATTGGATTAATATTCCCGATTTCTAAATTTTTCAATACAACTAAACGTAATTTTTCTTCAAAAAATTCTTCTTCCAAATGAAATTTATTTTTTGCTTCAATAATAGTATTTAGTTTTTCAATCGAGTTGTGATATAAATAGTTTTCGATTTCTTTGATAATTGCTAATTTAAATGCTTCTTGAAATTCAAGTTGTGTATAGATATTGAAATCATTAGGTAGAAAAATAGTCTTAATGTCTTCAAATAGATCAATGTGGCCATCTTGGAGTTTTTTTAACATTATATTTTTTGCTTTTTCCTGCAGCTCAGGTTCAGATTCTAACTCTCCTTTAGGGATATTGAATTTTTTCTGCAATAAATCAAGGGTGTTTAAATATCTATCTCTAAGGTAGGTTTTTCCCCAATTATCAATTTCTTTAAGGATAATGTATAAAATTAAATGCATAGTCTTACGTGCTGCTTCTTGAAATTCTGGTAAAAAGTAGATTTCGTCTGAAATTAAAAAATTATTTTTAATTCTCTCTATTTTATTAATATCTTCTATTGTAATATAACTTGCACGTAGTTTATCCAAAATAATTCCCTTTACTTTTTCTTGCAGTTCAGGTTCAGATTCTAACTCTCCTTTAGGAATACCAAATTTTTCTTGCAATAGATGAGCTACGCTTAAATGTTCATCTGCATGTTTGTGTAACCAATAATTAAATTCCTTAAGGTAGTTGAGTAAACTTGAATGTATGGCCTTACGTGCTGCTTCTTGAAATTCTGGTAAAGAGTAGACTTCGTCTGAAATTAAAAAATTATTTTTAATTCTCTCTATTTTATTAATATCTTCTATTGTAATATAACTTGCACGTAGTTTATCCAAAATAATTCCCTTTACTTTTTCTTGCAGTTCAGGTTCAGATTCTAACTCTCCTTTAGGAATACCAAATTTTTCCTGCAATAGATGAGCAGTACTTAAATATTCATCTGCATTACTTTGTCCCCAGTGATCGAGTCTGTCAAAATAATTGGATAAAATTAAACACATAGTCTTACGTGCTGCTTTTTGAAATTCTGGTAAAAAGTAGACTTCGTCTGAAATTAAAAAATTATTTTTAATCCTATCTATTTCATCGAGACCGTATTGTATTACGTGAATTTTTTGTAGTTTATCCAAAAGAATTTCCTTTACTTTTTCTTGCAGTTCAGGTTCAGATTCTAACTCTCCTTTAGGAATACCAAATTTTTCTTGCAATAGATGAGCTACGCTTAAATGTTCATCTGCATGTTTGTGTAACCAATAATTAAATTCCTTAAGGTAGTTGAGTAAACTTGAATGTATGGCCTTACGTGCTGCTTCTTGAAATTCTGGTAAAGAGTAGACTTCGTCTGAAATTAAAAAATTATTTTTAATTCTCTCTATTTTATTAATATCTTCTATTGTAATATAACTTGCACGTAGTTTATCCAAAATAATTCCCTTTACTTTTTCTTGCAGTTCAGGTTCAGATTCTAACTCTCCTTTAGGAATACC
>CAYXZA010000011.1:0-1217 GCA_964469605.1 uncultured Candidatus Saccharibacteria bacterium | reverse complement strand
CCTTTACTTTTTCTTGCAGTTCAGGTTCAGATTCTAACTCTCCTTTAGGAATACCAAATTTTTCCTGCAATAGATGAGCAGTACTTAAATATTCATCTGCACGGTTGTATCCCCAGCGATTAAGTTCGTTAAGGTGTCTGTTGAGATAATCCAATATTTGCTCTCTCTCTGCAATTTTTTGCTCTTCAATTTGGTTATTTTTTTCTGTTTCAATCATAGGATTTAAATCAGTTTTTAATTAGGTTTTGTTGGTTGTTAATAATGTAATGTTATCAAATTATTTTAAAAATATGAAGAAAAACAGATATTCGTTGTTTATATTTGTGTATAAATGTTAAAGAGATGAATGTCTCATTTATAGAACCACCTACTGAATGTGTTTGACATAAAGACATGTTTGTGTTAGAATAGCATAGGATTTTCATTGAGTCATTGTTGTTCAAAATTGCTTTTTCTCAACTCAGATGAACTATGGAGGTTGGAATGTCTGAAAAAATTCTGAAGAATGCTTGGTGCATTCTTCTGACGTTGCCGATGGTTGCAACTTTCTTCAACGAGAAGAAGATGTATTGGAACTGGGAGGTTTTCTCAAACATCTCAGCATCCATTATTATCCAAAATGCACTGGTAATCTTTGTGGTCAGCAAAGTATTTGTCAATTTGACCAAGGTTGCCCCATTCTTCAATTGGTCGTGGTTCTCTCTGTTCACCAGCAAGGACCCAGAAACTGGTGAAGAGACACCGTATGATGGGGGGAACATCCACCTCATTCCTTCAAAGATGAAGTACTTCGGATTTGTTTTTCTCATTATTCTGATGATCAACGTTCCTCAATACGCATATTTGGAGGAGAAGTTGTTTCGAGAAGGGACGGTTTCGTGGCAACATGGATTGCTCCTGAGTTTCATTTTCGGTATGGCACACTGTATCGTTGGTGTACCGCTCGGAGCTGGGTTGGCAATCTCTATTGCAGGGTTATGGTTCACCCACCAGTACTTTGTGGGTGGGGTAGGACTTTCAACCGTCCATCATACGACCTATAACCTCATTTTGGTTTTCATCTCGTTTCTCGGATTAGCCATGAGGCATATTATAGATTTGTTTCCGAAGCGGGAAACGGCAGAGTGAACTTGGTTCATGGGGCTCGTTTAGCGTAATGCTGGATGGGCCTCTTTTCATATTTTAATTTAAGGGGGTGAAGTTTATATGTGCACTGG
>CAYXZA010000010.1:0-33484 GCA_964469605.1 uncultured Candidatus Saccharibacteria bacterium | reverse complement strand
TAGAGCGATCGCCTGTTAAGCGATTGGTCGTAGGTTCGATCCCTACCCGCGGAGCTTTTAAAAGTTTAAACCCCGAAAAGGGGTTTTTACTTTTTTAGCTCCGCGGGAGAAAATGTGTGGGACACATTTTCGTTAGGGATCGAAAGACGGAGCGGGCACCTAGTCAACAGACTAGGTCGCGAGTCGCGGACACGAGAAAATTTTGTGACGACAAAATTTTACTCGCGGACGATTCCCTACCCGCGGAGCCAGTTAGGACTGTCAGCCAGTTCTAGTACTAAATTAAACGGAGAAGCTATTGAAAAATATAGCTTTTTTCCGTTTACGGTCGGGTTCTGAAGTATGTAATTCAAAAACTGTCTTTTTCGTGCTGGTTCAGAACTATTATCAAAAATTGTTTTTGCTCTGCGTGCTACAGAAATAATAACTGCAACAGTATTTTGATATTCGTAATCTGCTTTACTATGTTCAGACATTTCAATTTCAAGTACTTGCCATTTGGTCCTGAAGTTCTTGATGTTTCTTGTCATAGGTATCCTTAATAATTCATCCATCCATTTTCTCATTTCCCTCAGTTCTTCAAGTGCTTTCGGATCATCTTTCAAAATATCACCAATCATAATCATATCGCCAGTTGAGTGCTCGATGATTTCTCTCTTTTGTCTTTTTATTTTACTTTAGTTTACACCTATTTTTTCACACCTGGAATGTGCCGATTTTATACTTATTCATGGGCGTATTTTGAGACATTGACAATGATGTTGTAGTGTTCTATACTACTGTCAGTAGTTCATTGTCAGTTTGTCAACAAAATCAGTCAGAAAGGAGTATTCAGTCATGCCAACCTGGTTGGATATTGTCAGAATGGAAGTCGAGAACATGGACCCTTGCACAGTCAGGGATCCGACAGGCCAGGAAGTAAACCCGGCTTGCGACACGTTTCTCGCGACCATCGAAGATGTGGATCTGCAGAAACTCTACACGGTAGCCATACAGTGGAAGCGGACGGCTATAGAGCTGATGGTAAAACTCCCGTTCGAAACCGATCCGGAGGAAGCTATGCGCCTCAAGAATGAGGTCGAGCAACTCATGCGCAAGTCCGATGTCATACAGCAGGTCGTCTGGATCTCGATCCGCGACACGTATGACCTCTGGAACAAGGGCAGCATCCACTTCTGCAAAGGGTGGAAGATCGTGGAATGCAATGCGGACTCCGGTCCCAACATTCGGGACATTCTCGGTGGACTCTTCGGCGGTGGTCGCTAACGAAAGGAGGCGAGCCATGCCGGAACGACATGCGGGATATGTCACCGGCAGTGAACGTTCCAAAGCAGGACATTTCTTCTGGACGGTTAGGGTGAAGGATACAGAAAGTCCTTACAATGGACAATACCTCGTTGTGGCCTCAATCCACAAAGGTCTTGCTCTTGCGCGAGGACTCAATGTGAATTTTGCCATCGGAACTGTCGATGACAGAGAAGGTAAGGAAGTACTGCGAGCAGTAGATGTGCGCTTGGAAGCCCCAAGTGCAAACCAGTCAACAGAAGTCAACCCGCCCTATAAGGTCAACTAGTAAGGAGAACAAAATGATGCGTGAAGAACAGACTATCGCAAGTTTGTTCGGAAACAATCCCGCAGCGGCCGCTTTGATAGCGGCTCTCGCTGGACAGGGAGATCGCAAGATCTACAACCCGAGCGTCAATCGGGAAGGTGACAAAGTCATCGTTCCCGAGGGCGCCAATCTCCCCGATGTCATCAAAGCTCTGCAGCGGCAACACGACCGCGAGGAGCAAGTGACCCAGATTCACGTCACGATACCCGTCCCAGTTTGGGACGGCGCAATGGCGCTGAAGAAGGCCATCGAGGAAAATATCGGTGTCTTCATCCAGAAGAGATGCTCGTGCGGCGACCCCGCATGCGGTGTTCATCAGATGGATGTCGAGACCGAGCTCGGCAAGACGGTCCAGGTGCCGTGGGGCACTTTCGAACTTCCCGGCATGGAAAACGCCGAGGTCAAAACCGACACGGATACCGAAAACGGTCACATCGTCTTCTCTTGCCACGTCAAGTGCAAGCGGAGATACGAAGATCGTGTGCGACGGCTTCTTGACAAGGTCCGGGAGTTTGCAATGAAGGAGAGTCTGCATCGCGGCAAAGCGTTCAGCATCGCCTTCCGCGACGAAGACGATGAACCGATCAAAATGCCGAAGCCGAAGTTCTTCGAATACATGAATGAGGAACCGATCTTCCGGTCCAACCTTACGGCTGCAATCGAGAGAAACGTCTTCGTTCCGATTCGGCACGCGGATGATCTGATCAAAATGGGCGAATCGCTCAAGCGTGGGGTTCTTTTCGCCGGTAACTACGGCGTGGGAAAGACCATGCTCGCGAGCCATATCGCTCGTGTTGCCACAAAGGCCGGTTGGACGTTCATCTACGTCAAGGATTCGGAAGAGCTGCCGGAAGCGTTGCGCTACGCGCAACAGTACCAACCGGTAGTCGTCTTTGCCGAAGACGTAGATCGGATTGCTGGCAAGGAACGGACCGACGATGTCAACGAGCTGCTCAACCAGCTCGACGGCATCGATAACAAGACGGCCAAGATCATGACGATCTTGACGTCCAACCATCCTGATCGGATCAATCCGGCAATGCGTCGGCCTGGTCGGATCGACTTGGTTCTGGAGGTTCTGCCTCCGGACGCCGACACAGTCATTCGCATGATCAAGCACTTTGCTCATGGCAATCTCGATAGCAAAGCCGACCTGACCAAAACTTCTCAGATCCTTGCCGGAGAAACGCCGGCGCGGATTCGGGAAACCATTAGCCGGGCCAAACTCGAATCGCTTCGCAGAACGGGCAACTCGGAAGCCAAGATCGATGGTGTGGACCTCGAAACGGTGGCCTACGAAGTGAAAGCGGAGGGCGACTTGTTCCAAAAGAACAATGGTCACACCTCCAATCACGGAGTGAAAGCAATCGCCGAGGGCTTCGCTGTTGCTGCCGACACTTTGCGCAAGGCTGCCGTGAACGGATCGGGTCAACCCCTTCCGGAACACGCCTGAGCATTCGCTTTACCTGTTTTTACAACAGGTCGCTAACCTGATTTAGACAAACAAACGCCCCTGCTGGATTCGTCCGGCAGGGGTTTTTCTATTCACAGGAAACTCCGGACGACTCCCTCTGCCCTGGGGAGTCCGGGGATGAATGTGCAAACATTTCTCTTGCAAGCCATGCTTGAGAAATGTAGTACTCGCGAAGCGCGACCCGGACGGAAACCCAGGTCAAGCACAGCGCTGGCCGGGGAGGATGTCATTGTCTTATGCAAAAATAGCAGAAGTAAAACTTTGATATGAAAGTTCTCTTTGGATTTGATCCCAATCAATAGTTCTAAACATATCTAGTTCGCGGAGCAATTAAAAAACACCTTAAGGTGTTTTTTAATTGCTCCGCGGAGTAAAGCGAAGCTTTTCGTAATCTGCTTTACCATGTTCAGACATTTCAATTTCAAGTACTTACCATTTGGTCCTGAAGTTCTTGATGTTTCTTGTCATAGGTATCCTTAATAATTCATCCATCCATTTTCTCATTTCCCTCAGTTCTTCAAGTGCTTTCGGATCATCTTTCAAAATATCACCAATCATAATCATATCGCCAGTTGAGTGCTCGATGATTTCTCTCTTTTGTCTTTTTATTTTACTTTAGTTTACACCTATTTTTTCACACCTGGAATGTGCCGATTTTATACTTATTCATGGGCGTATTTTGACGAATTGAAATCAAAAAAGAGACCCTTTTGTCATAGAGAAAAATTAACATATTTACTCTTGTATTATATTGATGTATAATATCAATCAGAAAGTCATTGAACTGTGACTACTGAGTTTTACTCAGTCTATCCCTTGAACTAGGAGAAGATAATGTTTAGAAGAAAGAAGTATCCTGTGCTGACCACCACCACTTGTGGCAAGTTGGAAAATACTCGGCAAGCCATGGAGGTTCTGACAGGTAAACGTGTTCAGTTTGTCGAGTTTGACTTCAACACTTGTCATGGTAAAGTTAAAGTCGATCGAGAAGAAAAAGACATCGCGATCGACTTTAATCATAAAGGTCTCATCATCTGGAAATTCAGAGACATGAATGATTGGTATGACTCGTTCATCGTCAAAGAGACAGGTGAAGTCAAGGTGATATGTAAAGAGAACCCCTATCGACGAAACGGTCACATCATGTGGTGGATCGGCAAATCGTATACTGAACGCTACGAGAGCCCACTTTACCGCAAGGAGCTTCAACGGCTCGCTGACAGGCACGGAGTTTCTCTTGAAACCTACTTACGGCTTGAAACAGGAGAAGTACTACCCTTTGAGGCTGATGTGTTCGTGGGTTCAACCAAACTCACATCTGGTCAGTCCATGGCAGTTCGCGTCGCAGTGACCAGTATGATCAATCAGTTGCAAGATCCAAATGATCAAACAAATATCGGCAATATTGCAGTACATTACAAAAAACGGCTTAAAGAAGTCGAAACTCTTCTGGTCCAACACATGATCCAACAGTAATAAATCATTGGGCGAGGTTTGTACAACTCGCCCTCCTATCAAAGTATTTTTGCAAAAGAATGTTTTGATTGGAGAAAGGAGTTCTTTGTGAAAAAGTTGATAAGCATTTTCGAAACAATCTCGAAATGGACACAGTTAATAACACTGATCGTCTGCACACTGCTTGTGTTCTACTCGGTCCTGAGAGTGCTAGAACCGCTCTGGCCCGTCACCACATTCATATTCGTGCTGGTACTCACCATACACACATTCGAACGGAAGTGGCTCGGAATCATCTCACTCTGCGGAATTGTCATATACATATTATCATGGCCAATCACCAATAAGTACGGCTTATTCATTGGAATCCCTATTTGTATTACTGGTCTCTTTACCTGGCTTTTGACAGTCTACTATTCATTCCAAACCAGCCCGAGAACAAAATAACGTTCCTGACACAATCACCTCCAAAGAACCGCCTACTCTCTTAATCTAGGTGGTTCTTTTTTTTATTCACCAACCAAACACATAATATAACTTAGTCCAACATAGAGAAAGTGTACAATTGACAAACCTGCAGATAAATGCTATTTTAAATCTTAGATGAGAATGTTCACATACTTCATCGGATATGTTTTGACCTACAACAATGGTACTCTTGTGTTTAATAATGTTCAGATCCAAATACCCTATGAAATAAGGAGTATGGATCAGGTAAAAATCTTGCAAAGAGAACTACCAAAAGCACTGGATAAAGATACTAATTTGAAAGGGATGACAATACTTTCATTTATACAACTGTAGAGTAGTCAACATCAACTTACAAAAACCACCTCCTCCTGGCGGTTTTTTTATTCACCAACTAAACACATCCTGGTCTTATTGAAAATATGAAGAAGATTATTTAAAGTATTTTAGCTATAGTAGTTGAATGCCTAAATTTACATTGACAATAAAATATATTTATGCTATTATTTACATAGGTAAATTTTTAATCTAGAAAGGATTAAGGAATATGAATAACAACAAACCCCTCTCCCCAAAGGATGTAGAGTGGGTCGTCAACAACATAGGAGAACTCGGGGTTCGTATCAACGGTGTCTCATACTTCCTCTACAAGGGTGAATCCATTGTATACAGTGAAGCAGAGTCCGATGATTATTCACCAACGCATGTACGCCCCGTGGGAAAACGTGAGTTTGGAGAAGTTTGTCGTTCCCCACACTTTAGAAGAAGGGATCCCAAACAGAGATACAACAAAGGTGAAGGCTGGATTTCGCTTACTTCGCCGGAGGATAAAATGAAGGCTGATAAGCCTTTTCATTCACTGACAAGGGACGAGGCAACTGATTTGGCAAGGAACTGTACGTTCGGCGCCAAGTCGGAAGACGAAATCCGATATCGTCTCACAGAAGCTGGTTTCGATGGTGTCACAGCAACACTCACCTCAACCACTTATTCCACTAACGGTATGACAATGTTTATGGCTATGGGAATGGTCTACGGACCACAAGGCGAAGTCATAAACTTCTGAAGTCCTAACAACCGCTTACAGCAGAGCCGCTCACTGGCTCTTAGTGAGCGGTTTTCTGTTTTTATAAGAAATTTGTAATTTTACACTTACAGTTTATTTTGAAAATAGACTGTAACATCTATTCGTCCCATCAAATAATTGACTGGACTATTCAGGAAATAGTTATTTAAGAGGTAAAAATGAAACAAGCAGAAATTGAACTGATTATTACTATTATAAACACTAATTTGAAGGTTCTGAAATAACAACTACCTATTTTAGATAAATAACTAAACATTTGTCTCATAATGGAAGTTTTTTATACAAAAATTAATTTTTAAATATCAAACTTAAAAAAATCCAAAGAACTTAAATTATTTTCAACAGTAAAAACTGTAGAGTATTTTGTTTCCAACACTTCGTTTGGAAACAAAAAAACCACCTGACCACTCCTTTGGGAGCAGCCAGGTGGCAATTAATAATTTTATGAGTATTCAACCATCTGATTCCAAGCCTCACGCTGGAGAAGAGCTTCATCGAATTCAGCCCGTTGAATGGTTTTATCTGAATTGTTGGCCTTCACATCTACCCAATTGATCACTTTGCTACCTGAAATTTCACAAGCAGCACGGATAGTTCGGTACATGAACCGAACTTGATTGAGTCGACTCTTTACCTTGCTCCGTTCAGAAAGTGCCTGATCGTACGTGGTGGTACTGTAGTCAGGAGGCGTTGAAGCTTTGTACCTCATGATCTTGTACTTGCAACATGCCGCTTCATACATATCAACAACAAGTTCTTCATCTTTACTTTGTTTCGGAGAAGCTACATATTCAACATCACCATCTTTTCGCAACTTTTTTATGTGAGCATTGAGAGCTGTTTGTTTTAGTTCAAGCTCAGCCTCTTCTCTGAGAAGAGGTACGAGTCCAAGGGCGCCTGGTCGAGCAAAATTCGGCGATACGACCGGCAAATCCTCGTTGAAGAACAAACGATAGAACTCTCCAATCTTCCATACCGCGTCCCCTACAATCACTCCAGCTTCCTGAAGCTTTAAGAACCAGTAGGATTGGGTAAATGAGGCGGAGAATTGTGCATCGTGGTAATCACCATCAGCGATAACTAAATATGTCTTGAAGTTATTAAACTGCCTAAAACCAGAATCAGTAGCAACCTTAGCACCACTATCCAAAGTAGTGAATCCAAAGTTCATTCTATAATCATGACTAGTAACTCTGGTGACTAAAATAGGATTACCTTTTCCGGAAACAACCCCTTCCTTAATCATCCTGATCCCAGTCCGTTGGTAGCGATCCACACGAATGACAACTTCACCAGCTTCGCAACCTTCTGCAATAAGACGAATCGCATTGATTCCGCACCGATTTGGCCCCTGATCTTTCAATCCAGCACCGATCCAATCACGGTTCACATAATAGTACCGCATCTTTGTTGCAAACCGACGTTTTTCAGTTGCAGTATTGCTCGCTTTTGCACGGTAAGAAAGTTCATTCAAACCAACCAAATCAAACAATTCTGCAGCTTCATTGTTTCTGCCGATAGTCATCGCAATAGATGCTTTACCAACCATAAACTCATAATTGATTTCGGACGAAGCAGGATTAGTGGTGATTTCCATGGAGAAATTTTCTCCTTCGAAAGAACCTGAGATGTCGAGTGAACTGACATCTTGAGACAATTCCACAAAAATCGTGGTTTCGCCATCAAGTAGTCCGTTGAACGAAATCTTGCCAGAGAGACCTACCACCAAAGCTTGAGGTGTTACCTTGAAAGCATTTCCACCACCTTTAATCTCAAATTCAAGTTTACCAAACTTAGTTCGACGAGTGATATCAAAAATCTTGGTGACAAGCTCGGAAAACTTCCCACCCACAACGTCCATGTGCTCAAGAATGCCATTGTTACCACAGGCACCCATTAGCTTCTCCAGAAATAAGCCATTGTAATGTGCCCCGTATCCAAGACATGAAAGACCAACTCCCATACCACGCATAGTTTGAACTTCAGTGACTGCCCTGCTAATTTCTTCCTGCTTAGACCACTCTACTGGAACAGGACAACCATCAGTAAAAAGAACTAGCATGTGATTGGTGTTAGTAAAGTTAGCGATCTTGATAGCTTTCTGCAATGCCTCTGAGAACACAGTACAACCCATAATTTCAATATCACGATCCACAGCATCGCATAGCAACTTCTTACCCTCTTCAGTGCAATTAGTCGCTTTGATAATGAGACGAGACTGTCGATGTCCAGAGAAGACGATAATAGAAATTTTTGTATCAGAATTAAGACTATTTACAAATTTCTTCACATCGTCTCGCAACTTTCCGATTTGATCCAACATGCTACCTGAGCAGTCAAGAACCAGGATCAAATGAGTATTTGATTTGACAATCAAACCATCATACTTGATCTGAATTTTAGCAAATGCCTGATTGCCAAGATTAGCAACTGTTCCCACATTTGCAATGAAGGAAAATGGTGATGTTTGGCGCAATTTCTTGCCTCCTAAGTTGATTTAAAGAACATTGACAAACCGCAATAGCGGTAGTCAACCTAGGTAATAATAAAATTTTTTATATTTTTGTCAAATATAGAATCTAAATGAAAATAGTAATTTTTGGTAATTTAAACTATCTATTTAACATTATTCTTGGTTTTTTATCTATTAAATGATATTCCCAAAATGTTAAAAATCTAATAATTAACACATATATCATTATATTATATAAAAATATCCTAATATTTATTGTTTAAATTATAAAATAAATTCCTTAATTATATATAAATTTTTACAAAGCATATCCTGAATTGTAAATAAAATAATATTACAAATGAAATAACCAACTCTATTTTCAAATATAACAAAATTTTAAATATTGGCAGGTACTATTTATTTAAACATTATTAAATCCTTTTCTCTTTATATGATAAAATTGACAATTACATATTATAATGTAAAATCATTTAAAGTAGCCAGATTTATTCTGGTAATTTGTTCAAAAAAGAGGCCTATGAGGTTCCTATATCCAAACTCAAAGACCCTAATATTTAATGATATTTGTAACACAATAATTAAAGAACTCCAAAAGCGTAATTGGAGTGTACCAAATATAAATATTCATTTCTGCAAATATGGTTCCGGTAGACAGAAATTCAAATATGTCTCAAGTATAGATGGGTGTGGTTTGAAGATAAATTTTGGCCGTATCCAAAGAAAAATTAGTGGTGGTGTATATAATGATATTGCAGGTGTAATTGGTATTTCTATTAACCAGAGAACTCTTCAAATCCAAGACAAAGATTTAATAATCTATCTTTATACAGAAAATAATGGTAGTAGATCATGTTACTATCAAGAACTAATTAAAGATCCTAGAACTGGAATTGAAATATTTGTAGGAGATTTTTTTTACTTCATAGAAAGAACAATATTCACATCACAATATACTAAAAAATTAGATGTAGAGAAAAATATAGACAAAGACACGAAAAGGTTAGAAGCTAAACAAGTTTTCAATGATTTTAAAAAACACTTCGAAAACATGTTAGATATAATTAGATCATATCCTATCCTAAAAAATAGAACCGAGACACTTGATTCAAAAGAAGTTATTCCAATACCAAAAGAATTTGATAGCATTTTCTGTTTTTGTGACAATTATGATGCTATCTGTATCAGTAAAGGAAAGATTGATCCTAAACAACTCCATCCATCTGAATGTTACGGTTTAACCAGTGCAGGTCCTCCACTTATGTATTCTATTAAAGAAAAGGGTTATAATGTCCCTATTATCGCATATGAAAGTTTTTTATGGTGTGGTCTTGGCAAAGTAACGAAAGATATGCAAATAAGTAGATTAAATATTCCAGGCTATCATCGTATTGTTTCTAGTGAAAATCATGTAGTACTTATAAGACCAAATCGGGCAGATGATATATACATTGCCGATCAAGATGAATATGAAAAATACCAAATAAAAATACATGAAAAAAATCAGTCTGAATATTATAGCAGAGGTTTAATAGCTAGAGCACGCACAATAACTCCTATTTATAAGTACAAAGGTGGATTTGTTAAACCTGTAGTACTAATAAAAAGAGAGTTATCATTTGATGAGGTTGAAATTATAATCTAACAAAATTAATAATAAATTATTTAAACCAACAAGTAAAAATTAGTAAATACGACATGGAAAATATTCATGTCTTTTTCTTTATCAATAGTATATAAAAACAACTCAAATATTTAACCTGATCAGAAAGAAAACCTAAAACAATACTTCTTTTTTACATTACATTAAAAAATATAAAGAATTGACTAACAATTTTTTGTAGTATTATTTATTGACTTTTATAAAATTATGAAGTATAATCCGAAACAATTATCATATTTAGATATGTTTTTTATTTATGAATATTATTTTTTAATATTCATTTCATGTATTCAGACCTCCAAGTAATTACAAAATTGGAGGTCTGAAATCCAGGAAAGATCTTTGAAATCAAAAGGAGAGAAATTTGTCGTCAAGACAATTTGCAAAACAAGTATTTGAAGCTTACAGACCATTGAAAGTACAGATGCTTGGACTTCTTGTATTTATAATAATCTCTCAAGCCATAAACATGTTAATACCATGGCTTAACAGTAAAATAATTGATGAATTGACAAAAAACTCCCCTCTCAACAAGGTTTATGTTTTTGGTGGATGTTCTATTTTCCTTTGGTTTTTCCGAGCAACTATTTTTACATGGTTACGAGAAAGATACGAAATGGCATATATAGACTATGCTATTCCAAAAAGAATGCAGGAGGTTACACTGAGTAAATTATTTTGTTTTTCAATAGGACAACACTCAAGTGAAAATTCAGGAATCAAACACAGCATCATCAACAGAGGCGAAAGCGCTTTAGCAAACTTAGGAGATCTTATTCTATATCAAGCACTTCCGCTTTTTGCAGAAATGTCTATTTTAACAAGTATTCTTGTGTACTGGAGTAAACCAATAGGTTTAGTTGTGCTTTTTACAATGATCATTTACATTTTTACTGCAATGAAAATTAATAATTATTTTCAGAAAGACTTCAGAGAGATTGAGGGTATGTTTATTGAAAATTCAAAATTTCAAAGTGAAGTATTACGAAACATAACCCTTATCATAACAAATGCAAAAGAGGCTACTGCTCAAAGCGAATGCAAAAAAAGCCTTGAAAAAACATTTAATTTTGCAGTTAGCGTATGGAGACGTTTTGTAACCTTAGCAGCATTTCGTAACTCAATCACAGCAATATCTCTTTCAATAATACTAGTTATTTGTATAAATTATACACACAACAAAGTATACACATTGGGCCAATTTGTCATGTTTATGACATGGGCAGTAAACGCTTTAGGTAGCTTAGGTAATGTAAGCCATCTTCATCGCAAATTCATCCAATCTTATATTTCAGTTAGAAGATATTTTGAAATGCTCTCAATTGAACCTGACATCAAAATGATTCAAAACCCTATCAGACCAGATAAATTTAGAGGTGAAATAGAATTTAGAAATGTCACCTTGCGCTACAACAGAAGAGGTAACAAAAAAACATTATCAGAATCTGATGATGAAAAATATGAAACAGAAAGAATTATACCAGCACTTAGTAATATAAGTTTTAAAGTAAAACCAGGGGAAAAAATTGCTTTTGTTGGAGAATCTGGTTCAGGTAAATCAACCATAATTCACACATTAATAAGAGCTCAGGATCCAGAAACAGGAGAAATAATAATTGATGGATACAAACTTAGAGATCTTGATATTGGACATTTCCGTAGATCAATTGGTGTTGTGGATCAGGATACATTTCTTTTTGATGATACATTAAGATATAACATAACCTATTGTACAAACAACCAAGAAAACAATGTGTTAGAAGAAAAATTAACCCATATAGCCAAAATATCTTGTATCGATGGTTTCTTTAGTAGATTAGAACAAGGATTTGATACAATTATCGGTGAAAGAGGAGTAAAACTTTCAGGTGGAGAACGTCAAAGGGTTGGAATTGCTAGGGCTTTAATTAAAGAGCCTGAAATTTTAATCTTTGACGAAGCCACAAGTAGTCTTGATTCTAAGAATGAACAAGTAATCCAGGAATCAATCAATGAAGCTTCTAAAGGCAGAACGACTTTAATAATCGCACATCGTTTTAGTACAATTCGAGACGCAGATAAAATAATCGTACTAGATAAAGGAGTTATTGTTGGAGAAGGAACACATGAAGAACTTATGAGAAAATGTTCTGTATATGTGAATCTTGTAAATAAACAAATTTTTGTATAAAAATTTCAAATCAAGTGATCTCCACAAGAGATCACTTTTTTATAAAAATTAAATTACAATTGATTTAAAAAACTGCAACCGAATGCAGTCTTAATTATATATGAATAAAAACATCGTATAATATTTTTTTCCTTTTGATTCCTTTGGGATAATTACAAAAACTTATTTCAGACAATGTTACTTTATATATTTTATTGTTATATTTAGATATATCATATTCATTTAACTGTCTTACAGAGATTCTTCTCAACACACCGTTTCTAATCTCTCTTATTTCACTGACATTATTAACTGAATAATGAAAATTTTTAAACCCTATTTTTATCTTCAAAATTCTACCTAAAAATAATAATCTACCAGTGATTTCTAATTTTGTTTCCAATTGAAGATGGCTCATATCCACTGAATATACTATATACAATTTAGCAAAATGTAAACCCAAATATATTTTATTATTTTTGACAAAATAGATTATATGTATTAGTATATTTTACCAGAATGAATACAGTTGAAGAAAATGTTCGATGGAAATTTTCTATACAATTAAAACCTAGATATCCTATCAAAAACATTAAATAATTTCATGGATATATTGAAGTTAGAGGTGACACTATATATCTATATGACGCTGCATTATTGAGGGAATTTAAAAATTATATAAAAATAGGTTTATCTAATAATAATTATTATGATGAGACCATTAATAGACGATGTATAACTGCAATCAGAGACGGAAATGGTGATATTATATGGAAAAAAATAGGTTTTATTGTTCAATAATTACTCACTAATAGTGGGTGATTTTAATTTTTATAAAACACTAATTTTAATGTTATTATATCTATATAGGAATATAATAAATATTTATGAGAAAAGAATTTTCACTTGTATTTTTTGTTAGAACAGCTAATGGTAAAAAAGAAATAATGATGGGTAAAAAAAATAGTCCACAAAAACCCAAACTACACGGAACAATAAACGGTTTTGGTGGTGGATGTGAAGGAAATGAAACTATTTTAGATTGTGCAATAAGAGAAGTTGAGGAAGAAACCACATCAAAAGAAGGAGGATCTGGTGTAAAGTTAGTAAAAGATGATCTTATTTTGGTTGGAAAAATTATAGACACAAGTGATGGTAAAAATGTAGAGATATTTTTTGTAATATGGAATGAAAATAGATTTTCAAAAATACCAAGTTCAAGCAATGACTTTGATGATATTAAATTTTTTGATATAGAGAAAACGGATGATTTCTTGCCATATATGATAAGAAAAAATGATATTTTAGTAGAACAACTTGATTTAAAACTTGAAGAATTAAGAGATTTAGGAAAAATAGAATCTGATTTATTTACAATTGATGAGACACTCAATGAAGATAAAGAGTTAAGAGAACAAATACAAGAAATATACAAAAATAGGTAGATTTTATATAAAAATTAAATATTTTTTATGTATAATGGAAAAGTTGGTTGATATAAACTATCTATCTTTTTTAGTAAAATTTTACCTTTTGCAGAACTATTGTGGCTACCATAATCATAACAATTAGGACTTCCATTGTTTGTTGATCCAGAACTTATGATAATATCATCTGTATTTTCTTTATCATAAGTATAGAGATTATAAAAATCACTATAAACAAAATCTGGAACAATAGAATCTTTATCCATAAAAACTTTACCAGCACAATTTTGACCATCAAAATACATAGTTTGATTTGTTATTTCTCCTATATATAACATTGAATATCTAACATTTAATTTTAAATCTTGATCATAGATTAAATATCTTGATGTATCAAGATAATCAAAAGAAACAAATTTTCCTAAATCAACATTTTTAGAATCAAAAACATGTAGTTCTTTCGGCGGTTCTATTTTCAACTCTTTATTTTTACAATCTTGTTTTTTAGTAAAACCACTTACAACAATATCCGCTGTGCCATTTTCCCTTACACAGACAAAATAACCGGAAGATTGAATAGATGCATAAGTTAAAGTTGAAACAAATATAACAGGTATCAGAAAAAATAATATATTTTTTATATTAAACATATAAAATCAACACTAAGGACAAACTGTTACTCCTGAACCTAATACAGAAGCATGGCCCTTTGATGCACCAGAAGAGTCAACACACCAATAGTTACTTGTTCCTTCTGCTGTTTTGAGAGGAGCTGATGCAGCCCAAGCAGTAGCGGTGTTGTTGCAAACATCAGAAGTTGTATTCCCTGCCCCTGACTGACTTGCAGCATCCAAACCCTTAGTAACAGATGTGCTACTACAAACACCGTTGTAACTATTACTATTACCATCATAATAAAGTTCTGCAACTGATCTTAGATTTGCTAAGTTATTTTTGACGGCTGTATTTGACCCTTTGTTTCTAGCACTGTTTAGCTGACCTAAAACAATAGATGAAAGCATACCTATGATAGCAATAACCACTAAAAGCTCTATTAATGTAAAACCTTTTGAAAAATTAAATTTTTTATTCATAATAACAATTATAAATCATATTTTTTCAAATATTCAAAAATAATCCACATATTTGGATTAAACATAAATTGATATATAATTTTAATATGAACTTAATCTATATTTCATCAGATTATTTACTTTGGCACTACACAGAAAGTTTTGGTTATATATTTTCTTTTTGGAAAAATATAATCTGGTCAATTTTCAGAATATTTTCAACCAAAACAATGTTTCTAAATCTTTTTACACCATGGAGACGAATGGACATAGAATATCCTGAAAATTTTAGTATAGACGAGTATTTGTCTGATTTTATTATAAATACACTTATGAGGATTGTTGGGTTTTTGATCAGAGTTATATTTATCTTCTTTAACTTTATATTTTTTACCATAACTCTTGTGTTTATGACAGCATCATTTTTTATATGGATACTTATGCCAATACTGGTATTAGCTTTATTTATTTATGGCATTAAAATATTATGAAAATAGAAGAACTAAAAAAAATCTATTCTCCGATCATAAAAGCAACCATAGCTGATAGGTTTTTTCCTTATAGAAAAAGAAGGTTAATACTGACAATATCTTTTTCTTTTGTATTACTTTTTATTTCTCTTCAAATAGCTTCTAGTTACAATCTGATAAAAGAATATGTAAACTATACTGCTCTGGCAGTCATATCACTAGCCATTTTTGTTAAACATATATGTTTTAATGTTTATATAAATAGCAGATACTTTTTAGAGCTGGATGAAAACCTAACACTCCACCACGGAGGAAGATTTTTCAAAGGTTCTTGGATACTATCTTCTATACTTTCCAAAGTTAAAGACTCAAATGCTTTTAGTGGTTTATTTTTTTCAGAATATGGATTTTATATCTTTAAAAGACTAGGTATAAATAAAGATGAACTACTTGATCTCTACAATAAAAATCTAAAAATAGAAGAACTAAACAATTTTGATCAAAATAAACCTTTTGTTTCTTTTGTTATGTCTATCTATGATCAAAACGAAGAATTGAGACAGTTTTTATTTTCAAAATCAATAAATAAAGAGGATTTGCTCTCTTGTCTGTATTTTATCCAAAAAGAAGATAATGTAAAAAGAAGATCAAGGATGTCTTGGTCAAAAGAAAACCTATCAAAAATCACACCAATAGGAACAGACTGGTCATACAGCACAGCTTTTACATTGAAAAAATATGCTTATTTGATTGAAAACTATCAAAATGATCTGATACAAAGTGATAGTCAAAACAATGTATTAAAATCAATAGAATCAGTTTTATCTAAAAACTGGCAATCAAATGTAATGCTTTTAGGAAATGATCCGATAGTTAAAGAAGATATTATAAATGATTTGCAAAGAAATATTGTCTCAAAAAAAGTGGCACCAGAACTTACAAACAAGATTATTTACAACTTACAAACAAATATTTTGCTTTCAGAGGGTAAAGATAAATATAAATTTGAGGAGATATTTTTAGCAATATTGAACGAAGTTGTAAAATCAAAAAATATAATACTGGTTATAGAGGACTTACCTGCATTTATACTTTCATCTAAAAATATTGGTAGTGATATTTTAGGTATTTTAGATCCATACTTGGAATCCAAAATTCAAATCATTGCAACTTCACCTGTAAAAACTTTTCACTTTGTTATTGAAAAAGAAGAGAGTTTGATGGAACATTTTGAGGTTATAAAATACGATGATGAAAATATGTCACTATCTTCATTTATAACAGATAACCTACCTAACATAGAAGCACAATATGGTATTTTTTTCACTTGGGGAGCTGTAAAATCCTTAGATGAAAATATAAACAGATTTTTTATGGATCAAAGTTTGATAGATAAGACCATAGATATATTGACAGAAACACCTATATATTGCAAAGAAAACGGTAAAAATACATTAACAAAAGAAGATATAGATTTTATTGTTTCAAAAAAAACAGGAATCCCTGTTGGCATACCAAAAGAAGATGAGAGTTTTGCCCTGATGCATCTACAAGAAAATATGGAAAAAAGAATAGTAGGTCAAAAAGAAGCTATAAAAGGAATCAGTGATACACTGCAAAGACAAAGAACAGGTATGACAAGTAAAAACAAACCGATAGGATCTTTCTTATTTTTAGGACCAACTGGTGTAGGCAAGACAGAAACAACAAAAACATTGGCTTCCCTATTTTTCAAAGGTGAAGACAAAATCATAAGACTGGATATGTCAGAATTTTCATCAGCTAAAAGTGTTGATAAACTGATAGGTTCTTTTGAAAACTCAACAGACGGCATCTTGGCAAATAAAATCCGTGAAAATCCTTACAATGTGCTACTTCTCGATGAATTTGAAAAAGCTAGTAGAGAAGTTCATAACATATTTTTACAAGTAATAGATGAAGGTTTTTTCAGTGACTATTCCGGAAAAAGAGTAAATTGTAAAAACCTGATTATCATAGCAACTTCAAATGCAGGAAGTGATTTTATTTGGGAGATGATGGAAAATAAAGTTGATCTAAATTCCCAGAAACCCAAGATTATAGACACTATTATTGAAAAAGGTATTTTTACACCAGAACTCTTGAACAGATTTGATGATGTAATATTATTTCACCCACTATCACAAACAGATGTAACAAAAATAGCAAAACTAATGCTTGAAAAAACAAAAAATGGTTTAAAAGAAAAAGGTATAAATCTGGTTATAGATGATACACTTGTAAATTTCATAGCATCAAAAGGATTTGATAGACAGTTTGGTGCAAGACCAATAAAAAGAGTTATACAAGATAGTGTCGAAAAAATAATTGCTCAAAGAATACTAGAAAGAAAAATCAAAGGTGGTGAGAGTGTAACACTGACAGAGCAAGAACTATTGCAAAGTTTAGGTTAAAATATTGTTTAGATACACTTTATGAAAAATCATTTTACTATTTGATAATTTTTGTTATAAAATAGATTTGTTACAAATTTAATTTAAGAAAAATATGAATGGATTTAAATCTTTTATAATGAGAGGAAATGTTATAGATCTCGCAGTTGGTGTTGTTATAGGAGCATCTTTTGGAACAGTTGTTGATACTCTGGTAAAAGGTATACTTACACCACTTATCGGAGCAATAGTTAAAGCACCGGATTTTTCTGGATTATTTTTCACGATAAACGGAAGTAAATTTTTATATGGTGAGTTTATAAATGCTCTAATATCTTTTGTTATAGTTGCCGGGGCTATATACTTTTTTGTTGTAAAACCAATGAGTATGCTGATAGAGAAAATGAAAAAACCAGAGGAAACCAAAGAGTTTATGACAAAAACTTGCAAAGAATGTATGTCCGAGATACACAAAGATGCTAAAAAATGTGCAAACTGTGCATCTATCTGCTAAAAACTTGATATAAAAAACAGGCCCTAGGCCTTCTTTTTCAATAAGATTAAAATCAATCAAGGTAATCATCAAATACCACATCATTTAAAGCAAAAGTAGGGTGATCTTCAGTAATAAAGGAAAATATTTTCTTATAAACTTGATCTACTGGTTTTTCACCATCTACCATCAATCTTGGAATAACTGCTGATACATTTACAATCGGATAAGTATGTATTCTATAAGCACCTATTCTTTCTACAGCTTTTTTATCATCAGTTCTTCCAGAAGTAACTGCTCTTTTTTTAATCCTATCAAGAAGAACACCATCTGGAACTTCAAAGATGATAGGAAAAATATTAAAACAAAATTGTTCTAAATGTTCTTTATAATGCAAAGAATGAATATGAAAGTATTGTGTTAATGTTCTTGGATAACCATCTAAAAACAAAAATCTTTTTTTAGAATTAAAGAATCTATCAATAACCTCATTTACAATTACTTTTGAAATTTCATCGGATAATAAAATACCATCATCCATACCACCATTAATACAAAATTGATTAAACCCTTCATCTTGTCTTCTTTTTTCTCTAATATAATCTCCCATTCCAAAAAATTCAGCATCTTCTCTAAATTTTTCTCTTAACAAATCAATCTGTGTTCCCTTCCCGCAACCAGGAGGGCCGATAAAAAGAAAAATCTTTTTATGTTGTGCCATTTCCGCAAAATACCATAACAAAAAACTTGATTTATATCAAGTTTTTTTCGGTCTTTTATCTAGATTTGCAAATTATTTCAATATTTCTCTACAAGTTGATTTACCATTTTCATCTATTGTGCAACAATGAACTTCTCCTGTTCCGATTTCAAGATTACAAACCTCCGCTTCATCTATGTCTTCTAGGTATTTGACAAGAGCTCTAAGTGTATTTCCATGAGATACAACTAGAACATTTTTACCATCTAACAAATCTTTCTTTATACTTTCTTTATAATACGGCACAACTCTGTCAAAAACATCTTTTAGAGTTTCTCCCCCTTCTATTTTTGTATCCCAACCTCGTCTTATTTTTTGAAACTCTTCTTCACCAATCTCATCTTTAACTTGCCATTTATTCTTTCCAGTATGAACACCATAATCTCTTTCTTTCAAAGCAGCGACTGCCTGACAAGCTATGTCATCAATACCGCAAACCTTTTTAATTTCATCAAGAGTTTCCTGTGTTCTTTTTAAATCTGAAATATAAGCAACATCTATTTTTTTATTTTTCAGTATCTCACCAGCTTTCTTAGCCTCAAGGAATCCACCCTCAGCCAAAGATACATCTGTATGACCTGTCCATAAACCTAACTTGTTATATTCAGACTCACCATGTCTAACTAAAAATAATTTTCCTGTCATAATATTAAACTATCTTAAATGCCTTATTTCCTTTAAATACTGCTTTTGCACCAAGCTCTTCTTCGATCCTTAGAAGCTGATTGTATTTCGCAGTTCTCTCACTCCTACAAAGAGAACCTGTTTTGATTTGATTTGCTCCAAGACCTACTACAAAATCAGAGATGGTTGTATCCTCTGTTTCTCCTGATCTATGAGATATAACAGATGTCATTTTAGCTTTTCTAGCCATCATAACAGCATCTATTGTCTCAGATATTGTTCCTATTTGGTTAAGTTTTATAAGTATAGAATTTCCAGCTTTTTGATCTATACCCATTTGAAGTCTTTTTATATTTGTAACAAAAAGATCATCTCCAACTATTTGTAGTTTTGATCCGATTTTCTTTGTCAAAAGTTTATAACCTTCCCAATCATCTTCTGCCAAACCATCTTCAATAGAAACTATTGGATATTTAGAAACCCAATTTACATAAAAATCTACCATCTCTTCACTTGTCAAAGTTTTATTTTCTGTTTTTAGATTATATTTACCGTTTTCATATATTTCACTTGCAGCCCCATCTATTGCAATAGATATATCTTTTCCTGGTTTATAACCAGCTTTCTCTATTGCTTCAAGTATAATCTCGATTGCAGATTCATTTGTTGGAAGTGATGGAGCATAACCACCCTCATCGCCAACAGAAGTATTAAGCTCTTTTGATTTCAAAATTTTCTTTAACTGATGAAAAACTTCACTACCCCACCTCAAAGCCTCTTTAAAACTTTTTGCACCATTTGGCATTATCATAAACTCTTGCAAGTCTGTTGAGTTTTCAGCATGTTTTCCGCCATTTAAAATATTCATCATAGGAACAGGCAGTGTAACTTCTTTGTTTTTTGAAATTTCCTTAAAGTATTTCCAAAGAGGTTTTTTCATAGAAACAGCCATAGCTTTTGCAAAAGCCATCGATACTCCTAAAATAGCATTTGCACCTAGTTTTGCTTTGTTTTCTGTGCCATCAAGGGAAATTAGAGTTTGATCTAATTTTCTCTGATCAAATTCTTTATTTTTAAGTTTAGGAAAAATAATTTTATTGACATTTGATACTGCCTTTAAAACACCTTTTCCATCGTATCTTTTTTTGTCACCGTCTCTCAGTTCAACAGCTTCGTGACTACCAGTTGAAGCACCAGACGGAACAGATGCTCTACCAAAAGACTTATCTGAAAGTAACAAATCAACTTCAATAGTTGGATTTCCTCTTGAATCCAAAATTTCTCTTGCAACAATTTTTGATATTTTTGCCATAATGAATTTTAATTATTTTTAACTAAGACATTGTATCACAAAAATCCCAAAAAAAGAAAAACCAGACACCGTCTGGATTTATTTCCGAACAAATGCAGGAAACAAAATAATCTTTTATTTTTTCCAAAATCTTAAATCAATTTCATTTTCTTTTAAAAATCCCTTGTAATAATAATATCCCACAATGATAATAAGCAATAAAATAATCATTTCCCAGAATGAATCAGACCATTTTTTTGAGCCATATATTTCAACCAATGAACGATAAAAAAAATACAGAAATCCAGTAGAAAGAAATGTTATAAACAAATGAGAATACATTATTCTCACCAACAGAATCTTAATCAATTCTGAATTTTTCACACTTATCCTTACATTCATCCTATTTTAAACATACTACAAATCGCCAAATTTGACTATATATTTAAAAAATGCTTTAATTAAGTAAATACACGGCCAAAAAGCCGAATTTTTAAACTTTATGGATATAAGAAACATAGCAATCATAGCCCACGTTGACCACGGAAAGACAACTTTAACAGATGCTCTTCTTCGTCAAAACGGTATGGAAAAAGAGGGTGTTTCAATGGACTCAAACGATCTTGAAAAAGAAAGGGGTATTACCATATATGCAAAAAACACTTCCCTTTTCTACAAAAATACAAAGATAAACATTGTTGATACTCCTGGTCACTCTGATTTTGGTTCTGAAGTTGAAAGAGTTTTAAGATCAGTTGATACAGTTCTTTTGGTAGTCGATGCACAAGAAGGTCCTATGCCACAGACAAGATTTGTATTGAAGAAATCTCTTGAAATAGGTTTAAAGCCGATAGTTGTTATAAACAAGATAGACAAACCAGCAAGTAGACCAAAAGATGTTGAAGAGATGGTGCTCGAACTTTTTATGGAACTTGGAGCAAATGACCAGCAACTAGATTTCACAACAGTTTTTGCAATAGGTAGAGATGGTATTGCCAAAAGAAAACTAGAAGAAGAATCTTCAAATCTCAACCCATTACTTGATGTTGTTTTAGAACAAGTAAAACCTGCAAATGAAAAAAAAGATGGTCCTGCAATCTTACAAGTTTTTAATCTAGCTTATGATAACTTTTTAGGAAGAATGGGTATTTGTAGGATATACCAAGGGACACTGAAAATAAACGACACTGTTTTTGTGACACAAATAGGTGGTAAAAAAATAAAAGGAAAGCTAACAAAAATATACACTTTTGAAGGTATAAACAAAAAAGAAGTAAATGAGGCTATTTGTGGAGATATAATAATGCTATCTGGTATAAGTGAAATATATATAGGAGATAGCATATCAACAGATGAAAATACTGGCCCTCTTCCTGCAATAAAAATAGACGAGCCAACAATATCTCTTGATTTTCTAGTAAACGACTCACCTTTTGCCGGAAGAGAAGGTAAATTTGTCACAGGAAGACAAATAAGAGAAAGGCTTGAAAAAGAAATGGAAGTTAATGTTGGTTTAAAAGTGTTATTTGAAGGAGGAGAAAATATGACTGTTTACGGTAGAGGCGAACTTCATATTGCAATACTGTTAGAAAATATGAGAAGAGAAGGTTATGAAGTTCAAGTTTCTCAACCAAAAGTTATCATAAAAAAAATAGATGACATTGATTATGAACCATTTGAAGAGGTTGTTATTGATGTTCCAGATGAATTTGCAAGTGCAGTTATATCAAAACTGTCAGAAAGAAAAGCAATGCTTACAAATATAAAACAAGAAGAAGGACATCAAAGACTTATTTTTGATGCACCAACAAGAGGCCTTTTGGGTTACAGGGGTCAATTTATAATAGACACAAAAGGACTAGGAATATTTTCATCAAGGTTTACAGAATTTAAAGCTTTTGTTGGTGATATAAAAAGAACACATCTTGGAGCAATGGTTTCTATGGTAAAAGGAAAAGCTCTTGCATTTTCACTGGATAATCTTCAGCTTAGAGGAACTTTATACATAGAACCAGCAGAAGAAGTTTATGAAGGGATGGTAATCGGAAATGTATCAAAAGGTGAAGATCTGGTAGTAAACCCAACAAAAGGTAAACAACTAACAAATATGCGAGCTTCCGGTTCAGATGATGCTATATTTTTAGCACCAGCTTGGAAACTTTCTATTGAAAGAGCAATGGAGATAATGAATGATGATGAGTTTATAGAAATCACTCCAAAATCAGTTAGACTTCGTAAAAAAGCTAAAAGTTTTAAACCATAAAAAAATCGGCTATCGCCGACAAAAGGTTCTAAGACATTTTCTTTTGACAATAACAGATGGATAGATTCTTTTTTCAAAAGACTTTCTTGAATAACATCTATTTAATAAAGCAATTACATCACTTAAAGATTTATCAGAAATTATTTTTTTCATATATTCAATAATAATTTTTTTATCTACACCTAAATCAAAAAAATCACCATGTTCAATTGAATTTAAAATCTCAACACTAATACCAAAAATTTTCGAAGTGTTTTTTCTGGATAAAAACAAAGATTCTCTCTTTTTCCTCATAATAACACCTAATTTATGGTAAATGTTCATCTTTCTATAAAATACAAGATTTTGAGAAAAAAATCAATATGTTTATTTTTTATAAACAAATATATCTTTCGTCTCGCTTCCCTCAATCTTCCAGCGAAGATTTCGGCTGTCCTCGGCTCGGATTTGTCAAGGTATGAAACCTATGACAAAACCATGCTCCTCGCCTGCGGAGGCTCGCTCAAAATATATTTGTTTATAAAAACCCCTTTCTTGAATAATAAAATTTTAATAATCCCCTACTTTTGTTCTTTTTATTTTCAGTGCTAGTGCTGGAAGGTTAACTTCCTTGCCCAGATCTATTGCAAACTGACGAACATAAAAACCACTAGAAACTTTTATCTCTAAACTCAAAACCAAAAAATTAAATTCTTTGTTTTCAAAATTTTCTTTATACTTCTGTAATATTTCTTCTTGTCTAAAATCCCCTTTAACAACAGAAATATCATCCAAAGCTTTACTGCAAAAATCTTTTGAATTAAGATCTCTAAAACCAAAATTCTGTATATCATAAAGACTAACTTGGTGTTTCAGATCTTCAACTTCTTGACCCTTTCTTGCATATTCAAAAAGCGAAACTCCTTTAAATGTCTTAGACGAAAAACTTGGATATTTTTGCTCAAAACTGCCGTTAAATTTTTCCAAACTGTCTAGTATTTTTTCTTTTAACAACTCTTTTTGATCTTCCTTGATATCAGTTATATTTTTTATTAAACCCAAAACATCTCCAGTATCTGTTTCTAAACCAAATAAAATATCAGTTTGGTAACTTTTATCTAATCCTAGATATTTTTCTCTATCTTTATTTTCATCACCTTCAAGCACCAAAATCAAACCCTCTGCCATAGGATCTAGTCTACCAGCATAAGAAAGTTTTTCAGACTTTAAATAAGGCTTCTCTAGCCTAATCCTATCTATCATTTGAAGAGGTGTCTCACCTTTATTTTTATAAAATACAATCATTTGAGTTAATTAGAAACAAATATATCATAAATATTTAATTTATAAAAAACTATGATATACTGTTTTTATGAAAAAGTTATCAACAGAAAATTACAAAGGAGTTAGGGATTTTTACCCTGAAGACCAATACATATTGAACTATATATTTGACACAATGAGAAAAACTGTCGAATCTTTTGGATTTGTTGAATACGGAGCATCAATACTTGAAAATTCAGAAATATACAAAGAAAAAACAGGTGAAGAAATAGTAAATGAGCAAACTTACACATTTAAAGATCGTGGCGACAGAGAAGTTACACTAAGACCAGAGATGACTCCAACAGTTGCCAGAATGATAGTCAAAAGAAAAAGAGAAATATCTTTTCCAGCAAAATGGTATTCTATTCCAAACCTTTTCAGATACGAAAAACCACAAAGAGGTAGACTCCGTGAACACTTTCAACTAAATGTTGATATATTTGGAGTTGAAAGTTTAGAAGCTGATATTGAAACAATAAAAGTTGCTTACAAAATAATGATAAATTTTGGAGCTAAAAATTCTGATTTCATCATCAAAATAAACAACAGAAAAATTTTGAAAGATGTTTTTGAGAAGTTAGAAATAACAGAAACAGAGTCTCAAAAAGTATCTAAAATACTAGACAAAAAAGAAAAAATTTCAAAAGATGTTTTTGAAAATTCACTGAGAGAAATCGTAAATGATAAAGCAGAAAATCTAGTAAACATCTTGGAAAATACAGAAAAGACACTGTCTTTCTTGGGACAAGAAAATAAAAATGTTTTGAAAATATTACAAATAGCCGAGAGATTAAACTCTGATGGGATAGACAACATAGTCATATCACCAACTTTAATGAGAGGGTTTGACTATTATACAGAAACAGTTTTCGAAGTTTTTGATACAGACAAAGAAAATAACAGATCCCTTTTTGGCGGAGGCCGTTATGACGACCTGACATCTCTTTTTGATGATGAAAAAATACCAGCATTTGGTTTTGGTATGGGTGATGTAACAGCTAGAGATTTCTTGGAAACACGAAATCTACTACCAGATTATAAAAATACAACAAAACTACACATCTGTGTTTTATCAGAAGAATTTAGAAAAGAAGCTTTTGTATTTGCAGACAAGATGAGATCAAAATATATAAATACTTCGGTTGACCTAACATCAAAAAAAATTTCCGACCAAATAAAATATGCTGATAAAAATAAAATAGAATTCATTATTTGTATAGGAGAAGATGAAGTAAAAACAGGAAAATATAAACTAAAAAATTTAAAAACAAGTCAAGAATTTACAGGAAGTTTTGAAGAAGTATTGGAAAAAATAAAATAAATGAGAAAAATAGTCTTTGATATAGAAACAAGAAATCTTTTTACAGATGTTGGATCAAATAATCCAGCAGATTTGGATATATCTTTGGTTGGTCTTTATGAATACGAAACTGGAAAATATCACAGTTTTGTTCAAGAAGAATTTGATCTTATGTGGCCAATATTTGAAAGAGCGGAGATACTGATAACTTTCAACGGTGATCACTTTGATATACCGCTTTTAAATAAATACTATGCAGGTGATTTACTAAAATTTAGAAGTTTAGATATATTAAAAGAAATAAGACAAGCATACGGCAGAAGAATGAAGTTAGATCAGATAGCCGAAGGGACACTTGGTGTAAATAAAAGTGGAAATGGTCTCGAAGCTATAGTTTGGTGGAAAAATGGAGAGATAGAAAAGATAAGAGAATATTGTCTTAAAGATGTAAAGATAACCAAAGAAGTTTATGAATTTGCTATGAAAAACAATAAGTTGATGTTTAAAGAAGGACCGTTTGTAAAAGAGATTAGACTAGATACAAAACATTGGGAACCAAAAGAAGAAGTCCGAACCCAGAGTTTGTTTTAAAAAATGACAAAAGGAAAGCGGCGCCCGAACACCTTGTGGTAGAACATGACGCCGCTTGTTAATTTTTCCGTGAGACCTTTGAGGCCTCACAGAGTCGAGCATCAAGGGGGGTGACAATCCCCTCTATCTCGGCCGATCCTTTTTTTTGATTCCAACCAGATTGTCGGTCTGGCTGGTTTAATTTCAGGGATATGCAGGACCTTTGCATATCCCCTAATCTGTAATATATATTATCACATATATATTTTTTTGTCAACTAAAAATACAGCTTTTTATAAAAAATCTTGGCTACTATCAAAAAATGACTTAAAATATAGATATTTTAGAGATTAAATTTTAGTGAATATGATTATGATCTTTGTATTTACTTAGATCCACCTTAAATTTATTAACAAAATACACCGCAAGAAAAGTTGTTATGGGAACAGATATAACTAAACCTATACTACCTATTATTGTTCTGACTATTTCTGTTGCAAAAATTTCACTATTTACAATATAACTAAAAGGCTCTTCGCTTGTTGAAAATAAAAGTATTAGATAAAGAGAAACTCCGCTATATGCTAAAACCAAAGTGTTTACAAGTGCCCCTATATGCTCCTTGCCAACCCTTATAGCTCTTCTGTAAAGATCGTAAGATGTTATTGAATTTGATAAAGATTTCAGTTCAAAAACAACAGCAACTTGAGTGATCGATATATCATCTAAAACACCTAAAATGCCTATTATGATTCCTCCTAACAAAAGTCCTTCAAAATTTAATATACCCCCTGTGTTTAAATTTAAATAAATACTTTCATCTGAAGAAAATCCTGTTAAAGATGTTTGAGAAATTATAAATTTTGCAAAGAGTGATGTTATAAATACAGATATAAAAGTTCCAAGCAGTGCTATATTTGATTTTAGATTAAATCCATGAGTTATATAAATAGCAAATGCAAGTATAATACCTCCAACAAAAATACTAGTTAAAATCGCTGAATAACCAGAAAGGAGGAGTGGCACTAGGACAAAAAATATAGCTAGAAAACTTAAAAATAATGATATTAAAGATCTTAGACCTCCAAAACCACTAAATAATATAACAATAAAAATAAAAACTAGAAGTGTAAAAAATAAAGCTCCTCTTCTGTCTTTATCCTTAAATGTATATATCTCTTTATCATCTATGGTTTTTAGATAATTAACAAATATTTTATCTCCTTTTTTAATTTTTTGAAAATCATTTTGCAGAAAAACTTTTTGATCTTTTTTTTGACCGCTAGTTATTAAAACTTCTAAATCTTGAACAAATATATTTGTATTTGTTCCTTGAAGTTTTTGATATTTTTCAGAAACAACACTTAAAACCTTTGCTTCAAATATACCTTGAAAATCCTGATAGATTTCTGCACCAAAAACTATAAATGGAAATAAAAATAGAACTAAAATTTTTTTAATCATTTTCCTTTATTTAAATCGTTTAATTCTTTTATTTCATCTCTTAGTATTGCCGCTGTTTCAAAATCTAGTATCTTTACAGAAGCGTTCATTTGCTTTTCTTTCTGTTTTATTAGTTTTTGTATATTTTTTACACCAACAGATTCAAGAGTCATCTCTTTTTTAGCTATTTTCTTGTGGCGATTTTGCATCTCTTCTGTTATATCTTTTATTTTCTTTATGATAGTTTTTGGGGTTATGTTATGTTCTTTATTATACTCTATTTGAATTGTCCTTCTCTTTAAAGTTTCTTCCATAGCTCTTTGCATTGAACCTGTAACAGAATCTGCATACAAAACAACTCTTCCTAAAACATTTCTAGCTGCTCTACCTATTATCTGTATCAAAGATGTCTCGGATCTCAAAAATCCTTCCTTATCAGAATCTAAAATACCTATAAACTGCACCTCTGGCAGATCAAGACCTTCTCGAAGTAGATTTACTCCAACAAGACAATCAAAATCCCCTTTTCTGAACTTGGTCAAAATCTCTATTCTTTCAATCGTCTTAATATCACTATGCAGATACTCTGCTCTGATTCCTTTTTCTTTTAAAAAGACAGAGAGATCTTCTGCCATTTTTTTAGTTAAAGTAGTAGCTATAACTCTGCCTGAATTTTTAACAACTTTAACAGTCTCTTTTATAAAATCATCTATCTGACCTTTATATGTTTTTGTAGCTGTTATCGGTCTTACAAAAACTTCTGGATCCAAAAGTCCAGTCGGTCTTATAACCTGCCTTGCTATATTTTGACTTTTCTCTTTTTCATAAGATCCAAGTGTGGCAGAAGTGTAAATAACTTGACCAATACTTTTTTCAAATTCTGAAAAATTTAAAGGCCTGTTATCCAAAGCACTAGGAAGCCTGAAACCATACTCTACCAAAGTCTCTTTTCTTGACCTGTCACCAGCATACATAGCACCTATCTGAGGAACAGTAACATGAGATTCATCTATAACAGTCAAAAAATCTGGTGATCCATCTTTTTTATGTGGAAAATATGAAAGCAAAGTATCCGGAGCTTCACCTGCTTTTTTAGAAGAAAAATGTCTTGAATAATTTTCAATACCGGTGCAGTATCCTATTTCAGATATCATAGATATATCATAGTTTGTTCTTCTTTTCAGTCTTTCTGCTTCAAGATTTTTCCCTGCTTTTTCTAAAATTTCTAATCGTGATTTCAGTTCATCTTTTATGCTTTTTATAGCTTTTTTTGTTTGCTGACTATTTGTAATAAAATGTTTAGCTGGAAAAAGATAAAAAAGGCTTTCCTCTTTTATTAGACTTCTACTTATTGGATCTAAAACGGTTATAGATTTTATAGAAGTATGATCAAAATCTATTCTATACAAAAGTTTTTCAGATACAGGCATAATCTCCACACTATTACCAAGAGCTCTAAAAAGTCCAGGAGTCAAATCAGCATTTGTCCTCTCAAAATGAATGTCTATTAACTTTCTCATAAAATCTAGTCTAGTTACTTTTTGACCAATAGATATTTTCATATTGACCTCTTCATATTCTTTTGGCGAACCAAGACCGTAAATACAGGAAACAGATGCAACAATGATGACATCTTTTCTTGTTAAAAGAGCTTGTGTTGTAGCATGACGAAGTCTCTCTATCTCTTCGTTTATCATAGATTCTTTTTCAATATATGTATCAGTTATAGGTTTATATGCCTCTGGTTGATAGTAGTCATAATAGGATACAAAATAATGAACAGCATTTTCTGGAAAAAACTCCTTGTATTCCAAAGCCAGTTGAGCTGCCAAGGTTTTGTTGTGAGCAATAACAAGAGTTGGTTTACCAAAATTTTCTATAACATTTGCAATTGTAAATGTTTTTCCTGAACCAGTAACTCCAAGCAAGGATTGTTTTTGTAAACCACCAGAAAGACCTTCTGATAAAGACTTTATAGCAGAGACCTGATCACCTGCTGGCTTGTATTCACTTTTTAGATTAAATATTTTCACCAAGCAATTATACCACAGTTTCAGTCTTTTTTAAATACGAAACAGGGCGGCCAGTTGGCCGCCCAGAGATTTCACTGGATCACCCCCTTTCCAGTGTAATCAAAAAACTTTCTCGGTCTCATTAAGACCTCCTTTCTATTTTAGAGTAACATATTTATTTTAATAAGAAAAATACTTTATACTGTATATATTATTGTTTTTTGATAAAAATATGTTACTATTTTGAAGTAGTTTAATTTATTCGAGAAATACCCCTCAGCTTTGCTGTGGGGATTGGTAAAAGAGTGTCGGCGGTGGCCGACTCCTATACGAATATAAGAGCCCTGGTTCGCCTCGCCAATACCTCGTCTGCTCTGTGGCGAGGATCAGGCGAGGTGACTGCTTTTATTTGGCCTTATCGTCTAACGGTTTAGGACGAAGCCTTTTGGAGGCTTAAGAGGGGTGAGCTCGGGTAGGGACCCAAGTGCAAGGCCGGACTGAGCAAAGGCGAAGGAGGCGGGGTCGCGATATTTTTCAACAGAAAAATAATCGTGACCGATTCAGAATCGAACCTGCAGGTATTACAATAAAATATTTGGCCTTATCGTCTAACGGTTAGGACGAAGCCTTCTCAAGGCTTAAATCGGGGTTCGATTCCCCGTAAGGTCACAAATTGAAACATTTTCGTTTTGTGATGTAATTGTATCATTTGCGCGAACTTTCTTTGAGAAAAAAGAATGATGCGCCCCGTCACTATTTTTCTGGGGCTGTGGTGGCGGGGCGATGGACTCGCCCGCGCGGAGGAGGGGTCTGGGGAGGAATCCGCGCAGGCTTCGGCTTTTTCTTTTGGCGAAATTTTGGCGGGCTACAAAATTCATAAATACAGTTTATCACAATATCTAAAGTTTGGATATTGAAAATTTAGATAGACAATGTTAATATATGACTAGGTCAAGACAAACAAAGGAATACGCTTATTTCGTTGAAAAACTACGAAAAGCTAGAGAAGAAGCTGGATTGACTCAGGTTGAGGTCGCTAAAAAATTGAAGCGTCCACAATCTCACATTTCTAATGTTGAATCAGGACAGCAAAGAGTTGATGTTGTTGAACTTCAAAATTTTGCGAAGATTTATAATAAAGATATTAACTATTTTATAAAATAATTTTATGAACTGTAAAAATTGTAATAATGTGCTTCCTAGCGATGCAAAGTTTTGTAATAAATGTGGAAAGCCAATTGAATCAGATAAACCAAAAGTGGATATTGAAAAAGTAAAGAAAAATTTGAAGAACACTGGAAACTCCGTTTACGCAATTGGCTGGATAACAATAGTCATCAATATCGGTATTTATCTCTGGAGTATTCTTGATAAAAACTTTGCGGAATCAGGACTTCCTGCTTCTGATCTCTCCGGTACTTTTTTGATGGTAGTTGCTGCGAGTATTTTCATTATTCTTGGTAATCGAATAAAGGGACTTGTAGATAAAAATATAAAATTATATTTACAAATTTTATTAGGACTCTCACTTCTTCTTTTAGTATGGGTTATTTCTACAGGCGGACGAGTTGGCATTCTTTTCTTTCTTATTGTTGCTTATCTAATCTCGTCTTTGGTTTCTGTTCGTAAAGGAATGAAAGTAGAGGAATTTACCTCAACTCTTACAAGCCCTAAATATAGCTTGGATAAAAAAGGATGGGTAATTTTCACAGTAATTTCTGTAGTTCTCTTTTTTGGGGCAGTCGTTATTGATTTATCTTCTTCCGACTTAGAGGTTGATAGCTATACAACACAAGAAAAATCAAATCTTATCATTGAAACTGTTAGAGAAATAAAAACAGAAATGAGTCTACCAAGTCAGATTGATGAGCTGACAACACTTACAGATATTACTGCACAGCCAAGTGCAATTCGTTATCACTATGTTCTCTCAAATATTGATACAAGTCAGCTTTCAAATAGTTACTTAAAAAATTATTTAATTTCAGACCTCTGTGGAAATAGTGATACTAAAAATCTTCTTGATTCAGGAATAGATATGGAGTATTCATACATTGTCGATTCAGGAGAAAGATACTTTATGTCTTTCACTAAAACTGATTGCTCAGCTTACTAAATTCTATGTTTTGCCATAAATGCGGAAAAGAAATAAATGAGAATGACAAATTCTGTAATAGTTGCGGAGCTATTATTGGTGTAACCGAAACGAAAAACTATTGGAAATATCTTGGTTACGTTTGGGCGGTTATTATTAATTTAATAACACTAGGTGTTGTTATTGCTATATACAGTAGCTTGTACGATAGCTTTGAAATTATATCTATATCAATTCTTATTTTGATATATTTGAGCATACAAACTTTTGCTATGACTTATGGGAATGCAACTATTGAAAATGTATTTTTAATGCACGCAGAGTTTGAAAGATTACGTAAATTGTTAAGGAAAAATGATGAGATGGAAGAAGATGAAGAATTTGAAAAAGAAGAAATAAAAGAAGCAAGGAAGAAAACAAATAAAGCAAAAGTAAAAATGTATATAAATGCAGGTTTTGCATTTATTATATATGTAATTGCTATTTTTAATCTCCTTGGAGCTTTATAATAATATAAGTGGAAAAAGAAAAATTAATAATTAAATATTTTCTTGGCAATATTTTTGAAGCAAAAAGTCATTATACGGAATGGAAAATGATACTCCATGCTAGGTCTATTGGAGTTGTTTCAAAAGAAATGGCGGAAAGATATACCGCAATCCAAAGACAAGCTGGCTCTTTTTTTACTTTGACTGAAAGAGCTTGTTTAATTTCATTTGTTGTTTTGATTTGTCACATTTTTGATAAAAGAGCAGATTCTATGTCGCTTGAAAAAGTAGATAAAAAAACATATCAGGATTTTCACAAAGAAAATAAAATTGTTATAGATAAGCTAAAGAAAGCTAGGGATAATATATTTGCTCATCGCAATATACAAATTGATCCCAAGGAAATTATAATTCCTAGTGTCGATGATTTAGATAATTTCTTCTCCAATCTTGAAAAGCTATATAACAATCTTAGTTCAAAAATTGATAACTCTTCAGCGTGGTTTGATAATGTGGAAAATTTGAAGAGAGAAATTGAGCTTGTTTATATGAATTTAGATAGAGGTGAGATGATGAGAAGAAAGGAAATTGATATTGAGTGGATGTGGGAAAAAGACCCAAATAAAATTTCCGACAAAATTTGATTTCAGTTTTCAGCCCGCCAAAATTTCGCCAAAAGAAAAAGCCAAAGCCTGCGCGGATTCCTCCCCAGACCCCTCCTCTGCGCGGGCGAGACCATCGCCCCGCTTCCTTTGCTATAGAAAAATAGTGACGGGGCGCATCATTCTTTTTTCTCAAAGAAAGTTCGCGCAAAGGTTAGCAATACATCACAAATCATATTCTAAAAAAATTTATGATATAATTTTAATATGGAAAAATATGAAGAGTATAAACCACTCCCAGCTGAAAACCGGGAGTTTTGTCTTAAACTGAAGTTCTAAATGCCAGTATCGAGTATAGTGAAGTCATCACCTCTCTTTTTACTATCTTCATATTGGTTTTTTATGTAGTCCATTATCATTTCATCTGTAATAGCTACGGAGGTGGTAGCGAAGTATCCTCGAGACCAGAAATGCTG
>CAYXZA010000009.1:0-34801 GCA_964469605.1 uncultured Candidatus Saccharibacteria bacterium | reverse complement strand
TCAAACAAGATATGAAGCAAAACCCACATCTCTACAAGAAAACAAATAGTGATGAGCAAGGTGGGGTAAAAAAGTATGAAAACAACACTCAAAAAAGAACTTATAAGAAGGATTGAATATGCAGGGTATAGAATACATCTTTACCCCAAAAGAATGACTGACAAAGCCATTGAGTTTTATCTCTTTGACCCCAAAATGAAATTGACCAAAGAGACAATCTGGATACCAAAATCTTCAATAACGGACCATAAGGACGGGATTGAGTATTATGGTCTGGATTGGTTGTTTGATGAATATGAAAAGAAAGAGAAACTTGAAAAAATTGGTTATCGTCTATTTTGAAGACACGGCAAACGCAGGACAGCGATACCAAAACTCACTTTCTCCATTGAGCAAAAGGGTTCTAACATCGTCCAGCCATCCCAGCAGTCTAGGTAATCGGTGGGTAATCGGTGTCAGGTATCGTTTTTATGATATAATATAAATATGGCTCGAGCACCTCGTGTTAATGTTGGTGGACATATATATCATATTATCAATCGATCAAATGGTCGTTTAAAAATTTTTGAAAACAAAGATGATTATATTCATTTTGAAAACCTGCTCGAAGATGCTAAAAAGTTAGTAGATATGAGGATAATTAGTTACTGCATAATGCCAAATCATTGGCATTTGAAAACGGTACCTGACACCGATTCCCGGGGTTCGAGTCCCTGTCTCCCAGCCTTCTAAAACAGCTATATAAATAAGGATATTTTGGAACAGGGGCCGAGGAGGTTCGAACCTCTTTACAAACCTAAAATTGCTATTGACATATAGTATATACTATGCTATATCCTATCTTAGGAGAGTTCCATGAAAAACACACGCATTTCACTGATTATTTCAGCGATGGCCGTTATGTCCATCGCTCTCACTGGCTGTTCTTCGGCAAGCCCGGATGCAGGAAACGAAGCGGTACTGATCGCTAAGCCGTTGATCTTCGGACATGGCGGCGTTGACTCCGAACCCATTCGGACGGGCCGGACATTCATTGCTCTGACGACTGATGCTGTCATGGTTAACATGCAGCCGCAACAGTTTCAGGTGCACTTCGATGACCTGATGTCCTCCGACGGCGTTCCCCTCGATTTCGATGCGATCATTCGATTGCAGATCACAAACTCTGTCGACTTGATCAAGAACTTCGGGCCGGAATGGTACAAAAACAATGTCGAGAAAGAGTTCTCGAATCGGGTTCGTCAGGCGGTGCGCAAGCACGGCATGAATGAGACCGCCATCAACACGAGCGCCATCGAGGCAATTGACACAGAAGTATCGATTGCTATGACTCAGTACGTTGAGAGCGCGAAGATCCCCGTCAAGCTGATCCAGATCACCGTCGGTAAGGCAAACCCTCCCGATTCGATCAAAAGTCAGCGCATTGAGACGGCGGCACAGCAACAGCGCCAGCTCACGGAACAGCAGCGCAAGCTCGCTGAAGATCAACGGAAGGAAGCTGAGGCCAGTCGGGCGAAAGCTGACAACGCCTATCGGGAGTCAATGCAGTTGAACCCGAGTCAATTCCTGCAACTGGAGCAGATTAAGATGATGCACGATGTCTGCGGCGGTGGCAAATGCACCTTCCTCATCGGTCAGGGCGGAGTCACCCCAGTGCTCAATGTGAAGTAACCAAGCTTCATACGGAAAAGCAAAACACTTGCTTTATCTGTGTGGAGCTTTTTCGTTGTTATATCTATCATAAGCACCAGTTTAAAATGACTGGATTTATAACAGGATTGAACATAAAATAGGTTCTAACGTCACTTAATGCACCCAGCAGTCTAGGTAATCGGTGGGTAATCGGTGTCAGGTATCGTTTTTATGATATAATATAAATATGGCTCGAGCACCTCGTGTTAATGTTGGTGGACATATATATCATATTATCAATCGATCAAATGGTCGTTTAAAAATTTTTGAAAACAAAGATGATTATATTCATTTTGAAAACCTGCTCGAAGATGCTAAAAAGTTAGTAGATATGAGGATAATTAGTTACTGCATAATGCCAAATCATTGGCATTTGATTTTATATCCAAAAAAAGACGGAGATCTTTCTGTATTTATGCAATGGCTTACCTTAACTTATACTCAACAATATCATGTAAGAAAAGAGACTGTCGGTCACGGTCATTTGTATCAAGGGAGATACAAATCATTCTTGGTTGCTAAAGATCAATATTTAATTCAAGTTATACGATATGTCGAACAAAATCCACTTAGGGCAAAATTAGTTAAAAAATCAGAAGATTGGCGATGGGGAAGTGCATGGAAACGATATAATCCATTAGGGTTAAAAAACAAAAAAATACTGTCTGATTCTCCTGTTGATTTGCCACATGATTATTTAAAATGGGCTCAATCAGGTTGACCATGAAGATGTTTTAGAAGACATCAGGGTATCAGTAGAAAAAGTTAAACCATTTGGCGCACTGGCGTGGGTTGAAAAGATTGTAGAAAAATTTAAACTGAAATCAACTACACGAAAAGGTGGTAGACCTAAAAACGGTACCTGACACCGATTCCTAGACAGGTCACTTTATAATGAAAATAATGCTAAAATACCCTTACAACATCTGATGCAGTAAGTACCAGACCAGAGCACACAGCAAAGCTAGAAGCGAAGCGAAAGCTTTGCTAGGAGGAGAAAATAAAGATAATTCCAAACCAAAGTTAATATGATAGAATAAATGTAAATAAATTTATGACAAATTTTTCCTCAAAACTAGAAGAACAATCAGAGAGTGAGTTAAAAAATAATATAAATATTCATCAACCTAATTTTGCTTCTCTGTCATCTGATGAATTGACTAGAAGGTCATTAGATAATCTTAGAAAAACCATGGTTGACCTAGACAGTTCGAACAAAAAATATTCACTCGTAATTCTACTTTTTGCGATTGTTCAGATTATTATTGCTGGCCTTCAACTAGTTTTAGACATTAAAGGCTTTTCCGATAAATTTTTTGCTGTTTTTATTGCACTAATTTTTATTGGAATAATATATTGGCTTATAAAACAAATAGATAAAAATTAAATAATATGCAAAAAATTATTATCATTGATGGTCCAATGGGTTCTGGAAAGACTACGGTTGGAAAACTACTTCATCCAAACCTTCCACGTACTGCTATTTTAAGTACAGATGCAATAAAATTTTTTATATCTGATTTTGAAAGGGGGGATCGAGATAATGCTATAAGTGCTGCGGTACTTATACAGATGTGTAGAGAATATATTAAGCAAGGCATAAGTCTCTTGTTACCTCAAGCATTTTGGAAAAAAGAATATCTTGATCCGTATCTGAAACTTGCAGAAGAAAATAATCTAAAAGTTTTTATTTATCAACTTGAGGGATCAAAAGAGTTGCTTATTGATCGTATACATAATCGGCCGAAACCAGCTCTTGCAAAAACACCAGTCCCAGAAGAGAGAATACTCAACAACCTCAAAACATGGGAGGATAACAGATATCAACTTGGAAAAGTGTTTAATGTAGATGAGTTAAGTTCAGAACAAATTGCTAAGTTGATTCTTGAGGATTTGTCTAGTTAGGAACCTATTTTAGTAAAAACAATTGACATATAACATATAAATGTGATCTTATATATACAGGAGTTGGTATGGACAAAACCCAAATTCAAAAACTATCACTTGGTACACTCAGTATGAGTCAACCGTTTGATAAGCCATTCACATCGGAGGAGGCAGAGCATATTAAGAAGTTGCTCTCACTTGATTCTTCCAAGGATCAGGTGACTCTTCTGCACTTTTCCCGTGAAGGTTTTGACGGCGAGACCTTCCACTATGCCGGCCTTCGGCGTAAGGACGGCATCATTCCAAAGGACACACGTATCAAGCGTGTCTACACTGCCGGATTTATTAATTTGGGTTTCGTGAGTCATCCTCGAGAAAGTATCGAGTTTATCAAAGTCGTCGAGAGGGCGGGAATTGAGATTGACCACTTTCTCAAGTGTCTCATCAAGTAGGGAAGTTTGAACGATTTTCTAAAGGTACGACGTATCCAATTGTCGGCCTTTTCTTTTTTCTAAATTTGTTCGAATAGTTCCAACTTCGTATCAGACAGTCGGCAAAGCCAGAAATAAAGCGAAAGTTTTGCAAGGAGAAGCAAATGGAATATTTGTGCCAGGGGACGAGAATGGTTTGTTTTAATTGCAAAGATTAGTTACACTTTGTGCATTATATATTGACAAATGGTTGTTTTGAGTGCATAATGTGTAAGTAGTTCTTTTATACAAACTTGCGAATTGGTCACAGCGAAAAGCGGCTTTAAAATAGGTCATTTTTCGCTATGACCACTACGGCTTATAGCACTTCCTCAATTTAGAAAAGAAGGAGAAATAAAATGGATAGCAAAGAATTTCCATCGACTGGTGGTCTTACTACCGAACAGATAGACGCTATCGTCAAGAAGCTCGGTGGTCATGATGGGGCGTTGAGGTTTCTCAATGACGAAACAATGGTTGTTGAACCTAAATGTTCCTGGCGTGAACAAGATGATGTAATCTACTTCTCAGTCGAGAGCAATGGAAAAACTGGTGAGGAGTGGATCAAGCGTTTGGAAGATAAAAGTTTTCGCGTCGCAGACTACGCTAAGCAAGTGCTCCTTTCCCAGGACTTCAAGCCAACCTCTGGTGTGAAGACCGAAATCGCTGTTCTCAAGGGCGTGCTCTTCGAAGAAGAAAACAGAAAAACGATGGAAATTCGTGCTGAGGCCGACAGGCGCAAGCTCAAAACCCCGAACGCTGAGGTTGCTTGCCTTATCCGTGAGAAATTCACGGACAAGGAGATTGAAGCGATGGGGCTTTGGTACATCGCTGTCATGCATGAACCAATTGGCAACTCCGTCATAGATATGAAATTGCTGAACGTGCTCCGTGCCAATGGTGGTGACTGGCTCTGGACATTCCATATCAGACCTTTCAATAATTGGCTTCGTGATAGCGGATTCGCGTTTGCTGTTTCGTAATTTGATTTTCAAGACTGAGTAATTTAGGACTTCAGTCTTTAGCCTTATACCGATTCGTCGGAGTAGGGCTATTTTTTTAGATAGAGAAAAGTAGTATCTACTTTTACCATTGAATCAAGACAAATTAATATACTATTGTAGACAGAGAAAATAAGGAAGATGATAAATAACCTGCTATTCTTGGATCTTCTTTTTCTGGTATAGTTATTTTTATAGCAATTGTAAATAAAAAAATATCCAAATGGTTTTGATAGTGGTTTTGAGTAATGTGCATACTTGTTATCTGTGATATTTGACATAGTGACAAATGTATTATATGATCTTTATCAGAGGAGATTTCTACATGAAGAAGATTATCACCTTGTTGTTCCTTTCATTCGCCACCCTTGCGGTCGCGGAAAACTTTCCAACTTTCATCCAGAATGAGATGAAGATCTATTCCGGTAAAAGCGACAGTCGCGCAGGCTTTTCCCGTCCCATGGGCTGGGGTACCGGCACTTACAAGCCCTCCAAGAGCGCTGCGGTCCAGTTCACATGGTTCGCGTACAACAACTCCGACGCGTGGCTGCAGTTCAAGTTCGACAAGTTGCTCAATATGTCGGAGCTTGTCGCCCTCAAGGATGTGACCGACAGTTACAAGCGCGCTTGGGAGGCCAAGCAACAGGGTGGCATAACGTGGATCGGCACTAGTAACGACTGGGCTGATCAAAAGAAGGGCTACTGCTCTTATGTCAATGGCAACACTGTCTGTCAGTATCGCAAGGTGCTCGACGACATGGTAGCGACCATGAACAAGCAGCCGTTTCTCAAGCTCACAGTTGGCGGCTACCTGAAGTAGATTGGATATCATTCCACAAGGGATCCTTTAATTAGGATCCTATTTTTTTATCTAATACAACAAAAAAGTCTGGGATAAATAGAGTGGTTGGCTTTGGACCTAAAAAAGAAGTTGATATTTTGCAATATTTTGAAAATTTGTTTGGATCTAATATTACAGAATCAGTGGAAAAAGAAAAAACTGATGAACAAAAAGAATTGATCAGGAGAATAAATGATAAAATGAAGGAATTTTTAGCTAGATATGGTGTTGAAGCTATAGAAGTTTTTTATCCTAGTGTAAATAATTGACAATATATATAAAAAAGTGTATAATAAAGTTGAAAAAGCTTGTACATTTCAAGGAGGTCTGATGAATAAGGAAAAGGAAACGATGAATGGTCTCTGGAGTGGGTACTCAATTCTTGTTACCAACTCCATGGGCAAGAATTTTAAGATTGATACAATTTCGGGAGTTAGGGGAACCAACATCCCTGTTGTTGTGACGGTGGAAGATGGAAAGTGGAGAGTGACTGAAAGTGGTCAAGTTGTTCCGATCAAAAAAGTGACCGAGATCTCATCTTTCGATAATTAGTTTTTATGTAGCCCCACCCAGATATAGCAGTACTGCTTCTCTGAGTGGGGCTTTTCTGTTACTTTTAAATTAGGTATATATTTAAACCAATAAAACTAAATACGATTAGATTGAATCAATTAATAATATTTTCATGGGAAATAATGGAAATAAAATAATTCTAATAGGTGGTCTTATTTTTTTATATAAAATTTTTAAACTTTTAAGAAAATTTATTGAATCACTCCTCTTTTGAATTTATTTGTCGATAGAATTTTTCTAATTGTATAAATATTGATTTTATGATTCTTTAGACGGTTATTTCTTTTGTTGATATGTCCATATAATAGGTATCATGTTCTTGTAAAAATTAAAACTTGTGTAAATTTTAAAAATCAGTACTATTCTATAATAGAATGAGACCTTATATAGGAATAACAGATTTTACTATTTTTTCTGAAGTATCTAAGATGCTTGAATTTTTTATTGAAAACAGGAAATACTCTTCAGATTTGATGTTGCATGTTGGTGTTATGATGAGTTATAAGACTTTAAATGGTATACATAGTCAATGGTCAAGTGTGTTTCCTCAGAAAGAAAAAATAAGAAAAATTTTTGCTAAACCTTGCAAGGATATTTATTATTGTTTACATTATGCTGATTATAATAATGATACTAAACCTGATGATATTAAAAAAGCTATTTCATTCGCTGGTGAGTATGTGAATGCAATTCAATTTGATATGGTTTGGCCAACTCCAAATATTATTGAAATTGCCAAAGGATTTAATATTGAAACCATTCTCCAGGTTGGAAGTGTTGCATTTGATGCCGTGCATAATAAACCAGAAATAATGATAAATAAATTAAGAGGTTATGAAGGGTTAATAGATAGGGTACTCCTTGATAAAAGTATGGGGCGTGGTATTCGTATGGATCCTGATTTTCTAATCATGTTTGCTAGTGAGATTAAAAGAGAATTATCTAATGTTGGATTGGTTTTTGCTGGAGGTTTAGGTCCTGGTACGGTTAATTTAATAGAACCTATTTATGCTAATTTTCCAGAAATGAGTATTGATGCACAAGGAAAACTTAGATCAAGTGGAGATGCAAGGGATCCTATTGATTGGGGTATTGCAAGAAGATATATAACAGAATCATTGTCTATTTTAGATGTAAAATAAAAATGTAATATGTGATTGTTTTTTTTAATTTGCGACAATAGTCGCTTTTTATTAATAGCTTGAATTACACAAGAGTTGAAAATATTTTTTTAGATTTCTGAATTTAACAAACTAAGAAGGGAATGATTTTAGGGGAAATATTTAATCCATGTTATACTTTAAAATATGGAGGAATCACCTTTGCAACAAAAAAAGTCTGGGATAAATAGAGTGGTTGGCTTTGGACCTAAAAAAGAAGTTGATATTTTGCAATATTTTGAAAATTTGTTTGGATCTAATATTACAGAATCAGTGGAAAAAGAAAAAACTGATGAACAAAAAGAATTGATCAGGAGAATAAATGATAAAATGAAGGAATTTTTAGCTAGATATGGTGTTGAAGCTATAGAAGTTCCTTTGGAAAATATTCATATTCTTGATAGGACAAAATTCACGGAGGAACAACTGAATAATATGTATAAAAAAATTGGGACAGAACATGGATTTTATTCTGCCACCCACCAAGGTGTCGTTATCCTTAGAGATTATGATGAAAGTAAATTATTTTTTCTGCAAGTGCTTGTTCATGAAATACTTCATCTTCAAGGGTTTTTTTCATATCAAAAAAGTCAAAAAGAATCAGCTGATATTATCTTAAAAGATGATAATAGTAACCATGGTATAAATATTCGTCGCTCAGGATTTTCTATTGGCACAATGGATGATAAAAGATTGATCTTTCATAAATTCGATGAATCAATTATTACTGAGTTAGAAATTAGATTTGGACAAGGGTATATAAGCCAATGGACTGAGGTGTCTGAAGAAATTAAAGCTAGAGATGAATGTATTAAAGAGGTCTCAAAAAGAAATTCTGTGCCTATTGAAGAAGTGCAAAATGTAATTATGGGAATAAGATTTGATAAGGTTAAGGAAGTGTATAAACAGGTATCATATGGATATCATAAAGAACGACAACAATTTAATGATTTAGTTGATAGGTTATATGAAAAGAATAAAGATGATTTTCAATCCAGGGAACAAGTCTTTAACTTGTTTGCTGTTGCAACTTTAACTGGAAGATTATTGCCTGTTGCACGACTTATTGAAAAAACTTTTGGAAAAGGGTCCTTTAGGAAAATTGGCAACAAAACAGTGGATAAATCTGATTAAAATTAATTTAATAGGGGTTAATTTTTTGAAATATGTCTAAAAAAATGTTACTATATTTTAATAATTTTATAAGATGCAACCAAATCAATTTTTCGACATAAATAAACTTCCGCCTGAAAAAGGTCTTTTAATTTTTGGTTTATCGATGAATAAGCTATCTAATAGACAAAGTCCTGAAAAATGTATTGAAGATATTAGACATTTTCACACTTCTAAAGTCTCAAAACCACTTATTGGTTTAAATTTTATATATTCTGATTTTCTCTATCTTTATAGTGACAAACCAGCTCCTGTGCTTAAAGATTCATTTATGACACAAACTATCAGTCATAAAAATGGTATACAAAAGTTACTAGAAAAAAATAATTTAGATTTTCAAATCCAACACGCTTTTAACTATATGGTTTGGAACCAGTTATATGTCGGAACAAAAGATTTTAATCAAAAATTTGATCAGTTAAAAAAGATTTATAAGGAAGATAAAAAATTTCAAAAGTATCTTGCCGAAGATTGTGCGGTATTTGATAGAGATATGGAGGATAACCAAGTTAACTTCTTTTTGGAAGAGGTGTTGATGATGTATTTAATTAGTAAAAATCAAATTAAATTACCAAATGAATACATTGAAGGAAATCAAACATGGATACTTTGGTGTTACCCTGGACGACCTTTAAAAAGTGAGGTGTATATGCATCAACTTAATCCGTTTGATATAGATTGGCCAGAAAATCCGTATGAGGAATGTCAATATGATTTAGAATCAAAACAATTGATTGATTTTAAGAAGGTGGATTTAGAAACATATGTCGTTAGATAAGTCAGAGTATATAATTGAAAATAATGTATATGTAAAAGAAACTGGTATATATGGCAGAAGTCTTTTTGCTATCAGAGATTTTAAAAAAGATGATTTGGTCTTTGTCGCTTTTGGACCAATTGTTGCCTGTGCTACTAAATACACAATTCCAATTAGTAAAGATTTAAGAATTGATCCAACATGGCCAAAAGGAAATTTATGTCAGTTTATATGTCACTCATGTGACCCTAATCTTGGAATAAAGAATAGAAACTGTTTTGTTGCTTTTCGTGATATTAAAAAAGACGAAGAAATAACAATTGATTATGCAATGATTGGAGATAAATATGGAAGTGAAATTACAGAAGAAGAAAGATTGTGTAAATGTGGCAAATTAATTTGTCGAGGTAAAATAGGTTGTTACAATGAACTCCCTGAAGAGATTAAGTTAAAATACTGCGGATACATCTCTGATTATTTAATTGACTAAAAATATGAAAATATAATTACCTATTGGATTCAAAAACAGCCAGAGTTAAAAGTTGACAAAAATATGGTTTTGGTGTAATATATAGGAGATAACTTATCTCTTGGTTTTCGTTTCTAAGCAATTGCTTTATTTAAAATCCACGGGACATACTAGTAAGCTTTACTATAAACACTAGGGGTTATAAATAAAATATGTATAATAAGCAGTTTTCTGGTTCTAGATCAAACAGGTCTGGAAATAATAATTTTTTTCGTAAGCCAAATTTTTCAAATGGTCGTGGTATTTCTAATTTTAAAAAATCATCTCGTAGAGGTCCTAAAGGTGAAAGTATAAATGTATCTAGGTTTATAAACAAAGTAGTATCTTTAGAAGTTGAGGAAAAATTTATTCCAAAACATAAATTTTCTGATTTTAATATAGAAGAGTCTTTAAAAAAATCTATTGAAAGTAAAGGTTATGTTTTGCCTACTCCTATTCAAGATGGTGCTATACCGCCTGCTATTTTAGGTAAAGATATTTTAGGTATAGCAAATACTGGGACAGGAAAAACTGGTGCATTTCTAATACCTCTTATAAATAAAGTCTTAAAAGATAGAAAAGAACAAGTCTTGATCATAGTTCCAACTAGAGAACTTGCTATTCAAGTTGAAGATGAGCTGTATGGTTTTGTAAAAAATATGCAGATATTTTCAGTTTGTGTTGTTGGTGGTATGAGTATAGGAAAACAGATATCACAACTTCGTTATAAAAATAATTTTATTATAGGAACTCCTGGAAGACTAAAAGATTTAATCAATCAAAAAAAGATTTTTCTATCAGAATTTTCAACTGTGGTTTTAGATGAAGCCGACAGGATGCTTGATATGGGATTTATATCTGATATGAGAGAGGTTATGAAAGGTATGCCAAAAGAAAGACAGACTTTGTTTTTCTCTGCTACTTTGTCAAAAGATATTGAGAAACTTATAGGAGAGTTTTTGACAAATCCTGTTACTGTGTCTGTAAAAAAAGGTGATACTTCAAGAAATGTTGATCAGGATATTGTTAGAATAAAGGAAGGTGAAAATAAATTTGATGTTTTGCATTCTATGCTATCGGATAAAGATTTTAATAAGGTTCTTGTTTTCGGTAAAACTAAGCATGGTGTAGAAAAACTTTCAAATGCTCTTTTAAAAAAGGGTATAAAATCTGAGTCTATTCACGGTAATAAAAATCATTCACAAAGACAAAGAGCACTTTTTAATTTTAAAGATAATCATTCTCAGGTTTTAGTGGCTACAGATGTTGCTGCAAGAGGTCTTGATATTCCAAATGTAAGTCATGTTATCAATTTTGATTTACCGCAAACTTATGATGATTATGTTCATCGTATAGGTAGGACAGGTAGAGGTGGCAAGTTAGGCAAAGCTTTTACTTTTATAGAATAGAGATTTGAATTTCATAATATTTGAACTTTTTTTAGTATTAAAATTTTTGATATAATTTACTGCATGATGTATTTTCACGGAAATAGAAAAAATAAAAATATTGCTATAACTTTTGATGATGGTCCATCAGATGAGACATTAGATGTTTTAAATATGTTAAATAGGTATAATATTAGAGCAACTTTTTTTATTGTCGGAAAAATGATTGATGGCAGAGAGGTAATTGTTGAAGAGATAAAAAAGGGTGGACATGAGTTTGGGAATCATACTTTTTCTCACAAAAGACTATGGTTTAAATCAAAGAATTTTATAGAAGAAGATATAAAAAAATGTGATGAGGAGTTGAAAAAATTTGGTGTCTATACCAATTTAATAAGATTTCCCGGATTAAAGTTTGGTTTAAATTCTTTGGGTGTTTGTAAGAAATTAAATAAAAAAATAATTTTCACTGAATTTTTATCTATCAATCAGTTTTCCTATGACTGGTTTGGTCCTTGGGTTAGGAAGATTGGATTATTAAAAAATAATATAAAAATAGATACGGTTATTGAAAAGACTATTCTAAATACAAAAAACGGTTCAATTTTAAGTTTCCATGATTATTTACAGGAAATTGGTCCCCATCCAGAATTGAGTTTGATTTTAGATAAAATATTGCCAAAATTAAAAGAAAAAGGTTTTAAATTTGTAACCGTTTCAAACCTTATTTAAAAAAATAAATAGCAAAAACGTTTATAAAGTTAAAGAATAGTTTTTATTATATTAATTGTATTTATATTATTTTTATCTTATAATTAAATTATTATGTTACCAATTGCAATTGGAGGTTCTGCTGCAAATCCAACAACTATGGGGCATTTTAAAATAGTTGAATGGCTTTTAAATTCAGGGAAATTTAGTGTAGTCATTTGGATTCTTTCTGGTGATAGGGTAGATAAAAAAAATTTAATCTCTCCAGAGGATAGAATCGCACTTACACTTCTTACTTTTCCACCAGAATGGTTTTTAAAAAAAGATGTTAAATTTATTATTTCATTTGAGGATGTTTATGGTAAAAATATGCCTACTTTTGAATGGATAGAAAAAGTAAAAAAAATATACCCTGATCGAAAAATAGTTTGGTACACTGGTGTTGATTTGGTTATCCCTCAGGAGCAATATGGCAATAAATCTGAAATAGAGGCAAAATGGATAAATGGTGAAGATTTGTATAAAAATGCTAATTTTCTTGTTTTTTCTAGGGGAGGATATTTTGATCCTTGTAAACTATCTCTTCCTAAAAATTTTGAAATTGTAAAAGAAGAATTTCCAGAAATATCTAGTTCTGAGGTTAGAAGAAGAATTGAAAAAAAGGAAAATTTTAATGATCTTGTTTCATTGTTGGCAGCAAAATATATTAAAGAAAATAATCTTTACTTATCTAAATAAGGGTGTTATGATTTGCGAAGAAGTACTTTGTAAAGAAAGGATAGTTGAAAGATGCAAGATAAGCCGGTTATAGAATCTCTTTTAGATATAGACTTCTATAAATTATCAATGGGACAAATGATTTTTCATAAACATCCTAATGTTCCTGTGGTTTTTTCTTTTATTAATCGTACTAAAAATGTACGACTTGCAGAAATCATAAACGTCGATCATCTTAAGGAACATTTAATACATTGTCAAACATTAAGATTTTCTCCAGATGATCTTCATTATATTATGGGTACGTATGAATATGGTAGTCCTGTGTTCAGTTTAGACTATATTAATTTTTTGAAAGGTTTGTCCCTCCCTCGATTTGAAATTACCGTAACGGATGGACAATTTGATATTATATTTTATGGTCCATGGTCTAGTGTGACTTATTGGGAAACTTTAGTGATGTCTATTGTAAATGAACTCTATTATCGTGCACTTGTTAAAGAATATTCTCGTTTTGAATATGATATTGTGGAATCAAAAGGTCGCATTATTCTTGAAGATAAAATTATAGAATTGCTACAAAATCCTAAAATTACCTTTTCTGAATTTGGTACTCGTCGTCGTTTTAGTAAAAAATGGCAAGATTACCTGATCAGTGTTCTTGCTGAAGAGCACCTATCTCAATTTAAAGGAACTTCAAATGTTTTATTTGCAAAAAAATATGGACTGAAGCCGATAGGTACAAATGCTCATGAAATACCAATGGTTTATAGTGGTATCTTTTATGAAAAGGATTTGTCTTATTCCCAGCATCAAGTTCTTGTTGATTGGGAGACTGAATATGGTCTTAAATTTTCAATATTTTTACCTGATACTTTTGGTAGTAATTGGTTTTTTTCAGATGTTTTAAGTAAAAATCAACTCAGCACTTGGAAAGGTTCAAGACAAGACTCTGGAGACCCACTTAAATATGCTGAAAAAATTATTGAACTATATAATAACTTTGGTATTGATTCAAATCAAAAACTAATTGTATTTGCAGATTCTTTAGACATGCGCAGGATGAAAGAAATCTCATCCAAGTTAGACAACAGAATAGGTTATACTTTTGGTTGGGGAACTGATCTTAGTAATGATATGGGTTTTGAAAAAATTTCTATTGTCACTAAAGTTATAAGTGCCGCTGGAAATCCAGTTGTAAAACTTTCTGATGATATTACCAAAGCCACAGGGCATCCTAATGAAATTATGCGCATTCGATCTTTGGTTGGTTATAAAAATGATTCTATGTAAACAGAGATCATAAAAACTATTTTTGGCGATCTGGTTTTTCAAACAGATCGCTTCCTTTTTCAAGTCACCTACTTTTAATTTGTAATACCAGATTGGTATGTGGCTTGAAATTGGAAGGGTTCTTTGAAAAAAAGAAAGGTGAAGGAAAGATGAAAATTGGGATCTTGCAGTTGAATCCTGTTATAAACGACTGTTTCCTTAATGGGAAAAAAATTTTGGATGGATATGATAAACTTTGCTTAGAAGGAGCTGAATTGGTGATTGCTCCTGAGCTTGCAGTTTTAGGTTATCCACCAAGAGATCTTTTGCAACAAAGCTCTGTAATAGATCAACAACTTTCTATTGTTGATATTATTTGTTCCGGTATTGGAGACATTGGCCTTATTCTAGGTGTTGCTCAATGGAATAAATATCCCGGAAAACCTCTTTTTAATAGTGCTATTTTTATTCAAAATGGAAAGGTTATTGGAAGTCGTATTAAGGAATTGTTGCCTGGATATGATGTATTTGATGAAAGTCGCTATTTTGAAACTGGACCTAATTCACCTTGTATTGTTGCCTATAAAGGGAAAAGAATTGGTATTATTGTTTGTGAAGATGCGTGGAGTAGTGCAGAAAATTCTAAAGGAAATAATCTTTATTACGCTGATCCTGTTAAGGATATATTAAATGCAAATCCAGATATCTTGGCAATTATTAACGCTTCACCTTATTATTTAGGTAAAGAAGATGTTCGTTTTAATTTAGTTTCAGATATTGCAAAAAAAATTGGGAAACCAGTTGTGTATGTTAATCAAGTTGGGGGAAATGATGAATTGATTTTTGACGGGCGAAGTTTTATGGTCTCTTCTGATGGTGTCTGTATTGGAGAACTTCATTCTTTTAAAGAAGAATTTTCAATTCTTGATACTGATAATTCACCAATTAAGTGGTGTTCGGATTGTGAGAACATGGAACAGCTTTATCAAGCTCTGGTCTTGGGTGTTAAAGATTATTTTATCAAAACTGGTCATAAAAGAGCTGTTATTGGTCTATCTGGTGGAATTGACTCGGCAGTTGTTACTTGTCTTGCTGTCGGTGCTTTGGGTGCAAAAAATGTAACAGCTATTGGTATGCCATCAATGATTTCTTCTGAGGGTAGTGTTATAGATTCCATTGAATTGTGTAAAAAATTGGGAGTAGATTTCAAAATTGTTCCTATTTCTAAAGTTTACAATTCTTTTGGTGATATCCTCAGATCGTGTATTGGATGGAATGAGCCTAAAGATTTCGGAAATGATGTAACAGAAGAGAATATTCAAGCTCGTATTCGTGGTGTTATTCTTATGGCATATTCAAATCGAACGGGTGCGTTAGTGCTTTCTACTGGTAATAAATCAGAAATGGCAGTTGGTTATTGTACGCTGTATGGTGATATGGTAGGTGGATTATCAGTTATCTCAGATGTTCCAAAAACTTTTGTATATAAACTTGCAAAACATATTAATAAACGGAATGCTGATGAGACTATCCCAAGACAGATTATAGATAAAATTCCATCGGCAGAATTAAGACCAGATCAAAAAGATCAAGATTCACTCCCGCCTTATGATATTTTAGATAAAATTCTTCATTTATATATTGAAAAAGGTGTTGATTCTTCGCATATTTGTGAAATGGGGTTTGATGTGGGTGTTGTAAATAAAGTTGTTTTAATGGTTGAAAAAAATGAATATAAACGCCGAATTGCTAGTCCAGGTTTAAAGATTACAACCAAGGCTTTTGGTTCTGGTCGGCGCATGCCAATCGCAGTAAAGTCACCAGATGTTGAAATAGATTCTTTACTCTAATTAGTTTTTAAAACTCGTACTTTGCTACAAATTGCAATTACGAGTTTTTTGAATTTTTTAGATTTAGTATGAATAAATAATGTAAGAATGTAATTTACTTAAGATTATAATTAGGTTAAAAAGATTTATCTTGATGAGATGAGATTGATGGGGATGAAAATTGTTGACATTGGATTTAAATTATAAAGATTTACGTACTTTTTAGTCATTCTTTGTAAATGAGAGTAATAGTTTTTTATCATATAATTTTTTACTTTATAAAATTATATTTCTAATATTTATATTTTGGAACTTTATTTCATTGAGAAGAAGTATCTTTAAATAAAATATTTACATAAAATATCATTTATGGTTTAATATTGTTAAATAATTATATATGGAAAATTTTTATAAAGTTATCTTGTATCTAGAAAATAAAGGGGTTTTTGCGGATCAATACGGTTTAATAAAACCCAATTTTTCAGAACAAGAAAACATATTATCAAAAATTATAGATAACTTAATAGAAGTCAAGAAAAAGATAGATAAAGCTCGTCTAAGTGGTAAACATGTTTTATATATGCCAGGGAGCTATGATTTAATACATGTTGGTCATGCTTTTTATGTAGATCAAGCTATTAATCAATATCTTTCTTTGTGTGAAAATAAGCATTTGTCACGCAATGATATTGTTGTTTTTATTCTCGCTGATGCAGATGAGCTTATTTATAATGTTAAAGCATCAAAATGGATCGGCAATGGGGGTACTGAACCTTTTAGAAGACCTATACAGTCAGATATTATATCAAAAGAAATTTTTTCTCATGTAAATTGGAGGTTGATTGATTTAGCCTCTATACCATATATAGACATTGTCTCATTTATACCTTCTCCGCTTTTTATTTCTGATCTTGATATACCAGAGGTGGTTGGTATCCAAAAAGAAGCTTCAGAAATTAATCTTTCATTAGTTCAGTTTCAAAAAGATAATACCATTTCTCCTGATGATGTGAATATATTATTAAATTCTGTTTCTGACTATGAAGAGCTTTTAAAAGCGATAGTTAATAAAAAATATGATTATATTATAAATTCATTTAATTTAAACAAACCACCTTGGTCTATTCAGGCGTGGCAACTTTTTTTACATATATATCTTGGATTTGGGAAAGATATGAATGCTCCTTTTGTGCGTGTTATTAGTGTGCATGATGGTATATATAAGAATCAAGTATCTTTTATTATGAGTGTTGCTTCTATAAAATGTTTTTTAATACATGATGATTTGGTGTGTAGTACAACTGATTTACTTAAAGAGTATGGACATGAAGATCTTTTAAACTCGAAGAAAAATTTTTATATCAAAAAAAATTAAGAATTTTCTAATTTATCTATGTTCTGTATGATTATTTTGTATAGAATCAAAAAGATCAAGATTTTATAATGCAAACATATTTAATTTGACTTTTCTATAAATCTATGTATAATTTCTAGGGAAAATAATCTCAAAAGGAGTTTCCTGTGATAGAAAATGATCAGTTCAAACAAGAAGAATTGAATATTGATTGGTTAGGTGATGGTTACTCTATATATAATAAACCCAGGCCGATCAATCATCAACTTCGTGTGCTAAATGATGTATTTCCAGAAATTGGATTTACTAATGAAAGGTTTTTGGGACAGAAGGTTCCTCTTGGGGCTGAAGGGTTGTTTGCTTTGCCTATGTGGCAAAGTGTTGCTCAAACTTATTCCCAAGCGGTTCTAAAAGTTCTTTCTGCAATTGCTTTGCAGCGTCAAGGGTATATCCATACTTTTTTTAAGGATAAAATTTTCAACAGCATTAGTAAAAGATTTAGTATTTTTCGTTCATTAGCAGATTCAAAATTTTTTTCAAAATATGAAGTTTATAATCTTTTTGAGGCGATTAATGAAGATAGACTTAAACCTTTGTTGATTAAAGAATTAGCACTTCAGGAAATTAAAAATCAACAACAGGGAAATAAGATATTGATTGTACCTGCTCAATTAGGTCTCCGTCATAGAGGTCGTTCGGCTCGTAGGGCAAATGAAGTTATGGTATCTAATAAAGAAATATCTGAGTTTCCATTAGGTGCTTTTGAAGTAGGGATTATGATTCTTACTCATCCTGAAACTATGATGGGAGGTCACTTTGAACTACAAACTATTTGTTCGGGTGATCATTATGATACTCAGGGTTTAACATGGACTTTTTCTGTTTTAGGTGATGCCCCAGTGTTCAGGCCTTTCGGAGAAAAAAATAGACCTAGTTTGCATTTTTGTCGTATGGAAATTGAAAAATATTCTTGGAGTAGTGGTGCAGCTTCTGGTTTTGTTTCAAAATAGGAAAAAATAAGACAAAATAAGGGCCCATTTGAGAGGGTCCTTTTTATTTAAATAATTGATATATGGTTTGTAACATATATTATTAAAATTGACATTTTAATAATATATGTTAAAGTTATTTTTGGAAGATGTTCAATGCGTAAAGTTCTGCAAGAAAAAGGATATTCATATCAAAATCTCCTTGATTGTTATGTGTCTCCTGTGAGTGATATTTGTATAAGACGTTTTGAATTTCCATTAGACACTTATTCTGATAATGATAAGATGCTTTTTGGGTATAGTGATAGAGCAATTTCACATGACAGAGATTATATATCAAAATGTTTTCAAACTCATACTGATACTGGTGACCAGGGTTTTGGAAAGTGGTCGACAAATGCTAAACCGGAAGAAATCATCAGTTTTCTAAGAGATTTTTTTAAAGTTAACCAATCTATCAAATGGACAGGATTTAGAATTATGGGATCTGTTGGTTGTGATGGGTATTTAATTTGGACATTTGAATTATTTTGGAAAAATCCATTTAGTAATACTACGGTTTCATCTTGATGTAATTAAAACACTTGCTTTATCTGTTAAAGTAAGTGTTTTTTATTTATTTTTAGATAATAAAATCTATCTAAAAACAAGAAAAAACTATATTATTGTCAATCAAATATTAATTGACAATAATATATTATGTGATATAATTATTGAGTAATATTTAAGAAAATATTAAATAGTTGTTTATAATTAATTTTGAATTAGTGTGACTTATTAAATACTCCTCGCTGTAGGCATGTGCGTACATGTCCTGATGAGCTCAAAAGAGCGAAACAGAATTAGGCAACTTTTTCAAGATTTGATTTGAAGATTAAAACTTCAGTAGTAATCATCTGGAATTAGTTGTCTCTTTTTAAAAGAAGAAGGAGGTGTCTTGTGGTTTTGTTATTTTCAATTGTGCCAATCTTTGTGGAGTTGTCGAAGATTCGTCGCCCGTTGAATAATCAATCAATAATCACTGAGGTTATGTATTGGTTATGGATTATCTTGGTCATGATGAATGATCCGATTTTAGCTTTTTTATTTTCGGTGTATTCATTTGGTCCGGAAATCTTCGATTATCTCGGGTATAGATACAAGGTGGTACCTGTCAATCCGAAATATATAATGAAAGTGAGGATTGATTCTATTGTGTTGATTATCATGGTCATCCTCATCAACTTCAAAATCTCGTGGTAGTTTTTTGTCTTGAGTTGGCAAGTGCGCTGTTTGGGAATGATCCAACTGTTGTTCTCTGATTTTCAAATGGAGGTGTTGTGATTTAACACCTCCTCTGTCTCGAGATGTGCATCTCGACTGATGAGCTTGAAATAGCGAAACAGTTTCTAATAATTTAAACTTGTTTATTAATTAAGTTTTAAGAATAGTATTTTAAGTATTTTTATTTATTCGAGAAATATCCCGCAGCTTTGCTGCGGGGATTGATAAAAGAGTGTTGTCGATGGTGGCCAACTTCTATACGAATATAAGAGCCATGGTTCATCTCGCCAATACCTCGTCTGCTCTGCAGCGAGGATTGGACAAGGCGACTGCTTTTATTGACTTTTCCAGTTGATTGTTATATAAATCATTGTAGAGTTTTTTAATTGGTGCAACTGAAAAGTTGTCATCTGATTAAAAAGGAGGTTAGAATTAAATGGATTCTATTGGTATTGTTGAATTTGCTGAATTATTTTCTATTCTTTCACGAAATGTGGATTGGAAAAGTTTAGATCCTAATATTATTTCATTCTATAGAAATCCTTTGTTTGGATGGTACTTTACTGAATTTTTGCGTTGTCAAGGAAAATTTTCTTTCAAAGACTATAATATTATACCGATCATTCGTGGTCATTTTAGTACTAATTTTATAGGATTAACTGCGCGAGTTGATGATAAACTTTCAGATGTATCTTCTGGAGATATTAAAGAGATAGATATTCGAAAAGTTGAATTGAGAAGACTTATTAAACATGGCGAGACTTATGTAACTGGTAAGCAAAGTTTAGGGCGTATTAAGGAAGAGGATTCCTCTATAATTTTTCTTGATGTTTGTGTTTTTTATATGTTTTGGACAAATCAACATTTAATTCCTGATTCTTGGAAAATAGAAGATGGTGTCAATATAGCATTTCCTGGCACAATCTTTGAAGAAAAAGATTATCCATTTTCCAAATTTTTTTTGGCCTTAAAATTAGAAAAAAATAATGTTTGGTCTTATGGAAAAATAGGTTTAAATAATTCAGTTCATGATTATTCTTTAGTTGCTGTGTTAAAAGTTTAATATTATTTATAATAATATTTATCTAACTAATCTCTGGGAAATGTCCCAGTTTTCTTTTTTAAAAAATTATACTATCATATTTTTATGAAATATATGACAAATCAGATCACTAAAATATTACCTAAATCTGATTGGCAAAGTATTACAATAGTTGAAAATAATGATCCTGTTGTAGATATTAAAGAAACAGAGAGATTGATATTGGGTAAAAATATTGCCCCCTATATTGTTGAGGATTATAAAATAAGAAAAACGGTGTATGAAATGCTTTGTGGAGCTTCACTTTCTTTGCCGACAGGATATAAACTTACAGTTATTGAAGGTATAAGATCTATTCAAAAACAACAGAGACATTGGGATAATAAAATTTTAGAATTTAAAAGATTACATCCAGAATGGTCAGATGAAGAATTGGAATATCAAGTTAGGTTGGTTGTTGCAAAACCTTTACCTCTTGCAAATCATAATTGTGGCGGAGCAGTAGATGTAACTCTGATTGATGAATATAATAATGTCTTGGATATGGGAACTAGACCCCAGGATCTTCTTGAAAGGGAAAATGTTGAGATGTTTTCAAAACTCATCACACAAAAACAAGAAGAAAATAGGAAAATTTTACGAGAAGCTATGGAGAATGTTGGTTTTGTTTGGTATCCAGGTGAATGGTGGCATTATTGTTATGGTGATCGTATGTGGGCTGTATATTCTAGAAAGAAAGTTTGTTTTTATGGTCCAATAAAGTATTAGAGTATTTTAAATAATTCATTATATTGTTTTTTTAGATATATAATATATATTTATCCTAGGATAAATATGTCAGAGAAAACTGTTTTTGTTACAGTTGGTCCTAGGGGAAGTGGTAAATCTACTTTTTGTGAAAGAATAATTTCTAAAAATCCAAATGTTACACTAATCAGTCGAGATAAGATTTTAATGAGTCTATTTGGTGATGTTTGTTTAAGTCCATATTCTGGCGGTCATCAATATGCATATTCTATTATGTGGAAAATGGTTGGTGAACATTTAAATAGATCTGCAAATATTTTAATTTTAGATGTTTGGAATGGTTATTTTGATGAAAGGAAATATATAATTGATTTTCTTAGAAAACTTGGTGCAGAAAAAATTATTGCTTTGTATTTTATAACACCTGTTTCGTCTGTGGAAAAATGGTTTTGGCAAAAACCTGAAGTAGTAAGATCTCATTATTTGGATACTAGTCCGGTTCATGATCATATATTATTTCACAGGTTAGCTAGGGGTATTTGCTCCAATGGATTTGATCAGGTTTTAAATATAGATCCAGAAAACAATATCACCTTGAGAGAATTTACTTTAAAAACTGGCCTTGTGTTATAGGTCGGTTTTCTTTTTTAAAAAATTATATTATTATATATGTATCTCATGCCACATTGGTTTGGTGGCTAAAAGAGATCAACCTAGTCCTAGGTGTTTGGGGGTGAAGTGGCGAGCGGATCCTTTAACTTGACACCTAGGACTATTTCTTATGAAATTTATAAAAGATTTATTGATAATAGATTTTGAAGGTGGAATAGGTCCGAAACAAATCGGAGCTGTTCTTTTAGATAAAGAAACCCTTGAAGAGAAAAAAAGTTTTTCCAGTTATATATATTTTGATATGAAAGGTAAACCTAGTTTAAGTTCTGGTATTACACAAGATATGTTAGATGATGCGCCTACACAAGCAGAAGTTGGTAGAAAAGTTTTTGATATTTTTGGAACAGATATTATTTTAGGTTCATGGATAGCTGATTTTGATTTTAAACATTTTAAGACCATAATAACTTCTGCTGGTATAGATCCGAGTTTGTATGATTATCATTTTTTTGATATTTGGCCTGTGGCATATGCTTATCTTTTAAAAAATGGATATGATGGAGGAATAAGATCTGATGAGATGTTTAGTTCCTTTGGTATAAAACAGAGAGGAAATCATAATGCTCTGGAAGATGCAAGAATCGCATCTGATGTATTGAGAAAAATAATGATTTAAAAAATCTAAATAAAGGCAGTTGCCCCGTCTAATCCTTGCAGTAAAGCTACTGGGTATTTCTCGAATAAAATATTATAATTTAATTATGAAAAAAAATTATATTGGCATATTTGTATTTGTCTTCGTGGTATTTTTGGTTATTTTTGGTTTTTATAAAAAAGAGAAAAATTTTGTTGATTATAAAAATGCTACTTATATAATAGACGGAAAAAGTGTTAAGCTCACAAACGGTTTAAATGAAGAAAAAATAGCAAACTCTTCTTCTGTTATAAAAACAGTTTATTTTGGAAATGACTTGAAAATTGATTTGGATTCTGATGGTAGGGAAGATGTTGTATTTTTACTAACTAGGCAAACAGGTGGTAGTGGAACTTTCTTTTATGTTGTAGCAAGTTTAAATAAAGAAAATGGTTTTGTTGGCTCTGATGGTTTTTTCATAGGTGATAGGATAGCTCCTCAAAATATAAACAAGAGTAATAATCCAAGACATAAAGATGTTATTGTTGTAAATTATGCAGATAGAGGATATGGAGAATCTATGACAGTTCCACCTTCTTTTGGAAAAAGTGTTTATTTAAAATTAGATTCTGATTTTAGGTGGGGGATTGTAGAGCCGAATTTTGAAGGGGAAAGTAGATAATAAATCTCTATAACATATATCAAATAACTTTAAATTTTCTGATATAATCTTCTATATGTTTTTAAATTACACTAGTGTCTGGATATATCCTGTGGTTATGGCTCTGATAGTTCTGTTTTCTCATTTTTTAATTAAATTAAATTTTTTCAAAGAAGTTACTTCTCATGAGACTGTTGGGAGATTTGTTACTTTGGATGGTCTCAGAGGTTTTTTAGCTTTAAATGTTTTCTTTCAACATTCTGTTACCAGTTATTTTTATTTTCAAAAAGGATTTTGGGAGATAGTTCCTGTTAGTTTTTACAGACACTTAGGAGGAGAAGCTGTTATTTTATTTTTCTTGATGACAAGTTTTTTGTATTGGTCGAAAGCTATTTATCAGAAAGGCGATATTGATGCAGGGTTACTTTATAGAAGTAGGTTTTTAAGACTCGCTCCTATGTATGCTTTTTCTGGCATTATTATATTTTTATCCGTATTGATTCAGTCTGGACTTAGAATAGATTTTTTCCAAAGTGCAAAAGATGTTTTGTCTTGGCTTTCACTTGGTCTTATAACCACAACATCTGTAAATCATACAAGTATATTGCCTATAAATGCCGGAGTTCACTGGACACTTTCTTTTGAATGGGTTTTCTATCTTACTCTTCCTATTTTAGCTATATCTCTAAGAAATTTTAAAACTTTGATTATGGCAACACCTCTTATGTTTTTTGCCCTTTCATCACAATATAGAGGATATTGGGCTATATTTTTCTTTGGTATCATTTCAGCTCATATTTATAATAAATATCCAAATATAAATTTTAAAAAACCACTTTATTCAATTTTTCCGATTCTGGGTATTGCATTAGTTTATTTTATGGGAGATAAACCATATTCTTTTCCTCAATATTTTGTCTCAATGTTTATCTTTTTGTCTTTTGTTTATGGTGCTGATATTTTAGGTTTACTTAAAACTAAAGTTTCAAGATTTCTAGGAACAATAAGTTATAGTTTGTATTTGTTGCACGGTATGGTGTTGTTTGGGGTTTTAAATTCTGTTGATTATTTTTATCCTATTACAAAAATCAATCCAATAATCTTTTGGATCCTAATACTTATCTCTGGGTTGATAACAGTTGTTGTCTCGTCCATAACTTATAAATACATAGAATCTCCATTTATACATAGAATAAAAAATGGATCAAAACATACTGATCTGTCAAAAGATGTTATGTGATTTTACTTCATTTCCATTAGGCTATTTATGTAGTGTGTTGCTATGCCAGAAAATGAGATTTGGTCTTTATAATAATCTTTTATTTCTGAAACTTTCTGATTGTAATATTTTTTGTTTGTGTTGAAATAGGTTATAAATGGGGGCTTGAAATCTCCTGTCTCCAAAGCGATTATTGTTTTAACTTTGTATTTATTTCCTGCTAAAATCTCATCTTTTGATATATCAAAAACACCATCATATCCAGTATTAAAATTTCTATATGCCATTATTAAAACGGAACTGTTTTCTCTTTTGCTAAGTATTCTAAATAAGTGATTTATTGTAAAATCATATTTTCCGTTCCATAAAAATTTAGGTGTGCTGTCTGAGTTTTTATCAAAAAATTCTGGAACTACAATTGATATTTCAAGGTTGTCCTTTGGTGCATTTTCAATTATCTCATCTATCAAAGATATAAATTCTCTCAAAGTTTCTTTTTTATTTTCTTTGTATTCTTCTAGTAGATATGGTTCTATATCAAACTGAATCCCACTAAATTTTTCCTGTCTTTTTGAATTGAAATCAATAACATAATCCATAATAACAAAAGGTTTATAGCTATGTTCTTTTTGAGCCCAATTTTTCCACCCGGAGACTGCGACAACCTCTATATTGTATATATTTGCATCTTTTATAAATTTTGATACTTTATTGTCAAACTCTTTCTTTTCCATAACCTTTTGTTCTGAATCATTTTTTATATAAATATCTAAATAAGAATCTATGGCCAAATATATCTTGTTGATATGGTTTTCTCTTGCCCCTTTTAGTATTTCTTTTATATATTCATCTGTTAAAAATACAGTTGGTGTCCAAAGCCAAGTACTGTTCTCTAAATTTTTTTTGTCTATGTTTAGTATTTTAGGTTCATTTGTTTTTTCTACTGATGATTTTACATTTGCCAATGCTGGAAAGTTTTTGGATTTGTTTTCTTTGACAAATCTCTTGTCTGAATCTGTTATAGCAGAGCTAAGTTCTTTTTGGTTGTATAGGGTAACATAGTATGGTTCTGGTTTTTTCACAAATCTGTTTATAAAAAAACTTAAAGAGATTAGAAAAAACAAAATTATTGATATAAACACTATTGTTTTTCTATTTTTCATATTTTTATTATACAATGTCTATATGAAAAAAGTATTAGTCTCTATCCTCATCTTCTCTACTGTTCTTTTATCTTTCTTTTTGTTTAAAGATAAACAGAATATTCCTCCAAAAATAATTTCTGAAAAAGCTTCACATAAATATTATGATGAAAATATTTCTTATCCAGATACAGAGTCTGATTTTATGGAGGTGGTTGATTATATATTTTCTCAAAAAAATGAATTTGAAGGAGGTGTGAAAAATTTAGATACTGATCAGATAAAACTACTTGAATCTGATCCTAGTTTCAGATATCAAATTTTTATTGACACAAAAGTTGCAACTTCATCAAATACAATATCTTTTATAGTAAATACTTATACATTTGAAGGTGGTGCTCATGGTATGAGTAAGGTTAAAACTTTTGTTTATAAAAATAAAAAATTATTAAAACCTAGTGACATTTTTGTAAATAGTAGTTGGAAAAATACTATTTCCAATATGGCAAGAGAGTATTTTAAAGTAGAGCTTGGAAACTATTTAGATGAGCAAATGCTTGAAAATGGTGTTGTTGCAAATGATGATAATTTCAATGATTTTTATTTCTCAGGAGATTCTATCGTTTTTGTATTTCAGGAGTATTCAATTGGCCCTTTTGCGCTAGGTATCCAAGAATTTAAAGTAAAATTTTCAAACATAAAAAACTTGCTAAAAGATAAGAATCTGTCATCGGCTATATATTCTGATTTTACAAATGATTATTCTGTTTTTATTGGAGAAAATACCTATACGGTTTCAAAAGTGGTAGATGGTGATACTATAGAAGTTCTGATAAATGGACAAAAAGAAAAAATAAGACTAATCGGTGTAAATACTCCGGAAACTGTTGATCCGAGAAAAAAAGTGGAGTGTTTTGGAAAAGAAGCATCGAGTTTTTTAAAAAATCTATTATCTGGGAAAAAAGTCTCTTTGGTTTCTGATGAAAGTCAAGGTGAAAAAGATAAATACGGTAGATTGCTTAGATATGTATATCTGGATGGTCTCTTTGTAAATAAAGAGATAATAGAAAAAGGTTTTGGTTACGAATATACTTATCATTTACCATACAAATATCAAAAAGATTTTAAAGAGGCTCAACAAAAAGCTAAAGATAATAGTTTGGGTTTATGGAAAGATGGGGTTTGTAATTGATTTTAAAATATTATGAATGAAGAAATAGAAAAAATATATTTTGGTGGAGGTTGCTTTTGGTGTACAGAAGCTGTCTTTAAGATGCTTAAAGGTGTAATATCTGTTTACCCAGGATATTCTGGTGGAACAAAGATCAATCCAACATATTTAGAAGTCAGTTCTGGTAACACTGGTTATGTTGAGGTGGTTTATGTTGAGTATGATAAAAGTAAAATAAAATTTGAAGATTTGTTAACTGTATTTTTTGCAAGTCATAATCCAACAGAAAAAAACAGGCAAGGTGGGGATATTGGAACTCAATATAGATCCGTCATATTTTACACAAATGAAGATCAGAAAAAAATAGCACTAGATTATATAGATGATTTAAATAAAACAGGGTTTGGTGATAAAATAGTGACAACAGTTGAACCTTTCTCAAATTTTTATATAGCAGAAGATTATCATTTAGATTATTATAATAAAAACAAAGAAGCTCCTTATTGCCAGGTTGTTATAAATCCAAAATTGGAAAAGGTTCAAAAAAGATTTGCCAATTTACTTATTTAAAAATAATAAATTTATGAATGAAGAAGAGATAAAAAATAAATTAACAGAAGAGCAGTATCATGTGTTAAGAGAAAAGGGGACAGAAAAGCCTTTTTCTGGCAGTTTGCTTTATGAAAAATCAGACGGAGTTTACAAGTGTAAAGTTTGTAGCAACGAGCTTTTTAAATCAGATGCTAAATTTGATTCGGGGACTGGTTGGCCAAGTTTTGATTCTGCAATAGAGGGTTCGGTTGATTTCATTAATGATGATTCTTATGGTATGCAAAGAACAGAAGTTTTGTGTAGTAAGTGTAAAAGTCATTTAGGTCACTTATTTGATGATGGAATAACGGAAACAGGAAAAAGATATTGTATGAACTCGGTTTGTTTGGATTTGGAGAAAAAGTAGGTAAAAGTTTTCCTATATTATATCATTTTTATACCAAGAAGTCAAATTATTATTTATAGTTTATATTGGTTAAAGATGATATAATCGTTAAATGACAAAGGTAATTCTATTTGATCTTGATGGTTTAGTAATAATTGGAAATGGTAAATTGTTTAGTCAACATATTTCAGAAAATATGAATATACCCTATGAGTGTGTATTAGAATTTTTTAATAAAGATTTCCGTGAATGTTCGTTTGGGAGAGCTGATTTAAAAAATAAAATTGCACCTTATTTAATAAAATGGGGTTATAAAGGGACATCTGATGATTTTTTGAACTATTGGTTTGAACGTGAAAGTAATACTGATAAAGAAGTTTTAATGTTAGTAAAAAAGTTAAGATTAAATGGTATAAAATGTTACATTGCTACTCGTCAAGAAAAATATAGAAAAGATTATTTACTCAATGTTGTTGGATTAAAAGATAATTTTGATGGCATATTTTGTACTTGTGATATTGGATATGATAAATGGCAAAAAGAGTATTGGGATTATGTATTTAACAAACTTAAATTAAAACCCGGTGAGATAATGTTTTTTTGTGATAGTCAGAGAAATATTGATAATGCTAAAGATTTAGGTGTTGAGGCATATTTTTATTCAGGTATAAGTGTGCTAAAAGATAAAATAAAAAATTTATACTGATTTTTTAAAAAATATGAATAACCTTTTTTATTTGTTAAAATATTTCAGAAATGAGATAATTTTAACTTATGGATGAGAAAATATTAACAGTCAGTCAATATCTAGATTTACTAAATAAAAATCTTAAAGAAACAAGAACAAAAATCATTGGAGAGGTTTTTGGTATTCAAGAATACCCAGGAAGGAGCTATCTTTATTTTTCAATAAAAGACAAAGAAGATTCTAGCACAATGAAATGTTTTATGTGGAAAAAAGATTATAGTCTATCAGGAGTTTCTTTGGTCGAGGGTATGGAAGTTGTCATCTCTTCTTATCCATCTGTATATAAACCAAACGGAGGGCTTTCTTTGCAAGTTTCTTCTGTTGAACTTGTTGGTGAAGGTGCTTTGAAAATTGCTTATGAAAAACTAAAATCTGAACTTCAAAAAGAGGGTCTTTTTGATGAAAACAAGAAAAGAGAGATTCCAGAATTTCCGAAAAAAATAGGTGTTATAACTTCTAAACAAGGTGCTGTTATAAATGATTTTTTATCAAATATTGGAAAGTGGGGTTTTGAGATTTTATTTTTCGATTCAAAAGTTGAAGGTGATGGTGCTGTAAAAGACATTATGGATGGTCTGAGGGTTTTATATAAAGAAAAAGTTGATTGTTTGGTCTTGATGAGAGGAGGTGGTTCATTTGAGTCTTTTCAAGCATTTAATAATGAAAATATAGTTAGAGCCGTCTGTAAATTTAATGCTCCTGTTGTAACTGGAATAGGTCATGATAAAGACATTCCTCTTGTTTGTTTAGTTTCAGATAAAAATGTTTCCACTCCAACCGCTGTTGCAAATCTTTTAGGTCAAAACTATGGGAAGGCTTTTTCGGAGATTTCTCTATTTGAGCAAAAAATGTTAAATATATTTGAAAGTTCTATAAAAGACAAGATATTTGAAATAGAGGAGGGTTTTTCTTTTATGTATTCAAATCTACAAAATATACTTTTAGATTTTTCTAAGAAAATAAATTATTTTGAAAATTTAGGACAAGTTTTTATTTCAAAGATAAATAAGGTGGGTGAAAAGCTGAATTTTGATATTAAAAATATTTACATTTATTTTTCAAACACTTTCAGTGCACAGAAAAATAATTTAGAAAATTTTTCAAAAATATTGGATAGTTTCAATCCTACTTCAAGACTAAAACAAGGTTATAGTATAATAAGGAAAAATGGTAAAATCTTAAAAACAATCAAGAGTTTAAATAGTGGAGATGATTTGGATTTAGAGCTCTCTGATGGTTTAATTAAAACAAAAGTTATATGAGTATAGATGTTCCAAAACCAAAGACATTAGAAGAATCTTTAAGAGAAGAGGAAAATGATATTAGACAAAGGTTTGAGCGGTATAAAGATGTAGAATTTCAAATATATCAAGACTCTATTTGTAATCATTCTGAACTCGGTCATTTAAACGGTCATCCTGAGTATTTTTCTTTTTTAAAAGAAGTGGATTATATGCTTCAATATGCAATACTGAAGGAAGTTGATACTATAATTTGTTTCGATAAGAGTGCTAGAGGTTTTGGCTTGTTGGCAAATAAACTTTTTCCCGTTGTAAGATTGGAAAGAGCTAAAATGATGGGTGTAGATCCAAATAGTATCAAAAAACCAGAAATAAAGTTTGTAGATTTTCCTAGAATATATTATGGAAATATTAATTTATTTGACGGGGTTGTAGATTATGTTTCTAAAATATCAGAATCAGAAGAAAAAGTTTTATTATTTGATGAATCTAGTTATCAAAAAGCTCCAAGATATTCATTGTGGGATATAAGTGGTAGAGAACCAAATAGGTGGAATTTTTTAGAAAATATATATTTAGTGGATAGGTTTGGGGGTGATGTTTTGTATGATTATCCTATTTATACAAATATGGGTCCTAACATAGAAAGGGTTAAAGCTTTGTTATCAGAAAAAATACCAAATAAAAAATTCTATTACCAAATAGGAACAAGTGATGATGTTGGAGGTTTAGATCGTTCAGTAAAAAGAATAAAATTGACAGCTGAAATCAATTCTATGCTTTATAGCATAATAAATCCAAAGGATAACTTGCTTGTATCTGGACTTGAAGATGAGTTTTATTTTTCTAATATGATAGATGAGTTAATAGATGTTTTTCTTGATATTCAAGAAAAGGAAATTCCCCAAATTTTTAGAATAAATGGATATTCTGAAATGACCAAAGAAGAAAAAATAGAGGCTATAAAAAAATGGTTAACTAGATTTTCTCAACAAATAAGAGATGAACATTCTCGTATGGTATGGGAATTGTTTAAACAAATTATTTTAAAAGACGATCTTTATAAAAGAAAATAAAAGTGTTAAGTTCTAATAACCGCCACATATTTTTGAGACTCCATATAAAATAGTGTATAATCTAACTTATGAAAAAAATAGAAAATAATTTAAAAGAAAATTTAAAGAAAATAGCTGAGATAGTTTCTTGGTTTGAAAATGAGACTGATTTGGATCTTGAAAAAGCATTAGAGCAGATAAAGCTTGGTGCTAAACTCGTCAAAGAATCAAAAGATAAACTAAAAGAAATAGAAAACGAATTTAAAGAGATTAAAAAAGATTTATAATTTTTTATAACAAGTCATCTATTTTAGATGCTAGTATAAAATCATTTTCTGATAATCCTCCTATTTTGTGTGTAGTTAAACTTATTTTCACCTTATTGTAGTCAAATAAACTTATGTTTGGATGATGACCTTCTTTTTCAGATATAAAAGCCACTTGGTCTATAAAATTCATTGCTTCTGAGAAATTTGTAAAATCTATTATTTTTTCTATTACTTTATCATCAATCAAAGACCATTTGTTTATTGAAGGTAATAGAGATTCTATCTCATCTTTTTTCATAGGAATACCGCCAACTTCGCAAGAAATACATTTTTTTGAAGATAGTTCGCTTTTTTTGTTTTCAATTTTTTTAATATCAAATGGTTCGCTGTTTACTACTGGTGCATTTTTTATTATTTCAATTATTTCATCTTCATCATCGGTTATTGTAAACAAAGAAAAATCCTCTTTATCTATTGTCCCTTCTTCTAACATATCTTTGAAAATACTATTCATTTGTTTTTGCCAAAAGTCTTTTCCAACTAGGATAACCGGCACAGGTCTGACTTTGTGTGTTTGTATGAGTGTTAAAAGTCCAAAAAGTTCATCCATTGTTCCAAAACCTCCTGGAAAAAACAGATAACTTTCAGCTGCAAAATTTAAACAAACTTTTCTTGAAAAGAAATAATAAAAATCTAGCTCACTTGTTAGATATGGGTTTACTACTTGTTCGTGTGGTAGTTGTATCGTAAGACCTATAGATTGTCCACCGTTTTCAAATGCTCCTCTGTTGCCAGCCTCCATTATCCCTGGGCCTCCACCTGTTACTATGGAGTATCCAATTTCATTTACTATCTTTGAAGCAATAGATCTTGCTTTTATGTAATACTCATTGTTTTCATCAAACCTTGCACTTCCAAAAAAAGTTACAGATTTTGGATAATTTGATAAAAATTCAAAACCTTGCATAAACTCTTTTGTAATCAGAGAAACTCTTTCTCTTGATGCTTCGTGCATTTCTTTTTTTGTCAAAGGTTTGATGGGTAAATTTTTTTCAGGTTTGTTTGTTATATCTTTTTTCATATTTAAAATATTATCATAATTTTAAATTTTCAACCCTTTTTAATTTTATAACAATGTTGTAGTATATTAGTATGAAAAATAAAAATCAAAATTTAGCAGTTTTTGTTGGTGTTTTAACAATAGCTTTTTTCTTTCTTTTTGGACATATTTTTTCTAGAGTTTTAAACAACGATTCTGCTTTAAATGATGCTGGACAGTCTGATCTATCTTTTGTTGATATGAGTGATGGTTCTGGTCAAGAGGCTGTTTTAGGTAAAGAAGTTAGTATTAACTTTGTTTTGAGAACATCTTCTGGGGAAACTGTTGCTAGCTCACTTTATTCAGGTCCAATAACTTTTGTTTTAGGAACTGGGCAATCTATGGCTGGACTTGAAAAGGCTATTGTTGGTATGAAAGTTTCAGGTAAGAGAGTTATTGTTATTCCTCCTATGTATGTATATGCTTACAATGAGCTTGGCCCTGTAAAATCAGATGTTCCTCTTGTGTTTGAAGTTGAACTTCTTTCTGTAAAATAAAAAATGTCGGCAATAAAATTTACTATTGAAAAAAGATTGAAAAATTCTTTGGGTAGAGTTGGTTTGCTCGAAACTTTTTCAGGAAATATAAACACACCGGCTTTTGTAACCGTTGGAACAAAAGGAACTGTAAAATCGCTAACTCCGGAAATGCTTTATGGTTTAAATGCACAAGTTGTTTTAGTAAATACATATCATCTATATTTGCAACCAGGTGAAGAACTTGTGAAAAAAAGTGGTGGTTTATCGAAGTTTATGAATTTTAAAGGCCCAACTATGACTGATTCTGGTGGTTTTCAGGTTTTTTCTCTTGGAAGTGACTATAATAATAAAGTTGGAAAAATATTAAATAAAGAAAAAGAGATACTTATAAATTCTCCAAAAAATGATGATGATAAAGAACCAAAATTGGTTTCTATAAACGAAGATGGTGTTATGTTTAGATCTCATATAGATGGTAGTGCTCATTATTTTACACCAGAGAAATCTATTCAGATTCAAAATGATCTGGGGGCTGATATGATTTTTGCATTTGATGAATGCACATCTCCTCTTGAAACAGATTATTATCAGGCAAAGGCACTTGATAGAACTCATATGTGGGCAAAGAGATCTTTAAATTTTCATCGTCAAAATGAAATATCAAAAAGACAGGCTATTTTCGGTATAGTTCAAGGTGGTAGGGTAAAAGAGCTTAGAGAAGAGAGTGCTAGGTTTTTGGCAAACCTTGATTTTGACGGTTTTGGTATTGGTGGATCTTTTGAAAAAGAAGATATGAAAAAATCTGTTTTCTGGTGCAACTCTATTTTACCAGAAGATAGGCCTCGTCATCTTTTGGGTATAGGAGAGCCAGAAGATCTTTTTATGGCGGTTGAAAATGGTTGTGATCTTTTTGATTGTGTATCTCCAACTAGGATAGCCAGAAATGGTAGTTTATATACAAAAACAGGTAAAATAAATATTTTAAATAATCAATACAGATTGGATTTAAGTCAAATAGACGAAGGTTGTCAGTGTTATACTTGTAAAAATTATACAAAAGCATATTTATCTCATCTTTTCAGATCAAAAGAGATTCTGTCAGCAACATTGGCTTCAATACACAATCTGTATTTTATAATCAATATGGTAGATCGTATGAGACAGTCTATAATAGATGATACTTTTTTAGATTACAAGGAAAATTTTTTGAAAATGTATTATAAAAAATAACCGATATTTTAATCGGTATTATTATTTAACTTTGATCATCTTTATTATTTCATTACGTAAAAGATCATTATATTCATAATCAATTTCAATTCCCTCATCTTCTTTTAAGATACAAGATTCTCTGATTTTTCCATCTCCATAATAATAATTTGGTAGCTGTATTTGTTGCCAAATCTCTTTCAATGTCATTCTTGTTTCTTCTCCACCTATTTTTACTTTTATTTTGATCTTATATTTTAGTATTTCAAATAGTCTTTTATAAAGATCTTCTAATTCTTCTACAGTCTCATCTTCACAACAAATAGTAGTTGTAGTTGATGATAAAGGTGATTCGTTGGTAATTATGACACCATTTTTTAGATCAAAAGAGATGCTAACATTATAAATTTCATTAAGAATTCTTTTAAATCCATGGCAAATGATATCTGCTTTTTGATATTGTGTATTTGAAGTTTCTATATCTATATATGCAATACAAATTTTTGTTTCTACCAGCATTCTAAATAAAACATAGCATCTTATGTAAACTCTGGCAATAATAACTAAAATAGTCATTTTTACAGTTGACTTATGCACTTCTTGACTTATTGTTTTATATGTATATACTATATGGAGCTTGTTGAATATATTTTTTGTATTTTACAAGTTAAATTAAGTTTTTTGACAATTTCAAAATTGAGCCAAAATTGACAAATTTTGGCGATTTGAGAACATTTTGCAAGTTTACATCGTTTAATTTGAAAATGTTTCCGGATGAGGTAATTCATCAAACACAAAATTCCAAGCCGACTACAAAATTAATATTTTATATTTTGTTCCGTTCTAACAAAAGCTTTTGTAAATATTTTTACAATAAATAGCTTCAAACTTTTACCAAGAGTTTGATCCTAGCTCAGGATGAACGCTGGCGGTGTGGATAAGGCATGCAAG
>CAYXZA010000008.1:0-45159 GCA_964469605.1 uncultured Candidatus Saccharibacteria bacterium | reverse complement strand
TTGATCTAACAACAACACCATAAACAACATCTTTTTTCTTTGTTGCTTTTCTTGGTTCTGCTTTTTGGATAGATAAAACAACCATCTCACCTATTTTTGCATATCTTTTCTTTGAACTTCCAAGTACTTTAAATATTCTGCCTATTTTAGCACCTGAATTGTCAGCTATTGAAACTATTGATCTTGGTTGAATCATATATTTAATTTAAAATTATGAAATACTTATCTTTTGAAAATGGTTTGACTTCTTTTATAGAAACTTTATCACCAACAGCAGATTTGTTTTCAGGATTATGGACTTTATATTTTTTAGAAAACTTAAGATATTTTTGATATTTTGGATGTTTTTCAAACCTTTCAACTAAAACTGTTGCTGTATCTTTCATTTTATTAGAAATAACAACTCCTGAAAGGATTTTTGATCTTGTCTGTTTTTTTGTATTTCCTGATTTTGTCATTTTTATTATTTATTGAAATTCAAGACTGTTAATATTCTAGCAATCTCCTTTCTTAGATTTTTACCCTCTTTAACATTTCTATTTTTACTTCCAGCTATACCAAATCTAAAATTCCTCAAAGCTACCTTTTTTTCTAAAAGCATACTTTTCAAATCTTCTGGTTTTTTATTTATCAAATCTTTCATATTTTTATCTTGATACTATTTTTGTCTTAACTGGAAGCTTTGTTCCGGCCTTTCTTAGAGCCTCAGATGCAACTTCAACAGAAACACCATCAACTTCAAACATCACCCTTCCAGGTAAAACAGGTGCTACATAACCAGCCAAATCACCCTTTCCTTTTCCAAGTTTAACCTCAGCTGGTTTTTGTGTATATGGCATATCAGGAAATATTCTTATCCAAATCTTTCCGGTTTTACCCATTGCCCTTGAAATAACTTTTCTTGCTGATTCTATTTGATTTGATTTTATTCTTCCAGCTTCAACAGCTTTAAGACCAAAAGAACCAAAAGAAATGGTTGCACCTCTTGTGGCATTACCAACTCTTTTTGGATTTCTCCTCATTGTATGCCATTTTCTATATTTAACTTTCTTTGGTAGTAACATATCAGTTTAATTATTTTTTAGCAAATATTTCCCCTTTATATATCCAAACTTTTATACCTATTGCACCATAAGGCATTCTAGCTTCGTATCTTGTAAAATCAACATCTGCCCTAAGTGTTTGAAGTGGAATACGACCTTTTTTCATTTTTTCTGTTCTAGCCATAGTTGCACCAGCGAGTCTTCCGGAAAGTTCCATTTTTACACCCAAAACATCTCTATTTGCAGAAACTTTCTCAATCATCTGTTTTAAAACTCTTCTGTAAGGAAGTCTTTTTTCCAAACCCTCAGCAACCATTTGTGCAACTATTGTAGAATTTGACTCAGGAGATTTAACTTCTTTTATATCAAGTTTAAGCTCTCCACCAGTTGATAGTTTATATTTTTTTAAAAATGATTCTATGTCTTTTTTTAAACTAACAGCACCATCACCATTTCTACCTATGATCATACCAGGTCTAGAAGTTTCTATTATAACCTTCAAAAACTTTTGACCTCTTTCCATTTGAATATCAGAAACAAACTGACCTCTCATCTTTTTTTGCAAATACTCTCTAAGTAAAACATCTCCTTTCAAGAAATCTTTGTATTGTTTTTTAACACCAAACCAACGAGATTTCCAATCTCTTATAATACCTAGTCTATGTGAATATGGGTGAACTGTATGTGACATAAATTTTATTTTTTATCTTCTTTTGAAACCTTAACTTTCTTTTTTTTAGGTTCCTTCTCCTCTAAAACAATCGTTATATGACTTGTTCTTTTTCTTATTGGATGAGCAGAACCTCTTGAAACAGGCATTCTTCTATAAAGAATCTTGCCAGAATTGACTTCTATTTTTGATACTACTAATTTTTCAACATCTAAACCTAGATTTTTAGCATTAGATATTGCAGAACCTAATAATTTTGAGATAGGAGAACCAGCTCTTTTAACAATAAAATCAAGATTTGTAACAGCTTCGTTTATATTTTTTCCTCTTATAGAATCAGCAACCAATCTAACTTTTCTTGGTGACTGTCTATAATTATTCAGTTTTGCTATTGCAAATGATGACATAAATTTTATTTTTTAGAATCTGTTGTTGATTTTACGGCCTTAGCAGCAGCTATTTCAGCCTCTTTTTGCTTGATTTCAAGCTCTTTTTGCATCTTACCTCCGTGTTTTAGGAATTTTCTTGTTGGAGAAAACTCACCTAGTCTATGACCAACCATATCCTCTGTTACAAAAACATCTATAAAAGCCTTGCCATTGTGAACTGAAAAAGTAAAACCTATCATTTCAGGAGAGATAACACATGCTCTAGACCAAGTTTTAATAGGTCCAGTTTCATTTGGTTTCTTGCCTAAAACTTTATTTAATACTCTTAGGTCGACATAAGGACCTTTATATGATGATCGTGACATAAAATATTGTAAGAATGCAACAAGAAAAACCCTTGTACATTGGCATATATACTATACAAAATAACAAATAATGTCAAATAACTTATTAAGAAACCTCCTAAAAACAATAATCATAGTAAGTTTACAATATTTTATTGTTAGTTATAGATGGCTAATATATAATTATTATTATGGAAGGAAAATTAGAAAAAGAAGATCTTTATGAAAATTCACTAAGAAAAGTAAGGTCTATGCCCCAGACAACAGATGCGGAAAGAGAAGAAAAAAGAATAGAGGCTAGAATACTTAGAATGAATATTATGCTAGACAATGCGATGATAATGGAATATATAGTATTTAATATTGAAAAAAATCCTAATATAACAGAAGAAGAGATTTGGAATATGATAAAAGATAAATCTAGATATAAGGCACATCCAGAAACAATAAAAGCCTTTGTAGAAGAACTGATAGATAGAATAAAAAAATTTAAGATTTTTTTAGAAAAACCAGACCCGAATTTAACTGCAAGAGATTTGTTTGAAGATCTATCATATGGACAAGAACCAAAAGACTTAGTTGTTTTAGATACAACAGATACTTTTGCTGTAACTTTATGGATTAAAAATGCAGAAGATTTTAAAAAAACAGATGATCGCGGAGAAAAAATAGATGGTTTCTACAATAACAAAGCTCTTGTAAGAAGAAATACTATATATAACAGAATGACTATCCCAATAATTGTAATTGGACCTGAAGGTAATGAAATAGCAAAAGAACATGAAAAAGGTCATTTTCATAATTCAATATTTGCATCTTTATCAGGGATAAACAAAAGAACATTTTGGTTAAAAATGAACAATGATGACATTGAGCTCTTAAGAAAAAAATATCAACTCCTACAAAATAGAAAATCAAAAAAGAAAATAACACACAAAGAGATTATAAAATCATTTAAACCTTTAATTCATAAAATACTAGATGAAGCTAAAGATGAAATATTGGCAGATTTGTATGCAACATTTAGTTTTGATTATATAAATAATTTAACTATAAAAGACGATGTTTATGATTATTTCGATCAAATAACATACGACATGAACATATCTTCATATATAAAAAATAGAGTTTGGAATGAATATGTCAGAATACTATTAGAACAAACAGAAGAGGTTCAATGGCTTTTATATATATATAATCGTTTTGGTATGGAAGGAAGAGTTATTCTTTTAAGATCTGTTTTAGGTCAAATACCTCTTTACAAATGGGAAGAACAGATGACTTCATCTGGATTTCACGAAGAAGCATTGCTGTTGGAGCAAATATTAAATGATGAAAAAATGGAAAGAAAAAAAGATAAAATAATATATTACATCAAAGAACATCCTGAAATACAAGATCAGTGCATAATCCCAAAAATCAAAGAACTTTTGGAAGAGGATGAAGATAGGTTGATCACATCAAAAGATTAAATAGACATAAATACAGAAAACAGAAAAAAGTGGAAAGATGGTATGTTAAATGAAACCCACTAATATTAAAAACTTCCCTATTTACCCAAAAACACTTTTTCTAAAACACTAGATGAAATAATATGATCTGGCTTACCTTCAGTGTAAATCTTCCCTTTATCCAAAATACAATCAAAAAACTCCAAGAGGAGTTTTTTGATTTTGTTATTTCTTTTTTCCAACTTTTCTACGAGAGACAATGAGTTTGTTTGAATATTTCTTTGGAGTTCTTGTTTTTTGTCCTTTTCCTGTTGGTTTACCGTAAACAGATATAGCTCTTCTTCTACCTCTTCCTTGTCTTCCTTCTCCACCTCCATATGGGTGATCTACTGGGTTTTGAGCTGTTCCACGAACAGTTGGACGAATACCGAGCCATCTATTTCTACCAGCTTTACCTAGATTAACTAATCTATTTTCATTATTTGAAGTTTCCCCTATTGTCCCATAACAAGTTTCCAAAACTTTTCTTATCTCTCCTGATGGCATTTTAAGGTCAACATATCCATTATCTCTTGCAACTACTTCAATATAACTTCCACCAGATCTAGCAAGTTTTGCACCTCCGTTTGGTTTTACCTCTACATTGTAGACAAAAGTTCCCAAAGTCACATCTTTAAGTGGCATTCTATTACCAACTTTAAGTTCAACATTTGCTCCTGTTATAAACTGGTCACCAACTTTTACATTTTTAGGTAAAAGAATATATCTTTTTTCTCCATCTTTATATGAAACAAGACCGATAAATCCTGATCTATTTGGATCATATTCAACAGTTTTTAAAGTATAAGGAATATTTAATTTTTCATATCTAAAATCAATCTCTCTCCAAAGTCTTTTATGACCAGCTCCTTTATGTCTTGTTGTAATAATACCGCTATTATTTCTACCAACAGATCTACTAAAACCTCTTGTTAGACTTTTAACCGGTCTAGAAGATGTCAAAACAGACGAGTATTTTATACCTGTCATACCTCTTCTTCCTGCTGTTGTTGGTTTATATCTTTTCATAAATTTAAATTAAATTTCTATCTTCTCACCTTTCTTTAAGTAAACATATGCTTTTTTCATTCCAGCTCTAAGACCCCTTTTACCTCTTACAAAAACTGCTTTTTGAGGAATATTTACAATATTGATTTTTATTGGAGATAATTTATAAGTATCTTTAAATGATTTTTCTATTTGTTTTTTAGTAACAAGTTTATTTACTTCAAATACATAAACAGATGACTCACCTTTTATAGCTGATTTTTCTGTAATATGTGGTTTTATAAGTATATCTGCTGTTTTCATATTATTTTAATTTACTTTCTATAAAAGCTAGACTTTTTTCTGGATTCTCTATAACAATGTATTTATAATTTAACAAGTCAACAGGATTTATGTTTCTAACTTCATCTATCTTTATATTTGAAATATTTGAAAAACTTTTTTTTGTATTTAAATCAGGTGAAGATATTGCAACAACTGCTGAATTTTTCTTTTTTTTGAAAATATCTGAATATGCTTTTATAGCAGAGAAATTATTTAAAATAGAAATAGCATCTTTTGTTTTTGGTTTTTCAAAAGCGAGAGAATCAACAAAAAGGATTTTTCCATCTGAAAATTTGCTAGAAAGTATAGTGTAAACCGCTTTGGCTTTCATTTTCTTGTTTATTTTTCTAGTATAATTTTTCTCATTTCTAGGTCCGTGAGCAGCACCTCCACCTACCCATATAGGAGAACGAGTTGATCCGTGTCTTGCTCTACCAGTCCCTTTTTGCTTCCAAGGTTTTTTACCTCCACCAGAAACTTCACCTCTTGTTTTTGCATGAGCAACAGGTGTTCTCTTGTTTGATTCCATCGATGTTATAACCTGATGAACCAAATCAGCATTCCATTTAACACCGAAAACATTTTCAGGTAAACTGATTTTTGAAACCTCTTTTCCTTTTTGATTATATACTACTGCTTCCATATTATTATCCTTTGATTTTTATTAAAGTTCCTCTCCTTCCAGCTATTGCTCCTTTTACATATACAACACCATTTTCAGAATCAATATTTAATACTTTAAGTCCTTTTATAGTAACTGTATCAGAACCCATTCTACCGGCCATTCTTTTACCTTTTGCAACTCTACCACCATCTCTACCACCACCACCAATAGAACCTGGTTCTCTTTCAGAGTGTTTTTGACCATGACTTCTTGGACCACCAGAGAATCCATGTCTTTTTACAACACCTTGAAAACCTTTTCCTTTTGATACAGATGTTACAGTAACATCATCTCCATTTGAGAAAACACCGATATCAAACTTGTCACCAACTGATAGTTCTTCAGATGTTTTAAATTCAATAAGACCCTTAAAAGAACCTAGATCTTTCATTTGACCTTTTTGAGGTTTTGAGATGTTCTTTAAGCTTTTAGATCCATATCCCAAAACGACAGCTTGATAACCATCTTTTTCAATAGTTTTTTTAGAAACCACAGTCAAAGGATCAACTTTAACCAAAGTTACTGGACTAACTTTACCCGCATCATCAAAGATTTGGGTCATATTCATTTTTGTTCCAACTAAAAACTTCATAAAATATTTTGTTTACAAGGGATACTATCAAAAAAGATATATATTGTAAAGCTTTTTTAAACTACACAGCAAGCACTCTGAAATTTTCAGAGTGCCAATCTGTAGTTTATATTATTCTAACATCTATATTTACCCCAGAAGGTAATGACAGATTTGTTAGTGATTCCATAATTTTTTGATTAGGATTTAAAATATCCAATAATCTCTTATGAACTCTCATTTCAAACTGTTCTCTTGCATTTTTAAAGACAAAAGACGAACGATTTACTGTATATTTTTTAGACATAGTAGGAAGTGGTATAGGACCTAAAACAGTAGCATCATACCTCAGTGCTGTATCTATGATCTGTTTTACAGACACATCTAGTATTTTATATTCATAAGCACTAACTCTGATTCTAAGTTTAGATACAACATCATCTTTTGATGCTTTTGATACTGACTTCTTTTTTGAGACTTCTTTTGTCATTTAAGTTTTTTATAATTTTTAAGCAACTATTTTTGTAACAACACCAGCACCAACTGTCTTACCACCCTCTCTAATAGCAAATCTTTGTTTTTCTTCTAGAGCAACAGGTGCAATAAGTTTAACCTTAAATGTAACTGTGTCTCCTGGCATAACCATCTCTACACCTTCTTTAAGTGTTACATCTCCTGTAACATCAGTTGTTCTGATATAGAATTGAGGTTTATATCCAGAGAAGAATGGTGTATGTCTTCCTCCTTCTTCTTTTTTCAATATGTAAACCTCTGCCTCAAACTCTGTATGTGGATTTACAGATGCTGGTTTAGCCAAAACTTGTCCTCTTGAAATATCCTCTTTTTTAGCACCTCTCAAAAGTATCCCTGCATTATCTCCTGCAATACCTTTATCTAGTGATTTGTTGAACATTTCAATACCTGTAACAGTATATTTAACACTGTCTTTAAGACCAACAACTTCTATTTCTTCTCCAACTTTAACCTCACCTCTTTCTATTCTTCCTGTAACAACTGTTCCACGACCTTCAATAGAGAAGATATCTTCAACTGGCATAAGGAAAGGTTTATCTGTATCTCTTTGTGGTATTGGGAAATAAGTATCCATAGCATTTACAAGCTCCAATACTTTTTGTGACCACTCATCTTCATTAGATGTTGCTTCAAGAGCTTTCAATCCTGATCCCCTTATAACAGGACAATTATCACCATCAAAGCCATTTTTTGTTAGAAGTTCTCTAACTTCAGCTTCAACAAGATCTATCAAATCTTTATCTGGAACCATATCACATTTATTTAGGAAAACTATTATTTTTGGCACACCAACTTGTTTTGCCAAAAGAACATGTTCTCGAGTCTGTGGCATAGCACCGTCTGTTGCAGCAACAACCAAAATAGCACCGTCCATTTGAGCAGCACCAGTAATCATATTTTTAATATAATCAGCGTGACCAGGAGCATCTACGTGAGCATAGTGTCTAGCATCTGAAACATACTCGTTGTGAGAAAGAGCAATAGTAATACCTCTGGCTTTTTCTTCAGGAGCTGAGTCTATCTGATCAACTGCTTTTAGCTTTACATCCTTTCCTGCTCTATGTAAAACATTTAAAATAGCCGCTGTTAATGTTGTTTTTCCATGGTCAACGTGACCTATTGTTCCCACATTGATATGTGGTTTTGATCTATCAAAAGTTTCTGCCATATTTTTTAAAATAATAAATAACTAATAAATTTATAATTATCTTGGATAATTATGAAAGTATAAATCTCGAGAGTCTCTATACTTTTACAACTATCAAAATGCGAAAAATCGCTTTGATAATAGTAAACCAAACAGAGAAAATAGTCAAGAAAAAATTATTGGGATAAGACCAAACTTTTTACTTCGTTTATTTTGTTCAATCTTATTTGTTCAAAATTTGGTATTTTGCTAGCAAGAAAAGCTAAAATCATCTCTGGTGTTGTGCTTTCTCTTTCAGCAAAAAGATCCAGTTCATCTTGCTCATTTTCTGGAAGAAGTTCTATAGCTTCACCTAAGATAAGCTGATAAAGTATTTTGTTTAGTTTCTCAACCATTTCAATCTGCTCCTCTGGTGAAAAACTAGTCAGTCCCCACTCTTTTATTATTTCATCTGGAAGATATTTCATATTTTTATTATTTTACCATAACCTACTTAATAATTTTTTATTTATACACAATTTTTATTATTTTTTAGGAACACCAGGAAGTGTAACACTACCTACCTTGTAAACACCATTTTCTTTCTTAACAACATTATCTCTAAATTCTTCAAAAGCTTTATACCATTCTGTTTTTCTACCCAAAAACCAAGATGTCTTTTTAGGTAAATCTTTATTGAAATCCATTACCAATTTCCCTTTTTTATCAATACCCACTGTTTCAGCGAGCGGTTTACCATTTAAAGACACTCTCATTTTTTTACTTTCATCAACCGATATGTTAAAAAAACTATTATTATATTTTTTATATGGCAGATTTATTTTATAATCAGTAGAAAATTGACCTTTTGTTGATAATTTTGTTATAGCCTTGTTATAAGTAAGACGGGATTCTATATCACTTGGACTTGACCCAAATTGATATTCATCTTTTAATTCTATATGAGCACCATCTCTATTTGTTACAAAATTAGATATATCATTACTATTAGCATTTAAAATACTTTTAACCCCACCCACCTCGTTATATTTTATATATCCATTTTCTTCATAATCATCAATAGGAACCACCCGCTCTCCTGGACCTTGTTCAACAACATCTTTAACAACTGTGTTAATACCACTATCTGTATTATATTTAGGTATTGTATCTAAATCATTATTAAAAGGACTTTTTTTATGTTCAATAATAGCATATTCACCAGGGCTTATTTCTGCTGATTCTACTTCAAACACCGTAGGAACATCATCAGGGTCTATTATCAAAACCTGTGGATCTGGTTTCTTTTGCTCTAAAAATTTAGTTGCATCAAATTGTTTGACCTGAACTTTTTCAGGCATTTGAGAATGGAACATTTTATTACCCTCATAATAAGGATGAATATTTCCTTTTGAATCAATTAGAATCACAGGAGTATCACCATTTGCTTTTTTAATAGCCACAATCCCATTTTCTTTAACTACAATACTATCACCATCCATAAGCAAAGCTGATTCTTGGTCAGCTCCAGGCTTCCAAAGTCCAAGTTTTCTTGTAATACTTTCAGGGGTATCATTAAAGAGTCCTTTAATATTATCAGGAACAGAAGTATTTACTTTATCATTTAACAAAGCTTTAAGTTCTTTTATAGTTTCAATAGAACCATTTGATGATACCCTAATTCCTTCAACAGTTTTTATTTTTTCCAAATCTCCTACTGACACAACTGTTTTTTCTGAATTAGTTAATGGTACAGTTGGTTTAATTCCGCCTGTTGGCCCTGTCGGACTAGTACTTCCGGTTCCACCAGTTCCGCCTGTTGGCCCTGTTTGACCAGTCCCTCCTGTAGGACCCGAACCACCACCACCAATTTTGTCTGTTACCTCTTTAGCACCAGATATTGATGGTCCAGAACCTGCAAACAAAGCATTTGCACCTATATTCATAGCACCACCAACCAAAAGAATAGAACCTATTGTGGCAAATTTTGTAAGCTTTTGATGCAATTTTCTTTTCTTATACCTATCTTCAACTTGTTTTTGCAACTCATCAAGTTTACCTGAATCCATTTTTCCAACAGCTTCCGTTAGATCTCTTTTATATTTCCTTTCGTAACTACCAGTGAACCCACTATGAACCGCTTTTCCAACAACAGGAGATACCAATCCAGACAAAGTAGACCTTGCAATTCTGGTAGTTCCAGCACCAACAGCCCCAGCGATCGTAAACCCAGCAAATATATAACCACCAGTTGCAACCAAAAGACCTGGTATTATCCATTTAACATATTTTCTATACTTACCATCAGCTTCCCATTCTCTATATTTACCAACAGCTTTTTTCAAAATTTTTAAAGCTTTATTTGATTCTCCTTGACCAAACCGTTCCTCAGCTTTAAACAATTTTTCTGTTTCTCCTTCAACAAAACTCAAAACTGCTTTATTTATTCTTAAAACACCAGGTGTTTTTTCACTAAAAGATGTTCCTGTTTCTGCTTTTACATAAGAACCTCCTTTCAAGGTTACAACCTCCTCTTTATCTTGGTTTTTCTCTAAAATTTCCACTATTTCTCCTTTAACTTTTTCCTTATAAGCATTTTCGGCTTTTTTCAAAACTTCATCTGTAACTTCTGGTTGAGCAACATTTGCACCTTTTTTTCTAATTAGACTTAGTATGCCAGCTAACTTACTTTTTCTTTTCTTATGTCTAGACAGAAGGTCTGCATATTCATCTCTAAGAGCATCTAAACCTTTATCAGAAACATCTTCAGGATTATCAACATCTCCATCTGGATTTGATCCAGGTAATGGTTCAGGTTCTGGTTGTTTATCTCTATCAACCGCTTCTGCTTTATCTTTTTGAACTTTAAAATAATCTTTTCTATAATGACGACCATTTTTAATAACAATATTTTCATGTTCATCAAAAATATCTTCTTCAGCTTTTATTAAGACACCTTCGCTGACCAAATCACCTAAAACCTTATCAATAAGTGATTTATCCAAAAAACACATAAATTTTGATGCATTGATATCGTTTTTTAAACTAGGTATTACACCGTAAAATATATCTTCATACTTTAAACTAAGTTCAGGTTTAGATTTAATAAAATCAACTAGAAATTTTTCGAGAACATTATATCGTCCATAACCTCTTTCTTCTGCTTTACTTAAAGTTTTTTTAGAAATAACATCTCCTGGAAAAAAAACTTGATTATTATTACATAAAATATAACTTTGCACTTCTTCAGCAAGACCAATTTCAACAAGATGATTAATCACAAGTTCTTCATCTCTTTCTGTATAAGAATATTTTATTTTTTTATCTTTTAGAAAATCCAAAAAAGTCTGTTTATAATTTCTACCTAATTTACCTTTTTCAAATATTTCATCTAAGTATTCACCAAATCCCCTTGTAATAATATCCAGACTCTCAACAGCTTCATTCTCAGTACCTTTAACCACACCACCACCATCAACAGACGGAGTTTGGGGTTGTGTATCTGGGGCAAGTTGAGGTGGCACTTTTGGCGCATCAACTTGTGGTTGTGCGGGAGCAGGTTCTACTGGTGCTGAAACAGGTTGTTCAGGAGTAGCACTAACAGTAGGCCTTGTTTGTATTTTATCCACTCCAGGGATAACATCAACGGGTAAAAATTGTCTTGATAGAGACCCTTCTTGATGATTTAAAATATCTGCAATATAATCTAATTGAAAATTCTCAGTAATTTCGATCAAAAAATCAATATATTTTTTACTTAAAGGTAAGATTCCAGCATTTAAAATTGATTTTCCGGTTTCTTTATCTATAAATCTATAAGCATCTAAAATATCATCACTTAAACTACGATCAGGAAAAGTAACAACATGAAAATTATTCATGTTCTCTTCAAACGAATTTTGAGTTATTTTACCTTGTTGTTTTAATTTGTTAAATAACCTTTCAATTTCAACCAAACTTGAATTAGACAAAATATTAAAAATATTTATTTTTTCTTCTTTAAAAAGATTAACCAAACCATTTCTTTTCATAAACTCTTTAAGAAAATAGAGTTTTGCTGATTTTATACAATCACCATCTCCTTTTAAATAATATTTTCCATCAAAATATTCGCTTTTTACAAGAACACCTTCACCAACCAATAAATCAAGAGCCTTAACTACCTCATCTTCATCAGCTTCAACCTGATCTTTTTTTAAAATATCAAGAGTTCTATATACATAAATATAACCAAGTCTTTTTATCTTGTTCCAAATTTTATTTTTTAATTTATCCAATTTTTCTGAAACAGGTTCAATAGGAGATGGTGGAAGTGGTGGTGTAGTGACAGGAGGAGCAACTTGACCTTGTTCTTCTCTCTTATCAGGAACAACAACTGGTTGTTCTGGTGCATTTGGAGGTGTTGGAGATTCTGGATTAGGTTGTGCAGAAGCTTGCCCTAACTCCTTTAAAAGATTAAGAAAACCGACAATATCATTTTTTTCTATTTGTTTAAACCGATCTTCCACATCATAATCACCAGAAATTATATATACCACAGGATATACATTTTTTATAATATAAATACCTCCTTTTTTAAAAACAGTTATTCCATCAACCACAATATCCTCATCATCATATTTAAATAAACCTAATTCTGATAATTCTTTTCCTTTTTTTTCTCGTAAAAAATCAATAAATTTATTTTGAAAATCAGGTTCAATAAATTTTTCATTTGCTGCAAATAATTTACGAACACCTTCATATGTTGATAGATCAACAGGACTATATTTTGTCAAGTTAAAAAGCTGATCAATGAAATTACTCTTAAGAAAATCTCCTGGTTTATTCCCATCAAACATATTGATTCTTTGTAATTCAATTAGTTCAATATTATTATTATTATGAACAATAAAACCATCATCATAAAATACCTCAAAAAAAGATGCCCTACTTAAAGCACACTTTCTCAAAGGCGATACATGATATAACACATTATCTGATATAAGTTCGCTAAGATATTTATCATGTTCTTCATCTTTTACATCAACTTCTTGTAACATCTTTTTAACCTCAGGAATAGAAAGAAAATCATATCCTTTATCTCCAACTTTTTCAATAATTTTCTTTTTAAAATCTTCAATTTTTTTAGAATCTATTTGACCTTCAGCACCTTCATTTGTTTTTGGTTTTTTAGGTTCTTCTGTCATATTATAAATATTTTACTATGCCACAAAAACAAAAGCAAAACAAAAATCAACTTTTTTGTTGATTTTTGTTTATAACTTCTGATTTTCTAAATTTAAATAGATTATTTTCTTGATTCAACTATCATTTTTTCAACATTTGGAGGAACAACTTCATAATGATCAAATTCCATTGTTACAGAACCTCTACCTTGAGTCATTGATCTTATATCTGTTGTATATCCAAACATTTCAGAAAGAGGAACTTTTGCTTTTATAACTTTAAGTCCAAATCTATCTTCCATACCTTCTATTTGACCTCTCTTTGAAGAAAGAGAACCTGTAACATCTCCCATAAACTGCTCTGGCATCACAGCTTCAACCTTCATAATAGGTTCAAGTATAACTGGTCTTGCTCTCTTTGCAGCATCTTGGAAAGCTTGAGAAGCTGCTATCTTGTAAGCGATTTCAGATGAGTCAACATCGTGATATGAACCAAAAGTAAGCTCACAAGATACATTTACCATCTTGTAACCAGCAACAATTCCCCTCTCCATTGCCTCCTTGACACCTTTTTCAACAGCTGGAATAAATTCTGCTGGAATAACACCTCCTTTTATAGAGTCAACAAACTCAAACTCATCATATCTTTTAACATTTTTAGGAATCTTTTGTCCTTCTTCGACAGCTTCCATAGGTTTTATGTTCAATTTTACATGTCCATATTGACCTTTTCCACCAGTTTGTTTTATATACTTGTTTTCAGCTTCAGCTGTTCCCAATATAGTTTCTCTATATGCAACCTGAGGTTTACCAACATTTGCTTCAACGGAAAACTCTCTTTTCATTCTATCTATCATTATTTCCAAATGAAGCTCTCCCATACCAGATATTATAGTTTCTCCTGTTTCAAGATTGCTTGATATTCTAAATGTTGGATCTTCATCAGAAAGTTTTTTAAGTGCCATACCCATTTTTTCTTGATCGGCTTTTGTTTTTGGTTCTATACGGAGAGAAACAACCGGTTCTGCAAATTTTATAGGGTCAAGGATGATAGGATTGTTTTCATCACAGAAAGTATGTGAAGTTTTTGCATTTTTAAGACCAACAGCCGCAGCTATCTCGCCTGCAAAAACTTTTTTAACCTCCTCTCTTTGATTGGCTTGAAGTCTAACTATTCTTCCAAGTCTTTCTTTTTCACCAGTTGTTGAGTTGTAGATATAAGATCCGGATTCAACTGTTCCAGAGTAAACTCTAAAGAAAGTTAATTGACCAACAAAAGGATCTGTCTGTAATTTAAATGCCAATGCTGAAAATGGTTCTGAATCTGATGCTTTTCTTATAATTTCCTCTCCTGTTTTAGTATCGTGACCTTTAACCGGAGGGATATCAAGAGGTGAAGGTAGAAAATCAATAACCGCATCCAAAACCAACTGAACACCTTTATTTTTCAAAGCTGATCCAGTCATAACAGGAAACATTTTATTTGCAATGGTTCCTTTTCTTATAAGAGCTTTTATTTGATCATTGTTAGGTTCATTACCTTCAAGGTAGGCTTGCATAGTCTCATCATCAAATTCAACAACTTTCTCTATCATCTCTGCTCTGTATTTTTTTGCATCAGCTAAATAACTTTCTGGAATTTCAGCTTCTCTTATTGTATTTCCCATATCACCTTCAAAGTAGTATGCCTTCATTTTTATAAGATCTACAACAGCTTCAAAATTTGACTCTTCACCTATTGGAATTTGAATCCTTACAGCATTTTTATTGAGTCTTTCCAATATAGACTTATATGATCTTTCAAAAGAACCTCCTGTTCTATCTAGTTTGTTTATAAAACAAATTCTTGGAACATGATATTTGTCAGCCTGTCTCCATACAGTTTCAGATTGAGGCTCAACACCTGCAACACCATCAAAAACAACAACACCACCATCTAAAACCTTTAAAGATCTCTCTACCTCAACAGTAAAGTCAACGTGACCTGGTGTATCTATAATATTAAATCTGTGTTTTTTAGAAACATCAGCTCCCATATATGTAGGATTCCAAAAACAAGTTATGGCAGCTGCTGTAATAGTAATACCTCTTTCTTTTTCCTGCTCCATCCAGTCAGTTGTAGCCTGCCCATCATGAACTTCACCTATCTTATGAGACATACCTGTATAGTAAAGTATCCTCTCTGATGTGGTAGTTTTTCCAGCATCAATATGGGCTATAATACCAAAGTTTCTAACTCTCTCTAATGGATAATCACGATTCATAAAAATTGTTAAATAATAATATAATAAATAATTAGAACCTAAGAGGTTTGCAACAAAAAAACCTAAAAGATTTCGTGAAAATACTATATACCAAAACAGATTAAAAAGCAAAGAAAAATAAAAGGGGTTTTAAACCCCATAAAATACTTTGTTGTATTCTCTTAAAATCATCCCTTCATCTTCTTTCAGATAATCATAGGTTGTAACACTACAATTTTCTGGACCAGGTAAAGAAAGAAAATTCTCTATATTATCCAAAGACCAACCGTCTTCCAAAATGAACCTGATGACTTGTATTACCCTGCCATGAGTAGATATCAATACATTTTTTTCTTGTGTATCTGTAAATATTTGAGATAAACACTGTGTGATTCTGTTATACAAATCACACAAACTCTCTCCACCAATTGGTCTAGAAAAAAACTGTCCATTTTTCTTAAAATATGAGTCAAGAAAAGGAAAATAATTTTTCATTTCTTGTCTAGTCATACCCAAAGTATAACCTGTTTCTCTTTCTCTTAAATTAAAATTTTCTATAACGGTATTTACAGGCAAACCATCTAATATGTGTTTTAAAGTAGATTTTGTTCTTACATAACCAGAATGATAAGCAAGATCAAAATATAGACCAAGCTCACACAAAACTTTACCTGTTAAAACAGCTTGACTTACACCAAGATCAGTCAAGGTAACTTTCTGATCACTAACATCAGAAAATTGATCTTTTTGAGAAGAATCTAATCCAATTGTTATATTGACTTTATTAAATTCTGACTGACCATGTCTTACTAATACTAATTTCCTCGGATAATGACTAAATCTTATACGATGATTTGTTTCAATGTTCATTTCATACTCCTTGTAATATCTTAAATTAAATTAAAAAATATGTATCATATTTGATTCCATATTGTATTGTTTTATTTAATAAAATAAAAAAGTCTTTATATTTAAAGACTTTTGTGCAATAATATGTGTATTATAAATAATACACATATTAAAATGTATATAGAAAAAACACTAAAATCACTTGGTTTAACTGAAATAGAAAGCGATATATATTTATGTTTATTAAAAAACCACAGGGCATCAATATCAGAAATTACAAGACAGACTGGTATATATAGACCGACAATTTACAGAAATATACCAAATTTAATATCAAAAAGTCTTATATCAAAAGTAAAATCAGGTAAAAGAATTATGTTTATAGCTGAAAATCCTGAAAAATTAAAATTACTGACAAATGAATTACAAAATTCACTAGAAGAGATTATGCCTGAAATGTCACGATTGTATTTAGGAAGTCAAAAAAGACCAGATGTTTCATACCACGAAGGTAAAAAAGCTATATCTAATATATATCAAAACATAATACAAAAAAGTCACAAAGGTGATGCTATATATAGATACGAATCACCTAGGAGTTCAAATATAGCTAAAAAATATTACCCAGACTTATATTTCAAAAAAACTATGGGACCAGATAGTGAAATAGAAAAATATGTTATAACAAACGAAAAAACTGCAAAAAGAAGATTACCTAAAATATGGAGACATACAAAATATATACCCGAAGACTTCGATAGTTTTGACCATAATATTACAGAGCTTATATACAAAGACACTGTGGCTTTTATAGATTTTGATACAGAAACAGCCACTGTTATAAAAAACCAAAGATTTTCTGATTTTCAACTAAAAATATTCAAAATGTTTTTTAGTAACCTAAAAGATAGAGGGAATTAAATTTTTAAAAAAGACATCAAAATTACCAAGCAAAATGAGCAAAAGCCTTGTTTGCTTCAGCCATCTTGTGAGTATTTTCTCTTTTCTTTACAGCCTCACCTTCATTTTTATAAGCAAGCATTATTTCATCAGCTAGTTTTAAAGCCATAGGTTTTCCTTTTTTAGCTCTAGCAGCTTCTACTATCCATTTCATTGAAAGGAAACTTCTTCTCTCTGGTCTAACTTCTTTTGGAACTTGATAGTTTGCACCACCAACCCTTCTTGATCTAACTTCCATAAGAGGTGCTGTATTTTTTAGAGCTGTGTCAAAAACTTCCATAGGATCCTCCACTTTTGCAATATCTTTTATAGTATTTAAAGCATCATAAACAACACTTCTTGCAGTTTCTTTTTGACCTCTAACCATTACATAGTTTATAAACTTAGCTATTTTAGCAGAATTATAAATATAATCTGGTTTAAGTACTTTTTTATTTCTAATTTTTCTTCTCATTTTTTCTTTTCTTATTAAAATTATTTAGCAGCTTTTGGTTTTTTATTACCATACTGTGACCTTGCCTGTCTTCTAGCTTCAACACCTGTTGCATCCAAAACACCTCTAACTATCTGATAACGAAGACCGACATCTCTAACTTTTCCCCCTCTTATCAAAACAACAGAGTGCTCTTGAAGAGAGTGACCTATTCCTGGTATATAAGCAGTTACTTCCATACCATTTTTAAGTTTAACCCTAGCAATCTTTCTAATAGCAGAGTTTGGTTTCCTAGGAGTTTTAGTTGTAACCTTTGTGCAAACACCACTTTTAAATGGAGATGAGTAAAAAACTGGCTTGTTTTTAATATGATTAAAACCACGAGTTAGAGCAACAGTTCTAACCTTTCTTTTAACATTTACCCTCTTCTTTCTTATTAATTGATTTATTGTTGACATTGCAAGATACTCTAATATATTTACTAAAAAAAAGCAAGTGTTGTTTTTATAATATAAGACATAATTATAATCAGACAGACATCTTGTATAGTATCCATAGCATCTTAATATAGATTTTTATAAAAAAATAGAGGGGGGTAGGAGAAAGCCGATGCGAGCAAACTCCAACCCCCCAGAATGAACCGATGAACAGCAATTTATTTAATTAAATGGAAATCAAGCCTGACCTGTCAATAGCTTAAAGAGGATAAATACAATAGGAGTTACAAACTCCCACAAAAAGAAAACAAAAAGTATTAAAAACATAGGCCCATAACTTTCCATCTTTGATCTAAGGTGGTGCAGACTATTTGGGAAAAAAGAGTATAAAATCTTAGAACCATCAAGTGGCGGTATTGGAAATAGGTTAAAAACCATTAAAGTAAGATTTGTTAGTATTATACTTATAAAAATAACATATAAACTCTGGTTAAAATCAAAACCAACAAAAGAAAATATAAAGTTAAACCTTATAAGTAAAGAGAAAAACAGGGCTATTACAAAATTAGAAAATGGCCCAGCAAAAGCAACTATGGCTTCACCCCACCTTTGATTCTTTAGATTATATGGATTATAAGGGACAGGTTTAGCCCAACCAATAATGAAACCTCCTGAAATATAAGTTAAAGCCGGTAATACAAAAGACCCAAACAGATCCAAATGTTTAAACGGATTTAATGTCAGACGACCTTGATATTTTGCCGTATTATCTCCTAACATATAGCTAGCTACACCATGAGATAGCTCGTGAACAACGACAGAGAAAATCAAAATTATTATTGAAAATATAAAATCAAGTGACATAAAAGTTGCAAATAATTTATTTTATGTTAACATAATCTTCATTATGGCGAAAGTATGTAAAATAACAAATAAATCTTCAATCTTAGGAGGTGGATACTCTAACAGGACTCGTGCTACAAAATTTAATCCTAGAGGAATAAGAAGAAGATATGCAAACCTTCAAAAGAAAAGGGTTTTTGTTCCTGAAATCAATAAAACTATTACACTAGACCTATCAGCAAGAGCGATAAAGACTATTCAAAAAAATGGTGCTTTTGTGACACTAAAAAAAGCTGGAATAATATAGTATCATTTTCTATAAAAACCGTAACCTTTGTTTTCAAAAACTATATCCCCTAGTTTATAAGTGCCTAAAATTTCTATACTATTTTCTGTTAATCTATCTAAAACCTCTTTATGAGGATGTCCAAACTGATTTTTGACACCAGCTGATATGATGGCCCATTTAGGTGATACTGTTTTTAAAAAAATATCACTACTAGATGTTTTTGAACCATGATGAGCAACTTTTAGTATATCTGCTTTAATTTTTGAACCATAATTTAATACTAAATATTTTTCTATTGCCTCTGTACTATCACCAGTCAATAAAACTTTTTGATCTTTGTAGGAAAGAATAGAAACAATAGAACCATCATTATGTGTCAAATCCTCAAGACCAACCCTGTCTGGAAAAATTATCTCCATAGTAGCTCCACCGCCTATATCTATTTTTTGACCAGAAACAGCAGTTATAGTTTTAACACCTTTTTGCTCTATTTTATTTAAAAGTTCACTGTATGCTGGATTTTCCAGAGCTTTTACTTCTGGTTTTATAAAAAGGCCAACTTTGTAACTATCAACAAGTTGTATAAAACCTTCAAAATGATCTCTGTCTGGATTTGTGACAATGATTATATCTATTTCCCTATCCCAAAAATATAAATTTCTAGAAAGAGCTTTTGACAAACTATTTTTTGGCCCACCGTCTACAATAACTTTATTTCCAGTTGGAGATTTGATTAAAACAGAATCTCCTTGCCCTATATCCATAAAAACAATTTTAAGTTTCTGTTCATTTAAAGAAAAAACTTGAAAATATATTAAAATTGTTACAAAAAACAACAGAATAACAAAAATTTCTTTCAAATTTTCTTTAAAAAATGATTTTACAGACAAAAACATGTTATGATCTATTATATAAAAAATAAATATAAATTAAAAAAATGATTAAATTTCAAGAGAAACAATTTCAAATACCAAATCTTTTAGGAATAAGTGATGTTTCTATAACAGAACACTTGAAACTTTACAGTGGTTATGTAAAACATAGCAATCTAATATTGGAGAAAATGGAAGAGCTTATGGTTGATAGTGAAAAGAATTCATATATTTTAGGAGAGTTACAAAGAAGATTTGGCTTTGAGTTTGATGGTATGAGAAATCACGAATACTATTTTAACTCTCTTGAAGGAGGATATAGGGATATAAATACAGAGAGTCTACTTTATAAAAAAATAGTTGAAGATTTTGGATCTTTTGAAAAATGGCAAAATATATTTAAATCAATTGCTTTAACCAGAGGTATTGGATGGGCTGTGCTGTATTATGACAAAAAAACAAATAGTCTACTGAACACTTTTGCCGAAGAGCAACAAATGGGACATTTAACAGGACTTACTCCAATATTGATGCTTGATATGTGGGAACACTCCTATGTTTCTGATTACAAACCATCTGGAAAGAAAAATTATATTGAAGATTTTTTCAAAAACATAAACTGGCAAAACATAGAAGAAAATTTTAGATAAAACAAAATAACTTAATCTCCATATTTAAACCAAAAATATACAAGTAAAAAATAGCAAATAAACATTTGTAATTTTCCAAAGGAAATCTCAACACTTGAATATGGTATTTTTCCAATTGAATTTGCAACAAATATAAAATATTTTAAGATGATATGAAGAAGAAAAGCTGTTGAAATACCGATAAATGGTATATATGCTAAAAAAGCAACCAAAAAACCTAAAAACATAGCAACTGGAACAAAGGGTAAAACTAAAATATTTGAAATCAGTGAATAAACAGAAATTTTTGAAGTCATAAAAAGTATATAAGGTATTGTTGCCATTTGAGCTGAGATGGTAGTTGCAAGTATTTCCTTTAAAAAACCTTCTTTTAATCTAATTTTTGAATAAACAAGCCGAGTTAGAAAAATAATGGCAAGTGTTGCTAAAAAAGAAAGATGAAAAGATGAATCATATAAAATTGTGAAAGGATTGAAAATAGCTATTAGAAACAAAGCCAAAATCAAAGCATTAAAAGCCTGATATGTTCTGCCAAACCTCCTAGCAACAATGGCGATTGATGCCATAATAAGAGCCCTGACAGAAGTTGCCGAGATTCCAGATGCAAAGACAAAAATAAATATAGAAAATATGGAGATAGAAGTTGCAAAAGAAGTTAAAGGAGTTAAAGTTTTCAATATAAAATCAGATAGAACTGTAATGTTGTAACCAGATAAAACTGTTATATGAGAAAGTCCAGAAATCTTAAACATATTATCAATGTCTTTTGGAACACTATCTGCTCCAAAGATGACTCCAGCAGAAAGTGAAAGTTCTGGTTCTTTAAGAACTTTTGAAAGTGAGTTTACAAAAAAATCTTTAATATAAAACAAACTATTTATAGAAAAAAGTTTTCTTACAGTTTCTTCTTTTTTAATATTTCCAAAATAAATTAAATGGGTTATTTTGTCTTTTTTTAAATATTTTGGATAATCAAAAAATTTACCTCCATTTTCCACAATCTCTGGTTTTTGAATCTTACCGAAGACAGAAATATTTTCTCCAATATGTATTTTTGGATAAAGTGGGGCAAAAACTAAGACCCTGCCAGATATTTTATCTTCTTTTAAACCATCTTTAATTTTATAGACCTCTAAATATATTTTTTGTAAATTTCCATCACTTTCAGTTTGTCTAAAAACTTTTCCATTAATGTAAACTTTTTTATTTTCAAAAATATTTAAATCATTTTTAATACTTTTTTCAAAAAGATAAAATCTAAATTGCCCAAAAGAAAAAACTAAAAAGAAAACTGAAAAAGATAAAAGTATTTTTTTATCTAAATCATTATTGGAAAATACATACAAAATTAAAAAAACTAGAAAAATAAATATGCTGGAAAAAATAAAAAACAAAGATGAAACAAAAGAAGAAAATATTATTCCTAAAACAAATCCATAAAGAGAATATTTTAAATATTGCTCCATTTAATTTTTATAAATATCAAATCAATTTTTTAAATTCTTCAATAATATTTTTTTCATCAGACTGGCTTATGCTTTTTTTATATTTAACACCAGAGAGACCAGTTGTTCTTTTTTTGCAATCTTCCCAACTATCATCAATAAATATTTTTCCTGAAATCAAACTGACATAAGAATAAGCTTTTGCTTTGCTTTTATTTTTTTTTAAAACATCTTCTTCTTTATATTTCAAATCAACTTTATAATCTTTTTCAAGTCCACTGTAAAGATCAATTTTGTTTAAAGAAGCAAAAGAAGTTGCAATGAGATCACATCTTTCATTTGCCGGTATGCCACTATGTCCAGAAACTTTTATCCATTTTATTTTTTTATTTTTTGAAAGTTCTAAAAGTTCTTGAAACAAATCTTTATTTAAAACCGGAGAGAACCCTGATGAATCTTTTTTCTGCCAACCGTTTCTTTGCCAATTAAAAATCCACGATGTCATTGCTGATATCAAATAACTAGAATCACAATAAATAAAAATTTCATTTTCAGTTTTAGAAATTTTTTTCAAAGATTCAATAACAGCTTTTATTTCCATTCTATTATTTGTTGTGTTATCTTCAAAACCACCAATCTCTGAAACATAACCATCAGAAGATATTATTGCACCAAAACCTCCCCTTCCAGGATTTCCCAAACTAGAACCATCTGTCCAAATAATTATTTTTTCCATAGATATATTATATCAAACTAAATAATATCAACTATACGGAGTCTCAATTCTGGAATGTTTCTGAAATCAGATTTTTCCAAATTGAAAATCAAATTAACTTTTTTCTTTTCTGAAAGAGGTTTAAAATCATCCTCTCTCTTAAAAAAAGCTATAGCTATTATCTTGAAACCTTTTGAATTCTCAAAAGAGATTTGTAAATGATTTTTATCTTTACCAAAATGTTTCACTTCTAAAATATCTATATTTTCAAACATAAAAATAGGCTTTGGATTTGAAACACCAAAAGGTGCGAACTTATTTATTTCATTCCAAAGACCCCATGAAACATCATCAACTGATAAAATCTTATCCACCCAAACAACATTTTCCTCTTTCAAATCAGATAATTTTTTAAAGGCCGTATTCAATGCATCTGGTAATAGATGTATTTTATCTTGTGAAATGGAAAACCCACCAGCCCCAAAATGACCTCCATACTCATCAAACAAAAAAGAAACTTCTTTCATTAAATCAACAACACTTACACTGGAACTTCTACAAGAACCTTTGATCGTTTTTCCATCTTCTTTACCCCACAAAAAAACTGGTTTTTTGTAACTTTCTGAAAATGAGTTTGCCACCAATCCTAAAAGTGACGGCTTCCAATTTGGATTTCCTAAAACTAAAACATCAAGGGCAACATCTTCTCTTTGTTCAATTATTTTTTTTATTTCTTTTGTCATTGATAAAACCAAACCTTTCCTTTCTTCATTTATTTTATGTAAATGAACAGCCATCTCTGTGCTTAAAATTTCATCTTTTGACGACAACATTAAAAATGCATCTTTTGGATGTCCCATCCTAGATGCAACATTTATTCTTGGAGTTATCAAAAAACCAATATCATCTTCATTTAAATTTTTCTGATTTATTTTCAGTAAAGAGAAAAGTTTAAGTAAACCATATCTGGAACTTTTTTGTAAAACTTTCAAACCAAAATATGCCAGATTCCTATTCTCCCCTAAAAGAGGAACCATATCAGATAAAGTTGCAAGTCCTGCCATATCTAAAAACCATTTTTCAAATCCCACAGGTAAATTATTTTTTTCTCTAAAAATTTCAAATCTTTTATCTAAAATAATTGCACAAATAATTTTAAAAACAACACCAGCACCACAAAGCATTTTTTCTGGATAATTACAATTTTCTTGTTTTGGATTTATAACAGCAAAAGCATTTGGTAAAGAGTCGTGAGGTATATGATGATCTGTAACAATGACATCTATTTTAAGTGAATTAGCAAAATCAATCATTTTATGATCTGAAATACCGCAATCAATAGTTATCAAAAGTCCAACACCTTCACTCGATAAAGTTTTTAAAGCATCTTCATTTAGACCATACCCTTCATCATTTCTATGAGGAATATAAACTGTAAAATTTTGATAATTTATCTTATGAAAAAAATCTGAAAAAATAACAGCCCCCGGTATTCCATCTGCATCATAATCAGAAAAAATACCAATCTTTTCATTACGATCCATTGCTTGAAAAATTCTATCTAAAACTTTGTTGATGTCTTTAAATAAAAATGGGTCAAAAGAATGTCTACTATAATCTGGATTCAAAAAAATATTAGCATCATCTATATTTTCTATACCTCTATAAAAAAGTAAATGTTTTGTTAGATCAGATAAACCACTTAAAGATTTTTCAGTTTCTTCTGAAATTTTTTCTCTTATTTTGTATTTCTGCATTGGCTCATTTTAGCATATTTTATGTTAAAATTAAGTTATGGAAAATCATAATAATTGTATATTTTGTAAAATAGTTAAAGGTCAAATTCCTTGTTATAAAGTCTATGAAGATGAAGATTTTTTAGCTTTTCTTGATATAAATCCTCAGTCCGCTGGACATACCCAAGTTATACCAAAAAAACATTACAGATGGGTTTGGGATGTTTCAAATGCAGGAGAATATTTTGAAGTTGCAAAAAAAGTAGCAAAAGCACTCTCACAAGCATTTGATACAGATTTCATTCTTTCTAAAATAGTTGGAGATGAAGTTCATCATGCACACATTTGGGTATTTCCAAACAAAGACATAAAAGCTGATCCAAAAGATTTTGAAAAAAATTTAGAGAAAATAAAAAAGTTTATCTAAAATCTATTCTTTTAAAGCTTCTATACCAACAAGGGTTTCGTTTGCCAAAAAATCAAGCATTGCCCCACCAGCAGTTGATACAAAACTAAATTTATCTAGCATATCTAAACTTTTTATAGCAGATACAGTATCTCCCCCACCTAAAATAACCTCTTTACTAGAGTTTGCTAAAAACTTTGCCAAATTTTGTGTATTTTCACTAAAACCAATTTCATAATTTCCAGTAGGACCATTCCACAAAACAAACTCCGCTTTTTTTATCATCTCAAATAGATGATCTAGACTTTTAGAACCAATATCAACTACATAATCAGACTTTTTTATATCAGTCACAGATCTTTGATGTGTTTTAGATTCCTCATCTAAAACTAAACAATCAAAAGGAAAATTTATTTTACCCTCCCCTTCTTCTAAAATTTTTGGGATTTCTTGGCCATCTTCACCAACCAAAGATCTGCCAACCTCAAAACCTCTTGACTTTAAAATATCATTTGAAAGAGCTCCTGTTATGTAAATGTTATCTGCAATAGACAAAAACTTTTTAACCAAAGGTATCTTTGTAGAAAATTTTGCACCACCTAAGATAAACAAAAAAGGATGCTTTGGAGAAAAAACCTTTGATAGATTTTCAAATTCCTCAATAAAAAGAGGTCCAGCATAATGAGGTAATAGTTTCGGTAAAGAAACTATTGAACAATGTTTCCTGTGAGAAACAGCGAAAGCATCGTTTATGTAAATATCTCCATAAACAGAAAGTTTTTTAGCAAAATCAAAATCATTATCTTTTTCTGCATTATAATTTCTAATATTTTCAAACAAAACAACATCACCTTTTTTCATTTCAGACACTAACATCTCAGTTTCTTTACTAAAATAATCTTTTACAAATTTAACAGCAAAAAAACCTTTTAAATAATCCAAGATAGGTAACAATGTCTTTTCATCATTTTCTATATGAGAAATAATTACAACTTTGGCTTTTTTATGCCTCAAAAAATCAATAGTGGAAATAGTTTTATCTATCCTATAAGTGTCCAATATTTTTCCATCTTTGACTGGAACATTAAAATCAGCTCTAAGCAAAACTCTCTTACCTTCCAAATCTTTTACATCTGTTATTTTTGGTATTTTCATTTTAAAAATTAAATATTTTTAATTATCTCTGAAAAAGATGAGGCATCCAAACTAGACCTTCCAACCAAAAAACCATCAACATTACCTATTTTTATTATCTCCATTGCATTATTTTCATCAACTGCTCCACCGTAAATAATCCTTATATTTTCAGACAAATTGCCTAAAACTTCTTTTAGACATTTTTTAATCCAAAGATACATTTCAAAAACATCTTCTGGTGATGCTGGATTTTTTGCACCAATAGCCCAGACAGGCTCATAAGCAATTAAAATATCTAGAACTTGATTTTTATTAACACCTAAAAAAGCTTCTTTTATCTGATTTTTTATAAAATCAAGATACTGACCACTATCATCTCTAACTTCTTCACCAATACAAACAATAGGAAAAATATTATTATTTAAAGACAATTTAATCTTTTCATTTATAACTTTATCACTTTCACCCATTTTTCTCCTTTCAGAATGACCTATTATGGAGTATTTTACACCAAAAGGTTTTATATGAAGAACAGAAGTCTCTCCTGTAAAAGAACCTTTTTCGTTTGAAGATATATTTTGAACACCTAAAATATAATTTTTTGATCTTGATTTAGAAAGTGCCGGTAAAAAAACAGGATTAACACAAAAGACTGTATCTACATTTTTAACTTTTGAAGTTTTTTTCTTTACATCAGAAACTAACTTTTTAGCTTCTTTTTCAGAAAAGACATTCATTTTCCAATTTGCAACAACTATTTTTCTTTTTTTCATATAAAATAATTATATATTTTCAAAGAAAAAATCACAAACTCATCTTACCTCCTCCCAAGATACTATTTGATACTGATCAGATGTTAAAGGAAAACTAGGTGGTGGGCCATAAAGCAAGTTAGCATCATATATAATGTTTCTATTCTCATATCCCGTTCCATCTGTATATGCAAAACCATATCTTAGATTTGAACCAATCATTCCATATAAAGTTAAAGTGCTTCTTGTATTATGAGGATTGCACTGTTGAGCATAATAATATCTACCTATTCTACCATTTTGTGATATTAAAGCTCCATCTATCCTCAAATCATCGTCTGAGACCATACCAACATTTATATTTCCTTGTGCAATTAGAGCCAATACATCAGAACCATCATAATTTGTATAAAGAAGATCGTTGTTTACAGTTATACTTGTCCTAGTTGAAGGAGAATCTGGAAATTTTCCAGATACTATTGTTAGTCTGGCAGTATTTATCTGACCATCAACCCAAACATTATCTTCCAAAAAGACAACCCCACTTGTAGGAAAATTATATGTTCCGATCAAAGTCTGTGCCGAATTACCACCTCTAATACTCCACACACCCCAACCATTTTGACCTATGTTACTATTATTTACACAAGAATTAGAAACTGTTGCCATTTGGTTTACTCTGTATAAATCATAAGTATCATTTGTTTTTAAAACTATATGGTAACCCAAAGCACCAGACGAACTATAATAACTAGAGTTACCTTGTGCCAAAGTTTTCATAGAAGAAAGATTACTTGTTATACCAACAAAATCAACTGACGGGACAGGAAAAGCTCTTCCTGCTTCAAAGACGTCTGCTCTGTTTATCACAGGATTTGTTGGAGCTTCAAGTGGCCTAAAAGAGTCGTTGACACCAGATGATACAGGGGTATTTAAATGAGTATGAACACCAAATTCCACAGCACCTGTATGGTCAGGATCATCGTAACTGGCACGACTAGAAGAAATGAGATTATGTGCTAAACCATCAAACCTTATTCCACCATTTGAATGAATTGGCCCAAAAACTTCTGTTCCATCTCCAAAACGAAGATTATCATTTGAAACAACCGCATATTTAGCAAAAGAAGGAATGGCAAACTTTGCTTTTATTGCTCTGGAAATACTAGGATCACTTGCAAGAGAACTACTTGAAGTAACAGTTACCATTGTAAGACCGTTTGATGGTGGCAATATACTTAATGTAAAACTACCTATCTGATTACCATCTTTATCATAAAAAGGATGAACATACGGACCAGGATTTCCTGTTCCATCTGTAAAATCATTTGGAGAATGAGCTAAATGCCATCTATAATAATCAACACCAGCTTCTGCAATTTGAAGTGCCTGCTCTCTTAAAACAGAGAGTTTTGATGCTTTTATGTTAACACTAGCCCAAGAAATTAAACCTCCTAAAATAACAACACTTATTGACCCAAAAACTAGTGCTTGTATTAAAATATATCCTTTATTTTTTTTCATAAGAAAACTAAAGATTATCTTTTAGATTTCTAATATTTACTTTTGTTTCAACTTTTAAAGGTGTTGGAGATTTATTAGAATCTTTATCAATTATAACATACATCCTAACCATCCTAACTTCATTTATATTAACAGGAAAAGAAAGAGGTGAACTTGTGCCAGCATAATAAGAATTATAATACTCAAATACAGGTGTTGTTGTGCTATTTAAAACACTAGTTAAAATAGTTGTAGTTTTTTCGTTTGCACTATTGTATACAATCGGATTTAAAGATGGAGCTAAAACACCTTTCATTATTTTATTTCCAGATAAATAATATCTTACCCTTTCTTTAAGACCATCATTGTCTATATCACTATAAAAAGTAATAGCTGTGCTACTTGCCAAAGCGATAGGATAGGAACCTAATGAAGAATTTGATGCTTCTCTGAGTTCTTTTGCGAAATATTTTGTTATATGTCTTGCATCAAACTGAGCTGACATACTATTTTGAGCTGAAAAATTTAGAGAAAAGATATCATACTGAAAAGAGCCAACAGCATAAGCAATAATAGATAAAATAGCTATTGATATTATAAGTTCTGTAATTGTAAAACCTTTATTTTTCATATTTTTATTCTGGCATTAAAATAATTTCTTTTGATTGCCAAGGTGTATTAACAGAAAATGAAATATCCTGACTAACATATCCAGCCTTATATACTCTGATAGTATAACTTCCATTTGAAAGACCATTGAAAAACATTTGTCCTGGTGGAGTGCAAGAATTATTGAAAGTAAAGGCTATATGAGAAATATTTGGAGAATAAGAAGTATTATCTGTATGCAAGAAAACTTTATATCTCAAATACCTTTTACCATCACTGCTTGAATGTATATTTCTATTTGAAATAGTGTAATAAGAAGAATTTGTCCCATCTGGACCTGTAAAATTCCAAGTTGCACCATCAGAGTTTGTGGCTATTTGAAACTTTACAGGATCATCCCCTGTTTGTGTAGGCTGATCTTCTGGAGACCAAATAATATCTTTAAAGTTTGAAGAATTTCCAGTATCAAAACTAGAAGATATTAAATACCCAGAATTTTCATATTCACCAAAGACAGAATCTAATTTAATATCACCAATAGGATCAGAAGTGTTTATATTTCCATCAGAAGAAAAATACTTTGTTAAATCTGTTGATGTTGCCTGTCCACCACCAGAAGACCAATCACTTTGACCTAAAAATCCTTTTCCAGTAAGTCCTGTATATAAGATAGTGCTACCAGATAATATTTCCACATTAACATCAGAAAGAGGAAGTAGTGTGACAGCATCCTTTACAATTACCAAAAGAGAATTTGGATTTTTTGGAGCAACTATCAAGTCAACATCTTTGGTTTCATTTGGGTTTAAAGTTATTGGAAGCAAAGTATTTGTCCCAGCCAAATCATACAAACTATCTATAAGAGATATACCATATGTATCCCATTCAAGAGATGATAGGGTTAGACCACCAGAACCATTTGTAATTTTATTTTCATTATATTTAAAGACATCAGGACTACTGCCTATTTTTTTTGAACCAACAATATTGAAGTCTATATTTGGAACAGAGAAACAGCTACTATCTTTTGAAGAAAAATTGACAGTAGATAATCTGTCTATAACAAAACTAGCAACTGTTACTTGACCAACCAAAACAGTAAGATGTGGTTTTGAAGGATTTGGATTTGAAACACTAGAAGATAAAGTTTTATCAGTAGTAAAGCCGGATTTAGTAACCGTGATTTCATAACCACTAACAGATGGAGGAGCATCTACGACCACCAACTGACCATTGTTATTGGTAACATCATCAAAAGAAACAGTTGGGTTTATATTAGTATTTTCAATATGAACATCCGCACCAGATACAGGATTTCCACTAGCATCAAATACTTTTATAAAAAGTGCACCGTTATTAGAAGATGTTTCTAGATTTTTTGGAGAAACCCTACCAGAAAGTATAACTGGCTTAAAATTTTTACAATTATCACAATCTATTTGTATCTCAACAACTTTTGAATCAGCCGGAGAAAGATCATTTGGTGTTCCACCGAAAACACCATCAAAAGGATCATCATAATTTCTTACAGTTGTTGTGATTTTAAAAACCTGACCATCCCTAGTTACACTCTCCTCTCTATCTAAAATACCAAGTGGAATACCAGAGACAGTTCCAACACTTCCATAAGGCATATTTCTTATAACCTCAAATTTTTCATTGGCCAAATCTGTTGCAGTAATCTTAAAACGACTAACAGAGACAACATCATAAACAGCTTTATAAGCACTATAAACTCCAACAATAATAACTAAAAAAACACCTACGGCTACCAAAAGCTCAACTAGTGTAAACCCTTTGTTTAATTTTCCTTTATGAAACATTTTTATATTGCATCAACCAATGAATATGTAGGGGCAAGCATTGAAATAGCAAAAGCTCCAACTGCTACTCCTATAAAAATCATAAGTATTGGTTCTATTATTGATGATAAATCTTTTGTCTTTTGGTCAACTTCTGTCTCGTAAAAATCAGCAATACCAGAGAGCATTTCTCCTATCTTTCCAGTTTCTTCTCCAACAGAAACCATCTCACCTACAAAAAGCGGATATAAATTTACATTTTCTAAAAATATCTCTGACATTTGTTGACCTTTTTCAATAACCTTTTGAGCCTTCTGCAAAACCTCTTTATAATAAACATTTTGCAAAACATCTTTTGTTACAGAAATAGCAACAACAATATCAACACCAGAAGAGATAAGAGAAGAAAGAGTTCTGGCGGTTCTTGCAGAATTTATTTGCTTGACCATTTCTTTTATCATAGGAAAATGCAGTAAAAAATAATCAATAAATCTTTTACCTTTTTCAGTTTTTAAAGCTTTTATAACTCCAAAAGACAGAGCAACTAAAACAACCAGTAAATACAATATATAATTTTTTAAAATATCACTTATTGCAATAATAATTCTTGTTGAAAGAGGAAGTTTAATTCCAAGACCAACGAAAGTGGAAGTAAGTGTTGGAACCATATAAATCATCATCAAAACACCTATAACAGCCATAAGACTAAATATAACAGCTGGATACATCATAGCCCCTTTAACTTTTTTAGTTAACTGGTAATTTTTCTCCATTTGAGAGCTAACATTTTTTAAAGATGAAACCAAATTTCCAGACTCTTCACCCGCTTTAACCATAGATATAAAAAGAAGAGAAAAAACATCAGGATACTCTTTCATTGAATCAGATAAACTTTTTCCTTTACTTATCTGTGACTGTAAAGAAATAACAACTTCTTTTAAAAGCCCTTTTGATTGTCTTTCTATTATAGACAGTGCTTTTGTTATAGGTAAACCAGCCTCAATCATTGAGCCTAGATTTCTAGCAAAAATTATTTTGTCGTGTATTTTAATTTTGGATGAAAAAGGTGACTTAAAAGAAAGACTCCAAAAACCACCGGATTCCCCACCCTCTTCAACAGAGACAACTGTGCCACCAGAAGATTTAATCTCTCTGTAAAGTGAAAATTTATCAGAAACATCCATTTGACTTTCAAATGTCTTTCCGTCTTTATCTATTGCTTTATATTTAAAAATTGGCATATTTATTTATTCTGAAGCTGCACTTAATACCTCTTCTATTGTTGTAACACCTGTAACCGCTTGAAAAATACCATCTTCAAGCATTGTGAGCATCCCCTCTGCCTCTGCTTGTTTTTGTATATCATCAGATGTTCCACCTTTTATAATAATATCTTTGATTGCCGGTGTAACTTTTAAAACTTCATGTATACCAATTCTTCCCGAATAACTATCAGAATCTCTAACACCTTTTTTAGGTCTATAAAAAGCTATTTTTTCCCAAGTATCATTTTTTGCCACTATTTTTTCCTCTCTTAGTGCTTTTAATATTTTATCCATATTAACAGTTTTGGATAACACAGAAACTTCGTCTTTTGTTAAAAAATATTTTTCTTTATTTGCAGTTGATAGTTTTCTTATAAGTCTTTGGGCAACGATGATATTTATAGTTGAAACTATTAGAAAAGGTTCAACCTTCATATCAACAAATCTAGGTATAGCACCAGCAGAAGAGTTGGTGTGAAGAGTAGATAAAACAACATGTCCAGTAAGGGCAGCATTTATAGCAAGAGAAGCTGTTTCATTATCACGAATCTCTCCAACCATTATAATATCTGGATCTTGTCTAACAAGTGTTCTAAGACCAGAGGCAAAAGTAAAACCTATTTCGGGTCTAACCTGAGTTTGATTTATTCTTTTCATTTGATACTCAACAGGATCTTCAACAGTAGAAATATTTACATCGGGAGTATTTAAAATATCTAAAATAGTGTAAAGAGTTGTGGTTTTACCTGACCCAGTCGGTCCAGTAGTCAAGATCATACCTGTGCTGGATTTCAATGCTTTATGAATCCTATCAAGCCCTTCTCCGTGAAAACCAAGTATTTCCAAAGTAAAACCTGAAACAGATTCTCTCAAAAGCCTCATAACTGTTTTCTCTCCATAATAAGTAGGGAGTGTGGACACACGGAAAGAGACTTTTTCACCATCCATATCTATCTTAAACCTGCCATCTTGTGGAAGTCTTTTTTCATCAAGTTTCAAGCTTGATAAAACCTTTATACGAGCCGTAATAGATGATGTAACATTTTTTGGCAAAACCATAGCATCATGAAGTAGTCCGTCAATACGATACCTAACTAAAAGTTCATTTTCCATTGGTTCTATATGAATATCTGAAGCATTTTGAATAATTGCATGCTTTAAAAGAGTATCAACTATTCTAACAACAGGAACATCATCGGCTAATTTTTTTAAATCACCCGCAGAAATAGAATCGTCACCAGATGCATCTGGTATGTTTTTTATATTGGCAACATCTTGCTTTATCAAATCCCCAAACTCGGCTTTTAAACTCTTTTGATATTGAAGTAGAGCCGATTTGATAGATTCACTACTTGTTAGACGAGGAAGTATTCTTAAACCAACTTTCTTTTTAACAAAATCAATAGCGGTCAAGTCTTCTGTATCAAGCATAGCAACCTCCAAAACATCTTTATCTTTTTTAAAAGCAATTATATTATGATTTCTAGCAATAGGTTCTGGTATTAAAGACAATACATCAAAAGGAAGCTTTTCCCCTTTTAGATCAACGAAAGGTATCCCAAGTAAATAAGCTTGCATCCTGCGAAAATCATCATCACTGATCTTTCCACTTTTCACAAGAATCAAACCTATATTTTCACCAGTCTTTTCAGATTCCTTTTGAGCATTTAGCAGATCAGTTTTAGAAACCAGACCAGAATCTGACAAAAAATTTTTAAGTTGTGAGTCTTCAATGTGCATAGTTTATTATTTGATACTTTATTATATCAAAAAAAAATTTTTTTCTAAAAAAACTGTGCATATTTTTATATAAACTAATCCACAGTTTTATTTAAAGTCAAGTGAAAAAAGTTAAAAAAATGCTATAATAGACTTTAACTGAAAGGTTATTTTTGTTTCTGCAAATTACTGATTTAGACTCATAAATAAATCTTATTTATACTAAAAAACACAACAAAAAAGCCAAAAATATGGCTTTTCTAAAAGAAATATTTAAAAAAACCTACAAACCAATGATATTTGGATTGTTTTTTGTATTTCCAATAGTAACCTATGCTGGAATATTCTCTTTTATAGGGAGTATGTTTAAATCGTCAATAGAGGAAATTTCTGTTAAAAACTCTCAAAACATAGAATTATTATCTGGAAATACTTCGCCTAACACCGGTCCGGTTGGTGGTGGAGATATACTTATAGTAAATAACTCTGCTTTACTACCAGAGAACTCTGGAATATCATCTGAACATTTAAACGATCAGATCAGCACCTATGTAGTTAGAGAAGGAGACAGCTTATCTGCAATAGCTAAAATGTTCAATGTAACAGTAAACACAATAGTTTGGACAAATGATATAAAAAACGGAAAGGTTAAACCAGGAGATACACTCGTTATACTACCTATATCTGGAATACAACACACTGTTAAATCTGGTGATACAATAGAGTCCATAACCAGATTATACAAAGCTGATATAGATGAAGTAGTTGCATATAACCAAATAGAAAAAAACTCTAAGTTAACAATAGGAGATGTAATAATAGTCCCTGACGGTGAAATAACACCAAAACAAGATACAAGTAAATCAAAAAATTCAAAAACTATCAGAGATTACAGCAAGGCACCAACTTATAGTGGATATTACATTAGACCAATTATAGGTGGAATAAAAACACAAGGAATACACGGCTACAATGGAGTAGACTTAGCATCAACTTTTGGCTCAAATATATTAGCATCAGCAGATGGAACAGTTATTGTGGCAAAATCTTCTGGATGGAACGGTGGTTATGGATCTTATATTGTTATTAAACATTCAAATGGAACACAGACACTTTATGCACACTTATCAGGAGTTACAGTATCGGTCGGAGATGAAGTAAATCAAGGACAAGTAATCGGATATATGGGATCAAGCGGAAAATCAACAGGAACACATCTTCACTTTGAGATCCGTGGTGCCAGAAATCCATTTTAAAACTATTCTTTTCTTCTATATTGGATAGCTTCCATCAGGTGAATACTTTTTATCTGTTCTTTACCATCAAGATCAGCTATTGTTCTTGCCATTTTCAATATCTTATTAAAACTCCTAACAGATAGATCAAATTTTTTATGTGCTTCTCTTAAAATTTCTCTGCACTCAACACTAAGGTCAAAATTTTGCAACTCTTTTGAAGTTAAATTTTTATTCAATTTTCCCCTTTTAACTTGAAATTCTCTTGCATTTGAAATCCTACCTCTAACTATTTGACTTTTTTCAGTGGAAATTTTATCAGAAAGTTTATCAAAATCAATATTTGAAACTTCAACCCAAATATCAATCCTATCAACAAGTGGTCCAGACAACTTTCTCCTATATTTTTCAATAGCCAAAGCAGAACATTTACACTCTTTACCAATAACACCAAAAAAACCACAAGGACAAGGGTTCATAGCCCCAATTAGCATAAAATCGGCAGGAAAAGTGCTACTTCCCTTTGCCCTAGATATTCTAATCTTCCCATCTTCAAGAGGTTCCCTAAGTGCTTCAAGTGTTTTAAGGTCAAACTCTGGCATTTCATCTAAAAACAAAACACCTTTATGAGATAAAGTAACTTCACCTGGGCGAATATTACTACCACCTCCAACAACAGATACATAAGACGAACTATGATGAGGACTTCTAAAAGGTGGAGTTAAAATCAGTCCAGAAGATAAACCCTCATATACAGAATATATAGATGTTACTTCAAAAACATCATCGTCTGAAAGAGGTGGGAGGATAGAAACAGCAGACTTGGCAAGCATTGTTTTACCAGTCCCAGGTGGGCCAAATAAAACTATATTATGTCCACCAGCACAAGCAACCTCCAAAGCTCTTTTAGCAATATTTTGACCTTTTATAAAAGACAGATCAAACTCACCTAAATATTCTGGCTTGGGAATATTTTTAACTTTCAATTTACTTATACTTTTATGTTTTATTTTTAAATTTTCATCTAACTTTTTAGTATTTAGATGAAAAATTAAATCAGAGAGATACTCAACTGGAAAAATATCAATACCAGAAACTATACTGGCCTCACTCTCATTATCTTTTGGAATATAAATTTCTTTAAAACCTTTATTTTTTGCCCAAAAAACAATAGGTAAAACACCTTTTATAGCACAAACTCTACCATCCAAAGACAATTCTCCTATAAAAAGTCTGTCTTTTGTATCAAAACTTATTTCTCCACTTGAAAGCAAATAACCAATAGCTATTGGCAAATCAAACAATGGACCCTCTTTTTTGATATCAGCAGGAGCTAGAGAAACTATTATTTTCTGATTTTTACTTTTTGGAGATTTAAAACCTGTATTTTTTATAGCAGAAGAGACTCTGTCTTTGGCTTCATCAACAGATCTCGATGCTAAACCAACAATAGAGAAAGAATGTAAACCTTTGGAAAGATCGGTTTCAACAGATACCACAGATGCTTTAAGTAAATCAACTTGAGCACTGTAGACTTTTGAAAACATAACTAATTCATATGCATTTTACAAGTTTGAGCAGAAGGAAAAACCTCCAATCTGTCTTCTTCTATAGAAACACCGCAAGAAGAACATTTTCCATATTGACCATTTTCAATATCTGAAAGAGATTTATTTACCTCCGATAGATTAGCTTCCAAAGTGGCAGTTTCTCCAGCATTTAACTCAAAATTTTCTATTGCATCTGCAACATCTGACTCGTCAGCTTGATCTGTATTTAAATCTGACTCTACCGGCTCCCAATCACCTTTTATTTCTGGATTTTTCCTTGCAATAGCTGAAAGAAGTTTTTCCAACCTCATCTTTTCAGCAAGTAACCTTTCTTTTTGTTTGTTTATATCTATCATTTGGTTAAAATTTTACTCTTAACTAATAAAAAAAGCAAATTTATCTGACCAATTTTGAGTTTATATATTTTTCCCTCAAAACCATAAAAGTCTCTTCATTTGGTGCGATTATCAATATTTTTTTATCAACAAAACCATAAACTATAGCTGTTCTACCTTCATTATTTTTTGCAACCCTTAGATCGTTGTTTTTGTAAACCTCATCAACAAATCCAGAAACATTTTCTTTAAAGATAGCTGACAGATCATCTTTTACCAAATTCTCCCATTTAATCATAGAAACATAAACTTTATTATAATCATCAAAAGAAATGGCTATAAATATATTTTTAGAATTTAATGTCAAAATACCAACCAAATATTCATTTATAGATCTAAGTATTGAATCGGGAAATGTTTTTATCAATACAGAGAAAAGCATTTTACTTTCAATCAAATTTCCATCAGATTTCTTGAAATTGATTTTCGTTAAAGACAACTCTTTATTATCAGACTTATCTTTTTGTAAATGTAATGACTCTATGATACTTTCTTTTGTAACAGAAGATAAGGAAATATCTATTTTCTGACTATACGGAATCAAACTCTTCTCCTCTAAAACAACTTGTTCTTTTGGAGCATTTTTGTATATAAAAACAAAAGTAAAAATACCAGCTACAATAAAAAACATTGCTGAAATAAAATAAATCATTGTTTTACTAAAAATTGGAGGTTTTGGAATAAAAATATCTTTTTCAGATACAAAATTAGGATTTTTTTCCAAAACAATTGCTTCTTTTTCTTTTGCTTTAACCTCTGCTGTTATTATGGAAACCTGAGACTCGTCTTTGTGTTCTATTGTATCAGCCAAATCACCTTTAAATGTTCGTAGAGTCTTTAAAGTTGGATCATTTGGCATCGTCTTTTTTGTTTTATACATTCCAGAAGAATCCAAAGAAATTGGCTCATTTAAACTCTCTTCTTTTTTATTTATTTCCGGTGGCATTATTTTTTATTTTTAAAAAAATTAGGATCAGCATCTTTTATAGATAATTTATATCTACCCTTTTCATCAATATCTTTTATTATAACAGGAACAGTATCTCCAACACTGATCAAATCACCCAAAAAAGAGATGGGGTCACTAGACATTTCTGAAATATGTATCAAACCATCTATCCTATCTGATATAGATGCAAAAGCACCAAATGGAGCTATTTTATCAATAACAGCATTAACTCTATCACCGATTTGAAACTTTTTTGTCATAGACTCGATTATAGATTTTGCCATAACCACAGAATCTTTATCTCCTACTATATAAACACTACCATCATTTTCAATGGAAATCTCAGAAACATTGGTTTTTTTCTTTATTTCATTTATAGTTTTCCCAGAAGAACCTATAACAAGACCTATTTGATCCTCGGCTATCTTTATTTTTAAAACATTTGGTGCAAAATCTGAAATATTTTCTCTTGGACTTTCAATTTCACTTGAAATAACTTCCAATATTTTTTCTCTTGCTATTTTAGCTCTTTGAAATGCCTCTTTTAAAATCTCAAGTGAAACACCTAAAACCTTAACATCCATCTGAACAGCAGTGATACCCAGAGTTGTTCCTGAAACCTTAAAATCCATATCTCCATAATGATCTTCTGGCCCTGCAATATCGGTTAAAACAACAAAACCTTTGTTACCCACCATAAGACCAGATGAAATACCCGCAACAGCTCTTTTTATTGGAACACCAGCATCCATAAGTGCAATAGTTGACGCACAAACAGAAGCCATTGATGTTGAACCATTTGAAGACATTGATTCAGCAACAACTCTTATCGTATAAGGAAAACTATCAAAATCTGGTAAGACAGGTAAAATAGATTTTTCTGCAAGTGCACCGTGACCTATCATCCTTCTGTTTAAACCTCCAAACCTACCAACTTCTCCAACAGAATACGGTGGAAAATTGTAATGTAACATAAAATGCTTTATTTTATTTGTTTCCATTCCGTCAACAACCAAAGCATCTTTTGGGCCACCAAGTGTAGTTACTGCCAATATATGAGTTCCACCTCTATAAAACAAACCGCTTCCGTGCAAAACATTTGAAACACCACCAGCTTTTGCAAAAAGAGGTCTGATTTCATCTATTTTTCTACCGTCAAATCTTTTATTTTTACTTAGAGCCAATTTATGAACCAAATCATCTATTTTTTCATCAAGAAAATAACTGGACATAAAACTTTCATCATCAGTTAGACTCTCTTTACAAATCTTTTGCCAAAAATCAAAAACTTTTGTTAAACCATCCTTGCCACTAGATGTAAAATTATTTTCTGAAGAATAAATCATATCTTCTAAAACAGGTTGCAATTTTTCCTCAAAAATATTTTGCATTTTGGTATTAAATTGTGGTTTTGGTATCAAAACTTTATCTTTACCTATTTTAGATACAATATTTTTTTGAAAATCATTTATCTGATCTAAAACTTTTTTAGAAGTTTCAAGTATCTCAAAAACCTCATCTTCTGATGATTCAAAAGATAACATTTCTATCATATTTATACCCTGATCAGAAGCACAAACTAAAAGATCAGAAACAGCCCCCTCTCTTTGTTTATAAGTTGGATTTAAAATTATTTTTCCATCTGTATTTCTACAAACCCTCAAAGCAGAAGCTGGTGAGTTTATAGGTATACTTGATACAGAAACAGCTAAAGAACTAGCAATAACAGATAAAAAATCTGGGTCATATTGACCGAGAGAAATAACAGTTGTGGTAACTTGAATATCATTTCTAATCCATTTATCAAAGAGTGGTCTTATAGTTCTATCAACAACCCTACCGGATAAAATAGCTTCATCTGTAGGGCGACCTTCTCTTTTTTGAAATTGAGAACCGATTATTTTTCCAGAAGCATAAAATTTTTCTTCATATTCAACACTAAGAGGTAAAAAATCCACACCTTCTTTGGCTTTTGGTGACATTATAGCCGTAGCTAAAACCTTTGTATCACCAACCGAAACAATAACAGAACCATCTGCTTGATAAACCAAATCCGTAAACTCTGCTTTTAATTTTTGGCCAAAAAGATCTAGTTCAAATATTTCTGTTTTCATAGAAATATTTTACAACAAAAATATATTTATTGGAAAAAAATATGTAGATATATGGACAGATAATGTACATAAAAAATGAATAAAACTTAGAAATCTTATTCATTAACAGAAACATACAAACTATTTCAACACAGAAGTCAACCACCGCCGACACTTTTTACCAATCACCGCAGCAAAGCTGCCGGGTATTTCTCGAATAAATAAAAAACATGTAAGGTAGAGAGTGGAAACTCAAACCTTACACGTAAATATTATTTTAGTTTACTTTGTCGAAAAAAGGTTAAACTAACCAATGCAAGACCAACAAGAAGCATGGTTGCTGGTTCGGGATTTTTCACCACGGAAGACGATTGTTTTTGTATATCATCTAAATACAACATCGCCCCCCATCGACCACCAATAGAATCAATACTTGGATAATTTATAACAATAACGCCTTTACCTGTAACCACCCGTCCGTCATTATTATAACCATAAACAAGAAAATCAATAATTCCATCACCAGAAGGTAAAATATTAATAACACTTCCAATCGTATTTCCATGAGCTTGCAACAAAGAAGCATCAAGATGCCAACCATCCCAATTAAAAAAACTTGAGACTTCACTTACAGTATTTACAAAAGATGAAAAATTGGCTTTACCAACATTAACCGATGGTCCAATTAGTTGAACACACTGGACAATTCCATCATCAGGTGCGATGTATTGATCAGTAGCAATAATACCCCCACCAGAAACACAGACAACTGGACTAGCATAAAGTCCTGAAACAACAAAAGCTGTGAAAAGAATTTTCTTCACTTTTCCCTTTCTCCACTTCCTTTTATTTTTAATTTTTTAAAGGAAGATTTCCGATACAGATAGTATCATAAATAAAAAATTTTGCAATAATAAACAATATTTGTAAATATTACACTATCTGATTTTTCTTTGTGGTTTGTAGTTTATAAGATATTTTGAAGGATTTTGATCAAGATCTAAAAACTCATCAACAGACTCTATAAGCTTTGCTGATGCTGATTTTCCAAAAGAAATAGCTTCAACTTGACAACCTTCATTGGTTTTAAGATATTCAACAAGAGGAACAAAATCACCATCACCTGAAATCAAAATAACTGTGTCTAATTTTGGAGCAAGTTTAATAGCATCAACAGCTAAACCAACATCCCAATCGGCTTTTTTAGCTCCACCAGAGAAAACTTGTAGATTCTTAGTCTTTGTTTCTATACCAACTTTTGTTAAAGCCTCAAAAAAATTTTGTTCATCACCAGATTCTGTGGTGATGACATAAGCAATGGCTCTAATAAGAGATCTGCCAAAAAGACCATCTTTGACAACTTGACCAAAATTTACCTTGCAACCATACAGGTTTTTAGCTGAATGATAAAGGTTTTGTGTATCAATAAAAATACCAACTCTTTGATTTTTGTGTTTTATAACTGACATATTAAAATTATACTATTGTATTAAAATAAAGAAAACAAAAACTGTGTTTAATAATATTGGTTTAAAAATTTACCTCCTATAAAAGGGTAATTTTAGAGCACGGATAAATTTTTGCTAAAATTTTCCTCGTGCTCGGTAAAGTCACTCGCAAGTCTCTAAAATCATCCTTTTATAGGACCGCGAGACAAAAGATTATTTTTTCAAATCAAGTTTTTTAACCAAAGCTGAGTATCTTTTTGGAGATTTCTTTTCAAGATACTTCATATGGGCTTTTCTGTCAGAAACCATTTGAAGAAGACCTCTTCTAGAGTGATTATCCTTAGGATTAGCTTTTAAATGTTTAGCCAATTCATCGATTTTTTTAGACAAAATAGATATTTGAACCTCAGGAGAACCTGTGTCTTTATCGTGAACTTGAACTTTTTCTATAACTTTTGCTTTTTTAGTTTTTGTTAACATTTTTCAAATATAGCACATATAAAAGAAAAAAGCAAATGAAACAAAGACTATTTTTAATAATAAAAAGTGCCCACTCAAAAGCGGGCACCAAAGAGAACTAACGAACCTTTCCTGTTTTTTTATATATCTTCCAAATTGAATACCAATCGTGTCTAAACAAACCTAGAAGTATCAGATCCCAAAATTTTCCTTTTCTAAAAACATGTTTCCTTAGTCTACCTTCAACTTTATATCCACAATGAATACTATAATTCAGACTTCTTTTGTTATAAGAAATAACACTAGAACAAACCTTGCGGATGCCGAGAGTATCAAAAACATATTCAAGTAAATGCATTTTTGCATCTGTACCATAACCTTTATTCCAAAAATCCTCTTCCCCAATAATTGCCCCTGTTTCACAAGTTCTATTAATCCAATTGATTTTATGCACACCCATAATACCTATAGGTTTACCATCTTTTGTTTCAATACAAAGAACAATATTGTTTTCATCACCACCTAGTTTCAAAAACCAATCCTCTTCTTGTTTTTCAGTCTTAGGAAATGATATCGAAACAAACTCTCTAACTATTGGATTATTAATCCACCTAGTAACATTTGATATATCGTCCTTTGAAAAAGGTCTGAGGTTAACAATTTTACATTCAATAAAAATTGTTCTTGGTTTTTCTTGCATGTTTTTCTCCTTTAATGCAAACTGCCCCAGTTCTTAGCTGGAGCAGTTTATAAAACTTATATTTTTATTTTTTAATATCAGAGTAAATAAGTTACATAAATTGTTCTAGCAAAAACACCCTTAGTAATTACAGAGTTATTTTGTTCATAATTCATTCCGAAAAATCTATGTATTTTCATAATGTTAATACTATAACATATTATATATAAAAAATCAATATATAAATACATATAAACTATGTTTATATTTTGCGACATTAATTTTTTCTTATATAATTTTAAAGATGAAACTTGAAGAACTAAAAAAGAGATTTTTGGAATATATAGAGATAGAAAAAGGTCGTTCCATAAAAACAGTTGAAAACTACAACAGATACCTAGAAGTTTTCCTGAAACAAGCAAATGTTACCAATCCAGAAGAAATAACAGATAATGTTGTTAGAGAATTTAGACTATGGCTAAATAGACAAGTTACAGGAAATAACAAAAAAAGTGGTAAAACTATGGATAGAAGAACTCAAAACTACTATCTGATAGCACTCAGAGCTTTTTTAAAGTATCTAGCAAGACAAGAGGTTAAAAGTTTACCAGCAGAGCGGATTGAACTAGCAAAAACAATTGAAAGAACACTTGATCTCATAACAGAAGAAGAACTTAAAAGATTTCTAGAGAGTCCAAAAGGTTCGAAAGAAGATGAACTGAGAGATAAGGCTATATTTGAGCTTTTGTTTTCGACTGGACTTCGTGTATCAGAACTCGTCTCCTTGGACAGAGATATAAATCTAAATTCAGACGAATTGTCAATAAGAGGTAAAGGAGGAAAAGTTAGAGTTGTTTTTCTGTCAGAAGATAGTAAAAAAGCTGTCCGTGACTATTTAAAATCAAGAAAAGACCTAGATGATGCTCTTTTTATACAACTTTCCAGAAATAGCAAGAAAAAAGTATCTAAAACAGAGCTTCGTATGTCAAAAAGATCAATAGAGAGAATTGTTAAAAAATATGCCATAAAAGCCGGCATTTCAAAGAAAATGACACCTCATGTTATCAGACACTGTTTTGCAACCAACTTACTGTCAAACGGAGCAGATATAAGATCAGTCCAAACCCTACTCGGCCATGCGAACATAAATACAACACAAATATACACCCATATAACAGACAAGCACCTACGGGAAGTCCATAAAAAATTTCATAAAAAATAACCACTTATTTAGAGTGGTTATTCATCGAATAAATAATCCATTAATTTACCAAAAAATAAAACAAAAGCAACGAGCATTAGTGTGCTCAAAATTGACAAAAGAAACACTATAATAAACTGAACAAATTTGTAAAATTCAACACAATAATAAGAAATACCATCGCAATAACGGATAATGGGATCAAAAGAATCAATTAGATCAAAGTAATATTCCCAAGATAGATAATTTAACAAATATGGAATATATTCACCAAAATAAATACTCAACAAAAATGAACATGAAATAACCAAACATATTCTTTTTATCATCCAACAATAAATATACACAAAAATAGATAAAAAACAAATCGCCTGATGGGCGATTATGTAGAAACCCTAACTATTCTTTTTTTTCTTAGGAAAAAAAATAGAGAAAAAAATACTAATAAAGACTAACAAAATCAGAATATTTACAACAACAAGAGCAGTTTGAAGTAAATAATAAGAATCACTATTTAGTATATATTCATTTTGAGATTTATAAACATACATCGTATTAAATGTTTTGATGGTATTTGGAACACCAAAAAACATGTAAATAATAAAAATAATAGTGAAAACAAAATAATTAATACAATCAACATTAAGATCAAAAGCATCAATTATAAAATAAAAAGTAAAAAGCATCATACCAAGACAAAAAATGAAAAAAATCTGTGATTCCGAATAAAGCAACAAATAATTATGATTTACACAATACTGGTCACAAATTCCAGTATTTTTATCAAAAAAATTATAATACAGATAATCGGCCCTGACTTTTAACACAATTAATGCAATCATCAAAATACACTCTAATATGGAAAAAATAACTAGACCTATTTTCCTTGCCATCCAACAATAAATATACACAAAAATAGATAAAAAACAAATCGCCTGATGGGCGATTATGCAGAAAGGAAACTAATTACGATTTTTTAGGAAAAAGAATAATGAAAAAAATATAGACAAAACCCACTAAAATAATCAAATCAACAAGGGAAAAAACAGATAGTAGAAAATAAAAAGAACGATCATTTAACAGATATTGAGAATGAGAACCATAAACAACTATTGTATTTAATGTTTTGATAGCTGTTATAACACCAAAAAAAA
>CAYXZA010000007.1:0-47650 GCA_964469605.1 uncultured Candidatus Saccharibacteria bacterium | reverse complement strand
AGAAAAGCTCTCCAACAAATCTAACTCTTCTTGAAGAAAGGTGATCTATATCATCAGCTTTTGAATTTGGAGTAGTATTTAGATAAACTATATGATCTATAATAGTTACAAGATCATCAAGAGAGATAGTTTTCTTTGAAAGTTCTTTTTCACCTGTTCCTTTCTCAAATCTAGTATTAAATCTAAATCTTCCAACAGCAGAAATATCATATTTTTCTTTACTGAAAACAGAATCAATAAATTCTTTTGCATTTTCAGCAGAAGCCATATCACCATCTCTTAATCTTTTATAAACTTCAACATAAGTATCTTCTAATGATTTAGTATGATCTTTTGCTAAAGTCTTTTTTAAAGCCTCTTTAGAATTTTCATTTTCAAACAAGTCTAGTATATTGTCAGCCCCAAAAACTTTCAAAAGCAACGAAACAGGGAATTTTCTTTTCCTGTCTATTCTTACATATATAACACCATCTAAATCTGACTCTATCTCTATCCAAACACCTCTACCAGGAGTTATTTTTGCTCCAAAAAGTTTCTTTCCACGAACATCTGTTGATGTAAAAGAAACTCCATAAGATCTGGAAAGTTGAGGAACTATTACTCTCTCAATACCAGATATAATGAAAGTTCCGTGAGAAGTCATAAGAGGAAAATCAGCCATAAATATCTCCTGTTCTTTCTCTGTTCCAAGAGTAAAGTTTTTTAATCTAACTCTAGCCTTTAATGATGCCTCATAAGATAGTTTGTTATTTTTAGCAAAATACTCATCATATTTTGGACTATCTATCTCAAAACCAACAAAATCTAATTGAAACTTTTTTTCAGAATAATCTCTAATAGAAGAAAATTCTTCAAAAACCTCTTTTAGACCCTTTTCAATAAGCCATTTATAAGAGTCAACTTGCGGTGCCACAAGATTTGGTGTATCTACAAGTGGCTTCTTGAAACGACCAAAATATTTTTTTGGTCTAGAAAATTCTGTTTTTTGGGACATAATTTTATTAAAAAATTTATAAAAACTTATAAAAAATTATTTTTCAAAACAAAAATAAACTCCCCCTTCAAAAGGATTATCAATTTTTTGATTTTTATCTGCTTTTATGCATTAAAAATGTTTTGAAAATAAGGCTTCTTTTTGGGACCTGTTAGACACGAAGTTAACGGAAGTATATACCAAACCCTACCCCATTGTCAAGCGATAAGGTGGTGGTTATCCACAGATAATTGATTATTGAGACATATCTGATAATATCTTATCATTAGATATGATATCCTATTTAAAAATAAAATGGCAACAATACTATTTCATCTATATAAAAAATATATAAAAGGAAGTGCTAAAAAATCATTAGTTCAACTAATACAAGTTCAGTTATGTCATCTAACAGTAACAGTAACAAAAGGCCTAAATATTAAATGTAATAGAGTATATCTAAGCACAAGAGTATTGAAACACATCTACGATAAAAGACCCGCGGAAGAATTTGATTTTATGCTTGAAAATACTTTTAATGTTGTTAAATATCCAGATAAAATTTACAAAAATAAAAATGGAAAAAGAGGATCTTATTGTTTTGTTAAAGATATAAAAAATATGAAGTGTCTAGTGTCAGTTGAGACAATATATGATGAAAATAAAAACACCACACACTGTGAAGTTGTAACTTTTTTTAGAGTAGAAGATAAATATTTAGCTAATTACGAACTTTTATGGGAGTGGAAGGGCGGCACTCCTTCATCGTAGTATGTTCGATTCCAGTAAAACTGGCCTAATAATACCCCGCAGTAGAGCCTTTCTTGCATTTCACCCCCATAAAAACAAATAATTAAACTAGTAAATAGTATATATTAAGCTCATTAAACTTTCAAGTAAAATTATTTAAAATTACTTTTCTATTTCTTCCTCAACTTTTCTTTTAGCTTCTTCTAAAAGTTTTTTACTTTCTTTTCTCAATTTATGACTTTCTTGTATTTTTTCAGCAATTTGTTTTTGAATAGATGGTTTTATGAGAGGGATTTTGAGATTTAGAATATCTTCATCTTTTATAACAGGGTAAGAAGTTCCACAATTATATCTCAATAGTAATTCCTTAATAAAAATAGTTTTTAGAAAAATCATCAAGACTTCTTTTTTGTAATCTGTTTTTTCTTGCAAAACAGTAAAAGCACCACTTCCAATTAAATTATCTACTTCAAAATCTATAAATGAGGTAGCCCCACGATAAGGTCTCACTTTTGAAATTAGCAAATCATTTTTAAATAATCTTCTTTTTCCATTTACAGGAATTTCGTTGATTTCAACTCTATTCGATATAATTTCTCCATTTGAAACATTTACATCGCTAATTTCAATATAATTACAATAATCTCCATCTTTTTTTGAAATATTAATGTTTTGTTTAAACTGATTTTTAACTAAATCCCATCCTCCACCATATCCTTCAATCTTCTTTATAATCTCTTTATATTTTGGTTGAAAATATTCGCTATCTATTCTTTGAGCTTCTTCAATTTCTTTTTTGGTGGCAGAAAAAATAAGTTTGTGTTTAACTTGATAATCCAAAAGTCCGAGTTCTGTTAAAAGCAATTCTTCAGCTTCTTTATAAAGTTGTTTGGATTTTTGTCTATTTATATTTGCTAAATTATATATTTCTTTAACTTTTATTTGAAAATCTGTATTAAATTTTGGATACATAATTTTTTTAATTTGCTCTAAAGCTAACATTGGTTGTGCATTTCCAGCTTTTAGCCTATTAGTTTGTGACTTTCCATATTTAGTATTTAAAAAAACTGTTAATATTTCAGGAAATATTTTCTCTTCCCCTTTAAGTCTTATTATAGCAACTGATCTTGGTATACTCGCTGGTAGCATATGATCTTCTGTCATTGCAGTAAGCCCACAATAAACACCTACTGAATATATTAAAACATCTTTAGGTAAAACCGATGCTCTAATGTTTCTTTGAAATTGGGTTTCTGAAATAGTTTGAAACTCTCCATCCTCAATATAACAATCTTTAATTTTTTCAGCTGTAATATACTTGATATTAGAATTATTATCCCAATCAGGAGACCCATGTTCGCCATCTGTAACAAAAGCACCACTTGTCGCAATAATTCCAAACTCATTATTTTTAATTTTGTTGATATTTAATAAATCTGATAACTTAAAATACTCCGCATCATATCTGTGAGCTTCTAGGACATCTGAATATTTTATGTAGCTTATTTGTGACATAATTATTTTTGATTACCTCTTAATACTTCGTTCATTGAGTTTCCTCTTTTATTTTTCCAATCATCCCATCCATTAGAACTGTTTCCTAAACAAAAAGAAGAGGCGCTACTAGGACTAAAAAATTCAATTTTTTCTTTTATTTCATAAAAATCCCCATTATCAATTCCTTTTTTATTTAAAATATCATTTCTTTGTTTTATACCACGATAAGACACAACAACTTCTTTTCTAACTTTTGAACCAGCAAGAATATACATTTTACCACCATCAAATACACCTCTTGCATCAACATTATTAATTAAACTTTTAATATAAAATTCTCCATCTGTCTGGTTTTGAAAAATCCTCTCCATTATAGGATAAAGTATTTTATATGAAGATTCTACTAGCTTTAAAAAGTATTCATTTTCGATATCAAAACCACCATGAACCAGACTAGACCGAACCTGGTATATAATATCTAGACTTTGGTTAAATAAATCCTCTTTTTTAGTTGAAGATATCTGAAACCTTTTTTTTGTTTCTGATATATAAATTGGGTCTAGACGACGTCCATCTATATTTTCATATATTAGATCTTCTTTATATTTTACCCTATCGCCGTTTGAATATTTTAATTCATAATTTCTTAAATTATTAACCATATCATAAATGGCAATATTAAAATCTATTCCTAAATCGGATGTATCAGAAAAAAGTTTTAAAAACTCATCTTTAATTTTACCCTGTGATTTATAGTGATTTATTGCATCAATATCTTTTGTTTCAAATCCAAGATCCTCTTTATACCAAGAATTAAAAGACATCCAAAGCTTTAAAAATGGAGTTATAAATTCAATTTCAGATTTGTTAAATAATTTACGATATTGTGACATAATCATTTAATTCCAAAAACTTAATTTTTGTCTAATTGCCCATTTTTCAAAAGCTTCTGCAATTTCTTTAAGGTCGTGTTTTTGAATAAGATGATTATGTTCGTCTAGTTTTCTTTCACCTTTTTCATCTGTTTCATAAATTTCTTCTCCTGAATTATCTTTTCCACCATTTTCACTTACTGCCATAAATATTTCATAATCATCTTTTTTTGGATTGATTTTTTCATCCCATTTTTGAACAAACAAAACAGAAGTTTTTGTTCCTGTATGTGGTTTGAATGTATTTCCATCCAGTCCAACAACTGCAATAAGTCTTGCCTTTTGCATAATAAAATTTCTTATTTTTTCATCACTGGTATTATTAAATCTTCCTTGTGGTAAAACTATTGCCATCCTTCCTCCAGGTTTTAGAAAATCCAGATTTCTCTCAATAAATAAAACATCTCTTGAAACTTTGTTTGCTTTTTTACCTTTACCATCAAAAGACACTTCGTAACTTGAAATAAGTCTTGGATCTTTTATATCCCCAGCAAAAGGAGGGTTCGCCATAACTATATCAAAATTAAATTCTTTAGGAATTTTACGATCTTTTGCCAGATCAAGAAGTCTATAATATCCATCAAGATATGTTTTTGCCCAAGAGCTATCTTTTAACTTTTCTTCCCATCTTGTATAGTCCAAAGTATTTAAATGTAAAACATTTGTCTTTCCATCTCCTGCAATCATATTAAGAGTTCTTGCCACACGAACAGATCTTTCATCAAAATCTATTCCAAAAACTTTATTTACATATTCTTTTTGTTCACTTGTAAGTTTTTGATTTGAAAAATTATGAAAATTTGCTTTACCTTGATTTACTAATTTTTGCCAAACATTGAAAAGTGTATGAACAGTAAAACCACAACTTCCACAGGCCGTGTCTATCATATATTCACTTTGTTGTGGGTTCATCATATACACACACATATCAATAACATTTCTTGGTGTAAAATATTGGCCTTTTTCTCCTTTTGCAGATTTATTTACAAGATATTCAAAAGCCTCATCTATAACCTGAAGATTTGAATTAAAAAGTTTTACATTTTGCAAAAATCCTACACAAATTTGTAAATGGTTTTCATCAGTAATTCTTAAAGGTTCACCTTGTTCAAAAATTCCTTGCCATTTTGTTTTAGCTTTTTTGTAAAGTTCACCAATAACTTCTTTTGTATGATGAGCATCGCCACGACTTCTAAATTCAAGTTTTCTGAAATCTTGGTTTTCTATTTGTTCAAGAATTTTCTTATCAGTAAAATCTTTATTTTGTCTTTTAATGATTTTAAATTGTGTCTCAATATTTATCCTATCATCAGCACTTTCCATTTCGTCGTAAAGTTTTGTAAAAATCAGTTTAAATACCTCTTCAAAAACATCTACACCAGCATTAGACAAGACTTCATCCTCCATATCTTGAATCAAATCTTTCAAAGATTTTCTTTCTTCTGTTAACTTATCTTTAATCATTAGCTCTAGATAAGTAAACTTTTCATTTTTTACATCATCAATAGTTTCGTTTGCTTTTGGAATATCAGAAAGTGGCTCAAAATAGTTTGGATCTAATCTTTCATAAAAATTTATCTCCACACCATTTGTCCAAACGGCAAGGGGTGCACCTGTTGCATTAGTATAACTTTTCAACTGATCTTTTCCATCTTTAGCACTATGTTTTTTTATTTCCAGAACACAATAGACACTAGTTTTATCTTTTTTATTAAAAATAACTATATCAGCAAACTTTTTTTCACGACCGAAAGAGACTACATATTCAACATCAAGCAAATCTAAAGAATAACCGTATTCATTTATAAGTTTATAAAGCATCAGTTGACGAATAATCTCTTCTGGTTTTAACTGAATTTCTTTTTTTCTTTTATAACATACAAAAAAATACTTACCATTTTTTTGTAATATATTTTTCTCTAATAAATCTATTGATGTTTTAGAAAATATTTGTAAATCATATTTTCCATTTGATTTTAGTATTTTATCCAATAACATTATTGTATTATATCACAAAAACCACTTTTTTTTAAGAAAAACTTCCTACTTCCAGTTTAGGTAGGTTATGGACAGTTGTACCATTGTTGCAAATGATACCCATAGCAGATACGGCACCTGTGCATATGCCACACCTTTTATATAAGGCCAGATAGATACCATTGACCAAATAATAGTCAGCAAGACAAGTAGTATATCTACCGATGCCAAAAGATTGTTTTTCAAACCAAATTGAAGTGGGGTAAATGAAAAATTGAAAAATAGATTTAATGCAAACGGCAGGGCTACAAATTTCGGTAACTGACCTTTAAAAACTTTTACAAAAACTAAACCAAAAGAAACAAATATTATAAAATACAAAACTGTCCAAACTGGACCGAAAAGATATGAAGGTGGAGCAAAAGATGGTTTTATAAGCTCCTTATAAGTTTCGTATGATTTCATAATACAAATTAACTAATTTTATTTTTTCTGTTTCTGATAAAATCTACGATAAAATAGATGATGCAAGGTATAGAGTAAAGTGAAGCAAACCACATAGTCATATATTCACCATCAAATCCTATTCCATATCCACCACCATCTCCATCTGGATAAACAAAAATTATAGAGATAATAGAAACTATAACAGATATAACAAGCCAAACTTTATATTTTGTATTACTAAGTTTTATAGCAAAAATACTTAGTATAAATAAAGTTATTAACCAAACAAAAACATACTCAAATAAATTATCTAAATTTTCATCCAATCTTAATTTAAAAATAAAAAAAGATAAAAATATTAAAACTGGTAATGCTAACAAAACTAAACTTGTAATTTTTTTCATTTGTTTAAATTAATTAATAAATTGTTTAACATTTCTAAAACTATTTTAGAATATTGAACAGACAACATTTCCAGTTTTGGATTTAGTGGATTTGATATCATATTTTCTAAAACTTTTTTAAAACTTAAAATTTTTAACTTTGCTACATCTACTTTTCCTTTCTGTAAATCCTTTATTCCACTATCTATTATAGAAATAATATATTTTTCTGTTGATATACTAAGTGAAAATCCTTTGATTGTTATTTTCATAGTTTCTAAATACTGAATTGGATCAAAAGAATCAGAAGGATGTATTATTATATCATTTATTCCATCTGCATTTGTATCCACCTTTAACACAGAGACATTATTTTCAATAGTTATTTCTGCAATAGATTTATTTGTTACTGGTATATCTACAAAATTTTCTTTTGTAATGTTGCCAGAGATATTTTTCTCTACACTATATGTAAAAACACCTGTATCTGTCCCCTTTAATACAGTTTTTTGATAATCATTCGGATCAATGACAATGTATTTACCCTCTCCAAAATCTATGTAAGTTGAGTTTGGTATATCCTCTTGTTGGAAACAAAAATCAAAATTCTCTGGACAAACTCTTCCTGTAAAATTTCCATTTTTATCATACACACCGATCTCTACTGGAGAATGAACAGAGACTTTCATATTATCATCTGAAAATATTGGTTTAGTTTTTGAAAAGATATTGTTTTCTGTTGGAGATTGATTTTTAAGCATCGACTCTATACCAGTCAAGAGATCTGAAACTTCTAAAATATTTTTATGTTCTCTGTCTCTGTTAGTATTCCCAAATGAATTATATTTTCCTAAATCCACCCACCACTGTTCACCACCACCATAGGAGGCACTTTTTGAAACAACGGTTTTATCTCCATCTTTTGTAAATATTGGCTCTTGATCTAAAACAAGAACACAAGAATTTGCAAAACAATTCTTTTTAGTTAAATATTTAAAACTAGAAACTGTATTTATACCCAAACCAGATATCTTAAAAACTTTTATACTACTTGGTATTGATATATCATCTAATTTTTGATGCAGATTTTTTGCATCTTCCAGCATTTGCGAATTTAATTTTATTGGATTTTGGATTTTAGAAGAGAGGTTTTGAGGTAAAGTTTCCCCTATCAGAAAACTTTGCAGTTCTTGAAAATCTGAAATTTCTTTTCCATATTTTAAAACAAAAGCATCTAAAAGATCAGATTTTAAAGTATCATCAAAGACAACAGGACTCTCCTCACTTGTCATATATTTTATACCAGGAAGCATACTGTAAGCACTTTTCATATTTCTAGCTAGTTCTCTTGCATAAGACTGAGATAAGATAAAACCTCCCCCTAGATCCTGATCATATCCGTGGAGCATTGCAGGTATTGCCTTTGCAGTCCCTATCTGTGGAACAGCCACAAAAATTATTTTATCTATCTTGTCTAAAAGATTACTTTGACCGCTATCTTTTAACTCTTTTAGTTTGTAAACCAAAGCTTTTGCCAAAAGACCTCCGTTTGAATGAGCAACTATTGTCACATTACCACTGTTTGAACTGTCAGCTAAATCTTGAAGTGTTTGTATTAGAGATTTATTTCCAGTATCATATTGACTTCCATTTTGAACAACATCAAAAACATCTTTTCTCCAATCATAAGCAAAAGATTGCCACTCTTTTATATCACCATTTGAAACTAAATTATTCATCTTTTCAATAAAACTTTTATAAATATTTACACCCACAAAACCAGCAGATATTGGAGTTTTACTTTCGTCTATTATATCTCTAGTGTATATACCAGTATCAATAGAGTTTCCAGAAGAATCTAAATAGAGTTTTTCTACATCTGCATTTCTATTTGGTTCCCAAAGTTGGTTTTCACAATTTACCAAGGAACAATTTGAATCAAATGTATATAGTCTGCTGGCTTGAAGTCCTGGCAAAAACAAAACATTTGAATTGCCGTAAAACTCATTTTTAATTTTCCATACATTGTCAAATTCAAAAACAGGTCCAACCCCAATAGTTTTATATCTATCATCTTCAATTCTTAAAACACTTGTATCATAAAGATTGTGTGCTCCAACAATATTTATAACCCATTTATAAATTGGTGCATCTGGTGCATAAAGAGATGTTGTATCTTTTACAACAAGACGAAAATCATTTTTAAAATAGTAAAGCCAAGCTGGATAATCGCCTACCTGTTGTATCAAAAAACTATTGAGGTCAAAACTATCAAAAGTCGCCAAACCATCAAGACAAGGCCGTCTCATATATCCATATATTGAACCTATAAAGGGATTTGATAAATCATCTTGAGGTTTTCTCAAAAGATGAGCTGTTACATTTGTCATACCATCTTCACATCTTATAGAAAAACCGGACAAGACGCCGGTTTCAGAAATAGTCGCGGAAATGTTGTCAAAAGCGAAAGAGATAGAGGGGAGTAAAAAGAGTATTGAAAGTAAAAAAAGAATTTTATTTCTCATATAAATATTATATTAAATTTAAAATATACAAAAAGATATTTACCCACACCCTGATATAAGATTTGTGATTTTTAGAGACTTACCTATTTTTTATATTTTGTGATATAAATCAATATAGGATGCTGATAAAAATAACTGATTTTTGTCAAACTTTTAATGTAACAGAAGAATGGGTTATTGCTAATTTACCTTTCGAGATTAACCTAGAAGGTGATACTCCTGTGTTTTATATAGATCCAAATAGCTATGCAATTTTTGTTATGTCTTCTACAACAAAAGTCTTGCAATCCTTAGCTTGAGATATGTTGTATTTTTTTTATTTTTTTTTAACTCTGTCATAACGGGGGCCAAAGTTGTCCCTTTTATTTTTTTGAAAACTTTCAGTATATCTTCTAGTTCACCATATTTAAATTCTTTTTTCAAAAAAGATAGATCAAATGAAACCCCGTTTTCTAATATTTTTTCTATATCAGCAACTATTGTTTCTTTTTTAACTTTTCTTTCATCAGCTATTTGCTGTAAAGATTTTTTCTGCAAAATCAAATCAAAAGTCTTGTCTTTTGGACTCTCTTTTTCTTTTACTACTTGACTTATAGAATCTAAAAAGTTTTTCTGTATTTTAACAAGTTCAGTTTTAGAAATTTTATTTAGCTTGTTTAATGCTTTTAGAGAATCTTCTCTAAACTCCAAATCTTTTTCAAGTATAACAGGATCAACCATAAGAGATTTTTCATTGAAACCTATTATGGAAAGTCCAGAAGAGAGTCTAACCCTAGACAAAGCAACATAACCTTGACCAAGTGTAAAAGCTGAACTGAGATCAACTTCAACTTGATCCAAACTCATACCCTGACTTTTGTGGACAGTTATAGCCCAAGCAAGACGAAGAGGAAGCTGGCTTATACTAGCCTTTATCTTGCCGTCTTCTTCTATCTGCCAAGAGGCAGGACTTACAGATATAGTCTTGCCAGACTGCAATCTGACAATAGGTTCTCCAAAAGAATTAAATCCGGAAACTTTTCCCAAACTACCGTTTACAAAACCAGCTTCATAATTATTTTTAACAAACATAACTTTTGCCCCTATTTTAAGTTCCAAAGTATCTGGTGCCAGGCAAGATTTTTTCAAATTCTCCACCAGAAAATCATTACCTTTTGATATCATTTTAAAGAAATAACTTTCAGATTTTATTTTAGATAAATGTTCGTTGTTTATACGGTCAACATCGGCATTGTGAGTAAAAAGTTTTGTAACCTCTTCACTTTCTTTATTTTTACTTTTTTTTATTTTACTTTCTAAAAAATCTTTCAAATCACCATCTATCCTATTTGCTCTTATTTTATTTAAAACAGAAAGATAATCAGCTTCTTTGTGTCTATGATTTTCTGAAAGATAACATATATTTATATTTAAACTTTCCCAAACAGGACTTGTAAAAGCAAAATTATTTTCATTTTCACCTTTTGAAATCGGAGGTAGTTGAAAAAAATCACCGCAGAAAATGATCTGCATACCACCAAAAACCTTACCATTGCCTTTAAATGCTCTGCATATATACTCGACCATTGAAAGTTGATTTGCTGAAAGCATTGAAACTTCATCTATTATCAAAACTTTGGTTTTTTTATGTCGGTTAAATAAATATTCTTTTTCTAAAAGATTTTCAATATCATATTCGGTTAAATAATCCTTGATACCTAAACCAGACCAAGAATGAACAGTAACACCTCCGAGGTGTGTAGCTGCAATACCAGTAGAGGCAGTTATAGCAACTGGGACATTACCTTCCTTCAAATAATTTATATATTGATTTAAAACAAAAGTTTTACCACTACCAGCGGGTCCTGTTAGAAAAACATTTGCTCCCATTTTTAAAATATCCAATGCTTCTTTTTGTGTCATAAAATTTGACATATTATATCACATTGACGAGTATGCTGTATTTTGATAGTGTTTTTGTAGATATGATGGGATCAAGACAAAAAAATCATCATGATTATCTGTTAGAAATTACAATTGACAGTTATAATGAAGATGGAAAGATAACGGGTCATTATTGGAATTTTGAAAAAAGAAAAGAAATTATTTTATCTAATTGTCATTATCTATGTTTAACAATAAATGAAGGTTTTATTTTTTTTAATAATCAAGCGGATTTTATTGATTATATAGAAGAAGAACCAATAGAAATTCCCATAAAAAGATGTTACTTATTAAAGACAAATATTAAATATGGAACTATTTCCCACGGATCAATGAGGATGGGTTTTGTAATCTTTATTAATTTTATGAATCAGGCATAAAAAGCCTGTTTTATTTTTATACCACATTGACCACTTTATAGTATTTTGATAGTGTTTTTGTAGATATGCTTCACGCAGGACAAATTTTCTCTAATTATATGTTGGAAATTGAACTTGAACACTATAATACAGAAGATGGAACAATAAATGCTCATTATTGGCATCAGTATGATAGAAATGTAAGTATTGTTTTATCTAATTGTGGTTATATGTGTGCAACAAAAGAAGGTAATAAATTGTTTAATGGAGAAAGTGCATTTTTTGATTATATGAGAAAAATAAACATCTCATTTAATGAATTGGAAGGAAGATGTTACTTATTAAACACATTTACTGGATATGGAAATACATCACACGGATCAATGAGACAAAATTTCGTAGTTTTTGTTAATTTAAATCGGCAGGCATAAAAAGCCTGTTTTATTTTTATATCACATTGACCACTTTACAGTATTTTGATAGTGTTTTTGTGGATATGCAAACTGAGCAGTTTTTTAAAATAAAAGGTATTAATATACACCGTAATTATTTTGAATTAGATTTTAATGAAAGCTTTGAAGAAGATCCAAAGAAAATTATTGCCAACACTTATCCAAAAGCTCATTTATTTATAATTAATAAAGTGGTTGGATGCAGTGTTGTAAGCACGTCTACGACAGATTATAGTGTTTTTAAAGAAGAGGTAAAAAGAAAAAGAATAAGATCAGTTTTCTTATATGTCAAACAGACACAAATATATAATGATTTTGAAATATCAATTATTGTTAATATATAGGGATTAAATAAATTTTGCAGGTACAGGCCTGTTTTATTTTATATCACATTGACGAGTATACTATGTTCTGATAGTGTTTTTGTAGAATGAAAAAAGAAATTGGTGTATTATATTACGATAAAAGAAAAGATACTATATGTTTTCTGCCAGAAAAAGGTAGACAAGTATATACAGTTCCAAAAGGTTTCAAAATGACTTCAAATAGAGAAACAACAATTGATGAAAAAAAATTACTTGAAAGATTATTAAATCAAAGAGAAATCACTGTATATTATGCAAATACTTTAGCTAATAGTGATTATGTATTAATAAGAGGAACCTTCATAATCAAAGATATACAATAGGCATAAAAAGCCTGTTTTATTTTTTGCTAATTTTCCAATTTTCTATTTTTTTATGATCACCAGATAGTAAAACTTTTGGAACTTTATATTTTTTACCATTAAACTCAAAAACTTCTGGCCTAGTATAAACCTCTGAACTAGAAATCCTTTCTTCTTCCCTTGAATTAAAGTTTCCCAAAACACCTTCCACTTGCCTAGATATACAGTCAATCAAAATCATAGCTGGCAATTCTCCACCAGTTAAAACATAATCACCAACAGATACATCTTCCATCTTGAAAACTTTTTTAACCCTAGAATCTATACCCTCATATCTACCACAAATCAAAACTATGTCTTTGTATTTTTTTGCAGTTTTTTTTGCATAAGTAGTATCAAATGTTTTACCAGAAGGAGAGAAAAATATTATTTTTATTTTCTTTTTATCTTTTATTTTAGATATAGCTTTTTTTATGCAGTATAATACAGGCAAAGCTTCTATGACCATCCCTGGACCACCACCATAAGGTTTTTGATCAATGTGTTTAAATTTATTTTTACCATTTAGATTTGCAAAATCTCTTGGGTTGTAAAATTTTATTTTTATTTTTTTATCTTCTATTGCACGACCTAAAATAGACTCATTTAGATATGAACCAAAAGCATCTGGAAAAAGTGTGATTATATGGAAATTCATTTTAAAATTTAAAATTAAAAACTGTGTATATTATACCACAGTTTTTAATTTATTTCAACTTATATAATGTTTTTAGAGTTTCAAATCAGCCATAGCTTCATCTACTGTTTTAGAAGCTGATCTATTTTCTCTACTACTGCCAGCAGGCTCATTTATTTTCAAATTTACTCTTGCATTGTTTTTCATACCAACAACACGAAGAAGTGTTCTTATTGCCTTTGCAGTTTGTCCTTCCCTGCCTATTATTTTACCCATATCAGCTGGGTTTACATCTAGTGTCATTAAAACACCCATTTCATCAACTGTCCTTGTAATTTTTACATCGTCTGGATTATCAACTAAAGCTTTTATAACGAAATCCAAAAATTTTGCATCCATTTCCATAAATTTTTTCTTAAACTATTACTGTTAATTGTTATATTATAAAAAGAAAAGGGAGTAAAGTCAAACTAAATATGTGTATTTTGACCTATGCTTGTGGAGCAACTTCCTCTTTTTTTATAGGAGTTTTTTTAGGAAGTTTGTTTATCTTTTTACCTGATACTATTTTTTTATCAACAAATAGGTTGTGAATAGTATCAGAAAGTTGTGCACCATTTGAAATCCAATGATTTATTCTATCGGTTTTTAAAGTTGCACCCTCTTTTGATCTTAAATCAAAATTGCCCAATATTTCCTTGTATCTACCACTTTTTGTAGAGTTTTTTGAATCAGTTAAAACTATCCTAAAAATAGGTTCATGTTTTCTGCCAACTCTTTGTAATCTTATTTTCAACATAAGCAGTATGATAACAAAAAATCTAAATAAGGTCAATATTTAAATTTTTTAGAAAATCACCAACCAAAGCTTCGACATCTGCACCATTTTCAGCACTCATCAGAGCAACTCTCAATTCTTTTGCACCATCAAAACCAGAGACATATGCTTTATAATGTTTTTTCATTATAGAAAAACTTTTATGTCCACAAAGGTTTTCAAACATTTTAGTATGCTCAACCAAGACTTTTAATTTTTCAGAAATAGAAACTGTTTTTTCAGAAAAAAACCAAGGATTTCCAAAAATAGCCCTGCCAAACATAACCCCATCACACCTGTATTTCAAAGATAATTCTCTTGCTTGTTTTAAAGATAAAACATCACCATTACCAAAAATTAAAGTTTTCTCTTTTTTATCAGACTGGATATCATCTCTTATGTTTACAGTTTTCAACACAAGATCCCACCTAGCAGGAACCAGAGACATTTCTTTTCTTGTTCTAGCATGAATAGTTAACAAATCAGGAGAAACTTCAAGTAGATTTGGTATCCAGTCGTCTAAATCTTCTTTGTTGTATCCTACTCTAGTTTTAACAGATACAGGTAAACCCTTAGATCCAGCTTTTGCAGACAAGATAATTTCCTTTGCTAAATTTGGATTTTTCATAAGTGATGCACCAGCACCCTGTTTTTCAATAGACTTATCTGGACATCCCATATTTATATCAATACCATCAAAACCAAGATCATATGCAAGAGATGAAGCCTTCTCCATCATCTCCGGTTTGCTTGTAAAAAACTGAGCAACAATAGGTTTCTGCTGTTTTTCAAATTGAAGATCTTTTATCAAAGAATCAAAACCACCCAAAAAAAGACCGTCAGCAGAAACAAACTCTGTCCAAAAAACATCCGGCTTTCCATACTTATTTATTATATGTCTAAAAGCCGGATCTGTAACATCCGCCATTGGAGCCAAGACAAAAATAGGCTCCCCATTTTTTTCTTTTTTAAGTTTTTGCCAAAAATTCATATTTTGAAAGATAGCATATTATTTCTTTTTGTAAAAAATTTTATTACCAAAACGAAGATCTAAATAATCCAAACTATCTATTGTTATACCTTCTGAAATCCATTTTTTGGATTTCAGAAAAGCATCCAACCTAAAGTAAGTTTTTTCCAAATCATCATCTAAATTAAAAAATATCTTGCTATCATTTTTTAGGTTTATTTCAAAAGAGTTTGTAGTTGAAGCTGTTGTGTAAATGGGAGAAATACCGATCTTTTTTAAAGATATTAAAAAGTCTGAAAGTTTTGTAAAAGATTGTGGAGAATTCAAAAAATAAGAACCGACAGGATCTCCAAAAGGTAAAAATCCAAAATATTTTAAATAAGCATCACCAGAAAAATCAGGTGATGGTGAAAAAACAAAACCTTTTTTATCCAAGAAAAAACATTTTGGAAAATCCATACCATCGTATTTTTGACACCAAAGTGCAAATGGCTCCCTCAGATATACATCAACTTGTAAAGTATTTATATCTGTTAAATATATAGATGTATAATCTATTATCTTGAACTCGGATTTCAGATTATCGGAAATATATTTGTTTGGATATATTAGAAAATTTTTTTTAGAAAAAAGATGATAATACTTGCCAGATAAAGTGCTGTTTATATTTTCTTTCAACAAACTCTGATCTAAAATATCAGCTCCATATATATTTACATTTTCAATTTTAAATTTCTTATAACCAGAAAGAAAAGATAGGCCCAAAGTAACAAATATTATTAAAAACAAAAAGAATAAAAACCAAAAAGATAATCTTTTTTTAGAATTTGCTTTTGTATTTTTTTGCATTTTCTAATTGAAATTTTTTATAACAGTCTGACCTGCCATATAAGGAACTAAAACTTCTGGGATATTTATACTACCATCAGCATTTTGATAATTCTCTATTATCATAATAAGCGGTCTTCCAGAAAGAGCTGTGTTATTTAGAGAGTGAACAAATTTCATTTTACCGTCATCATCTCTGTATCTTATGTTAAGTCTCCTTGTTTGAAAATCGTGGAAATAAGAAGCTGAGTTTGTCTCTCTGTATTTATTTTCAGAAGGTGTCCAAGCTTCTATATCATATTTTTTAACTTGCCCTTGTCCGAGATCTCCACCACAGTTGACAACTACTCTATAAGGGATATTTAAAGCTTGAAGTATCTCCTCAGAATTTTCTCTTATTTCTTCGTGAAATTTTACAGACTCACTGTGACTTGCTTGACAGAGAACAACTTGCTCCATTTTGTAAAACTCGTGAACTCTCATAATACCTTTTGTGTCCTTGCCGTGACTTCCAGCTTCTCTTCTAAAACAAGGAGAAAAAGATAAAAGTTTCATCGGCAAATCTTTTTTATCTAAAACATCATCCATAAAATATCCCATAGTAGCAACTTCTGCTGTTCCAGAAAGATAACTTTCATCTTGAGTTTTATACAAATCCTCTTCTCCACCCGGCAAATACCCTGTTCCTAAAAAGACCTGTTTATTTAACAGAGTTGGAACAATCATTTCTTTGAAGTCACCTTTTTTTCTAAAATGTTCATTGACAAAATTCCACAAAGCAAACTGCAATCTAACCGCATCTCTTTTCAAAAAATAACCTCTAAATCCAGCAACCTTAGTTCCCCTATCAAAATCTACAAGATCATTTAAAAGCATCAGATCGCTATGAGATTTTATAGGAAAATCAAATTCTCTTATGTCGCCCCAAGTTTTTATCTCTAAATTTTGCTCGTCGCTTTCCCCTTCTGGAACAGACATATCTGGTATATTTGGAACAGAGAGCATAAGTTTTTGCCACTCCTTCATAACTTCTTTCAAAACATCCTCCTCTTTTTGCATCTCTTCTTTCAAAACTTTCATTTCCTCTATCATAGAGGTCTTATTGTTTAAATCAGTTTCTCTGACTATTTTCTCACTAAAATCATTTTGCTTTGCTCTTTTTTGTTCCAAAGCCGATGTTATCTCTTTTCTTTTATCATCTATAGAAATCAGCTTATCTAAATCAATCTCAATATGCTTTTTTTTAGCACCCAATGATATTAGGTCTTTATTTTCTCTGATGAATTTGATATCTAACATAAAATTTTCTTAGAAATTTAATACAACCATTCTAGCAAATTTTACAGGCAAAAGATAGGGTGTGGGTAAAAAATAGATTTCAGTAATGCAGATAAACTGTTAGAATATTATTTAAATAATATGGATAAAACTATAAGGTCTTTAAATATAGAGGATTTTCCAAAACTTCTAAAAGAGATTTCTGATCCTCCAAAAAAACTAAATATTCAAGGAAAATTTCCAAAGGAAAAAAATATGAAATATTTGGCAGTTGTCGGTTCAAGAAAATATAGTTCTTATGGAAAAAGTGTTTGTGAAAGTTTAATATCTGGATTATCTTCCTACAATATATGTATTGTATCTGGACTCGCACTTGGTATTGACTCTATCGCACACAACTGTGCCATAGACTGCAATTTAAAAACCATAGCTGTTCCAGGGTCCGGACTATCAGATAAAGCACTGTATCCAAAAACACACATAAACCTCAGAGATAAGATACTTGAAAAAGATGGTTGCCTTTTGAGTGAATTTGATAATGACTTTGAGGCAACACCATATAGTTTCCCACAAAGAAATAGAATAATGGCTGGTTTATCCGATGCTGTTTTAGTCATAGAAGCTGAAATAAAATCTGGAACATTAATAACTTCAAAATTTGCAACAGAATACAATAGAGATGTCTTAACCGTTCCACAAAATATTTTCTCTAAAACATCAGAGGGACCAAATATGCTTTTAAAACTCGGTGCAACTCCAATAACAAAAAGTGAAGATATTTTAACAGCTTTAAAAATAGCACCGAAAGAGAATAATCTTTTTTCAAACACCGAAAATATTTTTAAAGATTTATCAGAAGATGAAATAGAAGTTTTGGAAATATTGAAAGAACCAAAAAGCAAAGAAGAGGTTTTGGAAATGTTAGAAAAACCAGCTCACATCACACAAACAATTATTTCTATTTTAGAAATAAAAGGACTTATAAAAGAAGAGTTGGGAATTATACGAATTTTATATTAACATTTGCCAAAAATCTTTTTTTAAATAATACTTTAATAAATGTCAAAAAAATTACTTATAGTTGAATCACCAGCAAAAGCAAAAACCATCTCAAAATATTTAGATGGTAAATTTGATGTTGTGGCATCAATAGGACACATAAGAGATCTTCCAAAATCAAACAAAAAAGCTATTGATATAGAAAATGGATTTGTTCCACACTACGAGATTTCAAAAGGGAAAGAAAAAGTTGTAGCTGAAATATCTAAAAAATCCAAAACAGCAGAAGATGTTTTTCTGGCAACTGACCCTGACCGTGAAGGTGAAGCTATTGCTTGGCATATAAAAGAAGCTTGCCATCTAAAAAAACCAAAAAGGGTTGTTTTTCACGAGATAACAGAAACAGCAATAAAAGAAGCCATAGAAAATCCTAGACATATTGATGAAAATCTAAAAGAGGCACAAGAAGCCAGAAGAGTATTGGACAGGCTTGTTGGTTATGATTTATCTGGACTTGTTTGGAAAAAAGTAAGATACGGTCTTTCAGCAGGAAGAGTTCAATCCCCAGCTCTTAGGATTGTAATGGAAAGAGAAAGAGAGATCAGAGAGTTTAAACCAGAAGATTTTTGGGTTATAAAAGCCGAAGCAGAAACAAATAAAAAAGAAAAATTTGAAATCTTTTTAGAAGAAGAAATAAAATCAGAAAAAGAAGCTTTTCATATTGTAGAAACCTGTAATAGTAAAAAAATCGGAGAAATATCTGATGTAAAACAAACAGAGATTAAAAAAACTCCAAGAGTTCCTTTTATAACTTCAACACTTCAACAGACCGCATCAACCAGACTAGGATTTTCTCCGTCAAGAACAATGTCACTTGCACAGAAACTATATGAAGCTGGACACATAACATATATGAGAACTGACTCAACTACCCTTTCTAAAAATGCACTGGGTCAAATAGCATCAGTAGTAGAAAAAAATTTTGGAAAAGAATTTTTGCAATTTCACACTTTTAGCACTAAAAGTAAAAATGCACAAGAAGCCCACGAAGCTATAAGACCAACCCATCTAAATATATTAAAAGCAGGAAGAAATACAGATGAGCAAAAATTATATAACCTCATATGGACAAGAACAATTGCCAGTCAAATGAAAGATGCCAAAATATTGAGAACAAAAATTTCAGTTTCAGTTGATGGTATAAAAGAAAAATTTATAGCAAACGGTTCTGTTATTTTAGACAGAGGATTTATGATAGCAGACAAAGAAAGTGAAGGTGACGAAGTCAGACTTCCAAAAGTTGAAGTTAAAGAAAAATTAAAAATAGAAAACTGTCAAAGTGAAGGAAAACAAACAGAGCCACCAAATAGATATTCTGAAGCTGGACTTGTCAAAGAGCTAGAAAAAAGAGGTATAGGAAGACCATCGACTTATGCAAGTATACTAAGAACTATCGAGGAAAGAGGTTATGTTGAAAAAATAAATAAAGCCCTTCATCCAACAGATACAGGTGAGGTTGTATCAAGTTTTTTAGAAGAAAATTTTCCACACTATATAAGTGATGGTTTTACAGCGGAGATGGAAGATAAACTTGACCTAATAGCAGACGGTAAAGAAACTTATGTTGATACACTGAAAGATTTTTACAAACCTTTTTCAAAAGAAATAAAAGAAAAAGACAAACTATCCAAAGCTACAAATCTAGGTGAAGCTGATTCCAAATTTAAATGTCCAGTATGTCAAAGTGGTATGGTTATTAAACTTGGTAAAAATGGAAAATTTTTATCTTGTAGCAAATATCCAAAATGTGATGGAGCACTTACAATAGATGGAATTGAAATCAAAAAAGATGAACCTATTGGCATAGATACCGTAACAGGACTTCCAATATTTGTTTTGGTTGGAAGATTTGGGCCTTATGTTCAGCTTGGTATAAAAGAAAAAGGTAAAGGAAAAACTAAACCAAAAATGGCAAGTATTCCAAAAGATAAAAATCTAAATGAAGTTACAATAGAAGATGCTAAAAAATACCTTTCATTACCAAAAGAATTGGGAGAAAACCCAGAAAACGGAAAAATGATAACTGCAAATATAGGAAGATTTGGTCCTTATATAGTTTGTGATGGAGATTTTAGATCACTAAAAGAAGATGATGTTTATGAAATAGATTTAAAGAGAGCATTGCAGATACTAAAAGAACCGAAAGTCAGAAGAGTGAGAGGAAAGAAAAAGGTAAAATAAAATGGTACTTATTTTAAGAAAAAACTAATTTTAAAAATTATCCAAATATTTATAATTATATTGAATTAAATTATAAAACAATAAACACGTAAATGGGAAATAAAATTGACTTTTTTAAAAAAAGTATTATAATTCGTTATAGACTATAAAGGAAGTCTTGTTATGAACGAATGCTCATTCACAGATCTACAAATTTTTTTGATGATTATTGCAGCAGTTATAGTTGGAATAGGAATAAGTTTTTTGATTAGTGCAAATGAATAATGAGTATATGAGATTTGACAAAGCTCTTCTTTTTTGGATTTTAACCTTTATTATCGTATTTATATATTATCACAAGAAAAGAATATGCAATATACGAAATAAAGAGCAATAAAAAATATGTTTGATTGCACTGTTTCAATACAAGTGATTATACTTGTAGACATCATTATGGCAGTCATAGCTATCATCGCAGTTGAACACATGAAAGCTGGTGATTGAAAAAAATATTAAATAACATAGTGGGTACAAAATACCACTTTTTCTATTTTTTAATATTATAAATACAACATTAAAACAAGATGAATATAAATAACACATATGATACACTTAGATCCAGAATGGAAGGACTAACAATACTTATTCCGCCATTATTTTTATTTTTCTTTATTTGCATCAAAATAAAATAATTTTTTATGATTTTGATATAAGAAGTAAGCACATCTGTGCTTGTTTTTTTATATTTCTAATGTAGTATTACAATATGGACAAAAGAATTGAATTTAAAGAATTGTTATCTTTTATAAACGAAAAATCCAAAGAAGATACAGAGATCTTACAAAAAGCATATTCTTTTGCAGAAAAATCTCACAAAGAACAAACAAGAAAAAGTGGAGAACCATATTTCAATCATCTTTGTCAAACAGCTAAAATACTTGCTGAGTTAAATATGAGTCCTGTTACTATTTGTGCTGGACTTCTCCACGATGTTTTAGAAGATACCGACATAACAAAAGAGCAATTAGAAAAAGAATTTGGAGTGGAGATAACTTTTTTAGTTGAAGGAGTTACTAAACTTGGACATCTAAAATATCATGGAGAAAATAGATACAATGAATCTTTGCGAAAACTATTTATTGCAATGTCCAAAGATATAAGAGTTCTTATAATAAAACTATGTGACAGATTGCACAATATGAGAACTCTTGAATTTGTCCCAAAAGAAAAACAAACCAGAATCGCAAGAGAAACTCTTGAAATATATGCCCCACTGGCTTATAGACTAGGTATCAGAAAAATCAATCGTGAACTAGAAGATATATCTTTTAAATATGTTTATGAAAATGAATACAAAAAAGTTTTAGAGCTTGTAAAATCTCAAAGGGAAGATCAAGAGCAGTTTTTAGAAAAATTTATTAGAAATATTAAAAAAGAATTAGCTAAAAATAATATAGTAAATTTTGAAACAGATTACAGAGTAAAAGGTTTGTATTCGCTTTATAAAAAATTAAAAAGACAGAATTTTGAAATAGAAAAAATATATGATGTTTTAGCTGTTAGAATAATGCTAGTTGATATACCAGAGTGTTATAAAGTTCTAGGTATTATTCACTCAATATTTAAGCCAATGCCAGGAAGAATAAAAGACTATATAGCATTTCCGAAAGCAAACGGTTACAAATCACTTCACACAACTGTATTTACTGGCGAAGGGCAAATAGTTGAAGTTCAAATAAAAACAAAAGAAATGCAACTTGAAGCCGAATACGGTATTGCATCTCACATATCATATAAAAAGACAACAAATGAAGGACAAAAAGTAAAATCTAAACCAGAGTTTGATTGGATTAAAAAAATGATACCAAAGACAGAAAAAATCACAGATGACAAGAAAACCGATATTCCTAAATGGGTCAAAGAACTTGTGAAGTATGAAAAAGATGAAAACAATACAGAAAAATATTTAGACGATGTTAAAAATGATTTCTTTGGAGAAAGAATTTTTGTATTTACACCAAAAGGAGATGTGCTTGATCTACCATTTCAGTCAACTGTTGTTGATTTTGCATACAATATACACTCTGATATAGGTGACCATACATTTGGAGCAAAAATAAATGGCAAGTTTGTATCAATAGACACAACTCTTTTAAATGGAGATATTGTGGAGATAGTAACAAAACCAAATTCAAAACCAACTAGAAAATGGTTAAATTTTGTTAAAACCACCCTTGCAAAAAGAAATATTAAAAACTGGCTTGATAAAAATCAGAAAGATTAGATACTAAAATTTTTAATAGAATATAAATCTTGGTCACTGTCGGTATCCTCAGATTTTACAATCTCCTCTTTTGTTCTGTCATCTAAAACATCTGGGCCAGAAACTTCAACCTCTTTATCCATTTCATTTTTATAAACTCCATTTTGAAAATCAAAACCTTTATTTACTAACTCTATAATATATTTAAGCTCTTCCATTTTTGAAAATGGAATAGTGATCCTACCAGCATCTGATTCGTGTTTCTTTTCTATTATTACTCTTGTTCCTAGTTTTTCAGTAAGTTTATCTTCAAGTTCCCTTGTCTCAATATCCAAAAGTTCACCTTTTATCCTAGCTCTTTCAAATGCAATTCTCCTTGCAATAGCTTCAGCTTCTCTAACACTGATGCGACTTGAAACTATCTGTTTAAACAAAGTAAGTTGTTCTTCTGGCCTGTCTATGAGCATCAAAAGTGGCCTTGTATGCCCTTCTGCTATCTGACCAGATTTTAAACCATCGAGCATTTCCTGTGGCAACTGTAAAATCCTAAGTGTATTTGTAACATACTCTCTACTTTTTCCAACTTTGGCAGCAATGGTAGAATGTTTGAAACTAAATTCATCTATAAGTCTCTTGAAAGCAATAGCTCTATCAACCGGATTTAGATCCTCTCTTTGAAGATTTTCAATGATAGCCAGTTCAAGCTTCATTATATCACTTTCATCACCTGTTTTGATCAAAACCGGAACTTGCAAAAGCCCAGCGAGCTTTGATGCACGAAGTCTTCGCTCTCCAGCAATCAGTTCATACTCGACAGCAATACCACCATCTTCTTTTGTAACCTCTTTTCTTGTAACAACAAGTGCTTGCAAAACTCCATACTGTCTTATGGAATCAGAGAGAGATTGTAGCTGTGCCTGATCAAACTCTCTTCTCGGTTGAAATGGATTTGGTTTGATCTTGTCAACATCAACCCAAAAAATTGAATCTTGATAAAATTGTGACATAAATTTATTTTTTATAACAAAATTTTATCAAAAATAAATTTTTAACACAAACGAAAAGGCCTCCCGTCCGGCGGTCGCACAAGTGCGAGCCGGGAAAGGCCTTGGGTTGTCAGTCTTCTGGCGGCAAGTATTTCCGCCTTTTGAATATCAATGCCAACAACCCGATCGCCACCACGGTGGCGACCATACGGACCAGGACCGGATCGCTCGGGCTGATTTTGTTACTCAGCCCGGGTAGGACGGCTGTCCCACCAACAACGACAAATAGGATCATGAGCAACCACTCATAATCCCCGGGAATATATTTTTCCCTCACAGACCTCCTTTCTCCCGCATTTACAGCGGGTTTAAAAAGACTTGAAAAATCTTCTTAAATCCACTGTAAAAACGAAATTTGCAAATAGTTGATACTCTTTTTTGACTGGTTTGGAGACTTAATTTTCCACTAATATTATATAATATTTGGATATAAAAGTCAATCTATAATTGTACTAATTTTTATACTAATAACCTAGATGAAAAATGATTTTTATTAATTACATTCATTTTTTATTTCATATAACCTCTGGTTCTATTTTAATATCAAGATCAAATATTTTTTTCACTTTATCTTTAATATTATTTGCTAGATCAATGATATCTTTTGTGTTTTTTGTGCCATAATTAACTAAAACCAATGCATTGTCTATATATACACCAACTTCCCCAAACCTTTGACCCTTAAAACCCGCTTGTTCTATGAGAAAGCCAGTTGGTATTTTAAATAAATTCCCTTCTTTAAAAAATTGGATTTTTGGAAATTTCAAAAGTAAATCATCCAATTTTTCTTTATCAACAAAGACATTTCCGAAAAATGAACCTGCACTCGCTAACCGCTCTGGATTTGGTAACTTTTGATTCCTGATTTCAATTATTGTTTTTCTTATAAGTTCAAGATCAGACATTTCTTTACTTAATAATTTGTTTTTATCAAAAAAATCTTTTACTTTTGGATAGTTAGGAACATTTGGTTTTTTCTTACTTAATTTAAAAACAACTGACTCAATGATAAATTTATTTTTTAAATCATTTTTAAAAATACTATTTCTGTAACTAAAATTACAATCTATATTTTTTATCACCTCAAATTTCTTACTCTTCAAACTAAATCCCCTAACTTCTTCTATTACAAATGAAACATCAGTTCCATATGCCCCTATGTTTTGTACTGGACTTGCTCCCACTGTTCCTGGAATAAAAGATAAAGCTTCTAAACCAGAGAGACTATGATTGACTGAAAACAAAACCAGATCATCCCATATCTCACCAGCTTTAACGGAAAGATAAACATTATCTCTTTTATAAGAGAGATTAATTCCTTTATTATTCATTTTCAAAAAAATCATTGGACTTAAATCATCGGATATAATAATATTTGATCCACCACCTAAAACAAAAACTGGAAGCTCTTTTTCCAAAGAAAAATTAAAAGCTTCAATAATATCATCTTCATTTGTAACTTCTATAAAATACCTAGCAATTCCCCCAAGTCTTATGGTGGTGTACTGTGACAAATCAATATTTTCTTTTATTTTCATAATTTAAGTTATCCACATTAACACTTATCATTATATCATATATGATATAATATCTAAAATAATTGTTAACATATTTTTATGAAAAGTTATATAAAAAATATAGGAAATTTAATAAAAATCCTAAGAGAAGATAAGGGTTTAACTCAAGAAGATTTTTCAAAGAAACTCAAAACTTCCCAAAGTGCCATAGCCCGAATAGAAAAAGGTGAACAAAATATTACAGCAGGACAACTACAAAAAATAAGTGATGTACTTGAAAGATCAATTATAAAAGTATCCAATTCAACAGATGACTTTGAAATAGAAGGGGGTAGAAGACTTAAAGGAGAGATAACAACCAATTTTTCAAAAAATGGTGCTTTGGGACTTTTTTGTGCTTCTCTTTTAAACAAAAACAAAACTACTCTTCATGGAATACCTTATATTGAAGAAATAAAAAGAATAATTGAAATATTTGAAAGCATCGGAGTAAAAGTAGAATGGATTGATAAAAATTCAGTTCTCATAACCCCCCCTCAAAAATTTAAACTTGACAATATAAACACAAAATCCTCTGGAAGAATAAGATCTATTTTGATGATGATTGGAGCTTTAATTCATTTTGAAAAAGAATTTAAAATCCCTCACGCTGGTGGTTGTAAAATGGGACAAAGAACAATAACAGCTCATAGGTATGGTCTTGAAAGTTTAGGTGCTTCTATTGAAACAAAAGATAATTATTATCTGATAAAAAACAAAAAACTTAGACCTAGTGATATAACTCTTTTTGAAGCATCTGATACAGCTACTGAAAATCTTCTTATCGCTTCTGCTTTGATAGAAGAAGAAACAACATTGAGGTTTACTCCACCGAACTATCAGGTTCAAGAAGTTTGTTTTTTCTTAGAAAAATGTGGGGTTAAAATAGAAGGTATAGGAACAAGCACTTTAAAAATAAAAGGTGTAAAAGAAATAAATAAACCAATTGAATACCACAATAGCGAAGATCCAATAGAATCGATGATGTTTATATCTGCTGGTATAGTAACAAATTCCACTATAACAATAAAAAGATGCCCCATTGACTTTCTTTCTCTAGAACTTTTGAAGCTTGAAAAAATGGGACTTAAATATAAACAATCAAGAGTTTATTTTTCACAAAATGGTAAAACTAGATTAGTAGATATAACAATCCATCCATCAAAACTCAATGCTTTAAATGATAAAATTCATGCATCAGCATATCCTGGAATCAATACAGACAACCTCCCTTTTTTCGTACCTATTGCCACACAAACAAATGGTCAAACCCTGATCCATGACTGGATGTGGGAAAACAGAGCAATATATTTTACTGAACTTAATAAACTTGGAGCCAATATAACCTTAGCTGATCCACATAGAGTTTTTGTTCAAGGAAAAACCAACTTAAAAGCCAATCAAATAATCTGTCCAGAGGCATTACGACCAGCAATGATTATACTTATTGCAATGCTTGGAGCAGAAGGAGTGTCAAAGTTAAGAAATGTTTATGCTATCAACAGAGGTTATGAAAATATTGCATCAAGACTAAATAGTATTGGAGCAAAAATTAAGTTACTAAATGATTACTAATATGCAATTAGATAAACTATTAAAAAATATAAATGTAATAAAAAAATGGAATTACAAAAATGTTCCTGTTTTAAGTATTCATTCTGATTCAAGGAAAGTGAAAGATGATTCACTTTTTATAGCAATCAAAGGTCAAGAATTAGATGGTAATCAGTTTATAGAAAAAGCCATATCAAATGGAGCAAAAGTCGTTGTCTTCGAAGGTAACTTTAAACCAGAAAATGAAAAAATTATTTTTATCAAAGTAAAGGATAGTAGAGAAACCATTTCTCTTTTATCTAAAAACTTTTACAACAACCCTTCTTCAAAAATAACTCTAATTGGTGTAACAGGAACAAATGGCAAAACAACAACAGTTACTTCTCTTTTTAAGATTGTAAAATCTCTGGGTTACAAATCAGCTTTACTGTCAACAATAGAAAACCAAATAAACAACAAGAAATTTGAGACTAAAAACACAACTCCAGATCCAATATATCTTAATAAATTTTTAGATGATTCAATTAAAAAAAGTTGTAAATTCGCATTTATGGAATGTTCATCTCATGCAATAGATCAAAAAAGAATATATGGATTAGAATTTAGTGGAGCTATTTTTAGCAATTTAACTCAAGATCATCTTGATTACCATAAAACAATGAAAAAATATGCTTTAGCTAAAAAGAAATTCTTTGATCTGTTACCTAAACAATCTTTTGCTTTAATAAATAATGATGATAAATATTCTAATTTAATGACAAAAGACACCAAAGCTAGAAAATATTCATTTTCAATAAAAAACAATTCTGATTTTAAAGCTCATATAATAAGTCAAAACTTAGATGGTATAAAAATAAAGATTAAAAAGAATATAATTTATTCTAAACTCTTCGGAAATTACAATGTTTATAACATAACTTCTATATATGCAACTTGTTTACTCTTGGGTCTTCCGAAAGAAAAAGTTATTAAATCAATTGGGAAACTTTACCCCCCAAAAGGAAGATTAGAATTTATCAAATCTAAAAATAATATTTTCGGTATAGTTGACTATGCACACACACCAGATGCATTACTTAATATTTTAATAACTTTAAATGATATAAAACACAAAGACTCAAAAATCATCATTGTTTTTGGTTGTGGAGGCGATAGAGATAAAACCAAAAGGTCTATAATGGGTAATATTGGAGTAAAATATTCTTCTATAACCATTGTTACCTCAGACAATCCTAGAAGTGAGGATCCAGAAAAAATTATAGATGATATAGTAAAAAATCTTCCAAACGATAAATACATAAGAATTGTTGATAGAAAAAAAGCTATAGAAAAAGCGGTTAGTATGGCAAAAAGTGGTGATGTAGTTTTGGTTTCTGGAAAAGGTCATGAAAATTATCAGATTTTTAAAGATAAAATGGTTCATTTTTCAGATATTGAAGAATTAAAAAAATGTTTTAAACACAACGAATAAGTATGAAAAGGGATTTATATAAAAAATATTTTGAAAATAAGAAAATTACGGTGATGGGTCTAGGACTTTTAGGGAGAGGTATACAAGTCTCAAGGTTTTTAGCAGAATCAGGAGCTAATTTAACAATAACTGATTTGAAATCAGAAAACGATCTGAAAAATTCAGTCAAAAAATTAAAAGATTTTAAAATAAAATATATTTTAGGCGAACACCGACTGGAAGATTTTGAAAACAGAGACATGATAATAAAATCTGCCGGAGTTCCCCTTGATTCACCTTTCATAGAAAAAGCTAGAGAAAAAAATATTCCGATTGAAATGGATGCTTCACTTTTTACAAAAATAGTAAGAGAAATATATCATAAAGTTAAGATAATTGGTATAACAGGCACTAGAGGTAAATCAATGACGACAGCTCTGATATTTCATATATTAAAAGAAAATAAAAACAAATTAGGTTCTAATGTTTTTCTTGGCGGCAACATGAGAAACTCCTCAACTTTACCAATTATTAAAAAAATTAAACCAAAAGATATTGTAGTCTTGGAACTTGATTCTTGGCAATGTCAGGGCTTTGGTGATAACAAAATATCACCTGACATTTCTGTATTTACCAGTTTTATGAAAGACCACCTCAACTATTACAAAAATGATATTAACACATATCTTAAAGATAAATCTTTTATATATAAGTTTCAAAAAAAAGATGATATTTTGATTACCAATAAAAAAACAATTAATATTCTTAATCCAAAACCAAAATCAAAAGTTTTTATATTAAAAAAAGAGACTTTACTTAAAATAAGTAAATTAAATTTAAAAATATTTGGTAAACATAATATACAAAATGCTTCTTACGCATTTGAAGTGGCTAAAAATTTTGGATTAAGCGAGAAAGATATTTTTAAATCTCTAAAATCTTTTAATGGTTTAGATGGTAGATGCCAATTTTTTAAAATTAAAAATAAAAATATTGTAAATGATAATAATGCCACAACACCAGAAGCCACTTCTGTGGCAATAAAATCGTGTAGAGAAAAATTTCCAAAATCTAAAATAGTTTTGATAGCTGGTGGATCTGACAAAAATCTTGATTTATCTCCTATGATTAGAGAATTTAAAAATATATCTAGTCTAATTTTACTTTCTGGTAAAGGTACAGATAAGTTAATAAAAAAAATAAAAATAAAATATACAATAACCCACAATTTAAAAACGGCAATTAAACTCAGTTTAGAAAAACTTTCAAAAAATGATGTACTATTGTTTTCCCCAGGTTTTGCATCTTTTGGGATGTTTAAAAATGAATATGATAGAAATGACCAGTTTTTAAAATTAATTAAAAAATATGATATCACCTTTAATATTAAATAAAATTATGGATTTTAGTAAAATTAAAAAAGTATATTTCATAGGTATAGGAGGAATTGGTATCTCAGCCATAGCCAAAATGTTTTTTGATAAAAAAATTTCTGTTTCTGGTTCTGATAATTCAGAGTCTCTAATTACAAAAAATCTAGAAGAGTTAGGAATTAAAGTAAACAAAGAACATAAAAAAGAAAATATAGAAGAAGATACTGATCTTATTATTTATACCGTAGCTATTAAAGAAAATAATCCTGAATTAATTATAGCTAAAGAAAAAAACATACCCATTCTGACATATGGACAATCCCTTGGTATAATATCAAAAGATCTAGAAACTATTGCAATATCTGGCACTCATGGCAAGACTACAACAACAGCGATGATTGCTAAAACAATGATAGATAATCATTTAAACCCTACTGTCATAGTAGGATCATTGTTAAATAAAGAAAAAAGTAACTTAATTGTTGGTCAAAGTAAATATTTCGTAGTAGAGGCATGTGAGTATAAAAGATCTTTTCTTAATCTAAATCCTAAAATACTTATTATAAATAATATCGAGGAAGACCATCTTGATTATTATAAAGATATAAATGATATAAAAAATGCTTTTAAAGAATTAGCAGAAAAAGTTCCAAAAGACGGTTTTATCATATATAATAGTCAAGATAAAAACACAACCGATATTATAAAAAATCTTAAATGCAATCTAATAGATTATAGCAAATCTATAGATTATAATCTTAAATTAAAAATCCCAGGGAAACACAACAAAAGTAATGCTGGGGTTGTATTAGCCTTAGCTCAAATATTTAATATAAAAAAAGAAAATGTAATAAAATCATTAAAAGATTTTTCTGGAACATGGAGAAGATCAGAATATAAAGGTATAAGTAAAAATGGTTGTTTACTTTATGATGACTATGCACACCATCCAAGAGAAATAGAAACCACAGTAGCTGGATTTAGAGAAATCTATCCTGATAAAAAAATTATTGTATTCTTTCAACCACACTCATTTAGTAGAACCAAAACTCTCTTTGAAAGTTTTACAAAATGTTTCTCTGGTGTAGATGAGCTATACTTACTTCCAATATTCCAATCAAGAGAAGATTTTGATTATTCTATAAACTCTGAAATGTTATCCTCAGAAATACAAAAAATAAATAGAGATCTAAAAGTTTTTAATCTAAAAGAATTGAAACAAATAAAAAAGGAGATGGATAATCTAGATAAAAATTACATCTCGATAACATTTGGTGCTGGAAATATTTATACAATTTATGAAATAAATACAGATTCTCTCTAAACTATAATTTATTTTTTATATAAAAATTGATTTTAAATACAAATTGGTTTAAGATAAAGACTAAGCCGGAGTGGTGGAATGGTAGACACGCACGACTCAAAATCGTGTCTCGAAAGGGGTGAGAGTTCAAGTCTCTCCTCCGGCACAAATTTTACAAACAAAAAAAGGGTCAGTCCCCTTCTTGTTTATCAAACCTATTCATAATTTCAGAAAGAAGTATTAAACCAGATCTATTATACACATCACATTCATAATGATTAGATCTATCAAAACTTAAATGTCTAATCAGCGAATCTCCGTCTAAATTTCTTAATTTATATAATGTTATACCAAAAATAATTTTTCCTCTTATTTTTCCGTTGTACTGACAAATAAGAATAACTATAAGCGCAATGAAAACCGCTAATATTGTAATGAAAAATTCATTTGACATTCTATATATTAAATTATACTTTTTATAATAAATGTCAAAGTCAAAAGTTATAGTCATACTCGGACCCACAGCTACTGGCAAATCAGATCTAGCAGTTTTTTTGGCTAAAAAATATAACGGTGAGGTTGTATCTGCTGATTCAAGACAAGTTTACAAAGGTCTTGATATTGGAACAGGAAAAATTACAAAAAAAGAAATGCTCGGTGTAAAACACCATTTGCTGGATATTGTAAACCCAAAAAAAACTTTTACAGCTGAAGATTTTAAACAAGAAGCTGTCAAAAAAATAGAGGAAATAATAAAGAAAAATAAAGTCCCCATAATCTGTGGTGGCACAGGTTTTTACATCTCACTTATTACAGAGAACCTAGAACTTCCGAAAGTCAAAGCCAATTTAAAATTGAGAAAAAAATTGGAAAATGTTGATATAGATTCACTTATTAAAATCTTAAAAGATAAAGATGAAAAAATATTGAAAAGAATTGATCTAAAAAACAAAAGAAAAATAATAAGAGCAATTGAGATAATAGAAAAAATTGGATATCTACCAGAAATCCAAAAAGGTGATAGTTTTTATGATTTCTTAAAAATAGGACTTAAATTGGAAAAAGAGAAATTGAAAGAAAAGATAGAAAAAAGAATAAAAGACAGAATAAAAATAGGTATGATAAAAGAAGCTGAAAATCTACACAAGTCAGGACTATCTTATAAAAGAATGAATGAGTTAGGACTTGAATATAGATTTTTAGCAAAACTCTTAAAAAAAGAAATTTCCAAAGAAGAATTTGAGAACACACTTTTTACAAAGATAAATCAATATGCCAAAAGACAAATAACTTGGTTTAAAAGAGATAAAGAGGTGGTATGGTTTGATCCAAATGAAAGAAGGAAAATTGACAATGAAGTCAAAAAATATTTAAAGAAAAAAGAGAATTAATTTAATCTTTGACCTGTTTTAAAGTTAAATTTATATATTTTAGATGCAACATTTAAGTTGTTTTTATTATAAAAATTAAACTGAAATACTTGGGGATTTAAATCATCGTCAGTTGAACAACTAAATTCGTATTTTGATAAGTTCGGATAAAGTTTTAACAAATCAAACCTTACAGATAAATCTGACATATTGTATATTTTTGCATCACCAGCACTGCAAAGAAAATAAGCCGTCTCATCACCACTAAACTGCCCATCATAAATACTACCCTCCAATAATTTATTTTTTGCAATATCATAGAAATAATTGGAATCAGAATTCCTATTACTATAAATTAAATATTTACCTTTTGGAGAAAGCTTTGCAGTATCAAAATCATCTTCAAAAGGGATTTCTTTCTTCTCTTGACCATTTTTTTGTAAAACAAAAACCGTCTTTCCTTCTTTGTATCTATAAGCAATATATGTTTCCACACCATCATTTGAAGACATTTTTTCATACACAATCTCTTCTGTTTTTTTATTCAATTTACCATCTACAACCTCAAAAACTTCATGATACATAGTAGATGACTGGCTCTGTAAGAGAACTTCAACTAAACTCCCATTTATATCATTTACACTTTTTACAACTTGATTAGGTGAATTTGAAAGAGTAAATCTTTCCAATGTGTCGTTTGGATTTATCAAATAAGAGAAAGCTTTAACATAATCACCTTCTGCAATAAAGTTATAATAATCTTTGACGATTTTTACATTTACTGAATCAGAAGGTAAGTAAACAATCTTGTTCTTATCTTTTTTAACATGCTCAACCGTCTTGAAAGATTTTACAAAATCATAAAAATCAGAATTGTTATAAGAATATTTTTTCATAAAATCACCATAACTGATCTGATTTTTTTGAGGAGGTAAACTGTAACTTGAATAGTATTTTATCAATACATTTTTAAAAAGAGGATTGTTTGCTTTTTTGAAAGCAAAATAGTTTAAATTGTATAAATACAGACCCTCCCCTTGTTTTTTCTCAACCACTGTTTCCTTGATACCATTTTTACAATTATTACCAATCTCGGTTAAAGTTCCCGGTGATTTTGTGTTGTAATCATAGTTAGTATAATCACGACCAATATGATAATCACAAATATTTCCAGTTTGATTTAAAACCTCTATATTACCTTCATAGTAAGGCCAATCACTTAACATATACCCCTCATCATAGCGAGACCAATCATTGGGAGAATTTTCTAAAAACTTATCATTAAAAAAAGTCAGAGTTACAAAGTTAGTAGATTTAAAATATATAGAAATATAATTGGGATTTTTCTTGATATCATATAATCTAGATTTCAAAGTAGATATATCACTAGAAATAGGATCTCCCCATTTATTTGGATATGAGAACTCAATACCCAAAGTATCATCTCTATAAACCTTCCAACCATCTTTCAAATTATTGCCAGATATTTTATTTATACCATTTTTAAAAAATCCAAAAAACAAAAAAGTTAAAATCAAGACAACAGCAACAGAAAAAAATAAAATATTTCTTTTAGTTAAAAAACTGTGTAAATTTTGTTCAATCGAAGAGAGACTATCTGGAATATTATTTTCCATGTTTTCCATAATTTATTTATAAATATTATCTAATATACTTTTATATTATCATAATAAAAATATGTGAGCTATAAAGTTATAGAGATATATCCCTTAAAGGCATAATTTTAGAGACTTGCGAGTGACCCTACCGAGCACGAGCAGTTTTCAGCAGAAAAATATCCGTGCTCTAAAATTATGTCTTTATGGGATATGTATAAATATACAAACAATATATAAAATATAATTTTAATTTATGTGAAAATTTGCGGGCCCACGAGGAATCGAACCCCGATCAATGGTTTTGGAGACCATCGTTTTACCACTAAACTATAGGCCCAACGGATAAAATATAACAAAAATTCGCCGTTTTGGCGAATTTTTGATTTCTATTTTTTAGACTCTTTGAAGACAACTCTTTTTCTAAGTTTTTTGCTGTATTTTTTAAGCTCTATCTTTTTTTCAACTTTTCTTTTGTTTTTAGAACTCCAATACACCTCTCCTGTCTCTTTGTTTTTAAGAACTATTAATTTATCTTTTGACATAACTTTAAATTTTTATATCTAAGAATATACATTATTTTTAATAAAAAAGCAAGAACGAAATGTTGGCAAGAAGAATTATAAAAACCATTGGTTTTTTGTATAAAAAATGCTATTATGCTCTTATGAATAATTTAGAAAATCAGAGACATTCACTATCACATCTTTTAGCAAAAGCTGTATTAAATATCTACCCAGATGCACTACCAACACTTGGACCAGCAATCGACACTGGTTTCTATTATGACTTTGAATTTAAAACTCCATTTAAAGAAGAAGATTTACCAAAAATAGAAAGTGAGATGAAGAAAATAATTTCACATTGGAAATCTTTTGAAGGAAAAGAGATGGTTAAAGAAGAAGCCGTAGAATTTTTTAAAGATAATCCATATAAACTAGAACTTGTAGATGAAATAGAATCAAAAGGAGAAAAAATTACATTTTACACTGCCGGAAGTGGAGAGTTTGCTTTTACAGACCTCTGCCGTGGTGGACACTGTGAAGATTTATCAAAAATAGATGTCGGTAGTTTCAAACTAGATAAAGTATCAGGGGCATATTGGAGAGGAAACGAGAAAAACAAAATGCTCACTCGTATATATGGTCTGGCTTTTGAGAGTAAAGATGAGTTGGAGAAATACACAATACAAAGAGAGGAGGCAGAAAAAAGAGATCATAAAAAAATTGGTAAAGAAATGGGTCTATTTACAGTGTCGGATTTGGTTGGAAAAGGACTTCCTATGTATCTACCAAAAGGAAACATAATCAGAACTGAACTTGAAAAGTTTATAAGAATAGAAAAAGAAAATCTGGGTTATTCTTTTGTCACAATACCTCATATAGCAAAAAAAGAATTGTATATTAAAAGTGGTCACCTTGGTAAATATGATGCAATGATGCCAACAATGACAGATGAAAATGGTGAAGAGTTTGTAATGAAAGCAATGAATTGCCCTCATCATTTTGAAATATACAATGCCGAGCCTCATACATACAAGGACTTGCCTCTCCGTATTGCAGAAAATACAACAGTTTATAGAAATGAAAAAAGTGGTGAACTATCGGGACTACTTAGAGTCAAAAATCTTACACAAGATGACACTCATCATTTTATAACACCAGAGCAAATAGAATCAGAAATAGAAATGATATTTGGACTTATGAATAAAGTTTACTCTCTTTTTGGTTTCAATGATTATAAAGTTGAGATATCAGTTAGAGATCCACAAAACAAATCTATGTATTTTGGAGACGACTCTATATGGCAAAAAGCCGAAGATATACTTTTATCATCTGTAAAAAAATGGGGTGTAAGATATAGTGTAGAAGAAGGTGAAGCGGCTTTTTATGGGCCAAAAATAGATATAAGAGTTAAAGACTCTATCGGTAGAGACTGGCAACTAACAACAATTCAACTGGACTTCAATCAACCTGAAAATTTTGATATGAACTACATAGGACAAGATGGTAAAAAACACAAAGTTGTTGTTTTACATGTTGCAATATTTGGATCTTTTGAAAGGTTTATGGGAATACTCATAGAACACTTTGCTGGAAATTTCCCCTTGTGGCTCTCGCCTATTCAAGTAAAAGTTTTACCTGTAAGAGAAAGTCACAATGAGTATGCAAAAAATATTTTTGAAAATTTAAAAGAATCTGGTATAAGAGCAGAGTTTGACAGTAGAGATGAAAATCTTGGAAAAAAAGTCAGATCAGCAAAAGAAGAAAAAGTGCCATACTGGATAGTTATTGGAGACAAAGACATAGAAGCTGAAAAAATAACCCTTGAAAGTAGGGATTACGGACAGATAGGACAAATATCAAAAGAAGAGCTTATATCTAAACTGAAAGAAGAAATTTTAAATAAAAAATAAAAAATGCTAGCGAGGTGAAATATAGTTTTTATTTTCAAACGAAGTGAGTGAAACGAACACTCTTTGGGTCCAAGGCTCTACCTTAGGGTTTAATACTTTTTATTTTTTATAAAAAAGTCGGCCACTGCCGACACTGTTTATAGAAAATAAGAAGTTAAAATATCCAACATTTTTCTATAAGACATATCTAATAGGACTTATCTTCTCTTTCAATAGATACAACATCACTTGTTCACATATCCTTAAATCCAAATCATATATCGGAATATCATTACCGATAGATTTGTTTAATCTAAAAAATCTTCCTATAGATTTCATAACAAATGCAATCTTTTCACAAAGACTTCTGTCATCTAATGAAAAAGATTCTGTGTAATTAACAGCAACACAAAAAACACGATTTCCTTCATCATCTCCAGTTATACAAGAAAAAACAGGATCAGTTGAAATTAGATCATGATCATTATCTCCATTATCTGAAATCAATAATGGACAATAAAAATCAGGGAAATAAAACTGGAAAAAATAAGATAACGATATAAAATATTTCTTTATACGAAACATATTTTCAATATGACAAGGGGATTTCTTAATAACAAAAACCTCAGGAATAACCCCGGAAGAACTCATTTGAAATAAAAATTACACTATTTGACAAAAAAAATCAACAGATGTTTAATAGAACTATGAAAAAATTATATAAAAGCAAAGATGATAAGATACTAGCTGGGGTATTAGGTGGTATTGGAGAGTATTTTGAAGTTGACCCTGTTTTTATTAGAATAGGATATGTTTTACTTGCTATTATATCTGGACATAGGTCTATTATGCTTTTTGTGTTTGCATATATTATATTTCTCTTGATAATCCCAAAACATCCAAATGTTCCACAAGTTGAAGTTGTAGAAATGCCTGCAAAAAAAGAGGATGTTGAAACAAAAACAGATAAATAAAATCTGTTTTACTATATCCTCACTGCAAATAAACAAAGTGTTTTAATAAATAAAATAATTCTATACTTTATATATCCAAACTAGCACTTTTTGCATTTGATTGTATAAATGACTTTCTCGATGGAACATCTGTTCCCATCAAAACATCAAAAACTTTATCAGCTTCATAAGAATCTTCAACAGTAACTTGTTTCAATACTCTTCTTTTAGGATCCATAGTTGTTTCCCATAATTCCTCAGCATTCATTTCACCCAAACCTTTATATCTTTGAATTGAGACTTTCTTTTTAGGTGACTTAACCTCTTCATTTTGCTCTTCTTCACCAGAGGTTTCCTCTGATATGTCTGAAACATCCTCATTTCCAACAATGGATTTTTTTTCATCATCTGAATAAGCATAAAATATTTCTTTACCTTTTTTAATTTTATACAAAGGAGGTTGTGCTATATAAATAAATCCTCCATCAATAAGTGGTCTAAAATATCTATAGAGCAAAGTAAGTATAAGAGTTCTTATGTGCGCACCATCAACATCGGCATCTGTGGCTATTATTACTTTATGATATCTTAGTTTGGATATATCAAATGTATCTCCAATAGCAGTTCCAAGTGCTAAAACCAAATTTTTAACCTGTTCAGATGCAAGCATTCTATCAAGTCTAGCTCTTTCTATGTTTAAAATTTTTCCTCTCAAAGGCAAGATGGCCTGAGTTGTTCTATCTCTTCCAGTTTTTGCTGTTCCACCAGCAGAATCTCCCTCTACAATAAACAACTCTGAATCAGCCGGATCATTTGTTTGACAGTCTGCAAGTTTTCCGGGAAGTGTCATACCCTCCAAAACACCCTTTCTCAAGACAGAATCCTTTGCAGCTTTTGCAGCTTTTCTGGCTTTAAGAGCAAGAACAACTTTGTTTATAATAGATCTTGCATCATCTGGATTTTCTTCTAGAAATTGACCAAAACTCTCAGAAAAAACAGAATTAACAGAACCTGTTGCTTCAACAGATCCAAGCTTTGCTTTTGTTTGACCTTCAAACTGAATCTCACGAAGTTTAACAGAAACAACAGCAGTCAACCCCTCAAGCACATCTTCTCCTGTAAAATTATCCTCACTTTCTTTTATTAGATTATTTTTCCTTGCATAGCTATTTAAGGATCTGGTTAAAGCAGTTTTAAATCCTGTAATATGAGTTCCACCTTCTGGGTTATAAATATTGTTAGCAAAAGGCATTATACGAGCAGATATATCATCAACATATTGAAGAGATATTTCCACTGATTCATATTCATTTGTCTTTTTATCTACATAAAATATATTTTTATGTATAGGTTTTTGATTTGAGTTATAAAACTTTACAAGAGAAAGAAGTCCTCCTTCAAAATAAAATGACATTGAAGGGAAATCAAAACCTTGCTCTCTTAGATTTGAGATTTTAAATAATTTTTCATCTTTTAACTTGTCTGATTCTTTTTGAGAGACTTCTCTACAATCAAAAATAGATATCTTTAAACCTTTAACCAAATAAGCTTGTTGGCGAAGATGATTAACAACTCTTGCAAAATCAAAATCAATAATTGGAAAGATTTTTGAATCTGGTTCAAACTCAACAACTGTTCCATTGAAAGAAGTTTTGCCGATTTTTTTTACATTGTATTTTTTCTTACCTTCACTATATTCTTGAACATAAATATCACCTTCTTTATGAACCATTACACGACAAAAAGTAGAGAGTGCATTTACAACAGATGCTCCCACACCATGCAGACCCCCAGAGACTTTATATCCTTCTCCTCCAAATTTACCACCAGCATGAAGAGTTGTCATAATAGTTTCAAGTGCAGATACTTTTGTTTGCTTATGTATATCAACTGGAATACCACGACCATTATCAACCACTCTTATTCTGTTATTTGGCAAAAGAGCAACTTCAATATCATTTGCAAAACCACCCATCGCTTCATCTCTGGAGTTATCAAAAATCTCCCATATAAGATGGTGAAGTCCGTCTAAACCAGTTGTTCCTATATACATACCAGGCCTTTTTCTAACAGGCTCTAAACCCTCTAAAACGGTTATGGAATCAGCACTATAATTACCCTCTTTTTTATTTTTTTCTTCCTTTGACATTGCAATATTATATCAAATTTTTAAATAAAAGAAAAATGGTTTTTAAGAAAAAATTAAGACTTTTTAACTAAAAATTTAGGTTTGATAAAGAAGAAATAACTATAAAAAATGATAAGCAAAATAACATTTGGTATTAAAATATATGAATTTGACCACGGAACACCGTCAAATCTATAATCTGAAAACGGCCATAGAAAAGGAGTTGGGAAAAAACTTTTACTATGAGTAAAGATGTCCATTGTTATATGTATCGGCCAACCTATCATAAGATAATTTGGCTTTTTATAAATAAAATAAAATATTAAAAATACAAAAAGAAAAGTGAAATAACTATGAGTTACTGAATACAGATCAAATACATAACTAGGTATAGAGGAAATTTCTGGCCTACCCCAAAACCTATCACCTAACACAAAAGCTTTGTAGAAACTCGATATAAAAAATGGTGCAAATGGTATAACATCTGGCATAGCACCCCAAATAAAAGATTTCCAAAAATCTCTTCTGTTTCTCCTACCAGAAGCTATACCTCCCCAAAGCCCGTGTGATATAAAGTCCATATAAATATATTACCATAAATTTTTATATAAAAAAATCAGGGTGGTGCCAGTTAGCACCACCCCTTTGTCCGCCGAAGCGGAAAGAACTACTTGGTCTGACTGGGGTTGACAGCCAGTTCCTTAGCCGCCTTCAGCCCCATCAGCTCCATAAACTGCATGGCGGCGTTACTACCCCCACCACCTCCGGCTCCACCCATCACAACACTCGGGACGAGCGAGTTCGGGTGCCTGGCGAAGGCATCGGCCCAGAGCTTCTGAACTTCGATATAGGCTGCAAGCTTTCTATCTAGTGCGCCGTCGGCAGACATCGCCAAACGACGCTTCTCAGCATCACCCTCGCCTTCGAGTATAAGCCTCCTTTTGTTGAGCTCGGCAGTTTGTACGCCGAGCTTTGCGACATCTCGTTCCTTCTCTGCGGCGGTAACCGCAGTTGCCTTTTCCACCTCCTGCGCCCACTTGGCTTTGGCGGCTTCGGCCTCGCCATTTTTCTGGGCAGTGATCGCCGCCTGTTCGGCTTGCAGAGCCTGCGACTTGGCAGTCTGGATCTGCATGTAGTTTGCTTGCTGTTGGGCGATCTGATTTCTCACTTTGTCCTCAAAGGCGACGGCGTCAATCGCCGGAGAAAGGAGGGTAATCCCGAACTCCGCGATTTGTGATGTTGACTGCCGGCGGGGCTGGCCATTCTGCATTGCGATTTGAACGGTCCGAACGGTTTTCTCCTGACCGGTAATCGGATCAGGTTCCTTCCGTTCGACAGTCTCCATCTGGTAGACCCCGTTGCGGGCCTGATCCTCAAAATAGCGTAGAAGATCAGGCTTCCTCGCCGAGTAAGCCTCGGCTGAGGACATCAGAGGACCGGTCAGATAGATGGCCCGTTCGATCGACGGCCGGACAAGCTGCTGCTCCACACCCCTTTGTGAACCGTAGAGAGTGTGGAGTCCGACGATCTTGTCGGTCGAAAGGGGCATTTCCCAGGACATGACTCCTGAGAGGTGTGCCGAGCCACCGTCGTTGAACATTACCGGCAAGGATTGGTCTTTCTTCTCACCTTGGTCGGCCTTTGCTGAGAAGGAGAATTGGGATCTCTTCTCGTAAAGTGTCACTTTTCCGAATCCCTGCCATTTGATGCCGGGGGTCGTGTGCACGGTGAGTTTGCCAGTAGGCGACTGCACCACAAGGATCTCGTTAGCATCGACCTGTTCGAAAATCGAAGAGACCGAAACTAACAAAAAAAGTCCGATCACGATGGCGGCACCCGCCTTTAGAACTTTTACAGTGAACATCATTTTTCTCCTTCTTTCTGGCGGATATTTTCCGCCTCCTTCCTGATTTCATCAATCTGGTTTTCGAGCCTTGCGATTCTAACCTCTTGTTTAGCTTGCTCCAGTTTGGCTTCAAGGCCATGACGCTGGAGTGCCGGAAAAATCGGAGTGCCGCTGAAAAACGGCATGATGATCTGGGTGACAATTATCATCAAGATCATTATCCCACAGCAGAACTCCATGAGATAAAGTACAGGCATTTTTGCCTCCTAAAATCTATTATATCATACATAAATATTAAAGTCAACTTTATAAGTTAACATTTAATACTTTATTTTCTACATAAATTACCTTTTTTATTTCTTTATCTTTAAACCATTTATATATATTTTCATCTTTTTTAGCTAAATCTAAAACCTGACCTTCACTTAAAGAAGAATCTGTTTCTAAAATACCCCTAACTTTTCCATTAACTTGAATAACTATTTTTATTATTTCTGATTTTATTTTTTTAATATCAGCTTTTGGCCAAGGAGTTTTTGCAATACTTTTTTTATTACCAATAACTTGCCATAACTCCTCTGAAATATGTGGAGCAAATGGTGACAAAAGTAGTAGTATTTTTGCAAAATCATCTTTTGAGATATTTTCTTTACTTTCAAAAAAATTAACTAAAACCATAAGAGCAGATATTGCAGTATTAAATCTCATAGACTCTATATCTTCTGTAACTTTGATTATTGTCTTATTTAAAATAGAGGAAACATCAGCATCAATAATTTTTTTATTGGATACCTTAGATGAAAGTCTCCAAACTTTTTCTAAAAACCTCCTACATCCTATTATACTTTTTGTATCCCACCTTATAGCATCAGCAAAAGGCCCCATAAACATTTCATAAACTCTCAAAGTATCAGATCCATATAACTCTGCAATACTGTCTGGATTTACAATATTTCCAAATCTTTTTGACATCTTTCTACCATCTTCGGCAATTATAAGACCAACAGATTGAAGTTTTTTAAATGGCTCTTTTGTAGATACAACACCTATATCATATAAAAACTTATGCCAAAAACGAGCATATATAAGATGCCTTGTAGCATGCTCGGCACCTCCAACATAAAGATCAACCGTATTCCAATATTTTTCATTTTTTTTAGAAACCAATTCTTTATTGTTTTTTGGATCCATATATCTTATATAATACCAAGAAGAGCCAGCCCATTGTGGCATTGTATTTGTCTCTCTTTTTAGAAGGCCGTTTTTAGTTTTGACTGAAACCCAAGATTTGATAGATGCCAAAGGTGACTCTCCTGTTCCAGTTGGTTCGTAGGATTTAACTTTCGGAAGAACAAGTGGAAGTTCTTTTTCTTTCAAAGGAATAATTTTTCCATTTTCATCATGAAAAACGGGTATAGGTTCACCCCAATATCTCTGTCTTGAAAAAACCCAGTCTCTAAGTTTATATTTTTTAACCCATCTACCAGAAACAAATTTAGTGATTTCTTTTTTAATATCAATAGAATATTTGCCTGTAAAATTTTCTGAATTTATAACAATACCGTCTAGTAAAAATGGTTTTTCATCTTGATCCAGATTATCAAGCCATACAGGAAGTTCTGCACAAGTCATTTTTTCTTCTGTAATCTCATTTTTATCAAGCCATAAGACTTCATGTTTTTTTAATTCCTCATCTTCAATTTTGTCTTTTTCTTCATTTATCAATTCAAAAAATACAGCATTAGTAAATGCAACTCTGTTTTGTTTTTTATGAGCAGCATTATATTTTGCACAAACAACGAAATCTGTCTGTTTAATAAATTTCAAATTTTTATAACCAGTTTCTTCCAAAACTTCTCTTTTTGCAGAAGAAATAATATCTTCACCATCTTCAACACCTCCAACTACAAATGTTACCCAAGGAAAATTTTTCCAGTTTAAACACAAATATTTTCCATTCTTAGGGTTTTTAACTATTGCATGAATTGTTTTTCTCTCTACAAATTCCTGACCTGAAACTGGTGGATATTTTTTATCTATTATGTGATGAGCTATAACCTGTTTTACATTTAATCCAAATTTTTTAGCAAATTCAAAATCCCTTTGATCATGAGCTGGGACAGCCATTACAGCACCTGTTCCATAGTCGGATAAAACATAATCTGAAACCCAAACAGGTATAACTTCTTTATTTGCCGGATTTACAGCTTTAATACCTTTTATTTGCACACCAGTTTTTTCTTTTTTTCTATCAGTTCTATCTATTTCACTTTTATTTTTAACAGATTCTATATATTTATTTACTTCCTGTAAATTTTCTATTTTCCATTTTTGACTTTTTATTTTTTCAGAAACTAATTCAGGTGACAAAACAACATAAGTAACACCAAATAAAGTATCTGGCCTTGTTGTAAATATTGTTACAATATCTTCTTTATCACTTCCTGTTATTTGAAAATCTATTTCTGCACCTTCACTTCTTCCTATCCAATTTCTCTGACTTTCTTTTATTGACTCTGGCCAATCCAAAATAAATTTTCCGTTTTTATCTTTCAAATCTAGATCATCCAAAAGACGATCCGCATAATTTGTTATTTTCAAAACCCATTGTCTCATTGGTTTTTTCTCGACAACAGATCCACACCTTTCGCATTTTCCATCCTCCAAATCTTCATTTGCTAAACCAGTTTTACAAGACGGACACCAGTTTATAGGTTCAAAACTTTCATAAGCCAAACCTTTTTCTAAAAGTTTAAGAAAAATCCACTGTGTCCATTTGTAAAATTTTGGATCAATTGTAGTAACTTCTCTGTCCCAATCATAATCAAAACCTAAAATTTCAAGTTGTTTTTTGTATCTCTTTATATTTTTTGATACAGAAATAACAGGATTTGTTTTTGTCTTAATTGCATAATTTTCAGCAGGAAGTCCAAAAGCATCAAAACCCATAGGATGAAGGACATTGAAGCCTTGCATCCTTTTCATTCTTGAAATAATATCAGTTGCAATATATCCTTTAGGATGACCAACATGAAGACCTTCTCCAGATGGATAAGGAAACATATCTAATATAAAAAACTTCTTCTTTTTTGTTCCTTTGTCTATTTTATAAACACCTGATTTCTTCCATTTATTTTGCCATTTTTTTTCTATGGACTTATGATTGTAGCTTTTCATAATAAAAACATACTATCACAAAAAGTTAGTTTTTTCTATACCTTCTAATTTGAAACAACCTCAACAGTTCTAGTTGCATAACCTGTGTTTTGTGAAGCATCTATTGCACTGTATATGATAGTATGAACACTTGTTGTTGATGTGTCTATTGATATATCTGACATAGATACTCCATCTACTGTAAATTGTATTCCTAGATTATTGTTTACATTTCCATTTTCATCTGTATCTGTAACAGATGCTCCTAGATCTATGTAACTTGATCCTACTTGTATAACAGCTGGGTTATCTCCGTTTATTGTTATGATAGGTGCAGTTGTGTCTGTTGGTTGTGGGTCTTGTGGTGGTTGGTTTTCTGATGGTGGTGTTGTAGATCCTCCATTTGAATTATTTGATCCCCCAATGTTTGCATTTATAAGCATTGCTTTAAATTGCTCTTTACTTACACAAACATCATCAACACAAACATCGCCTTTTACATTAAATTTACCACCCTCAAACCATGCAAGTATTGGTTTTATTTGACTCCAAACCTCTTTAAATCCTTTAACCAAAACTGAGATAACTGCCCTATCATCAATACCACTTATTTCGCCTTTTGCATTATAAGTTGCGAGATTTTCATTTACAAGAGATGTGTCCTCTGCAATAAATCCAAATCTTGTTCTTCCATCACCTTGATTATAAACAAAAGATACAGGGGTTAGATTTTCCAAAGTAGATACGGCATCAATAGAAAGATTTTGTATATCATGTTTTGTATCTCTAAGTGAAGGTAAACAAGCATCACTTCCAGCATTGTAAACAACCTGACCATTTGAATCTAGACAAAGGGAACCGGCACCAGTTGATCCAGTAAGACCTGACATATAGTTAGCCCCATAAGTATAAAGAGCAATATTTCTAGTTGCACCACTTGGAGCATAAATCATAGCACCAACACCATCTCTAACAACACCAGTTGATACAATTGTTGTTGTTGCTGGGATATAAAGAGCAGTTGAAGTCGAAATAGTAACATTTGCACCTGCAGAAGGTGCACCGGCAAGTGTAATATTTGTTGATGTTGAAATAGTTGTAGCTGTTGAAGATGAGTAAACAAATTGTCCAAAAAGTGCAGAATATGAAGTTGTCATATTTGTTCTCATAATAACAGGAAGCCCGGCAATCTCAAAAGCTCTGTAATCATTTGCTCTTGTAATAGTTGGATAAATCAAAATACTTCTTGCAATACCAGTTACAGTGATTCCTTGAGTAATAGTTGGTGTAATATTTAAACTGTTAAATTCACCAGATCCAGAAGATGGAGCAAAGTTTTCATCAATTGCAATAGTATTTGATATTCCAGATGTATTTGTTCTAGAAGATGTTGTGTTTATAGTAAGACAATCACCGGTTGCACTTGCTTTTGCACATTTAAAAGTAAGAGCTGATGAACCAGCATCAATTGTAGTACCATTTATTGTAGTTTTCAATGTAGCACTACCACCAGTAGATATAATTTTTCCTGTAAGATAAGTATCACCTGAAATAGAAAGTGCATAAGATGGATTGGTTGTTGTTCCTATTCCAACATAACCATTGTTATTTATAAGCAAAGCTGGAACAGTTGATGTTGCAAATGTTGAAGGTGATGATGTTGATATATAAAGGAAACCACCAGCATTTCTAAATGTCCAATGGTTATCTGTTATAGATGCCGACAGAGAAAGCTGTGGTGCAGTTGATGATGCAATTTGAAGCATCCACTGTGGTGTTGATGTTCCTATACCAACATATCCATCATTTGTAAATGTAGTTGTAGCAGTTCCACCTATATATGCAGAGTATGCAGATAGGATTGTTGATGATGAATTTGCAAATTGTTGTAGAGATGACCAAGAGTTTGCAGTTGTTGTTCCGAATGCAAGAGAGATTGTATTAGCAGAGTTTTGTAATGGGTATGTGAAGGAAAGAGCTGATTGATAATCTGTTCCAGCTATTGCAGGTATTACAGATCCACTTGCATTTGTTTTAAGTAGTGTCGATGTTAGTGCTGTTATTGCAAGATTTGTTGATGTTGCATTTGCAAGTGTGGTGTTTCCTGTGACTGATAGTGTTCCTGTTGCTGTTATGTTTGCACCTGTTATATTTCCTGTTGCAAATATGTTACCCACAACTGATAGTTTTTCAAAAGGTGTAGATGTTCCTATTCCAACTCTTCCAATACTATCAACAATAAATGATGTAGCAGTTGATGAACCTATTACAAATGAAGATTGTCCTGCCTGTGAATTTATTGAAACTTGTGCAAAAGGTGAAGTTGTTGATATAGCTAAATAACTATTTAATGTAAGTTTACCATCAAACTGACTATCTCCTGTTCCAACATTTAAAGTTCTCCATCTTTTCAAAGATGTTCCAAGTGAATACAAATCATCATCAGAATACGGAACCAGATTTGCTTGCCATCCAAGTGTAGCATTTGCAGTTAACTGAACATAAGAAGAACTGAATCCATCTCTAGAGAACTGTATGAGCCAAGGATTTACAGAACTTCCTTGATCCAAAACCAATGCAGAACTATCTGTTGATTTTGCTTTTATATGAACTCTTCCTTGTTGAACTAAGTTGTTTATACCTATATTTCCATTCTTATCTATTATAAGACTAGTCTCTGTTGATGATCCAACAACAAATGCAGGTTCACCAGCAATAGAGTTAACAGATAGTTTTGCAAATGGTGTAGTTGTTCCTAGTCCTAATCTGTTATTTGTATCATCAAAATAGAAGTTTGAATTATCTTGTTGTAGATCATTTGATGCACCAACAAACAAAACTGATCCTTGTGTTGATAATGTTACAGATGAGCCAATAGAAACCGCTGCTGAATTACCCAAACAACTCCCACCCACAGCAAAACATCCACTTGTAATGTTGAATCCAACATTAGATGTTGATGTTGCTT
>CAYXZA010000006.1:36981-48767 GCA_964469605.1 uncultured Candidatus Saccharibacteria bacterium | reverse complement strand
TGAAAATACAATACCGGTGAAGATGCCGGTTACCTGCAGTTAGACGAAAAGACCCCAGAAGCTTTACTGTAACTTGATATTGAGGGTATGTTTTGCATGCGTAGCATAGTGGTGAGACTTTGAAGGGCACTTTCGGGTAGCCTGGAGTCGTCAGTGAAATAGCCATCTTGTTTGATATACTTTCTAACCTGTTCGGCAAAAACGAACAGAGACAGTGTCTGGTGGGCAGTTTTAGTGGGGCGCTATCCTCCTAAAGAGTAACGGAGGAGTTAAAAGGTAAGCTTGGCGCGAATGGAAACCGTGCCTAAAGTGTAATGGCATAAGCTTGCTTAACTGTGAGTCGTAAATGACAAACAGACACGAAAGTGGTACATAGTGAACCGACGGTCCGTGTTAGAGGCGGCCGGAGATCATCTGACAAAAGCTACTCTGGGGATAACAGGCTGGTTGCACCTAAGCGTCCATAGCGACGGTGCAGTTCGGCACCTCGATGTCGGCTCAAGATATCCTGGGGGTGGAGAAGCTCCCAAGGGTTTGGCTGTTCGCCAATTAAAATCTTACGCGAGCTGGGTTCAGACCGTTTAGTGGTGTTAGTGATTTTAAATTTAGTTGAGTAAATATTTTTTATGGAACTTGCGAGCGCGACTGGCGTAAGCACGAGGAATTTTCTAGCAAGAAAATATCCGTGTCCAGAAAAAGTATTTAGGAAAAAGAAATTTCAAATCCAAAACTATTAAACAATCTGAATCCTTAGAGGAATAGAAGTAATTCAAACTGTTAACAATATATTTTCGTCACAAGTAAAAGATAGAAATAATTTCACATAAAATATGTGAAAACCAATCAAACCATGGCGGTCAAGTTAAAAACTTGATTAAGTTGACTTATATCGGTGAAGTCCTGCACTAATTTCTGGAATAAAAAAATAGACCATCTTTTTGAGGGTCTAGTATTTAGTAATAAAACCAATTAAGAAAAATATTCCACATAAAATTGAGATTCTTGTGATTGATTTTTTTCCCGTCTTCACAGACGGGAAAATAAAAGCTGAAAAACATAATAAAGAACATATCATAATCATGAATTTATAATATATATAAATACTGTAAATAGTCAAGTATTTATTCTAGAAATTAGTGTTGGATAACACCGAGGGAACCAAGCATTTTTAGAATTCAAAGAAAATGCTCGGACCCGTAGAGACTGAATGTCAACAATTTGTTTTCTTTTGTGAGGGGAGGGGGAAGAGTATGGGCACGTCTGGTACTTATTTGTGGTATAGGATGTGTAACGCCCGGGGTAATCCCGGAACAGGCTACCTATGGTACCCTTATACTCCCCATTCATTTACAGAAGAAAATAGAAAAAGCTACAGTCCATTGCTCATAGTAATATGAGGTAACAAGCGTGAGACAGGTTGGTCTCCTATCTACTGCAGGCGTTGATTCTTGAGAAGATTTGCCCCTAGTACGAGAGGACCGGGGTGAACTGACCTCTGGTCTATCGGCTGTTTCGCCAGAAGCACCGCCGAGTAGCTAAGTCGGGAATGGATAAGCTCTGAAAGCATCTAAGAGCGAAGCCAACTTCAAGATTAGGAATCGTTTGAGGTCCGTGAGAGATGATCACGAGATAGGCACTAGGTGTACGCACAGTAATGTGTTTAGCCGAGGTGTACTAATTAACCGATTCTATTAGGAAATTTGAGAAAACACTTTTTTACATTCTGTTATCTTGTATGATACAAATATTTTAAATAATCAGTAAATATTTATGGTTAATAACAATCATGGTGGTTTGACGCCGGGGATACACCTGTTCTCATTCCGAACACAGAAGTTAAGCTCGGTAGTGGTGATGATACTCGTAAGGGGAAAGTAACTAACTGCCATGTTTGGTGTTCGTCATAGATATAAAAATTTACAGATTTTATAAAGGAGAAATCCTCAAATTTTGAGAAAGGCGACCATCATTCGCGGTGGTGGTTACGGCCTATCTCGAAGTTGGCTAGGGTTGGACTGTGCACGGTTTGACCCTAGCCTCCTTTATAAAGTTTATAAATGTTTATTGATTATTCGAGAAATCCCTCATAGCTTTGCTGTGGGTATTGGTAAAAAAGTGTCGGCGGTGGCCGACTTCTATACGAATATAAGAGTTCGCCTCGCCAATACCTCGTCTGCTCTGCCCAGCGAGGATTGGACGAGGCGACTGCTTTTATTTAAAATCTTTCTAGTGACTTTTTAAGTTTTTTGTTATTATATACTTATTATGTTTTCTTGGTCTCAAAAAAGACAATTCTTTTATTTTTTAATACCATTTTCTGTTTTGGTTTTAATTCTTTTATTTATATATTTTACTTTTTTTTATAAAGCAAGTACTTGTTTTGATGGAATAAAAAACGGTAAAGAGTCTGGTGTTGATTGTGGTGGAGGTTGTGTTTTGATGTGTACAGGTGACAATTTGGAACCTATTGTTTTGTGGTCAAAAGCTTTCGCTGTAACATCAGATGTTTATAATCTAGTTGCTTTTGTTCAAAATCCAAATATTAAATCTTCTTCTAAGGATGCTTATTATACTTTTAGAGCTTATGATGGTGAAGGGCTTTTAATAGGCGAAAGGAGTGGTATAACTTCTGTACCAAAAAATAGAAAGTTCCCTGTATTTGAAGGTGGTTTTAAATCTACTAAACCAATAAAAAGAGTAGATTTTGATTTTCAAGATCTTACTTGGCAAAAAGATGAAAGTCTGGTAAAAGATTTTATAATAAATAATTCTCCTTTGGAAAATGAAAAAATTTCACCAAAAGTTAAAGGGACTATTTTTAATAAATCTGAAAATGCTAAAACTGTTGAGTTGGTAGTTTTTGTTTATGATGGTAAAGGTAATGTTGTTGCTGTTTCAAAAACTGTAATAAATGATTTGCTGAAAAATTCTACTGAAAATTTTACTTTTACTTGGCCTAAACCTCTCAATTTAGGTGAGGATATTTGTGAAATCCCTTCTGCTGTTTCCATTGCAATTGATCGTTCTGGTAGTATGGCATCTGTATCTAAAAATCCACCAGAACCACTTTCGTCTGTAAAAGAAACTGCTTTAAATTTTGCATTAAAATTTGGGTCAGAGAATCTTTTAGGTGTAGTTTCTTTTGCTGACAGTGCAGATCCAATAGATCAACATCTAACAGATAATAAACAATTGCTTACTAATTCTATAAAAAACATAAATATATCAACAAGTAGCTTAAATACAAACATAGCAGATGGTCTTTTAAAATCCTCGGAAATTTTAGCAGAAGATTTTTTGGGTATGAAAAAATCTATTGTTTTGTTGACAGATGGAAAGCCAACTATGCCTATTGATAAATTAAATCCAAAATATCCTTATGAGTATGCACTTTCTATTGCTTCTGATATAAAAGCTACAAATATTTCTATATATACCATTGGTTTAGGTAAAGATATTGATTCAGATTTTTTAAAACAAATTGCCTCTGATGAAAATAAATATTTTTTCGCTCCCGATACAAAATCTCTTGATAGTATTTATAAAGAAATATCATCCTCTATATGTAAAAGAAAACCAAATGTTATAGAGGTTCTTTATAATCTAAAATAATGAATCTTTCTTTTGTAAAAAAAATCGATTTTGTTTTAGTTTTTAGTGCAGTGTTTCTCTCTGTTTTGGGTATATTGACAATGAATTCTTTTTCAGGAGATAGTTCCTTTTTTACAAAACAGTTGATTTGGCTTTCGCTTTCTTTGTTCGTTATGTTTTTTGCAAGTTTTTTTGATTGGAAATTTTTAAAAAAAACTGAAATTATTATGTTTTTGTATTCTGTTTCGGTTGTTCTTTTAATGTTTTTGTTTGTACTTGGTTCTGTCTTTAAAGGTGCTCAAAGTTGGTTTGATTTAGGGGCTTTTTCTTTTCAACCTGTTGATTTTGCTAAACTTGTTACGATTATTTTGTTGGCTAAATATTTTTCCAGAAGGCATATTGAAATTGCAAATATAAAACATATTATAGTTTCTGGATTTTACACTTTTTTAATTTTTTTACTTGTTTTGCTTCAACCTGATTTTGGTTCAGCTATTATAATTTTTTCTATTTGGATATGTCTTATATTTATTTCTGGTATATCTAAAAAACATTTATTTATTGTCTTTGCTGTCGGTTTGACCGCTTTTGGATTTCTGTGGCAATTTGCTTTTAAACCTTATCAAAAAGAAAGACTTATAAATTTTATAAACCCAACTGCTGATATAAAAGGAGGTGGATACAATGTTTACCAATCAACAATTGCTATAGGTTCTGGACAAATATTTGGAAAAGGTATCGGTCTTGGTAGTCAGTCAAAATTAAAATTTTTACCTGAATATCAAACAGATTTTATTTTTGCAGCCTTTGCTGAGGAGTGGGGTTTTGTTGGTGTTTTAATATTTTTCTTTTTGTTTGCAGTCTTAATGTCTAGGATTATTAAACTTTCTTTAAATGGAGAGAGTAATTTTGAAATACTTTATGGTTTTGGAGTTTTTGTTTTGTTTACAATACATGCAACAATAAATATCGGTATGAATATTGGACTTTTGCCTGTGACGGGCAATACTTTACCTTTTGTTAGTTATGGTGGAAGTCATCTTTTAAATGAATTTTTAGCAATAGGAATACTTATGGGTTTAAACAAAAGAGGTAGGCATATTCATAAAGATGTTGCTGCAAATGAGATAGTTGGTTTCTAGTTTTTGTAAATTTTTAAAGTATTTTCTAGCATTTTTTCTAGGGAAAAATTGGAAACTATTGTTCTGTAAATATTTTCTGATAGTGTCTCTCTTAGTTCTTGGTTTTTTATTTTTGTTAAATTTTCAGATATTTTATCAATGTTTCCTTTTGGAAATAATAAGCCATTTTCCTGGTTTTTTATGATGTCAGGTGTGCCACCAATATCACTTGCTAGTATTGGCAGTTTAGCAAGTCCAGCTTCAAGTAAAACATAAGGCAAACCTTCTTTTATTGATGCGAGTATAAAAACATCGAATGCTTTGATTATTTCATTTGTTTTTTGGAAACCTAATAGAAAAACTTTATTTTCTAAGTTGTATTTTTTAATTTTTAATTCCAAACTTCTTTTTTCTTGCCCATCTCCTGTGATAAGTAAAATATAATCATCATTTTTTTTCATAGACTCAATCAGATAGTCTAGACCTTTGTTTTTGTGAAGTTCTGCTATTGTTCCAAGCCATAGTTTATTTTCTGGGATGTTTGGGTATATTTTTTTTATATATTCTTTGGCTATTTCTTTGGATTTGAATTCTGTTTTTGTGTCTATGCCATTTTTTATATAACAGATTTTATCAGAAATAAATGGCATTTTCACAGCGGATTCTAGATCCTTTTTGCTTATGATTATGTTTTTGTCAGATAAAATCATATAAAACCAAGTGATTATTTTTATAATCTCTTTTTCTAAAAAATTTCGATCTTCATAAAATGTAAATCCGTGAATTGTTGTTACTATTTTTTTTACATCAAGTATTCTTCCAACAAGAGCACCAAAAGAAGATGCTTTTGGACTATTGAGGTGTAAGATATCAGGTTTTATTTTTTGGATTATTTTGTATGTTTTGATAAAAGATTTGATTTCAGAGATTATAGAAAAATCTCTTTCCATTGTTTCTATTTTTTCTATTTTAGCTCCAATTTCAGTCATTTTTAACGGTAAAATATCTCCCTTGCCACATATTAAATATATTTCAAATAGGTTCTGATCAAGGTTTTTAGATATGTCATATATGTATTTTGAAGCACCACCCCAAAATCCTTTTGTTATCATAAATGCTATTTTTTGTTTCTTGGCCTCTTGCATATAGTGCAATTTTAACATATTATAATCTTTAACCATAATATGACAATTTCAAATAAAAAAGGCATATCCTTGTTGTTTTTGGGGGATTTGTTTATATTTATTTTCGCTCTATTTTTCGCTCTATTTTTGAGGGATACAAGTAGGTTTTCTTTTGATTTGTTTTTAGTTCACATATATCCATTTTCAATAATTTTTGCTTTTTGGTTTTTAGTATTTTATATAGCAGGTCTTTATGATAAACAGATTCTTGTTATAAAATCAGAATTACCTCAACTTATTTTTCAAAGTCAGTTGATAAACAGCATCATAGCTGTGGTCTTTTTCTATTTAATTCCATTTTTTGGTATTACTCCAAAGACAATATTATTTTTAAATGTAACAATTTCTTTTTTAGTTGTTATAGTTTGGAGAATATACGGAATGAACCTTATTTTTTCTGGTCAAAAACAACAAGCTATTTTAATAGGTCAAGGTGATGAATTGGAACTTTTGAAATCTGAAGTAAATTCAAACATTAGATACAACTTGCAATTTATTTCATCAATTGATGTTTCTTGTCTTGGTAGTATTGATATTCAAGAGGAACTTATTAAGAAAGTTTATGCTGATCAGGTGAAATTTATTGTTATTGATCTTTCTGATGAAAAAATCACACCTCTTTTACCACATCTTTATAATTTGGTTTTTTCAAAAGTTAGATTTGTTGATTATCATAAAATATATGAAGATATATTCAACAGGATACCACTTTCACTTGTAAATTATAGTTGGTTCTTGGAAAATATATCTGTTTATCCTAAATTTACATATGACTTTTTAAAGAGGATTATGGATATTGGACTTTCTTTTATTCTTTTTGTCTTATCAATAGTATTTTATCCTTTTGTTTATTTGTTAATAAAACTTGATGATGGTGGAGATATTTTTATATATCAAGATAGGATTGGACAAGGTGGTAGGATTATTAAAATAGTGAAATTTAGAACAATGTTTATAGATGACAGTGGTGAAGGGGATGAAAACAGAAGGGCTAAAATAACTAGGATTGGCTTATTTCTAAGAAAAACTAGAATAGATGAACTACCGCAACTTTGGAATGTTTTGATGGGGGATATGTCTTTAATTGGCCCTAGACCAGAGTTGCCAAATTTAGTAAAACTCTATGAAAAAGAAATAAGTTTTTATAATGTTAGACATCTCATCAAACCGGGTCTTTCTGGCTGGGCTCAAATATATCAAAAAGAACCTCCAAAATTTAATACTGATTATAGTCAAACAAAAAATAAACTTTCTTATGATTTGTTTTATATAAAGAATCGTTCGTTTATTTTGGATATAAAGATTGCTCTTAAAACAATAAAAATTCTTTTTTCAAGAAGTGGTATATAAGGTTGTGTAGATATGCTATTGTTTTATATTTTTTAAAATTTTATAATTTAAGTATGAAAAAGGTTATATTATTTTTAGTTATTGTTGTCTTGTTTGTTGTTGGTTTTTATTTTATAAAAAATAAAAATAATAACAAAGATGATTTAAAAAATAATTTTGGTTTTAAAATAGTTAAACAAAATGATCCTCCTTTTATGTTAAATTTTCCAGCTGGTTTGATACCAAAAACAGGTATTATAAATGTTGTAGATTCTTTTAGAACAGAGAATTCAAATTCATCAACACAACAGTTTACTTATAAATATGTAACAATAGATTCTTTTGGTAGTATTCATCCTTATTTTAACGATTTTTTTGTCAAAAATGGTTTTAGGCAAGGTCTTTTAAACTCAACAGATAAGTATTTTTCTTTAAATGCTCAAAAAGATAAAATGTCAGTTTCTGTTTATGCTGAAAAAAATATAAACGGCTCCGGAACAACTGTTGAAATAAATGTTGTAAAATAAGTTACAAGGTGTTTTTCAAATCTTTTCCTAAACTCACTTCGTTTGGAAAGAAAAAAACCGGGGTGGATCAGTGTCTCACCTCGGCATTATCTTGTATTCTTTTTTCAATTCTTACCTTATAGGCCGTCTCTCGGCCAAAAACAGTTAATGTAATCCAATTTTCTTCTTCATCTGTGATTTCCAGATCGGGGATCTGAATAATCAGAAATGTTAAAGATACAAAATTTACCCCACAATCCATTCCGTTTATTTTGACAGAAAAACCACCAATTCCCCCTAGGTGCTCTTCTCCGTCAGGAGAGAGATTTTCACCAGAGATGTACATTTCATCTCCTACAAAAAACTTTCCATCTTCTCTGATAGAAGTTAAAAAGTTTATCTTTGGAGGTAAAATTTCAATAAAAAATTCTATTCTTTTTTCTTCACCGTTTGATGCTGTGAAGATTACAATATATTTAGTATTGATATAATCTTTTCCTTCGATAATTAAATTTCTTGAAGGAATATTATTTGATATTGTTACAGGATGATTTCCATTAGCATTTTCTGCCGACATGGAAAATATTCCTGTAATATTTGAACCAATATTCATCTTATAAATTTCACCAGGTCCAACTTGAAGATGTGGCCCACCTTCAACAAAACCTAGCTCAATTTCTACTCTTGGAAATTCAAATTCAATACCATTATTTACAGCACCAACAGTGCCGTTTATCGTCTGAAATAAAATCTCAATTTTTCTTTTTCCGTAAATATTTGCTGGAATTAAAAATGAAATTTCATTTTTATCATATTTAACTGATGAAGGAATTACTCCTTCTGGAACAACCATTACACCGTCAATTAAAACTCTGAAAAATTGATTTATATCAGGAAAGACTCCTTTTATTACAAATCTGTCATTTTCAATTTTCATATCGTTGATAATATTTACATTTTTACTCACAATATTTCCATCGGAGATAAATATTACTTTGTCTCCATCAAAGTGAATATTTCTAGATATTGTTCCTACTGTAGTAGAGCCAACTCTTTCTCCGCTGGAAACTACCTTGTATGGCTTTCCATTTATTACTGCATAAATAGAATTATTTTTCCAAGGATCTTTTTGTTCAAATGGTACTGTTGTAGCAAAAATCAAATTATCATTTACAATGTATATATCAGAAACACTGATATTTAAATTGAAAAATCTGCTACTGAAAACAGGTTTTCTGCTTTCGGTTACAGTATATAATGATGGAAATAGTGATGGGTATGTATTTCCCCAATATACTTTGTCTCTATTTTGAATTATTCTAGTAGAAAGATTTACCTGCTCTCCTTCATAAGGGGTAGATGTTCTTGCTACTTCAATTTTCTCTTTACCTTTTTCAAAGCCTTTATAAAACATCAGTTTTCCAATACCATTTTCTGTAATGGTATAATAGAAACCATCACCTTTTATTGTCGGATGACTTGTGGTTTCTGGATAAATTGGTGTATTAAAGGCAGTGTTATTGGTTGTCATAACTTGGTAAAATTCCCCATCTCTTTCTGTAGAGATGAAATACCCATTTTTTACAATGGATCTCATTCCATTTAAATTTACAATAATATCTGCATAAAAGATAACCTTTCCGTCATCTTTTACACCATAATTTAGTGGTATTATTTCCCCAGAAGATATCCCCGGATATTGTTCAGGGGTAAAATCAAAATAATTTGTGATCTTGGCATTATCTTTTCTTCTTACAATTACTTTTATTTCTCCTGTTTTGATGTTTAGTCTTATGATTTCATACAAATTATCTTTATCTGTTCCACCTATCCCAGCTCTTGGAGTAGGATCTCCAAAAGTCGGAATTACAATGAAATCATTATTTGGTGAAAACCTAATCTGATTTTCAAGAAAAATACTTTTCCCAGTTAAGTTACCTTTGGCACCAAACTGATAGATTTTATTATTATCAATTTCTGATTTATTTCCATTGCAGTTTATTTCTATTTTGCCAGTGTCATGGCTATATGTGTAACAATTATTTCCATTTGAACTTATGTCAGTTACTTTTGCATTTAATGTCAAATAACAATAAAACAAAACAATTATTTTTTTGAGCATAGTCCTATACAAATAAAAGCAGATTTTTAGGTAAAAGTCAATACTTTTTATCAACATTTAAAATAGGACTGTTGAATAATAGATTGACCTACTATCTTTAAAATCTTAATATTAAAGTATGTTATCTAAAATATTTTCTTTTAAATATCCAATATTGATACTTGTATTATCCATTTTTTTATCAATAGGTATTTTTTTAGTTAAAGATAATTCAGTTTTTGGTGGTAGTTGCAATGATTTTCAAAGGGTGACTAGGTGTGTAGCACCATCCGGTAATTTTCCTACAACTTGTCCATCTTCTTCTTGTCATTTTTCTACAAGTTGGAGTGGTATACAAGTTACCTGTAGTCAGTATAAATATCAAGATGTTATAATAACATCAAGTGGTTGTGATACTAGACAAGACACTGAAATATGTTCAGGTGTTATTTTTTCTTCTGTATATGCTCAGTCTGAAATTTCAAACGGTTGTAATCAAACTGTAACAAACACCAGTTTAGAGTCTTATTGTGGAGACGGTTTTTGTACAGGTAATGAGCAATATAACTCCTGTTCACCAGATTGTATGATAGGAGGTGGCAGTACCTACACTCCAAGTCCTAGTGGTGCTTATGATCAGGATTCTTTGGTTTATACCATAAATCCATACACCAGAACTTTAACTAGGGGTGGGGGAGTAACTTTGTATAATGTAGAAGTTTATGGTAGTGGTATATATTCTGGTTCTGTTACAGGCACACTTTCTGTAACAAATTGTCCGACAGGTGCAACTTGCACATTTTTAGGAGACAGTTCTGTTGTTTTCAGTTCTTCAAATTCAGATACTTATGTTACAAAAGTTTTACAGGTCACAACAACAGCATCTACACCTGTAAATACTTATTCTTTTAATGTTAACTTAAACTTTTTAGCTTTCTCTAAGCAAAAACAGGCATTTTTAATCGTTCAGGATTATACAATAGATCCAACACTTTACATTGATTATCCATCAAATGGTGCAACTGTATCTGGTGTATTAAATGTTTTAGGTTGGGCTATTGATAACCAGTATACTGTTGAAGGACCAATATCTTCTAAAAAAGTTTATGTTGATAATGTTTTAGTTGGCAATGCTACATCATATAGTAGACAAGATGTTTGTAGTGTTTACCCTAGTAGATCAGGATGTCCAAATGTAGGTTTTGGTTATACACTAGATACTACAACACTTACAAACGGCTCTCATACATTAAAGTTTGAGATAACTGATTCTGATACCGTTCCAAAAAAAGTTTCAGAAACCAGGAGTATAACCGTAAATAATTCTTCTTCTGGGACAATACAGGGTTACAAAGTTAAATCAACTAATTTTTCAACATCTGATGTTCCACCAGCATCTCAGACTGTAACCTTAAATGGTTCAAGTTCATCAACTGCAAATCCATTTTCTTTTGCAAATATTTCACTCGGAACAAATAATACAGTATCAGTTAATGTTCCGTCTGGTTGGGGCATTGGATATACTATCTGTTACGGAAATACAACTTGTCATAGCAACACTCCAACATCTGGAAGTTCTGTTGTTGTAAATATTCCAAGTAATCTGCCTTCTGGACAAAGATATGCTGATTTGTGGTGGCACTTTACACCTCCTGTAAACACACCTCCAACTATCACTTTACTTGGTTCAAACCCAATGACAGTTTCAAAAGGAAATGCATTTACAGACCCAGGAGCAACTGCTTTTGATGCAGAGGATGGTAATCTAACATCCGCTATTGTTCCAACCGGAACTGTAAATACTGCAACTGTTGGAACATATACAAGAACATACACTGTAAAAGATTCAAAAGATGTAACAGTTTCTGTAACAAGAACTGTTAATGTTGTGGATGTTACAAACACACCTCCAACTATCACTTTACTTGGTTCAAACCCAATGACAGTTTCAAAA
>CAYXZA010000006.1:10532-36881 GCA_964469605.1 uncultured Candidatus Saccharibacteria bacterium | reverse complement strand
TGTAAAAGATTCAAAAGATGTAACAGTTTCTGTAACAAGAACTGTTAATGTTGTGAATCCAAATTCTTTTTCATTAACTGTAACTAGAAGCACAGGGGGTAATGTAAATAGTTTGGATGGATTTATAAATTGTGGAACAACTTGTTCTGCTGTTTATAGTCAAAATACAAATGTTACTTTAAATGCAGTCCCTTTGAATGCACAGTGGATATTTGTTGGTTGGAGTGGGGCTTGTTCAGGAACTTCTCTTACTTGTGTCGTTACGATGAATGCTTCTAAAACTGCAAGTGCTGAATTTAGACCAAGACCTTTTGATTATAGGGAATTTTAAAGACTTTACTTTTTTAGACTTTTGTCTATAATACTCTTATGCTTAAACACAGACTTTTATCATTATTTTTATTAGCTTTTTTGGCATTATCTGTATTTTTTGTTTATAAAACAGAAAAAGGTGATTCAAAATATAAATTCAAATTAGGTCTTGATCTAAATGGTGGAACAGAATTGACTTATTCAATAGATACAAATTCTGATAAGATTTCAGATCTAAATTCTTCGATTCAAACACTTAGAGATGTTATAGAAAGAAGAGTTAATATTTTCGGTGTATCTGAACCAATAGTTTATACTCAAAAAACATCATTTTCCGATGATAAAAATGGTTACAAACTTATAGTAGAATTGCCTGGAATAAGTGATGTTTCTGAGGCTGTGTCTATGATAGGGCAAACACCAAAACTTGATTTTATGTTGGTTAACCCTTCTGTTAGAGGTCTAAGTCAGGAAGAGATAGCTAAAAAACCAGTATCTGAGGTGTTTATTGAAACAGGATTAGATGGCAGTTTGCTTAAAAAAGCTGAATTGCAATTTACAACACAATCATCTGGTAATATTTCTGGAAAACCAGTTGTTGGTTTGTTATTTAATGATGAGGGTAAAGAGTTATTTGCAAAGATCACCAAAGAAAATAAAGGTCAACTTTTGGCTATATTTTTAGATGGTAATCCAATATCAATACCTGTAATAAATGATGAGATTTCTGATGGTAAAGCTATTATATCTGGCAATTTTAAAACACAAGAAGCTAAGGATTTGGTTAGAAATTTAAATTATGGAACACTCCCTTTACCTATTTCTCTTGAAGCAACAAATACAATAGGTCCGTCTTTGGGTGCATCTGCACTTCAAAGTGGCGAAAAAGCTTTAATTTTCAGTTTTTTGCTGATTGCTCTGTTTTTGATAATTTATTATAGACTTCCTGGTTTGATTTCAGCTATTTCCCTTGTGTTTTATGTTGTCATTTCATTTGTTGTTTTTAAAATTATTCCTATTACACTTACATCAGCTGGTATAGCAGGATTTATACTTTCTGTTGGTATGGCTGTTGATGCAAATATTTTAATCTTTGAGAGATTGAAAGAAGAGCTTAGAAAAGGTAACAATGTATCATCTTCTATAAGGCTAGGTTTTTCTAGAGCCTGGCTTTCTATAAGGGATTCAAATATATCATCCATAATAACCGCAATCGTTTTGTTTTGGTTAGGAACATCTTCTATTAAAGGTTTTGCTTTGACACTCGGAGTTGGAGTTTTGATTTCAATGTTGACTGCAATATCAATATCTAGAACATTTTTGTTTGCTTTGACAAAAGAATCAAAAGAAGATTCTAGATTGAAGAAGTTTTTATTCAGTAATGGATTTAATTTATAAAATATTATGTTTATCGTAAAACAAAAAATCATTTTCTTTATAATATCAATTGTCTTAGTTTCTCTTTCTGTTTTTGCAATGTTTAGGTTTGGTTTTAATTTTGGTATAGATTTTACAGGTGGTTCTATATTGGAGATTAAATATTTAGAAACAAGACCAGAACTTTCTGTTATCAAAGATGATTTGAGTCAAGTTGGTATTTCAGGGTTTATAGTAACTCCACTTGCTGATGAGTCTATAAGTATAAAAACTAAACCTATAAATCAAGATGAAAAGGGTTTGATCATAAGAACACTTTCAAAAATGGGTGATATTCCACTTAAAGAGCAAAAATTCAATTCAATAGGTCCATCAATAGGTGGTGAATTGAAGAATAAATCTTATGTTGCTGTTTTAGTAGTTATATTGTGTATAGTCTTGTATATAATGTTTGCATTTAGAAAATTATCAAAGCCTCTGACTTATGGTCTTGCTACTATAATAGCACTCGTTCATGATGTTGTTGTTGCTACTGGTGCCTACATATATTGGATTTCTTATAGAGGTGGAGAAATAGATTTGCTTTTTATAACAGCAATACTTGCTATACTTGGATATTCTGTTCACGATACAATAGTTGTTTTTGATAGAACAAGAGAAAATCTTCTATTAAAGAAAGGTGATTCTCTTGAAGAAACAGTTGGTCTTTCAATAAAAGAAACTTTCGGAAGATCTATAAACACTTCTGTTACTATATTTTTAGCATTGTTGTGTTTGTATTTTATAGGTAGTCAAGCCACTTTAAATTTCTCTTTTGTTTTGTTGGTTGGTGTTGTTGTTGGAACTTATTCATCAATATTTTTAGCATCTCCACTACTTATAGTTTTAAATAGAAAAAAATAAAAAGTATTTTGTTTACTTCACTTGTTTAGAAATAAGAAAGTATCTTTCTCATTTTGCTCGCTTTATTTAGAAATAAACATTGTGTTTTTAAATAACCACTTTTTATAAAATGTTCTTTGTTATATAATTGTATACAATGGACACAAATCAAATTACATATTTTGCAGAGACTGATGCTAGAAGCAAGAAAATTAAATTTGGAATAAAGGCCAAGGATAGACTAAAACATATGTATGTTATTGGAAAGACTGGTATGGGTAAGTCTACTTTGCTTGAAAATATGGCTGTTCAAGATATATCAAATGGAAATGGTTTAGCTATCATAGATCCTCACGGTAGTTTTGCTGAGAAAATGCTTGATTATATACCAGAAAACAGGATTGAAGATGTTTTGTATTTTGCTCCTTTTGATATGGAATACCCAATTTCTTTTAATGTTATGGAAGATGTTGATGCTGATAGGAGGCATTTGGTTGTAAATGGTTTGATGTCAACTTTTGAGAAAATATGGGCAGATGCTTGGTCAGCTAGAATGTCTTATATACTTCAATATACGATCATTGCACTTTTGGAATACCCAGGGTCAACTCTTTTAGGTATAAACAGAATGTTATCTGATAAGGAATATAGAAAAAAAGTTGTAGATAATGTTACAGATCCTGCAACAAAATCTTTTTGGATAGATGAGTTTGGAAAATATACTGAAAAATTTGCAGCAGAGGCTACTCCTGCTATTCAAAACAAAGTTGGTCAGTTTACTTCAAATCCACTTGTTAGAAACATAATAGGTCAATCAAAATCATCTTTTGATGTTAGAAAAATGATGGATGAGAAAAAGATTTTAATTGTAAATTTATCTAAAGGAAGGGTTGGTGAAGGGAATGCAAATTTGATAGGTTCGATGCTTATAACAAAAATATATCTATCTGCTATGTCTAGAGCTGATTTGAGCGAATCTGAATTATCTAAACTTCCAAATTTTTATCTTTTTGTAGATGAATTTCAGTCTTTTGCAAATAAATCTTTTGCCGATATTTTATCTGAAGCAAGAAAGTATAAATTAAATTTAACAATCGCTCATCAATACATAGAACAAATGGATGAAGATGTCAGAAATGCTGTTTTTGGTAATGTTGGAACAATGATTACTTTTAGAGTCGGAGCTTTTGATGCTGAGGTTTTAGAGAAAGAATTTTTTCCAACATTTACAGCAGAGGATTTGGTAAACTTAGGTTTTGCTCAGGTGTATTTAAAACTTATGATTGATGGTGTTGCATCAAGGCCATTTTCAGCTACAACAATACCTCCAATACCAAAGTCTGAAAATTCTTTTAGACAAAGGGTTATTGAGTCATCTAGAAAATTGTATGCAAGAGAAAGAAAAGATGTTGAAAATGAAATTCAAAATTTCTTTGATGAAATGAAAAATTCATCACAACAAAATATAAAAAAAGATCAAAGACCTCAACAAAATAATCAAACTAATCAGTCTTCTGTATCTTTAAATAAAAACATTGAGATTAAAAAGGATAACATAAATCTTGATTTAAAAAACAATATTATTTCTGCTAATGTAAATACAAATCAAGATCAACCAGTTTCATCTGTTGCTGTTGTTGATAAAAATAAAGAAGCTTTTTTAAAGGCAAAGGAAGAGTTGATGAAGAAAATGAATCCTGTTTCAACTGGTGATTTATCAATTAAACCATCATCTGATCAGAAAGATTATTTACCAAAAAATGAGGTTGAACAAAAAAAAGTTCCAACTCAGGAAAATATGAAATCACTGAAAGATGCTCTTTCTTCTGTTTTAAATAAAAATAGTAGTCTTGATGATAAGAAAGTTGATAGTAAAAATTTACAGCCACAAGTGGAAAATAAAGATAATACAGTTAAACCACTAATTACTATAAATAAACCGCAAGATATTCCTGAAAATAATAAACAAATTAAAAATAATTCTTTTGAAAAACCAAAAGTATCAGCAGGTGGTGTTGTTGAAAATGAAAAAAAAGTTGAAGTTGTAGATGATAAAAAAATACAAAAAGATGATGAGGGAACCACTTCTGTTGTATCTGAGAAAAAAGATATAAATATTGTTCCTAAAAAGGTTGTAAAAGAAGTTCCAGAAGATGTCTTAAAAAATTTATTAAGTATGGAATAATATGAAAAAGAATATTTTAATTTTTATAACTTCTTATTTTCCAGAAGTTGGTGGTGCTGAAGTTGCTGTTAAAGAAATAACATCTAGAATAAAAGATTATAATTTTTTTCTTGTTTGTTTTACTAATAATAAAAATTTACCAAATTTTGAAAAAATCGGAAATGTTACTGTTTTTAGGGTAAAAGGTTTTAAATTTTTATTTCCAATAACAGCTTTTTTAAAAGCATTAAAACTTCACAAAAAATACAATTTTTGTGCCATTTGGTCTATAATGGCAACTTATGCTGGTTTCTCTGGTGTATTGTTTAAAATATTTAAGCCAAAAGTAAAGTTTTTACTTACTTTACAAGAGGGTGATCCGCTTGGTGTGATGAAAAGGAAAGCTTGGTTTGTTTATCCTCTTTTTATGATGATTTTTAGATTGGCTGACAGGATTCAGGCATTAACTAATTTTTTAGCTTATTATGGTAAGAGTATGGGTTATAAAGGACTGATTTCTGTTATACCAAACGGTGTTGATGTTTCTAATTTTACTAAAGAAGTTTCTGCTTCTAAAATCAATTCTGTAAAGATGGAACTAGGGTTAAAAGATGATGATTTTGTTCTTATAACAACATCAAGATTGTCTTATAAAAATGCTATTGATGATGTTATAAAATCTCTTCAATTTTTACCTACAAATATTAAATTTTTAATTGTTGGTATTGGATCTGAGGAGGATTATTTAAGATCATTGGCAAAAAAAATAGATGTTAGGGATAGAGTGAAGTTTTTAGGATTTGTTGATCATAAAAATTTTCCACCACTTTTAGCTGTATCAAATGTTTTTATAAGAGTTTCAAGATCAGAAGGTTTCGGTAATTCATTTGTTGAAGCTATGGCTTTTGGTCTGCCTGTTATTGCAAGTCCAGTTGGTGGAATACCTGATTTTATAAGTGATGGTAAGACTGGTATTTTTGCTTGTCCAAATGATCCGAAGAGTGTTGCGGAAAAGATCAAGTTGCTTTTTGAAGATCAAAAATTACTTGAAAATATTAGACTAAATGGTCAAAAAATGGTAGTTTCAAATTACTCTTGGGACAGTATTTCAGAGAGGATCAAAAACGAATTCTTTAAAGATTTATGAATAAAAAATTAAATATCTTAATAGCAACAGGTATTTTTCCTCCTGATATAGGTGGTCCATCTAAATATGCACAAATGCTTTTTGAAAGTGGTAATGCAAAAGGTTTTGATATGGATTATTTGTCATTTGGTGGATATTTGAAGTATCCAACTGTATTGAGACATTTATTATATTTTCTAAGATTATTGCCAAAAGTTTTTAAAGCTGATTTTATTATTGCTCTTGATACTTTTTCTGTTTGTTTACCTGCTTATTTTGCTTCAAGGTTATTTGCAAAGAAAATAATAATAAGAACGGGAGGGGATTTTCTCTGGGAATCTTATTTAGATAGAGTTAAGAAAAATATTAGATTATCTGATTTTTATAAAGAAAACAGACATTTTAATTTAAAGGAAAAAATAATATTTAGATTAACTAAATATATACTAAACGGTGTTGATGCTATTGTTTTTAGCACAAAATATCAAATGGATATCTTTAAAAGTGCTTATAGTATTTTTAATTCAAAATGTTTTATAATAGAAAATTTTTACGGTAATTTTGAAAAGAGAAATATAATCCCAAAGGAAAAAGTTATCATATCACCATTTAGGAAAACATTTTTTAAGAATAAAGATAATATAGTTAAAGCTATGATAATTGTGAATGAAAGATTTAAAGATGTTTCTGTTGATTTTTCAATACATACCGGTGGTGATTTTAAGAAATATCTTTTTGGTGCTTATGCTGTTTTAATACCTTCTTTGTCTGAAATCAGTCCAAATCTGGCAATAGATGCTGTTACATACGGTATTCCAGCTATTGTTACAGAGGATTGTGGTATTAAAGATAGAATTGATAATTTTGTTGTATGGGTTAATCCAGATGATCCAGTTTCTATTGCTTCTGGGATTGAAAAAATATTAGATAATAAAGAATATATGGATTTAGTTTCAAGATTGTCTAGATTTAATTTTGTTCACAGTGGGGAAGATATTATTTCAGAGTTTGTAAGTGTTTTTAATAATTTGTAAATTATGAATTTATATATTTTTGGTACAGATAGAAAATTGTTTCAAGAAGATTCCTATGTTTTTAGGAGAATGTTTAAATATGCTAGTAATGCTAAAAAGATTAGTGTAATCTGTTTTTCTCTAAAAAAAGATAATCTAAAAGAAAAACATTTGGAAAATTTACATATATATCCAACCAATTCATTTTTTAAAGTATTGTATCCTGTAAATGCTTTTATTATTTTTTTAAAGATATATAAAAAAGAGAAAGAAAATGTTTTATCATCACAAGATCCATTTGAAATAGGACTTTTTTCATTATTTTTGTCGAAAATTTTTAATATTCCAATTCAAATACAGATTCATACAGATTTGTTTAGTTCAAATTTTAGAAAAAGTTTACATAACAAAATAAGGTTTATCATTTCTAAATATATACTTAGGTATTGTAACAGAATTAGAGTTGTTTCTTTTGGTGTTAAAGATAATCTAATATTAAAATTTAAGATTAAAAAACCTATTGATGTTTTGCCGATTTCTGTGGATTATGATGGTATTGAAAAAAGTAACAGTTTTGATCTTAAAAATAAATATGGAGATTTTAAATTTGTATTAGTTTCTAGTAGATTGACGGTTGAAAAAAAAGTTGATGCTGTTATAGAATCATTTTCTATACTTTTAAATAGTTATAAAAATGTAAAACTTATTATCTGTGGTAGTGGGGATCAAAAGCAGAAATTAGAAAGTTTAGTTTCAAAATTAAATATAAGTGAAAATGTTATTTTTTTAGGTTGGCAAATGGATGTTTTTAGTTTTATGAAATCTGCGGATTTATTTATTTCACTTTCTGATTTTGAAGGTTATGGAATGTCTATTGTTGAGGCAATATTTTGTAATTGTCCTGTTATAACAACAAAAGTTGGAGTAGTGGTTGATTTTCTAGAAGATGGAAAAAGTTGTTTTTTTGTTGAAAACTCCAATTTTAAAGATATTTCTGATAAAATGTATAAGTTGCTTTATGATAAAAAATTAGCTATTAGCTTTTCAGAAAATGCTATATTTAGTTTTAAAAATACTTATAAAATAGAAGATTACACTAGTAAGTATATTGATTTAATAAGAAAATGCATAAATTAAAAAAAATATTTGGATATACACTAGTTAGATATGTAATGTCTGGAGGGACAAGTGCTCTTGTTAATCTAGCCACACTTTATTGTTTTAACTATATATTAGGATTTTATTATCTAACAGCATCAATAATAGCTTTTATTGTAGCTTTTTTTGTTAGTTTAATTCTTCATAAATTTTGGACATTTCAAGATATGTCAACAGAAAATATCCATAGACAAACAGTTATGTATTTACTATCTTCTTTATTTGGCCTTTCTCTAAATACAACTCTTATGTATTTTTTTGTTAGCATACTTCATATTTGGATTATGCCATCTCAGGTATTTGCTGGACTTTTTGTTGCATCTTGCACATTTTTCATATCAAAACATATAGTTTTTAAAAAATAAAATGAAGTTACTTATTATTACTCAAACTATTGATCCGGAAAATACAACACTCGGTTTTTTTATAGATTGGGTTATTGAACTGTCTAAAAGATTTGAAGAAGTAAAGGTTATATGTCTTTATAAAAATAATAATTTTAATTTTAATTCTAAAAACATAGAAATATTTTCTTTGGGAAAAGAAAAAAACAATTCTTTTTTAAAAAAAATATTTATATTTTTTAAATACATTTTTTTATTGAGAAAAAAATATGACAAGGTCTTTGTTCATATGAATCAAGAGTATATAGTTTTAGGTGGATTGTTTTGGAAAATCTTTAATAAAAAAATATTCTTTTGGAGAAATCATCCTATTGGTAATTTGTTTACTGATGTTTCAATATTTTTTGCATCTAAAATATTTTGCACTTCAAATGATGCTTATGTTTATAAATCAAAAAAAACAGTTTTAATGCCAGTTGGTATTTCTAACATCTTTAAAGATTATAAACAAAGAAGTGGTGATAATATTTCTCTTTTGATGTTAGGTAGAATATCTCCAATAAAAAGAATAGAAGCTGGACTTGAACTTTTATCAAGGGCAATAGCTTCTGGTTATGATTTAAGGCTCAATATTGTAGGTGATTTTTTATCTAAGGATAGAGTCTATTATAGTATGCTTAAAAGTTATGTTTCTTCGGCAAAGATAAATGAATTTGTTTCTTTTTCTGAGGGTGTTGATTTTAAAGATACTGTAAATGTTTATAATAAAAATCATATATTTTTAAATTTTACAAGAACAGGAAGTTTTGATAAAACTATTATTGAAGCTCTTTCGTCTGGTTGCAAGGTTTTAACTACAAATAGTTCACTTAAAGATAAATTGCCAGATTATTCTTATTGTCAGGATGATAGTGAATCTAGGTTTACTGCTCTTAAAAAATTATTAGCATTTTCAAAAGAAGAATCGCTTTGTTATAATGATCAGTCTTTGGAGATTTCTAAATATCACAGTTTATCAAATCTCATATTAAATTTAAGTTTATGTATAAATCAAAAAAAGTAAGTGTTGTAATCCCAACATATAATGAAGCTTTAACTATAAGATCTATAATCAATAGATTTTTTGATACAGGTGTTGTTGATGAAGTTATTGCAGTTGATAATAATGCTTTGGGTAATACAAAAGAGGAGATATTAAAAACTAAAGCTAAATATGTTAGAGAAACAAAGCAAGGTTATGGTTTTGCTCTAATGAGAGGTCTTTTGGAATCAACTGGTGATTTGATTATTATGTGTGAAGCTGATGGCACTGCTGATCCCGAGGATATCCATAAATTTCTAATATACAGTGATAATTTTCCAGTTGTTTTAAGTACCAGAACATCAAGAGCTGCTATTTTCTCTGGTGCATTTATGCCTTTTCCTGTTAGGTTTGGAAATTGGTTTTGGGCAAAAGTTGTTGAGGTTCTCTATAATGGTCCAGGATTAACAGACATAGGATCTACCTATAAATTGATTTCAAGGCAAGCACTTAATAAAATCAAAAATCTTTTTTGTTTGTCAGATGGTGATGGTAAATTTTCACCAGAATTTATTATTTGGGTTTTAAGAAAAAATATAAAACTAATAGAAATACCTGTTATGTTTAAGCAAAGAGTTGGAAAATCTATGTATACAGGTAGTGTTTTAAAAGCTGCTAAACTTGGTTTTTTTGAAATGGTAATGATTATTAGATATTTATTTAAGAAAATATAAATGCAGTTCATAAAAAGAAATCAGTTTTTAATAGCATCTTTTTTAACAACTTTTTTTATTGCATCTATACTTTTTATTTTAGGTAGTGCTAGGTTTCCAAACGATGATCAATTTATACTTTATAGATATGTAGACAATATAATATCTGGAAATGGTTTTGTTTTTAATGTTGGAGAGAGAGTCTTAGGTTCAACAACTCCGCTTTTTACAATTATATCTTCTTTTTTCGCTCTTATCTTTAAAGGATTTCAAATTCCAGATACTGTTGCATATTTGAATATATTTTTATTTTCACTTTCTTCCGTTTTTTTATTTAAAATAGCAAAAGAGATTTTTTTAATAGATGATATTTTCTCTTACATACTAATACTTATATATTCTTTAAATTTATCTAAAATGATACCAGAGGGTATGGAAACACCCTTGTTTTTATTTTTAGTATTTGCTGCTATTTATTTTCTTTATATAAAAAAAGAGTATATATCTGTAATATTTTTATCACTATCTGTCATCACAAGGCCAGATGCTATTTTAATCTTTGCTATCTTTTTTATCTATTTTGTTTTAAATTTTGATTTTAGAAAAATAGTTAAACTTTCTGTTTTGTCAGTGTTGGTTTTGTTACCTTGGTTTATTTTTGCTACTTTGTATTTTGGAACTTTTATACCGCAATCACTTTTGGCCAAAATGCATTCCTCTGATATTGTCAGAATGCCTTTTTATCAGGCATTTAAAGTTATGTTGGCAAATATAAGTAGATTATATTGGGGTCAGATAATAGATTTCAATAAAATTATATTTCAGGTTGTCTTTAATTTAATACCGGTTATCATAATGATTTCTTTGGCAATATTTAATAAATTAAATAAATATAATTGGTTTTTCTTTTTAATCCCATTTGTATATTTTATAGCTTTTTCTTTATCTAATCCGATAATGTTTCCTTGGTATGTGTCTCAGATAGAACCTTTTTGGATAACAATCTCTTTTGTTGGCTTATATTATCTTTATAAAAATACACAATCATCAATCGTTTTAATCTTTATTTTATTATGCTTAATTTTCCCATTGATTTCATATACAAAAAAGGTTGCAAGTAATGATATTGGCAGTAAAAAAACTTTATTTAGGGTAAGTCAGTATTTAAATGAAAATATCCAAAAAGGTCAAACCGTTGGTATAAGTAATATTGGCATCGTCTCTTTTAAAACCAAAGCTTATATTATTGATTTCTTTGGTTTAGTTAGAGAGGATTCTGTCTTATATTATCCTATTGAAAATGGTTGTTTTGATAAAAATGAGCTTTATGTTATCCCTCCAAATTTAATCAAATCTAGTGTGCCAGATTGGCTTGTTGCTGGTGATGGAGAAATGGATCCTTGTTTTAAAAATAGTAGTTGGTTTTTAAATAAATATAAAGAAAAATTTAGATCAGAATCTGTTGGTGTATATAAATTTATCAAGTAATGAATAATAATTTATTAGAAATAAAAGAAAGTTTAATTTTTTTAGACATAGATGGAACCTTGGTTGCTGATGGTTTTTCTGATTTAACTTCTGAAAATATAAATTTTGTAAATAAATTAAAAGAAAAAAATACAGTATTTCTCTGTTCAAATGGTCAAAAGGAGAGAAATCTAAATATGGCTAAAATTTTGGACATTGGTTTAACTAATGTTTTGTATAAAAAACCTAGTTTAAAATGTATAAGAGGTATTGATGTTTTTAATAAAAATAAAAGCAGTCACCTTGTCCAATCCTCGCCAGAGAGCAGACGAGGTATTGACGAGGCGAACCAGGGCTCTTATATTAGTATAGGAGTCGGCCACCGCCGACACTCTTTTACCAATCCCCCCAGCAAAGCTGAGTATTTCTCGAATAAAGTTGTAATAGGGGATAAATATATTTCTGATGGCTTGTTTGCTGTAAATATTGGTGCGACTTTTAAAAGAGTTTCTAGGGTTTTATCTGGTAAAGAAAATTTATCTATTAAATTTAGTTATCTTATTGATGATATTTTTGGTAAGTTTATTTTTAAAATATTTCCTTTTATAAAAATTTCAAGATTAAATCATTTGGTGAAAAATTTTATAATTTTTGCACCACTCTTTTTTGCTGGCAAAGTGTTTGATTTTAGTTTGATGTATAAAGTTACTGTAGCTTTTCTTTCTTTCAGTTTTTTATCTTCCTCTGTTTATGTTCTCAATGATATGTATGATTTAGAAAAAGATAAATTACATAATATAAAATCTTTCAGACCACTTGCATCTGGTGTTTTACAGAAAACAAATGCCATTGTTTTTTCTGTCATCTTGGTTTTTTTAAGTTTTGTTCTGGCATCTTCTTTTTATCTTTTGTATCCATTTTTAATAACATATTTTATTCTTAGTTTTATATATTCTCGTTATCTTAAAAAAAATAATATATTAGATATTTTAATCATAGCTTTTCTTTATGTTATTAGGATTTTAGTTGGTGGAGCTGTTACATCTCTTTATGTTTCTCCGTGGATTATTTTATCAGTATTTTTTGGTGCATTATTTATAACATCTTGCAAGAGATATTCTCAAAATATTTTAGGTTCAAAAATGGCTTATACAAAAGATGTTTTATTATTTTGTATATATTTTTCATCAATACTTTCTGTGTCTGTTTATAGTATTTGGTCTGTTTTAGAACATAACAGTTCGTATCTTGTTTACAGTAGTTTGTTTGTTGTCTTTATAGTATTTAAAATGATAGAGTATATATATAAGTCTCCAGAAAAAACTGAATTTCCAGAGATTTTAGTTTTTAAAGATAAATGGATTTTGTCATCTTTTATTAGTTGGCTTTTATTGGTATTTTTTATTTTTTACTTATTATGAAATATTTTATTACAGGTGGCTCAGGTTTTTTAGGAATAAATTTAATTAGGTTTTTACTTGAAAAAGGACATGAAGTTGTTTCTTATGATATAACACCTTTTTCTTACGATGAGAGAAATAGGGTAAAATCTTATATAGCTGACATAAGGGATTTGGATAAAATAACAGAAGCAATGTCTTCTTGTGATATTGTTGTTCATACAGCAGCGGCACTGCCTTTGTATAAAAAAGAAGACATAATATCAACAGATATTGATGGAACACTTAATGTATGTAAAGCTTGTAAAAAAAATGGTGTAAAGAAATTGATTCACATATCATCAACTGCTGTTTACGGTATTCCAGATCATCACCCTTTGAAGGAAACTGATAGACTTTTTGGAGTTGGAGATTATGGTATAGCTAAAATAGAAGCTGAAAAAATATGTCAAAAATTTTCTAGTGACTTTTCAGTAACCATACTTAGACCAAAGTCTTTTATAGGTCCAGAGAGACTTGGTGTTTTTGCTTTATTTTATGATTTTGCATCAACTGGTCATCATTTTCCAATGATAGGTGATGGTAATAATCGTTATCAACTTTTAGATGTCTATGATCTTTGTGATGCTATATATACTTGTAGTCAAGATCAGAGAAAAGAGGTTTCTGATATTTTTAACATAGGTGCAGAACAGTTTACAACAATGAAGGAGGATTATCAGGCTGTTTTAGATCAAGCTGGTTTTGGTAAAAAAGTTATAGGACTTCCAGCTTCGCCTGTTATATTTATTTTAAGATTTTTAGAGTTACTCAAACTTTCTCCTATATACAAGTGGGTATATGAGACTGCTTCAAAAGATAGTTTTGTTTCTATTGAAAAAGCACAAAAAGTTTTTGGATTCAAACCAAAGTATTCAAATAAAGATGCTTTGGTTAGAAATTATAAATGGTATCTTGAAAATAAAAATAAATTTTCAGGTTTATCAGGTGTTTCTCATAGGGTTCCATGGAAACAGGGGATATTATCTTTGGCAAAATTATTTTTTTAAAAATTAAAACCGGTTATACCGGCTGATGAAAATTTATTCTTGTGAAAAATTTTACTCCTGGAAAAAATCTATAAAAGGGAAATAATATCATATTTACTACTGTCCAAATACGAATAGATCTTTGCATCCACATAAGATTATCTGTATCGTATTTAAGTATCTCTTTATTATTTCCTTTACAACCTTTAATTTCTGGATATTCATTTGAAGCAAAATAAACAGTTATATTTTTTTCTCTGGCCAATTCTTGCCATACTAACTTTGCTCTAATACTATGAGCGCCTTCAGCCACAACTAAAACTTTTAACCCTTTGTCAATTATTTTTAGTGCCATTTGACACTCATCTGTTGTGCTGGTTGCACCATTTTCAAGCCAATATATCCTATTTAAGATATTTCCAACTGATTGTAATCTAATTTTTTTTCTTTTTCCATATCTCCTAGTTTGAATAAACTTATGATTCCTTTTGTATTAGTATTACCATTAATCTTGTCTAAAAATATTTGAGTTGTGATCTGTGATAGTGTTGTTGGGGTGTATTCTCTTACTCCATAGGTTATGAGCATTATATAATCAACATCTTCATCTTTATAACAATTTGCTCTATATTTGTTATACAAGAATTCGATTTGTTTATCAAAGATGGATAGTATGAAATCAATAAACAAAAGAAAAGAATTAAAAATCTTTACCATTCCGGTGTATTTTTACACTAATATTTAGTATTTGTCAATTTATTTAATGATGTCTAAACATTATAATATCTAGATGGAAAGTGTAAAAAAATGGTTAAATAATTCCAATTTTGTTTTGGCTACAATCTCACTTGTTTTTGTATTATTTAGGGTTTTTCAAATAACTAGACCTCTTCATCAAGATGAATATAAATGGCCTCTTTATTCAATACCAGAGATATATCCTCCAGGATCTGTTCCTCATCCACCTCTTACTGAATATTTTTTTAAAGTTACAAATTTTTTGTTTGGACAGGATTTATATAGATTAACCCCGTTTATTTTAAGTTTTATAAGTTTATTTTTACTTTTTTATTTTGTTAAGAAAAGATTTGGTCAAAGGGTGGCTCTAATATCATCATTTTTATTTTCAATATCTTTTTATAGTATTTTGGGATCTCTAACTGTTGATACAGATGGTGCAATACTAACCTTTTTTGCACTTATTTGTTTAAATATTTATCAAAAAATAATTGATTTAAATTTTGATAAGAAAATATATAAGTTTATCATTTTACTTACTGTTTTTGCACTTCTTGGTCTTATGGTTAAGTTAAGTTTTGCTCTCGTAATAATATCCATTTTTATTGATTTTATAATCTACAATAAATCAAAAATAGACAGAAAACATATAGTCTATTTTATTTATGTTTTTTTTGGGTTTGTTTTACTTTCACTTATATTTTTGTTTATTTCAAAATATTTGTTTAGTGGTTTTAGTTTGGAAAGAGGGATAAAATATTGGTCAACTTTTGTTAGGGGATTTTCTGATAGAAATTTTCTGCAAACTTTTATACAGTTTATAAAAGCCTTGTTTTATCTTTCACCTCTTTTAGTTTTTGGTTCTATATTGTCTGTCTTTTACAAGGAATCTAAGTTTAATTTATTTTATATAAATATAATAATAGGCCTTGTTTTTTATCTGGTTTTGTTTGATTTTTCAATAGGAGCACTTGATAGATATTTAGTCTTTTTAGTATTACCAACTATCATCTTAACTTCATCTACAATCTCTAAGATTTTAGAAAATAAAAAACAAATAAATTCTAAAATTTTACTTGGAGGATTTTCTTTAATCTTGATATTATTTGTAAGTCAATTCTTATCTCAATATGTTCCACCGCTTTATCCAAAAACAGAATGGATTTCAAGGATAATATCATTTAAGTGGAATTTTCTTTATCCTTTTTCTGGTGGTTCTGGCCCTCTTGGTTTTTATATATCTTTTTCATTTATTGCTTTTAGTTTTCTAACTTCTTTACTTTTTGTCATATTATTTTTAAAGACAAAAAAAATAGAATTTTTTATATTATTTTTATCACTTGGACTTGTATATAATCTAAATTTTACAGAAGAGTTTAATTTGGGTAAGTTATATGGCTATTCTCCAAAATTAGTTAAAAATGCTGTTTCTTTTATTAAAGACAAAGATGAAATAAAAAAAGTATTGGTCTATAACGACAATGGTGGGTTTAATATAAGAAGAATTGATAAATACGAAAGAAGGGTATATGCTGTTCCAGAGTTTGAGAGTTCTTATAAAGATATTTTTGCTAAATTTGATGGTTATTTTATGTTTGTTAATGTTCCGAAATTAAATGAAAATACTTTATATAAAAGATATATAGATAGTTGTCAGAAAATATACAGTAAGAGGGATTTGTATATAGAGTCAGAGATTTTTAAATGTAGTCCTTATATAGATAAAATAAAATGAAAGATATAAATTGTCATATATGCAATAGTAACTCTGGTTTTTTATTAAATAAAGATGATTGTGATCTTTATAAGTGTTCTAATTGTAATTTGGTTTTTATGTACCCTCAACCATCAGAGGATTTTCTGGCAAACGACTTGTATTCATCAAAATCTGGATATCAATCAAACAGGGCCAAAGAAGATTTATCTTTGGGTAAAGAATTGACTCGATTTACAAAAGTATTTGATTATTTTCAGGCTGTTAAAAAAAATGGAAATGTTTTAGATATTGGTTGTGGTAATGGACAGACTTTGTATTTTTTAAAAAAAAGAGGATTTAATCCTTTTGGTGTTGAATTAAATGATAATACGGCAAATTCTGCTAAAAAAAACGGATTTAATGTCTATAATGGTTTTTTGGAAAATGCACCCTTCGATTCAAATTTCTTTGATTGTATTTTTTTAGGTGAGATTATAGAGCATGTTAAGTCCCCAGAGAATCTAATAAAACAATCATCTTTGTTTTTAAAAAAAGGTGGTCTTGTTGGTATTACAACACCAAATATAAATTGTCTTTGGTCAAAGACTACTTTCTTTTATTTTAAATATTTTAAAATACCTTGGTCATCAGTTACTCCACCGTATCATCTTTTTCAATTTGACTATAAAAATTTAGATCTTTTGATGGCTAACAATAATTTTTCATTAAAGGAAGAATATTTTCTTAGGATTCCTCCTTTGAAATATGAACTAGGTATGCTCCATTTACTTAAAAGATTTAAAAAAAATAAAACATTAAAAAATTTTGCCTTTATGGTATTTTCATTTTCACTTTATACCATTACACATTTTATTTTTAAAGTCCTTCATCCATTTTTAAAATACGATTTTCAAATGGTTAAAATATATCAAAAAAATGACTAGGAAAGATAACAACATATTATTTTTTATAAATTCACTTGGTATAGGTGGAGCCGAGAGGGTTTTTATTAGAGATGCAAATATTTTAGAAAAAGAAGGGTTTAATGTTTTTTTTGTAACATTTTTTAAAAATCCAAAAGAAAATTTATTAAGTGGTCTTCAAATACCAAAAGAAAAAATATTAAATTTAGAAAGCAGTTCCATTTTTGATTTTAAGTCTATTTTGAAATTATGGACTTTCATATCCAAAAACAAGATAAACAAAGTTCTTTCAACTTTAAATGAGGCTAATTTGATAATTAAGATTGTTAAATTATTGAAACCTAATATAAGTTTATATATAAGAGAAGCAAATATAGCCGATCCAAAATCTTTGAAGTTTAAATTTTTTGATTTTATTTTAAATTTTTGTGTTAAAAAGATTATAGCTGTTTCAGTTGAAGTTAAAGATTCACTGTCTTATATACCATTTTCAGTGGGAAAAATTGAAATACTTCCAAACGGAGTTTTTTTACCAAATCAATCAAAGAACTATAAAGACTCTAATATTTTAAATATATTAAATGTTGGTAGTTTAAATGAGAAAAAAGGGCAAAAATACCTAATAGAAGCGGTCTCTTTGGTGGTTGAAAAACACCCAAATGTTTTCTTGAATATATTTGGAACAGGTAATCAAAAAGATATTTTATCTAATCTTATAAATAATTTAAAGTTAGAGAAATATATTAAAATAAATGATCCAGTTTCTCACCTTGAATTAGAAAAGATTTATTTAGATTCTGATATTTTTATTTTAAGTTCTCTTTGGGAAGGTTCACCAAATGTTTTGCTTGAAGCTATGTCTTTTGGTCTTTGCTCTATATCAACTGATGTAAGTGGTGCTGTTGATATGTTATCATCAGATAGTGGAATTTTGGTTAAAAAGGGTGACAGTTATGCACTTTCTTCTGCTATTTGCAGTTTACTTGAAGACAGATCAAAAATGACTTTCTTTGGTAAAAATGCTAGAGAGAAAATCAAAGATCAATATTGCATAGATATTCATATGGATAAATTAAAAAAGATTTTAGATATATATTAAAAAATGAAAAGATTAACAGATAAAAAATATTGGGATGATATTTATATACCAATGAAAGAAAAAAAATCTTCTGGTATTTTTTCTAATTTAAAAGATAAAATCAAAAATTTAAGTAGAGATTATAATAATTTTCTAATTTGGGAGATTATACTTCCAAAATTTATAAAAAAAGATAAATATAAAAATGTTTTAGAGGTTGGGTGTGCACCTGGAAAATATTTATATAAAATGCATGAACTTTTTGGTTTAAATCCTTTTGGTGTTGAGTATTCTCAGACAGGTGTGGATGTAACTAAAAAATTTTTTAATCAAAAGGGTGTAAATGAAGAAAATGTTATTTTTGCTGATTTCTTTGATGATCTTTTTTTAGAGAAATATAAAGAGAGTTTTGATGTTGTTTTTTCTAGGGGTTTTATTGAACATTTTGAAAATCCAAAAGATGTTGTTTCTAGGCATTTTGATTTGTTAAAAAAAGGGGGAGTGCTTTTTATACAAATACCAAATCTCTCTGGTGTAAACTATTTTCTAGCTAAAATATTAAATATAGATTCTTTTAATTTGCATAACATCTCTATAATGAATAAAGATAAATTTGGCAATCTTTTTGATAAAAATTTATTAGATTTTTATTATTGTGACTATTTGGGATTTTTTAGCTTTGGATTGTTTAACACAAATACCAAATTCAAATATCTCATTTACAGGGCATTACTGATTGTTCAAAGGTTTTTTGATTTATTTTTTAGGTTATTTTTTGTCTTAGGTGTTGATTTAAAATCAAAATTTACCAGCCCTTATCTTTTATTTGTTGGCAGAAAAAAGTAGATTTGTAAAAAAGTCTTTGTAGTGTTAAATTTAAAATATGAAAGAAAAGCTAAAATCACTACTTAGGCCAATTTGGAATCACCCTTTTGTTTTTAGTTTAAGGGGATATTTTTTTGATTTCAAAGAATATTTAACTGATTATAAAGAAGAAAAAGAAAGGTTTGAAAAAAACTTAGGATACAAATTGGATTTAAAAAATCCCAAAACATTTAGTCAAAGGATAGTATATAAGAAAATAAACGACCGAAATATTCTTTTACCTCAAATGGCTGATAAATATAAAGTGAGGGATTATATAAAAAAAGTTTTAGGTGATGATTCTCTAAAACATCTAGTACCCCTTCTTTTTGTTTCTCAAAAACCAGAAGATATACCTTTTGAAAAATTTGATTGTAGTTTTATTGCAAAAGTTAATCACAACTCAGGACCTCATTTTATTGTAAAAAAGGGAGAAGTTATTGATAAAAATAAAATAATAGCCGGATTAAAAGAACAGCTCAGATATCCGTATGGTGTTTTAAAACACGAATGGGCTTATAGGAAAATAAAACCAAGGACTGTTTTAGTAGAAAAATTATTAACTGACAAGATGGGTGATCTGCCAAAGGATTATAAATTTCATATGATAGGTGGTAGATGTGCTTTTATACAAGTGGATTTTGATAGATTTATAGACCATAGTAGAAGTTTATATGATGAAAATTGGAAATTTATAAAAGGAACTCTAAAATTTAAACAAGGTCCAGAAGCAGAAAGACCTGTTAACCTAGATAAGATGCTTGAAATAGCTAAGAAATTGTCAAAAGATTTTGATTATCTAAGAGTGGATTTGTATAGTATAGATGATAATGTTTATATTGGAGAGTTAACACATTATCCCGGATCTGGTGTAGAGAGGTTTACTCCGGAATCCTTAGATTTTCAATTTGGACAATATTTTAAATAAAATGAAAAAATTTAAAAATAATATTTCTTTGGTTTATACAGATGATAAATACCCTGATTTTCCTTATGATACAGATTCAAAACTTTTTTCCAGTTTACAACAATTATTTGTTGGTTTTGGTTTAGATAAGGATAATCCTTTTAAAGACTATATATCACAAGGTCAAACTGCTTTAATAAAACCAAATTGGGTTAGAGATAAAAATCCTTTGGGATATAATAATGATTCTCTTATAACTCATACTTCTATAATAAAATATGTAATAGATTTTCTTATTATTGCAATGGACGGTTCTGGAAAAATAATTATCGGTGATGCTCCTTTGCAAAATTGTAATTTTAATAGTTTAAAGGAAAAAAATCTTATAACTGAAATCATAGAAGAGATAAGAAGGAAAAATAAAAACATAGAAATAGTTATAGAAGATTGGAGAATAACAAAATTAGAAAATTCTTCAAAATCACATAGTTATCGATTTTCAGAGGAAAGTGCTGTATTAAATGGTTATAGATTGGTTGATTTGGGAAATGAAAGTTTTTTAGAAGATATTTCCGATTTTGCAGATAAATTTAGAGTTACAAAATATAAACCTAGTCTAATACAGAAACATCATAAAAAAGGAATTCATCAGTATTTAATTTCAGAGAGTGTTTTAAATGCTGATTTTATTATAAATATTCCAAAACTTAAAACTCATATAAAATCTGGTATTACAGCATCTATGAAAAATTTGGTTGGTGTAAATGGTCATAAAGAGTTTTTACCGCATCATATAAAAGGATCTTATTTTGAAGGGGGTGATAATTATTGTAATCCTAATTTTTTCAAGAGAGTTTATGAAAACTTGTATGATTTTTTCTGGGAATATTCAGATGGTATGTCTAAATTTAAAAGAGTTTTTTATAACAGACTTCTTAATCTTTTATGGAAAATATCTAATATTGGAGAAAGATTTAATATCTCTGCTGGTAGTTGGAGAGGAAATGAAACTATTTGGAGAACTATAATAGATTTAAATCACATAGTTTATTTGAAGGGTAAAGAAAAAAAGGTGTTAAACATAGTAGATGGAGTTATATCTGGTCAAGGAGAAGGGCCACTTGAACCTAAGCCAAAAAATTCAGGCATTTTGATTTTAGGTGATAATCCAGCTTTGGTTGATCTGGTTGGTTTGAAAATAATTGGATATAACCAATCCAGAATCCCTTCTGTCTTTAATGCTTTACATGACAATAGATCGTATTTTAATCTAGATAAAATAATTTTGGATTCTGATTTTATAAATGTAAATAATTCAAAATTTTCAAAAATAGAAGATATAAAAAGTCTTAATTTTGAAAAACCAAATTCTTGGTTAGGAGCTTAAATTTATGAAAATAAGTCTAGTAATCACAACTTATAATAGAGCCAATATTTTAAAAAGAGCAATAGATAGTGTTATAAATCAAGATTTTTTTGAAATTTTAGTTGTTGATGATTGTAGTTTGGATAATACTGAAAGTGTAGTTTCCTCTTATCCAAAAATAAAATACATAAGACAGGATAAAAATAGAGGAGTAAACTCTGCTAGAAATCTTGCTATAAAAAATTGCAATGGTGATTTTGTCGCTTTTTTAGATGATGATGATCAGTTTGTTTATAATGCCTTGGATATTATGTATAAAAGAATTTCAGATTTACCTGAAAATATATCAGTTGTATATTTTAATTCGATTATAAGGAAGAATAATAATGAAAGTTTTGATGGGGGATTTCAATTCAGTAAAGAACAATATTTTTACGATCCAAATTATTTTGAAACAATGACTAAGTTTAATTTAAAAGGTGACTGCAAACCAGTTTTTAGAATGTCTTTATTTAAAGATAAAAAGTATTCTTTTCCAGAATCAGTAAATGGTTTTGAATCTTATCTTATGAATATTTTAGCAAGAGATGGTGTCGGTATAAGATATTTTAAAGATGTTTCAACTATTGTTAATTTTACAGATGAAGTTGTTCATATAAGTCATAGTTCTCCAAGAAAAAATCCAAAACCACTTTTAGATTTACATATAAAACAACTACAAGAACATAAGTCTTTTTATAAAGAAAATCCACATATTCTATCAAAGAAATATATAGATATAATAAAATTATCAATAAGAGCAAAGGATTTTATAAGTCTTTTAATATATATTACAAAATATATTATATTAAAATTTATCTAATACCTTTTATCTTTGTGTAAAAAAGTAACTAAGTAAAAGAGAAAATGTATTTCCTACTATTCTTGCAAAGATAACTCCAAAAATACCAAAACAATATCCACCTATTATAACTACCAATATATTAAATAATGGGTTTATTATGTTGTATTTAAATATTTCTTTTGATCTTGTTGCAAAAAGTGATGTTATTGATAGTGTTGTTACTGTTGATATGAGAGATGCTATTACATATATTTTGGAATATATAATTGAATCAATATATTGAGGAAAAAAAGTTTTATATAAAATAGGTGATATCAATATATAAAATACAGCCAATGTAGATGCTAAGATGAAAAATAAAAATATTTTTCTAGGTAAAATTTTCTTCACCTCCTGTTCTGTCTTTTCTGATAACTTTGGCATAGCAATAGTTGATATAGGTCTTATAAAACCCATAAATCTGTCCGGTATATTTGATGCAAATGCATAAATAGCAAGACTTTCTGAACCTAAAATATGAAAAATTATCAAATTATCAATATTTAAAGTTATCATCGGCAATACACTAGATAGACTCAAACTTTTTCCATAATCTAATGCCTCATCTTCTACAAGGTTATTTGTTTTATATTTTTTAGATATATTTTTATAGATTAAAAATTGTCCAATTGTGCTTGATATAAAAGAAATTAAAATTATGTAAAATGCTTGGCTATAAAATATGATTGCTAGTATTATAGATCCGTAATTTATAATATTTAATATTTGATTATATAAAAACCAAGATTTGAAATCTTTTTTACCATTTAAATATGCACCCCATGTGTTTAAAGAATTTATAATAGGTAGTGTTACAGCTATTATAAGTATTGAAAATGCAACAATATTGTTTTTATTTATTAGGTAATATAAAAATCCTAATATACCAAAAATAAATGAGATAATACCAAATCTGATCTGTATCCAAATGGATTTTTTATAGGTCCCATCAAAACCTTTTGCCACAGAACTTGTAACAGCAGCATTCATACCAGTTAGTGTAAAAGAGGTTAGTATAAGTGATATGGATAATATAAATTGGTATAATCCATAATCATTTTTTGATAGAAAATTTGCAAAAAGCAGTGATGTTATGAAAGACAGTATTGTTGTTGTTAGTGTGTTTAGATTTATCCAACTTGTGTTTTTTATAACATAATATATATCTACACCTATAAAATTTAATATTTTTTCTTTCATAAACTTGTATTACATAATATCAGAAAAAAGGCTTATTTTGAAGTTTTGTGCAACAGTAGCCACTGTTGTCCATTACCGGTTTAGACTTCCAATAAAAACTTTTTCTGATATTATATATAAATATGAATACTTCAAAAATTTTATACAAATTTGTTTCGATTGGTCTTTTTATTGTTCCTTTTATTACTTTTTTTGTTTCTAAAACAATGCTTTTTCCTTTTATTACAGGAAAGGGCTTTATTTTTAGGATATTGGTAGAGATATTGTTTGCATTTTGGATTATACTGGCTTTAAAGGATCCTGTTTATAGACCAAAATTAAATAAACTTTCATTATCAATTATTATTTTTGGAGTGGTTATGTTTGTTGCGGATATTTTTGGAGAGAATCCTTATAAAAGTATCTGGTCAAATTATGAGAGAATGGAGGGTTTTGTTTTGCTAATACATCTTATTGCTTACTATTTTGTGTTAACTTCTACATTTGTTACAGATAAGATTTGGGATTATTTTTGGAATATAAATTTATTTGCAAGTTTTCTGATGTCTTGTTATGGAATGGCTCAAATATTTGGTCTTATTGTTATTAATCAAGGAGGTGTTCGTGTTGATGGTAGACTTGGCAATGCAACATATTTAGCTATTTATCTGGCATTCAATATTTTTATAGGTATATGGATGCTTTATAAAAATAACAAAAATAAAATATACAAGTATCTATATTTGATCTCTATTTTACTCAATCTATTTGTTTTGTATTTTACTGCAACTAGGGGTGCCATAATCGGACTATTTTTAGGTGTTATTGTAAGCTCACTGTTTATAATTTTCTTTTATAAAGAAAATTTAATATATAAAAAGATTGCCAAGTATTTTATTTTAGCGGTGGTCGCCTTGTTTTTAATTTTTATCTCTATTAGAAATTCTAATTTTGTAAAAAATAGTCCAGTTTTGTCTAGATTTTCATCTATATCAACAACTGAGATTAAAAGTCAGGGTAGGTGGTTTGTTTGGCCAATGGCAATTTCAGGTTTTAAAGAAAGACCAATATTAGGATGGGGTCAAGAAAATTTTAATTATGTTTTCAATAAAAACTATGATCCACGAATGTATAGTCAAGAACAGTGGTTTGACAGAACGCATAATGTTATATTGGATTGGCTTATAGCAGGTGGTCTTTTGGGACTTCTATCTTATTTGTCTATATTTGTTTTTTCTTTGATTTTCTTGATTAAGAAAACAGATTTAGATGTTGTTGAGAAATCTATATTCATCGGTTTATTTATTGCCTATTTCTTTCATAATCTATTTGTATTTGATAATTTGATTAGTTATATAATGTTTTTCTCTGTTATTGCATTTATAAATAGAAAATCAATAAAAGATATGGTTTCTGATTATAAAGTATTTAATGATGAATTGATAAATTATGGTATAGCCCCTTTTGTTGTCGTGGTTATTTCTCTAACTATTTATTTTGTAAATATTCCAGCAATGCTTCAATCGAAAAGTGTTATAAAAGCCATAACTTCTAATTCTGTAAATGGAGTTAAAAATTATCCAAATATTTCCGATAATTTAAAATACATAAAACAAGCATTTGCTTATAATTCTTTTGGAACACCAGAAGTTTTGGAACAAGCTGTAAATCTATCTTCTGAGGTTGCTCAAATGAACATTTCAAATGATATAAAACAGCAGTTTATAAATCTATCTTATCAAGAGGCTAAAAAACAAACAGAAAAAACTCCAAATGATGTTCGTTATTTGTTTTTATATGCTTCTTTTCTAAATAGATTTGGAATGTATGATGAGGCTATTTCAGTTATTGAAAAAGCTTTAAAAATCTCATCAAAAAAACCAGGTATTTATTTGGAGTTAGGTTCTATATATCTGGGTAAAGGTGATGTAAACAAAGCTCTTGATATATTTAAGCAAGCATACGAGATTGAACCAAGATCAAAAGAGTCACTTACAGTTTATACTGTTGCATCTATATATACCGGCAGACAGGATATATTTACAAAATTGGCACAAAGTATAACAGAAGAAGATTTTTTAACTGACAATAGATTTCTAAAAGCTTTTGTTGATGTTAAAAATTATAATGTCGCTATTGGTATATTGGAAAAAAGATTACAGATAAATCCTGAAAGTTATGACAATATGCTATCTTTGGCCGCAGTCTATTCTGAGGCTGGTAATAAAAATAAAGCAATAGAGATATTAAAGAAAATCATAGAAAAGAAACCAGAATTCAAAGAGCAAGGAGAGTTTTATATAAAGCAACTCTCTAAATAGTTGTAATTTTAAAAATTTCTTGCAATTTAATTTACTTTTGTATATAATATAGTGGAGTGCTAAACCGGAAGACTTTTAGTTTAATGGGGATGCTTCAAAAATATAACATAAAAACACCTTCGGGTGTTTTTATGTTGCAAAAAAATATAAATTGTTTATTATATAACATATAGATTGTGTAAAGTTATGGTTGGCGATTCGCACTCAATTTTTATATTTTAGGAGCAAGCTCTCGCCAACCGTAAGTTTACATAATTTTTTTAATTATTAAAATTTGTAATTTAAATTTTAATAATATTTATTTAGTTGTGATAATAATATTTTTTAAAAAAATAAAAATAAAATTTCAACAATTTTTTTTAAAAAATATTTGTATTCATTTTTTTTAT
>CAYXZA010000006.1:0-10506 GCA_964469605.1 uncultured Candidatus Saccharibacteria bacterium | reverse complement strand
GATAATTAATCTAGGTCGGGTGATAAAGAAATTTGTCACGAACTTTTAAAAATTAATATAAGTTAAATACTTAAAATAAAATGGCAGCAAAGAAAAAAGCAGCAAAAAAGACAACAAAGAAAAAAGCAACAAAGAAAAAAAGATAGTCTTTTAACAAAAACACCTTAGGGTGTTTTTGTTATGGAGAAAAGTTGTTATTTATGTTAATATAGCTTTATGAAATTTTTAGATAAATTATTTGGAAGTCAGAGTCAAAGAGAAGTTAAATCTCTACTTCCTATTGTATCAGAGATAAATTTACTAGAAGATAGTTATTCAAAACTTTCTGATGAGCAGTTGAAATCAAAAACTGTTGATTTTAAAAAAAGAATTAAAGATGGTCAAAGTGTTGATGATTTTCTTCCGGAAATATTTGCCACTGTTAGAGAGGTTTCAAAAAGAACTTTGGGTCTAAGACCATTTGATGTTCAAATGATTGGTGGACTGATTTTACACAAAGGAATGATAACTGAAATGAAAACAGGTGAGGGTAAGACTTTGGTCGCTGTATTTCCAGCTTATGTAAATGCTTTGTATGAAAAAGGTGTCCATGTTGTTACTGTAAATGATTATCTTTCTAAAAGAGATGCTGTTTCTATGGGTCAAATTTATGATTTTTTAGGTCTATCTGTTGGTGTTATAGCATCTGAGGGTTCTTTTGTTTACGACAATCTTCATAATGAGTTGGATAAAACAAGAGATGAGGAGGGTGGTTTTAAAGTTGTTCCAGAGTTTTTGAAAAAGTCTACTAGAAAAGAGGCTTATTTGGCTGATATTACATACGGAACAAATAATGAATTTGGTTTTGATTATTTAAGAGATAATATAGAAAGAAATAAAGAGCAGATAAGACAGAGAGAGTATTTTTATGGAATAGTTGATGAGGTTGATTCTATTTTAATAGATGAGGCTAGAACACCTCTTATTATTTCTGCACCAAAAAAAGATTCAGAAGAACTTTATAGAAAATTTTCATCGATTGTTTTAAATTTATCAGAAGATCTTGATTATACTGTTGATAAAAAATTTAGAACTATTTCTTTAACTGAAAATGGTATAGATAGGGTAGAGAAAATTTTGGGTATAGATAATATCTATAATGAAAAAGGAGTTTTAATTGTTCATCATTTGGAAACTGCTATAAAAGCAAAAGCCTTGTTCTTTAAAGATAAAGATTATGTTGTTAAAGATGGTCAGATTGTAATTGTAGATGAGTTTACTGGTAGACTTCAACCGGGCAGGAGATGGTCAGAAGGTATACATCAAGCAATTGAAGCCAAAGAGAATTTAAAAATAGGTGAAGAAACACATACTTTTGCATCAATAACTTTTCAAAATTATTTTAGAATGTATCCAAAATTAGCTGGAATGACAGGAACAGCAATTACTTCAAAAGAAGAGTTTTCAAAAGTATATGGACTTGATGTTATTGAAATTCCTACAAATAAACCAGTTGTTCGTCTTGATAGAAATGATCTAATTTTTAAAACAGAAATAGCTAAATTTAAAGCAATAACAAATGAAATAAAAGAAAGAAATAAAACAGGTCAACCGGTTTTGATTGGAACAGTGTCAATTGAGAAAAGTGAATTATTATCAGATTTTTTAAAAGCTTCTGGTGTTAAGCATGAAATCTTAAATGCAAAAAATCATCAAAGGGAAGGGGAAATAATTGCACAGGCTGGAAAAAAAGGTGCTGTGACTATTGCTACAAATATGGCAGGAAGAGGTGTTGATATTAAACTTGGTGGAAATCCAAATACAAATGAGTCTTATGAAGAAATAAAAAGTTTAGGCGGTCTTTTTGTTATTGGTACAGAAAGACATGATGCAAGGAGGATAGATAATCAGCTCAGAGGAAGGTCTGGTAGACAAGGTGATCCCGGAGAGACTAGATTTTTTGTATCACTAGATGATCATCTTATGAAAGTTTTTGGAGGTGATACTTTAAAATCTATGATGGAAAATTTTGGTTTTCCTGATGATACTCCAATAGAGCATAAGATTATAAGTAAAACAATAGAACAAGCTCAAAGTAAAGTTGAAGGATTTAATTTTGATGCAAGAAAGCATGTTTTAGAGTTTGATGATGTTTTAAATTATCAAAGAAATATTTTCTATGAAAGAAGAAGGAAGATTTTATTAGGAACAGGTGATGATGTCCTTGGTTATATTGAAGATCTGTCAAAAACATTTGATAAATTTGATTTTAGTTCAAAAAAAGATAAATTGAAAACCAATATAGATTATATTAGAAGGGTGATACTAGAAACTTTTGATATGTTTTGGATAGGTCACCTAGAATCAATGGATTATTTAAGGAGTAGTGTAAATTTAAGAGCTTATGGTCAGAGGGATCCTCTTGTTGAATATAAAAAAGAAGGACTTTCAATGTTCAAAAGGATGGAATTTGATATACAAAACAATGTTATAGAAATGATATCAAATATTAAAGACGATTTTGAAAGTGGACATATAAGTATTTCAAAAGATGTTATCTCTGGTGTATCTGCTGGTGGTAAAGAAATTGATTTTTCAAATGTTAAAAGAAATGATCCTTGTCCTTGTGGTTCTGGAAAGAAGTTTAAAAAATGTCACGGCAACTAAATATTTATGATACATACATTAGTTAATTTTATACAAACTACTATATTTCCTTGGGGATGGTTTGGAGTTTTTCTTGCAGAATTTATAGAAGAAATAATTGTCCCTATACCATCGGCTGTTATTTTGCTCGGTTCCGGATTTGTTTTTTTAAAGGGTGATGTTTTAACTTTAGTATTTGTCAAAAATCTTTTTCTAACAGTTGTCATACCAGCATCACTAGGTTTAACACTAGGATCTTTAGTAATATATAAATTATCTTTTATTTTTGAAAATATTTTTTTAAGTAAATTTGGAAAAATTCTCTCCGTATCCCAAGGAGATATTGATAAATTAAATGAAAGATTTGAGTCTGGTAAATTTGATGAGATTTTCATAGTTTTAGCAAGAGTTTTTCCTTTGATCCCTAGTGTTCTTTTAGCTGTTTTTTGCGGTTTAATAAAGATGCCTTTCAAGAAATATTTAACACTGACATTTATAGGGGCCTTTTTTAGATCTCTTTTACTTGCAATGCTTGGTTTTATACTAGGTGATATATACTACAAATATGCAGATTTTATATCAAAGATAGAAAATACAATTTTCTATCTTGTTATAGTATTTGTTCTTATGTTTATAATATATAGAAAATTTTATAAAAAAGTGATATAATACCCTCTATGAATAAGAACATTGTTTATATAGTTTTAGTTTTATTAGTAGTATTGTTTTTAGCTGTTATTTTAAATAAAAACAGCAATTCTTCTGGTTCAAATAGACTAGATTCATTTGCTTCTTGTTTGAAAGATAAAGGAGCTGTATTTTATGGAGCTTTTTGGTGTCCACATTGTAGAGATCAAAAACAAATATTTGGGAAATCAGTTAAACTTTTACCTTATGTTGAATGTTCTACTCCTGATGGTCAAAGTCAATTGCAAGTATGTAAAGATAAAAACATACAGAGTTATCCAACTTGGGATTTTTTAGTAGGAACAACAACAGAGAGATTATTTGGAAAGTTAGAGCTATCAACTTTATCTGAAAAGACAGGTTGTCTTTTGCCACAATAAATGATCAGTAAAATTATAACAACTTCAATACTTGCATCAAATATAATTTTTTTAGGAATTTTATTCTTGTATTTTTTTGATAAAGATATTAGAAATAAAATTATATTTTATATAAATACATATATATTACATTTAATTGTTTTAATAACAGGAGGTTCTGTTGTTGGTAGTTTAATATATTCAAATATTTTAAATTTTAGCCCTTGTGTATTGTGCTGGTATCAAAGGATTGTTATATATCCGCAGTTTATAATCTCAATTATGGCTTTAAAGAAAAATGATAAAAATATAGTAAACTATTTACTAACATTTTCTATAATCGGTTTTCTCATTTCACTTTATCAGTGGCTTTCAAATTTTACAGGCAAATCACTTTTACCTTGCACAGCTTCTGGGGGAGAGTGTTCTAGAATATATGTTATTGATTATGGTTATATAACAATACCATTTATGGCATTATCAGTTTTCATTTATTTAACCTTCATATCCTTAATTTATCTTAAAAATAAAAACAATTTAGATTCAGATATGAAGGTATAATTTTGTAGTTAAAAAATTACACAGATCTCTGTATCAAGTTGTAGATGTCTGTCTTTAATCTTTCAGTTCAGGGATATAAAAATAATATTTAAAATTAAATAAATAAAATTTTGATCGCAAAAATATCTTGTGTCTAAATTTAAAACAATAGCTAATGAAATAAAATGTTTAAAAATTTTTTTAAAAGAAAAATAACAATTGTAACTCATAATGGCACTTTTCATCCAGATGATGTTTTTTCTATTGCAACACTTTTTCTACTTTTAGAAGATAAATATAGAGTTGAGGTTATAAGAACAAGAGATTTTAAACTAATAGAAAAAGCTGATTATGTCGTTGATGTTGGTTTTATTTATGATGAAAAAAATAATCGATTTGATCATCATCAGCCTTCTGGTGCAGGTTTTCATAAAAATTTTAATATACCACTAGCATCATTTGGTCTTGTTTGGAATAAGTTTGGTGAAGCTGTTTGTGGTAGTTTGGATATAAAAGAGGGTATAGAGAATAAATTAACCGTTCCAATAGATGCCTTAGATAACGGTATAGAAATCAGTAAATCAGTATTTGAAGGTATACGAGACTATTCTATACTTGATGTTTTATCGAGTTTTAAAGATGATAACAATATAGATCAATCTTTCTTGAAATCTGTTGATTTTGCAAAAGAGATTCTAAAAAGAGAAATCAGTATTATAAAGGACAAAATAAATGATTTTAATTATGTTAAAGATGTTTACAGCAAATCTATTGATAAAAGGTTACTAATCCTTGATAAAGATTGCTCATTTAATGAGTTTGTATATAGTAATCTTGATATACTTTTAGTAATCTATCCTAGTAAATACAATGGAACTTGGCATATAAGATCGGCAAATAATCTGAAAGATAATTTTGATAATAGAATACTTTTTCCTGTTGATTGGAGGGGAAAAAAGATCTAGAACTTGAAAATGCTACTGGTGTATCCGGTTCAATTTTTTGTCATAAGAATGGATTTTTATTTGTTACAAAAAATAAAGAATCTGCTATGAAAATAGCATCAATTGTTTTAGGTTTGTAAAATAATCATTTTTTGTGTAATCTTAGTATTATGTTTATAGATGAGATTAAACTACATTTAAAAGCTGGAAAAGGTGGTGATGGTATTGTTTCTTGGAGACATGAAAAGGGTAGGGACAAAGCCGGTCCTGGTGGTGGCGACGGTGGCGACGGTGGTGATTTTTATATTAGAGGTGTATCTGATATAAACAAGCTGGCTGAATATAATTTTGAAAAAAAATTTTCTTCTGAAGATGGTTCTTCTGGTATGAAAAATGGAATGAAAGGATCCAAGGGTGGTGATTATATACTAGATTTACCTATGGGTTCTATTGTTAAAAATTTATATACAGAAGAAGTTTTTGATGTTTTAGATGATAAACAAATTATGATCTTAAAAGGTGGTTTGGGTGGTTTTGGTAATGAGCATTTTAAATCTTCTAGAAATATATCTCCGAAAGAATCTACATTAGGTGGTTTAGGTGAGGAGTCCGATTTTTTCATAGAATTGAAACTTGTTGTATCAATAGGTTTGGTTGGTGAGCCTAATGCCGGAAAATCCAGTTTACTGAATTCTTTAACAAATTCAAAATCCAAAGTTGGTGATTATAAATTTACAACTCTAAATCCTCATCTAGGGGATTTATATGGTTTTGTAATTGCTGATATTCCGGGAATTATTGAAGGTGCTAGTCTAGGTAAAGGTCTGGGTATAAAATTTCTAAAACACATAGAAAGAACAAAAATGATACTTCATTGTATTGATTGTTCTTCTGATAACCCATTTTTATCTTACAAAAAAATAAGAAAAGAGCTTGAAATGTATTCAAAAGAATTGTCATTAAAAAATGAAATCATTCTTTTAACAAAGACTGATCTTGTAGATGATAAAACTTTAAAAAAAGTTATAAAAACTTTTGGCAAGATAGATAAAGAAGTATTGACCGTTTCTGTTTTAGATGATCTTAAAATAAAAGAACTTAAAGATTTTCTGGTAAAAAAAATAAGACTAATGTAATATAAATCTCAATATGCAAGATTACAAAATGACAATAGGTTTAGAGATTCATTCAGAGCTTAAAACAAACTCCAAGATGTTTTGTGGTTGTAAAAATGATCAAGAAGAAAATTTACCTAATAAAAATATTTGCCCTGTTTGTATGGGTCTACCGGGAACATTGCCAGTTGTAAATAAAGAGGCTATTAAAAAAGTTTTAATGGTAGGTAAAGCTGTTGGTGGTAAGATTGCAGATTTCACTGAATTTGATAGGAAAAATTATTTCTACCCAGATATACCAAAAGGTTATCAAATAAGCCAATATAAATATCCGCTTGTAACTGGTGGAAAAATAAATAATGTAAAAATTACAAGAATTCATCTAGAAGAAGATACTGCAAAATCCAGTCACAATCAAGGTGATTATAGTTTGGTTGATTTTAACAGAGCTGGTATTCCTCTTATGGAGTTGGTAACTGAACCTGTTATTACTTCTGCAAAAGAAGCTGGTGATTTTGGCAGGGAACTTCAACTTATTTTAAGATATCTAGGTGTTTCTGATGCAAATATGGAAAAAGGTCAGATGAGGGTTGAGGTTAATATTTCAGTTTCAAATACTGATGTTTTTGGAACCAAAGTTGAAGTTAAAAATATAAATTCTTTTAGATCTGCTGAAAGAGCTATTTTATATGAATTTAAGAGACAGGTGGATCTTATAAATTCTGGCGGAACTGTGATTCAAGAGACTAGGGGATATGATGAAACTAAAAATATAACTTTTTCACAAAGAACAAAAGAAGATTCTCATGATTATAGATATTTTCCTGATCCAGATATTCCTAAATTTTATATAAACAATCTTTTTGATTTGGATAGTATTTCTATTCCTGAAATGCCAATTGATTTTAGAAATAGATACAAAAATAGTTTCGGTATAAAAGATGAAGATATTGAAGTTTATGTAAACAATAGAAATTTAGCTAATTTGTTTGAAAAAACTTGTGCCATATTAAACAATAATTCAAAATCAGTCTTAGTATCAAATTATATAACTTCAGATTTGGTTGGTTTTATCAAAAAAACAGGAATAGATGCTTCTTTGTATGATTCAGATAATATAAATCCTAATAACTTTTCAAAGCTTATAGAACTGATTATAGAGAATAAAATCTCTTCAAGAGGAGCAAAAGATACTCTTAAAATTATGTTTGATAATGGTGGAGATCCTGAAAAGATAGCCAAAGATAATAACTTTATTCAAATAGTTGATATTGGTCTGATAGAGAATACTGTAAATAAAATCATAGAGAACAATCCAGTTGGTGTAGCTGAGTATAAAAATGGAAAAGAGTCTATATTGCAGTTTTTGATAGGTCAAACGATGAAAGAGCTGAAAGGTGCAGGTAACCCAGAATCTATCAAGGAGATGCTTATTAGGGCCTTAAAATAGCCTTTTAGTCATCCAAATGCTTTATTATTAGTTTTCTTATCTCTTTTTTAGTGCTTTTTCTTAATCCAGAGTTTGTTTCTATCTCTTGTATCACTTTTTCTAAATCTTCTATTTTATAAACTCTATAATTATTCATCGGGTGCCTAAGAGCCTTTAATTTACCATTTTTATCCCAATTTCTTAAAGTTAAAGGGGATACATCAAGTATACTAGATGCTTGTTTAATTGTTATATAAAGTTTTGCCATATGATAATTATATCAAAGTTCTTTTTTATGTAAAATATGGCTATGTTAATAACTAAAATGTCCTTTATAACTCTAAATAAATACATTATCAAAGATATATAAACATTGATAAACATATACATATATAATTATAATAGTTTATTAAACTTTTTAATATAAAATAGATTTGTTATATAATATATTGTAATTTATACTAAATCTAAAAGACATTTTATGTAGTTTTTATACTCTATGTTATGGAATATTTAATTAAACTATGTTTTTAATTAAATATCTCTTTAATTTATAGGTATTATTCTGATTTAAGTAATATTTAATATACTATTTTCTTTATTTAAGATTAAAATAAATTTTCTAATATTGAAAAGTTTAAATTATATTTATAAAAAAATTGTTTTACATTAAAACTTAATATTTTACTTTTCTAAAAAAATCTTATTTTACAATAAAACTCGTCTCGGCGAGAAATGTTTATTTATCCACATATATTTGTATTGTTTTTACTATTTATATAGTAAAATAATTGTAATGATATCTAATATGATTTTTGATAATAAAATATATGTGTATTTATCTAAAAGATCAGTTTGTTTTAACTTTTATATAAGACAGATATTTTAATTGATAAAAAAATATTCTATAAATCTTAAAAAATATTTATTCAAGATGTTTTTTGAAAAGACAAATATTATAACTTTAAAATATAAAATGGTCTTAAAGAATAATGATCGTATAATTTCAAATAATTTGCTTGTTAGGCATTTAAAATCTGTTGAATGGTATATAAAATTAAATAATAAAATCTTCAATTCAATAAAGATTTTAAACCGTAAAATAAATTTTAACTTTGTTAAAAAAAATAAAATAGAAAATAAATTTAAAATATATTCAAAATACATATTTTTTAGCTATTTTTATATAAAACTCGTCTCGGCGAGAAATCTTTATTTATCCACATATTTTTTGTGTTCTTTGTGTTTTTTTAAGGTAAAATATAAGTAATGAATTCTGAGTTATTTTTTGATAAAAAAAGATATATCTCCACTAAAGAAAGTTCTAAAATTTCTGGTTATTCAACTGACTATATTGGACAACTTTGTAGATCTGGAAAATTAGATTGTAAGAGAATTTCAAATACTTGGTTTGTAGAAGTTGATTCTTTTGAAAATTATATAAAAACAAATGGCAAACCTTCTAAGGTTACTAAGTTATCAAATAAAAAAACACAACAAAAAATAAATGAAGTTATAGAAGATGACATCAAATTAAATAAAACTATTCTTTATAGATATCATCCTGTATTGCTAAATCATTTTTATAACAATTCAACAAAGCACGGATTATCTTTTTTACCACTTGTTAAAAAAATATTACTAACTGTATTTGTTTTATTTTTATTTTTGTCCATATCTTTAAATAAAAATTTTATAGTAAATGCATCTGGAAATATTTTAAATGCTAAATATAAAATAACAGATCTACCTTTTGTATTTTACGGAACATCAAAAAAAATGTTGGATTATTATTCATCAAATCTTATAAACAGTTATTCAAATATTTCAAAAGTTTTTTATGGTAGTAAAAATATTTTTGATAATAATAGAAACAATACTTTAGAAAATAATCAAAATAATTCTACTTATAATCAGGTTGCAAATGTTAAAGATAGTTTTGATTTCGGTTCATCTTTTGTATACAAGTCAGTTCAAAATACAATAAACAAAACTGCTGATGTTATATATTCATATTTTCCAAAACCGATAGTGGTATTTAATAATAATTATATTAAATCTACAACTACAAAAAATACCATCAAATCTCCTTCTACTGTAATCTCAAACAATATAACAAAAGTTGTTTATCAATACAGAGAAAATAATTCACCTACAAATTTAAATCAAGATGATTTACAAAAAATATCAAAAGAAACAGATCTTAAACTTGAACAGTTAAATAATTCTATAATGTCTAAGTTTTATCAACTTTCAACTGGAACTGGTGGTAATGTTACTAACATTTATCAACAAATTGCTCATAGTCAAAAGATAGATACTTTAACTGGAACATCAATATCAAATGCATCTATATCCGGAGGAACAATATCAAATGCTTCTATTTCAGGTGGGTCATTAAGTGTTGATAGTTTATCAGCAACATCTGCTAGTTTAGGAACAACAACCGTTTCTAATTTGACAGTTTCAAATACTAGCACATCAACAATATCTGGAATATTAGATGTTTATTCTTTAAATGTAAATTCAACAGTTTCTACTTCAACATTTTCAAATGGAATTGATATTTCTGGTGGATGTTTTGCTGTAAATGGAGTTTGTATGACCCTTGGTGGTGGTGGAGGTGGTTCTGGAACTGTAAACTCTTCTACTGCTGGTTATATTGGATACTTTGGTTCAAATGGAAATGTCTTATCTGGAACATCTACTGTGTTTATTTCTTCTTCTTCAAAAATTGGTATCTCAACTACTTCACCATTTGAAAAACTATCAGTCGTAGGTAACATATTTGCAACAGGAAATATAAC
>CAYXZA010000005.1:0-57617 GCA_964469605.1 uncultured Candidatus Saccharibacteria bacterium | reverse complement strand
AAATGCCTTCAAAATTGCGGAAAAATACCATGCCGAGGCGCTTTGCGCCGAGGCTAATTCTTACGATTTCACAAAAAGTGAAAATTGGCGGAGACGGAGGGATTCGAACCCTCGAGGCCGTTTGACGGGCCTGCCTCGTTAGCAGTGAGGTGCTTTCGACCAGCTCAGCCACGTCTCCATATATCTTACAATACCAGTTTTTTCAAAGGTTTGCCAATTTTCATCAGTGAGCTAGTGTGTAGCAGATGATTTTTCTTAAACCACTTTTATTTAAAGTTAAAATAGCTTCTTTTATTGTCGATCCTGTTGTGGTCACATCATCTATCAGTATTATATTTTTATCCGTCTTGTTTTCTACTTTAAAACACCCTCTAAGGTTTGAAAGTCTTTCCTCTTTATTTTCAGTGTGACTTTGTGGTTTTGTTTCTTTTATTTTTTTTAAAATATTGGGGTTGTAAGAAATTTTTTGATTTAAAAAATTATCTTTTTGACAAAGTTTTAATACTTCTCTACATAAAAGTTCAGTATGACAGAAACCTTTTTTAATTAACTTTTCTTTTGTAATTGGAATATTTACTAAAACATATTCTTGATTTTCAAAAATAGCTTTGTCATACAAATCATCTTTGATTGCATCAAAAAGTATTTCGGATGCTATCCTCAATGCTTTTGTGTTTCTGTGATATTTTATTTCCCAAATCAACGATTTAACTTTTGGATCTTTGTATGAAATCAGAGTTGATATTCCTAGAAAATCTTGTTTTTCAGATTTTTGAAGTGTTGTGGTGTTATCTATTTTTTCGACTACAATCTCATCTTTTCTTTGTTTGAATAGTAGTTTTTCTAATAGTTCAAAAAAATATATAATTATATTTTTCATATTGTGGTTATAGAATATTTTTTATATATATTGTATTATATTATATAAACATAGAGTTTAATATTTTTATGGCCAATTTTTTAGAAAATCTAATAGCAAAGTTTAATACTTCCAGACCATCTGTCCTAGGTATAGATATAGGTTCTTCTTCTATAAAAGTTGTTCAGCTCAAAAGAAATGGAAGTAGGGCAGTTTTAGAGACTTATGGAGAGTTGTCGCTAGGGCCTTATGCGGGCTTTGCTCCTGGTCAAGCAACAGCACTTAAAGAAGATAAATTAGTTGAAGCTTTGGGTGATATTTTAAAAGAGAAAGATGTTGCCATAACAACAAATCTTTGTGGTATTTCTATTCCTTTTTCTGCAAGTTTAATGACTGTTATAGAACTCCCATCTTCTTCTGAAAAAGATTTGGCAAGTATTATGCCGATTGAAATAAGAAAATACATTCCAGTTCCAGTTTCAGAGGTTAATCTAGATTGGTCTGTAATACCAAAAAATCAGATAGTTGATAATGTTCAAATGGAAGACGAAAAAGAAGAAAAACCAAAAGAACAAATGATGGATGTTCTTATAGCTGCAATTCACAACGATACTTTAAAACATTATTCAAATATTGTTTCCAGGAATAATCTAACTCCTTCTTTTTCAGAGATAGAAGTTTTTTCCATAATGAGATCTGTTTTAGATAACTCACTAGATTCTATATTTGTATGTGATTTTGGTTCGGCCACTACAAAATTTTTCATTATAGAAAGGGGACTTTTACTATCTTCTCATACTGTAAATATGGGTTCTCAAAATATCACAATGGCTATTTCTAAATCTTTCGGTATATCTTTGGAACAAGCAGAAGTTACAAAAAGAAAATTTGGGTTATCAAAAGATCTAAATAACCCACTTGATATATCATCTGTTGTTTTACTTACACTTGAATATATATTTAATGAAGCACAAAGAACTATTGTAAGTTATGAAAAGAAATACAATAAAAGTATAAGCAAGATTGTTTTAGTTGGCGGGGGAGCCTCTTTAAAAGATATTGAAAAAGTTGCTGAAAAACATTTTCAGACAAAAGTTGAGCTCGGTAATCCGTTTTCAAAAGTTGTTGTTCCTGCTTTTTTGGAAAAAGTTTTGAAAGAAACTGGTCCGGAGTTTGCTGTATCTGTTGGTGTGGCACTTCGTAGGTTAGAAGAGTTAAAGTAGTTAAATACATCAACTATCCAATATATCCACTTTTTTCTTTGGCATTATTTTATTTTTTCTCTATAATATTATTAAATGGAACCAAAATTTCAAACATCTTTTATTCCCAAAAGTCCAGTTCTTTCTACTGGTTTAAATTCTAACAAAGAACATTCTTACAATTCTTCGGTTAGTCTTATTTCTATAGTTTCTATTGTTATGCTTATTGCTGTTGCTATATCTTCTGTTGGACTTTTTCTCTATAATCAAATGCAAAGCAAAGCTATTGTAGAATTAAAAGAAGCACTTGCTTTGGAAAAATCAGCTTTTAATGAGAGTGAGACAAAGGATTTGATTTTGGTTTCTGATCAGATAAAAGTTGTTAAGTCTTTACTTGATCAACACCTAATCCTTTCAAATATTTTTGCAGTAATGCAATCAGCAACAATACAAAATATAAATTTTACAGAAATCGCTTTTGATACGAAAAATGAAGGTGTTGTTGAAGTTGATTTTAAAGGTCGTTCAAGTTCTTATGAGCATATTGCAAAACAGGCAGAGTTGTTTAAATCAACAGGATTTTTGAAAAATGTTTTATTTTACAATATGGAAATAGATAAAGATGGTAACCTTGTTTTTGATGGTTCTATGTCTGTATTGGTCAATGACACATCATACAAGGAAATATTAAAAAAATTATCACTTTCAAATTAAAATGAAAAATTCAACAGCAACACTGATTATAATATTGTCCTTAGGAATTGGATTTTTCTATACATATCCTTCTTATAAAAAAATAGAAAGTGTAAGTTTAGAAAAGAAAACATTTTCAGATGCTTTAAATGATGCAAAAGAGTTAAAAGAACTTCAAAATAATCTTATAAGTCAATACAAATCATTAAACCAGACAGATTTGGAAAATCTAAAAAAAGTTGTTCCAGAATTTTTTGATGGTGAAAGTTTAGTTGCTATTATAAACAGTATAGCATCTAGTCATTCTATGAGATTATCAGAAGTGTCTATTTTAAAAGACAATGATAGGATTGCTAGTGATCCAAATAAAGTTGATATATATAAAACAAAAGAGATTTCTTTTGTTTTGAAAGGTGATTATAAAAATTTCATTTTAAGTTTGCAAAATATGGAAAAAAGTATGCTTATTATGGATTTGAAGAAAATTTCAATAAAAAAAGATCAGAGGTCGCTTGATCAAAATATTTTAGATTTTGAAGTTAAATTTAATACTTATTCTATAAGATAAAATGGAAAAATTAAAAAATAGTAAATTGATGGTCTTGTTTGTATTAGTTTTTGCATTTTTCGTATATGAGAAATTTGCAAAACCTTCTAGTTCTGCGGAACAGGTTGATGTTGTTGTTGATTCTAGTGTTATGTTGATTGGAAATGAATTTTTAGATTATCTAGCAAAAGTAAAGGCTATAGAAGTTGATGATAGTTTATTTAAATCAACAGCTTGGTCGAATTTAATTGATTTTTCAAAACCTCTTCCAGAAGTTTCTCCAGGTAAAGATAATCTATTTGATACTCCTGCTTTACCACAAATTTCCCCAGTAGTTCCAACTAAAAAAAGTAGATAATTATGGATTTTCTTGAGTTATTAAAAAGTAAAAATATCATAACAGAAGATGATAAGTCTTCAATCTTAAAGGAGTCTGAAAATACAGGTGTTCCCGTTGAACAACTTTTGATCAAGAAAGGTGTTTCTCCTGCTCAGATATTGGAAGCAAAAGGTCAATATTTTGATATACCAACTAGAAAAGTTGAAAAATCAGATATCTCTTACAAAACACTTGAACTTGTTCCTGAAGAATCAGCTTTATATTACAAATTTATACCAATAAATATTGAAAATGGTGTTTTGAATATTGGAATTGTTGATCCAGATGATATAGAAGCTATGAATGCTTTAAATTTTATAGTGGCAAAAATAAATATGCCTTATAAAATATTTCTTATTTCACAAGATGATTTTAATACAGCATCATCAAACTATAAAGGTTTGGCTGGACAAGTCGATAAGGCACTTGATGAACTTGAAGTTGAAATATCTGAAGAGTTAGAAAAGCATAAAAAAGAAAATGAAAAAGAAAAATCTTTGTATCAACAAGAAGACACAGATGAGGGTAATTTAGCAGAAGATGCACCTGTTACAAAGATCGTTGCAACTATTCTTAGATATGCAACAGATGGAAATGCTTCAGATATACACATTGAACCAAATAGAGAAAGTGTAAAAGTTAGATTTCGTGTTGACGGTGTTTTAAATACAAGTTTAATTTTGCCAATAAAAGTTCATGCTGCAGTTGTTTCTCGTATAAAGATACTTTCTATGATGAGACTTGATGAAAAAAGAAAGCCACAAGATGGTCGTTTTACAACAAAGATTGACAATAGAAAAATTGATTTTCGTGTATCTACTTTTCCTACTTTTTTTGGAGAGAAAGTTGTGATGAGGCTTTTGGATCAAGAAAAAGGTGTTAGAAAAATGGATGACCTTGGTTTAAGTCCAAGAAATTTAGAGGCTATCAGAAGGGCACTTAATAAACCTTATGGACTTATACTTATATCAGGTCCAACTGGTTCTGGTAAAACATCAACTCTTTATTCTATGTTAGGAGAGGTGGACAGGGAACATCAAAATGTTTTGTCACTTGAAGATCCTGTTGAATATAATATAGAAGGGATATCACAGTCTCAGGTTAGACCAGAGATTGATTATACATTTGCAACTGGACTTAGAACAACACTTCGTCAAGATCCAGATGTTATTATGGTTGGTGAGATTAGAGATAAAGAAACTGCACAGCTTGCTATTCAAGCGGCACTTACAGGACACTTGGTATTGTCAACTATACACACAAACTCAGCTGTTGGTGTTATTCCTCGTTTGATAGATATGGGTGTTGATCCATACCTCATTGCACCAACACTTATACTAGCTATTGCTCAGAGGTTGGTATCATCTATTTATCCTAAGGGTTCTGGAAGTCCAGTTGTTTTAGATGGTGGTTTAAAAGTTATGGTTGATGAGCAGTTTAAAGATTTACCAGATCAATTTAAACAAAATCTCGGTATAAAAGATACTGTTTATGAAGCTAAACCAACAGACACTTCTCCTAGTGGTAAAAAGGGAAGAGCTGCTGTTATGGAGGTTTTGGAGATGGATAGGGAATTGGAAGAGATGATCCTTAAAGATCCTACGGAAATATCTATTAAAAAAATGGCAAGATCAAAAGGTATGATTACTATGAAAGAAGATGCACTTCTAAAAAGTATGAACGGTGAAATTCCTTTTGAAGAGGTTAATACATTGTAGTATAATAATTTATATATGATTGATGATAAAAAAATTATAATTATGATAGTTGATGATGATCATCTTCTGTTAAATATGTATCAGACAAAATTTTCTGGAAAAGGTTTTGATGTTGTTTCTGTTTCAAATGGAAGTAGTGCACTCGATAGATTAAGAGAAGGATTTAGCCCAGATATAATACTTTTAGATATTATTATGCCAAATATGGATGGTTTGGAGCTTCTAAAGATTATACGAAATGAAAAATTAGCAAAAAATTCTGTTATTGTTATGCTTACAAATCAAGCTGATAGTGAAGATGAGGCTAGAAAGTTAGGAGTAGATGGTTTTTTGGTTAAAGCATTTTCTATTCCTTCTGAAGTTGTAGATAAGGTTATAAATATTTTTAATTCTAATAAAAAAAATGGATCATAAAAAAATTTTAGATAATTTAATAGAGAAGATGATAGCTCAAGGGGCTTCGGATCTTCATTTATCTGAAAATAGACAACCGATTTTCAGATCAGCTGGTTTTTTGTTGCCAGCTGTAAATGAAGCTGAAATAAATGGTTCAGATATAAAAGGTATATTGGATATGATTTTAAACAAAAGACAAAAAGAAAAATTTGAACTAGAAAAAGAAGTTGACTTTTCTTATGATTACGATGAAAGATCAAGGTTTAGGGGAAATGCCTTTATTAGATTGGGGAAAATAAGCATAGCACTTCGTTTTATACCTAAGACTATTCCTGAATTATCAACACTTAATCTACCACCAGTGCTCGAAACTTTTGCAAACAAGAAACAAGGATTCTTTTTGGTTGTTGGGCCAACAGGTCAAGGAAAAAGCACCACACTTGCATCACTTATTGAAAATATAAATAATCACAGATTGGAACATATTGTAACAATAGAAGATCCTGTTGAGTATATATTTCAATCAAAAAAAGCCATAATAGATCAAAGAGAAGTTAGAGAAGACACACCAGATTTTCACACAGCACTTAGAGGTGTTTTTAGACAAGATATAGATATTTTGATGATTGGTGAGATGAGGGAACCGGAAACTATGTCAACAGCAGTTACAGCTGCCGAGACTGGACATTTGGTTTTTTCAACACTTCATACAAATACAGCATCTCAAACCATAAGCAGAATCATAGATTCTTTTGTTGCAGAACAACAAAATCAAATAAGGGTTCAGCTTGCAGGATCTTTGATTGGTATTTTTTCTCAAAGACTGATTCCTAGAATATCTGGTGGACTGATTCCTGCTTATGAACTTTTGATAAATAATAATGCTGTTTCAAATCTAATAAGAGAGAACAGAATACACGAAATCAATAATGTAATAGAGACAGGAATGGATCAGGGTATGATAGATTTCAATAGGACTTTGGCAAACTTGGTAAAATCCGGAGAAATAACTGTTGAGGATGCATATCTAAATTCCTTTAATTCTAGAAATTTGGATAGACTAATATAAAAAATATATGTTATTTAAATATAAAGTATTATTAAATAGCGGACAATCTCAAGAAGGTGAACTTGATTCTGTAAGTCGTGATTCAGCAATAGCTTTTTTGCAAAGTCGTGGGTATATAATTTCTGAAATAAAAGAAAAAGAAGATAAAAAAAATATTTTAAATTTTGAAATTTCCTTATTTAAAAAAGTATCTTCAAAAGACATTGTCATACTTTCAAGACAACTTGCAACACTTTTTGATGCTCAGGTTTCTGCACTTAGAATATTTAGGATTATGGGAGAGCAATCTGAAAATAAAGCATTAGCAGAGATATTGTTTAAAGTTGCGGATGATATTCAAGGTGGATCAACTATTGCAAATGCTCTTTCAAAATATCCAGATGTTTTTTCTGATTTTTATGTAAATATGGTTTTGTCAGGAGAAGAATCTGGAAAGTTAAATGAAACATTTGATTATTTAGCTGATTATTTGGATAGAACTTATGAAGTTGTTTCTAAAGCTAAAAATGCTTTGGTATACCCTATATTTGTTATAGTTACTTTTATTGGAGTTATGGTTTTGATGTTAACTGTTATTATTCCAAAGATTGCTCTTATGATAAAAGATTCTGGTCAAGAAGTTCCTATTTATACAAAAGCAGTTATATTTGCATCTGATTTTTTGAGAAACAACATAATAATATTCGGAATAGTATTGTTTGCTGTCATTTTACTTGTAGTTAGATATATTAAAACAGAAGAAGGCTCAAGATATTTTGATGAGTTAAAATTAAATGTTCCTTATGTGGGTAATCTTTACAGAAAACTCTATCTTTCAAGAATTTCAGATAACTTAAATACGATGATACTTTCTGGTATTCCAATACTTCGTGCATTAGAGATAACATCTTCTGTTGTAGATAACAGAATATATAAAACAGTTTTAGTTGAATCACTTAGAGATGTTAAAGAAGGTGTGTCTTTGTCAAATTCATTTGCGAAAAATGGTCAGTATATACCGGGTATTTTAGTTCAAATGGTTAAGGTGGGTGAAGAATCAGGAGAACTTGGTGGGATACTTAAAACTCTTTCAAAATTTTATCAAAGAGAAGTTGTAAATGCAGTTGATACACTTGTTGGTCTTATTGAACCTGTTATGATAGTTTCCCTTGGGCTTGGAGTTGGACTTTTACTCGCAGCTGTTTTGATGCCGATTTATAATATTGCCTCTGTTGGATAGGTATGCATACTTATCCCATAAAAACATAATTATTTAGAAACTTGCAAGTGACTCTACCGAGCACGAGTAATTTTTCAGTAGAAAAATATCTAAGCTCTAAAAATTATGTTTTTATGAGATATGTCTTAAATTATCCACAGCCTTATTTATAATTTTTTCGTAGTTTTATATAATATATATGTTCGTTTATTTATAAAACGATCCTTCTTTTAATAAAGAAGTGGTCGAAGTAATATTTTTTAATAAAAATCATATATGAAAAATAAAGGTTTTACACTTATTGAACTTTTGGTTGTTATAGCAATCATTGGTATTTTGTCTTCTGTTGTTTTGGCTTCACTTAACACAGCAAGAAGCAAAGGAGCCGATGCTGCTGTAAAGGCAAACCTAAATAACATTAGAGCACAAGCTGAAATTTACTATGATACAAATGGTAACTATACAGCTGTTTGTTCAGATACATTAGTTTCAAGAGGTGTTACAGCTGCTGGAACAGCAGGAGGTGGAACAGGAGTATGTAACAATGCTTCAGGAGCTTGGGCAGCATCTGCTCCTCTTAAAACTGGTAGCTACTGGTGTGTTGATTCAACAGGAAATTCAAAAACTCATGCATCTGCTTTAGGAACAGCAACAGCTTGTCCTTAGTATTTTAGTTTCAGTTTTTATAAACAAAAAAGCTGTAAAACAGCTTTTTTGTTTATTTGAAAAGTGTATAATATATTTATGATTATTTATTTTGCAATTTTTTTTGTTCTAGGGACATTTATTGGGAGTTTTTTAAATGTTGTTATATATAGATATAATAGTTCTTTACCTCTTGTGTCAGGAAGATCAAAATGTTTTTCTTGTGGTAGGGAATTGTCATTTTTTGAAATGATCCCTGTTTTAAGTTTTTTGTTACAAGGAGGTAAATGTAAAAATTGTCAGAGTAAAATATCTATTCAGTATCCACTTGTAGAAATATTGACAGGTGTAGTTTTCGCTTTGATTTTTTACAGACAATATCTTTTACTTGATCTTTATTTAACTTTACCAAACGGTTTGATTTATCTTTCGGTTTTATCTGTGTTTTATTTGGTCATTTCCAGTATTTTAATAGTGATACTTTTTTATGATATAAGACATAAAATCATACCAAATACACTGGTTTATATATTTATAATTTTATCTTCATTTAAACTTTTGTATTTTATTTTAAAGTTCGGTTCTTTTTCTGGTATTGATTTTTATAATTTTTTATCACCTTTTATTTTATTTGGTTTTTTTGGTTTGATATGGTTCCTGTCAAGAGGTAATTGGCTTGGTTTTGGTGATGTTAAATTGGTCTTTGGAATTGGTGCACTGCTTGGTTTTATATCAGGAATATCTGCTGTTATTTTGGGTTTTTGGATAGGATCAGCTTATATCATACTCCATTTTATTTTAAGTAAAATCTTCCCTCAAAAGATACCTGAGATAAGGAGAGGTATGGAAATACCTTTTGCTCCTTTTCTTATTTTAGGCTTGTTTGTTAGTTTGTTTTTAAAAGTTGATGTCCTTAGTTTATCTTATTTTATAAAATAATATGTTTAATCAAAAAGGTATAACTTTGATAGAACTTATGGTGTCTGTTGCCATCATATCAATGATTATGGCAGTAATAGTTTATAACTCTAAAACATTAAATGAAAAAGTTGCAATAAATAGTGTTGCCCAAGAGGTTTCGCTTATTGTTAGGAAGGCTCAGAGTTACGGTGTGTCTGTAAAAGGTGATGGTTCTGATTTTAATTATGCATACGGGGTTGCCTTTAATACAAATGAATCAGATTCGATTTATCTTTATGTGGATAGGAATTCAAATAGGTTATACAATGGTGGTGTTGGTTGTCAAAATGAATGTGTCGAGAAAATACCTCTTAGAAACAATGTAAAAGTCACATCAATTTGTGCACTCAATGGTTCTACTTTAAACTGCACATCTATTTCAAAAGCACATATAAATTTTTTAAGACCAGATCCTGAACCTGTTTTAAAGGTTACAAATTCTTCTGATACGGAACTTTATTCTGGTCCTTTTGAAATAAGAATAACTTTATCTAATTCTATTGGAGATACTAAATTGGTTAATATAAATTCTCTAGGAAAAATAACTGTGCAGTAATATGAAAAAAAATACAATTAATAAAAAAGGTTTTCTTTTGATAGAGCTTATGGTCTCAATGTCTATATTTGTAATCATAATGATGATTGTTGCTGGATCTGTGGCAAGTGTTTTGGATGCTAATACTAGAAATAAAAATAAAAAAATAGCATTAGATAATCTAAGTTATGTTATTGATTCTATGTCAAGGGAAATTAGATTTGGAACAACTTATAGGTGTAGTAATAGCGGTGACTTAAATCAACCTCTTGATTGCCCAAGTGGTTTTTATGGATTTGCTTTCAAATCAGTAAATAACGAAAATATTGTTTATACTATTTCAAATAATAAAATTGTAAGATCTGTAAATGGGGGTGGTTATCAGGACTTAACATCAAATAATGAAGTTACAATAACTGATCTGTATTTTAGAGTTGTAGGGTCACTTCCTTATGGTTCTGATTATTTACAACCAATGGTTATAATATTAGTAAATGGTTATGTTGGAAGCGATATTTCAACTAGAAGTGATTTTAGTTTACAATTTTCCGTTTCTCAAAGAAAATTAGATATATAAATTTATGTTAAGTAAATATAAAAAACAAAAAGGTTTTACTTTGGTCGAAATGTTAGTTGCTATTTCAATACTTTCTTTATCTATACTTGCTACATTTACAGCAATATCCGCCAATCTTAAAAATGCTAAATATTCAGAAGATAAAATAGTTGCTTCTTTTTTAGCATCAGAAGCTATTGAATATGTTAAAAATGTCAGAGATGAAAATGCTATCAGAAATATTTTAGGTATTTCAACAGGTAATCCTATAAACTGGCTTAGAGATATTTCAGCATCTATTTCTGATCCTTGTTATAATAGAAGTTGTGTTATAGATACTATTAGTAATACAATAACAGCTTGTTCTTCGGATCATAATTCTTGTCCTTTTTTAAGACAGCATTATACTAAAATATACGGTTACGATTCTGGTTGGACTTTAACAAAATACAAGAGATCTGTTACTGTAACATCCATATCTTCAACAGAGGCAAATGTTACTGTAACTATGACTTGGACAGCTCCTGATGGGTCGGCAAAAAATTTTACCTTATCTGAAATAATAAGAAATTGGCAATAAGATGAACATTTTTAAACAAAAAAAAGGATATGCTCTCTATACAGCTATGATGCTGACATCACTTTTGTTTTTAGTTGCTTATTCAACTTTAAATATTGTTATAAGACAATTAGAACTTTCTTCTATTAGCTCTGATTCCAATATTGCATTTTATAATGCCGATTCTGGTGTTGAATGTGCTATGTATTGGGATTTAAAAAATGGAAGTTTAAGTGCTTTTGCTACATCAACTGCTGGGACAATTTCTTGTAATAGTCAGAGTATTTCAACTGGTAGTCAAACAGTTTTAACTAATCCAAATACTTCAAGTAGAATAGGTGGTGGTGGCAGTAGCAATCCTGTAAGTATATTTCAGATAAATTTTACAAGAGGTTGTGTGGTTGTTTCAGTTACTAAAAATACAAATAACACAACACTTATAGAGTCCAGAGGATATAATGCTTGTTCTGGAAATAAGAGATTTGAGAGAGGTATAAAAGTTTTATACTAAATGATATAATTGTTTTTATGTCAGAAATTCCAAAAGACATTGTTTTAAGAGTTAAAAAACTTCGTGATACTATAAATCATCATAGAAACTTATATCACATAGAAGACAGAGAAGAAATATCTCAGGAGGCTTTGGATTCTCTTAAAAATGAGCTTTTAAAAATAGAAAATGCTTATCCTTCTTTAATTACAGCAGATTCTCCAACACAAAGAGTTGCAGGAAAACCACTAGATAAATTTCAAAAAGTAGAACATAAAATAAAACAATGGTCTCTTTCTGATGCTTTTAATGAGGAAGATGTTTTTGAATTTGAAAAAAAGGTGTTGAGATTTTTAGAAAAAGAAGGTGTAAAGGAAAAACCAACTTATGTAGCTGAATTGAAAATAGATGGTTTAAAAGTTATTTTAGAATATAAAGATGGATTTTTGTTTAGAGCATCAACAAGAGGTGATGGCAGTTTTGGAGAAGATGTCACTTTAAATGTAAAAACAATTGATTCAATACCACTTTCTTTGACTGAAAACATTGATTGTATTGTTGAGGGAGAAGTTTGGATGTCTAAAAAAGAATTTGAAAGAGTTAATAAAACTAGGGAAAAGGAAGGTTTAGAACTTTTTGCCAATCCTAGAAATATGGCAGCTGGGGCTTTAAGACAGCTTGATCCAAAAATCACAGCAGAAAGAAAATTACAATCATTTATATATGATTTATCTTTTGTTAATAAAAATTCTCCATCAAATCAAGAAGATGAACTGTTGTTGTTAAAAAAGTTAGGATTTCAAGTTAATGATAAATTTAAATTTTGTAAAAATGTAGACGAGGTGGTTGGTTTCTGGAAAAGTTGGCATAATAAAAAAGATAATCAAGATTATCAAATAGATGGGGTTGTTATAAAAGTAAATGAAAAAAAATTACAAGATATTTTAGGTTATACTGGGAAATCACCGAGGTTTTCTATTGCTTTTAAATTTCCAGCAGAGCAGGTGACAACAGTTGTTGAAGATATTTCTTTTCAAGTTGGTAGAACTGGCATAGTAACTCCTGTTGCGATACTTAGGCCGGTTTCAGTTTCTGGTTCTGTTGTATCAAGGGCAACACTTCACAATGAAGATGAAATTAAAAGACTTGATGTTAGAATTGGTGATACTGTAATACTTCAAAAAGCCGGTGATGTTATACCTGATATAGTTAAAGTTTTAACTGAAATGAGAGACGGAAGTCAGAGGCGGTTTACTTGGCCAACTCATATTGCTCTTTGTGGTGGTGACGGAAAAATGGAGAGGGTTTCTGGACAAGCTTTTTGGAGATGTGTTGATAAAAATTCTTTTCAGCAACAGAAAAGAAAACTCTATTATTTTGTTTCAAAATCTGCTTTTAACATAGAAAAACTTGGACCAAAGATAATAGATCAACTACTTGAATCCGGCCTTATAAGTCAATATTCAGATATTTTTACTTTAAAAAAAGGCGACTTGTTGTCTTTACCTAGATTTGCTGAGAAGTCTGTAAATAATATTTTAGATTCTATAAATTCAAAAAGGCAAATATCACTTGCTAGGTTTTTAATATCCCTCTCTATATTAAATGTTGGTGAAGAGACTGCCTATGATATTGCAAAATATTTTAAAAATTTAGAAAATATACAAAAATCAGATGAAAGTGATTTTTTGAAAATAGAAGGTATTGGGCCAATTGTTTCAAAATCCATTTACGATTTTTTTAGAAATGGTGATAATAAAAAAATAGTTAAAGATTTATTAAAAGAAGTTAAAGTTTTAGATGAAGTAAATACAGTGGATGGTTCAAAAAAATTAGAAGGAAAAACTTTTGTTTTGACTGGAACTATGAAAAATATTTCAAGAGATGATGCTAAGGGAAAAATAAGAAATTTAGGGGGTGATGTTTCAAGTTCTGTTTCTTCTGATACTGATTTTGTTGTTGTTGGTAGTGATCCTGGATCAAAATATAATAAAGCAATGGATTTGGGTTTGAAAATAATTTCAGAAGAAGAGTTTTTAGAAATGATAAAATAACATATTTTCGTTATAGTCAAATTTTTAAAATCTTAATATTGTGCTAGTATTTTAAATATGAAAGTAACAATCAAAGATATAGAAAAACTCGCTAAACTGTCAAGAATAGAAGTTTCTGAATCTGAGTTAGAAAAAACCTTTACTCAAATAGACTCAATTCTTTCTTATGTTGGTCAAGTGTCTGATGTAGAAATCAATACAAGTGATAAAAATTTTGAAAATTTTAACTCTTGCAGAGAAGATGTGGTAACAAATGAAAGTGGTTATTATACTCAAAGACTTTTAGATATTGCTCCAAGTAAAGAAAATGGATATTTTAAAGTTAAAAAGATATTATAAATTATGATAGATTTAACTAAATTAACAATTAAAAAAACTATTGATCATTTTTATAAAAAGGATTTTTCTTGTTATGAGTTGGTATCAACATATCTCTCCAAAATAGAGGAAAAAAATAAAGATCTAAATGCTTATCTGGAAGTTTTTGATGATTCTCTTTATTTAGCAAAAGAGGTTGATAAAAAAATATCAGATGGTCAAAAGACTCCTTTGATGGGAATTCCATTTTCAATAAAAGACAATATACTTATAGATGGTCATATAGCATCTGCATCATCTATGATTTTAAAAGATTTTAAATCTCCTTATGATGCAACTGTTATAAGCAAATTGAAAAATCAAAACTCTATTTTTTTAGGTAGGGTAAATATGGATGAGTTTGCTATGGGTGGTTCAACTGAAAATTCTGCTTTTGGTGTTACTAAAAACCCTTATGATACGAGTCGTGTTTCAGGAGGATCTTCTGGTGGTTCTGCTGTATCTGTTGCATCGGATATGGCATTAGCTTCTTTGGGTTCAGATACAGGAGGGTCTGTTCGTCAACCAGCTTCTTTTTGTGGTGTGGTCGGTTTTAAACCTACATACGGCTCTATTTCAAGAAATGGTCTTATGGCTATGGGATCATCTCTTGATGTTATTGGTCCTATTGCTAAAACTGTTTCTGATACCGAAATTATTTTCAATGCAATAAAAGGTAAAGATCCACTCGACCTTACTTCATTTGATGGTAAAAGTGATCTAAAAAAAGTAAAAAAAATAGGAATTCCATATTCACTTCTTGAAGGTGTTTCTGATGATGTTCTATCAGATTTCAATAAATCTGTTGAAAAGTTAAAAGATTTAGGTTTTGATATTGTTGATATAAATTTACCAAATGCATCTAAGTCTTTGGCTGTTTATTATATAATAATGCCAGCAGAGGTTTCTTCTAATATGGCAAGATATGATGGTGTAAAATATGGACTCCATATGGAGGGCAATGACTTGTCTGAGGATTATTTTAAAACAAGAGGTGCTGGTTTCGGTAAAGAAGTTAAAAGAAGAATTCTTTTGGGAACTTATGTTCTTTCTTCTGGTTATTACGATTCGTATTATGGCAAAGCTATTGGAGCAAGAGAGATGATAAAAAATGATTTGAAAAATGCTTTTGAAAATGTTGATGTTATATTAACACCAACATCTCCAACTTTACCTTGGAAGATCGGCGAACATCTTGACCCTTTGTCTGATTATCTGGCTGATATTTTTACTGTCACTGCAAATATTGCTGAAATCCCTGCAATATCTATACCTTCTGGTAAAAATGAAAATGGTTTACCTTTTGGGATTCAGTTTATGTCTCCAAAGTGGACGGAAGATAGACTTTTTGATATTGGTAAAAAATTTTTAGGAGAATTATAATATATCTATTAAGATGGCAGATGATAAAGCAAAACCAGCGGAACAACAAGATCTATTAGTTGAAATGGTAACTTTACTATTCACTATATTTTTAATAGCATCTGTTTTTAATGCTGTTTTAGAGGTTTTAAATATAGATAAAATATTTTCAGGAACATTTTCATCTGGACTTTCAGGGTTTACTGAAAAAAATCTTGTGTTAAAAAATACAAGACCACTTTCTTCGGTTTTGAACTCTGTTGGTTCCAATATAAAAGTATCTTCAAAAGAAGCTTTTATCTATGGAGATGATTTGGTTACGAGATATGGTAAACAAGGTTTTGGTTCAGTTGGGAAAGTTATTAAAGGACCAGTATCTTTTTTGGGTAACAAAATGTTTTTCGTTGATTTTAAAAAAGGTTATGATGGTTTTGTAAAAGAAGATGATCTTGCTTATATAGAATCAGACAGCGGTATTATCACTAAAATTATCTTAACTTTTTATAGAATATTAAACATCTTTTGGTATTCTATTGCTGTATTGGCTGCAATCTTACTTTTGTGGATTATATATTTATTTAGAAATTTATCTAAGATAAGAGAAAATGTTAAAGAAAATTTATTTCCATCTGTTATTGAAGAAAAAGCTAAAATAAATCAAAATCCTAAGTGGGAGAAAGTCTTGGTTCATTTGGAGTCAAACAATCAAGCCGATTGGAGACTTTCTATTATAGAAGCAGATATATTGCTCTCAGAGCTTTTAGATAAGATGAATTTATTTGGAGAAAGTATTGGTGACAAATTGAAATCTGTTGAAAAGAGTGATTTCGTTACTATTGATTTGGCTTGGGAAGCTCACAAAGTTAGAAATCGAATTGCTCATGATGGTTCTGATTTTAATTTAACACAAAAAGAGGCAAGAAGAGTTATAAGTTTGTATGAAGAAGTTTTCAAAGAATTTTCTTTTATATAAATTTGTTTTGTATTTTATAATGTGCTAATATTGTAAATAAATAGCGGGGTTGTGTAACAGTAGCATGACGGGCTCATAACCCGTAGATTAAGGTGCAAATCCTTACCCCGCAACAAGTTTGACTACTTTTTTTGTTTGAAAAAAGACAATAAAAATGTTATCTTTAATTTACTGTCGGGGTAGCTCAGTTGGTAGAGCACAGGACTCATAAGCCTGGGGTCGTGGGTTCGATCCCCACCTCCGACACAAAGTATAGGAGAGCAAAGCATTAGCTTTGCGAGTGGGGATCGAACAGATTTCCGGTCTATTGAAAATCTTTACGACGAAGTCAGTAGACTTTGTCGGAAATTTGGTGCCCAGGAAATTTTATGTTTGACGAAACTAAAATTTCCGTATTTTTATTGTTTTTTTGAAGCATGATTAATGGTGTTGGAATAAGTTACTATTTCTTCAATGTAATCTTTAATATCATTCTTCGCTTTCCATCCAAGAGAATTAGATTTTTGAACATCTAAATTGGAATTATTTCTATTACCTTTTCTCTCTGGTAACATTTTTAATTCTGTATTAAACATGTTAGCAATCTCCAATATTGAATATGATTTTTCTGCCCCCAAACCAAAACCATCTCCAATACCTTTTTCTCCAACAATAATTAATCCATTTACAATATCATCAATATGAGTAAAAATTCTTTTTTGAGTTCCTGGGGAAACAACAGTTAATGGTTTCTTTGATAGATATTGCTGTTTAAAAATTTCTATAACAGTCCCGTATTTATTCGATCTTTCACCTGGTCCATATACATTATAAAAGTATGTAATTGCAAACTGAAGACCAAACCAGTCTCCATAATTTTTCACTAAATCTGTATTTGATGCCTTGGTCCATGCATACGGACTTTGATCTCTACCAAGACCACTATCTGCAAATTTTGTAGAAGATCCTGCATAAACAAGTTTACATTTTTGTTTGCGCCAAAATTCTAAAACTTCGAATGTTCCGATTATATTTAAATCCCAAACTATATCCATTTCGCTGAAACTCACTTCTATACGAGAATACTCACCTAAATGAAAAATTACATCAACGTCCTCCTTGATTATATTGGATATGTTTTTTGTGTGACCTTCTCTGTAATCAACTCCATCGATATGATTTTTACGAGAACCAGTAAAATAGTTATCCAGAGAAATAACAATATGACCTAAATTTAAAAGTTGTTTACATAAATGTGATCCTATAAAACCAGCTCCTCCTGTTACTAAATATTTTGACATGTGTAGTTATTAAAAATTAACTTTTGAATTATAATTTAATTTATCTCTTTTTAGAGGGGAAATGAAATAAAGATTAGGTTAGTCTCTATTTTTTTCTAATTTGGAAACATTTAAATTATACCATAAATTTCCAAGGGAGATCCCCACCTCCGACACAAAGTATAGGAGAGGGGATTCTTGCTTTGAAATTCTGCAATTTTGTGTATAATAGTTACAAAGATTGTATTTCAATATTTTAGGTATAATCTTTTGAAAAATATATGAAAAATGCGGCTGTAGTTCAGCTGGTTAGAATGCTCCCCTGTCACGGGAGAGGTCGCCGGTTCAAGTCCGGTCAGCCGCGCAGATAAAATTTTACTAAAAGATAGTTTTTGTGTGACCAGTGGTAGGTAAATTATGTTGTCTGTGTTAGATTTGGAACAAATCGAGCTTATATTGTTTTGCTAGAGGCTAGTTAGGTGAGTAAACCATGGTAAATAAAGTGAGTTTACAAATTTAACCATAGTGTTTTCTAGGTTGTGTAAAATAAAATTTCATCCAAAAAAGATTGAACAGGAAGTTTTTTGTTGCAAGAAACTATTATGCTTTAAATTCACTAATTGAGTATGGTAGAAATGTAAATAGAAAGGTGTGGACATGAGAAGTTATTTTTCCCGAGAAATTGAATTAATCGTCTATGAATTTTGTAAGGCAATGGTGTTTTCCATGTGTCAAATAGCAACTGCTTTAGGTGTAAGAGAGGAATTGATTCAGGAATGGATTAATGATGAGAAATTCCCTGAACCAATAGTATTTCGTAATCTCTACTTACTTATTGGACATCATTCGGGAATGAAAGTGGTTCAGAAGTTGGTTGATGATCTGTTGGTACTTCCTCTGGAACAAATAACTCCGTTACATGGACATATTGAAGGTTTTCGTCAAAAAGGAGACTGCAGGAATCTCAATGATTATCTTGTGTTGTTGGTTTTCGATGGGTTTTTGCGTCAACTTCGCTGTCTTAATGGGAAACAGTTTGAGGTTCTACTGTTTGAAACAGCTAAAAAGGCTCTATCTATAAAAAACTAAACACCCGATGCGAGGCACGACCTTGGTTGGGCTTTCGTTTTTATTGTTTCAGTTTTAGCTTTGTCCACTAGGTAGCCTAAATAAAATCCTTGAAAGGTGGTTTTTAAAGACCTTAAAATTATAAAGTAATTTTAAGGTCTTTAAAAGTATGTTAAAAAGTGCTTGACATTATTATATCAATATGATATAATTAAAGAGTAAGATTAAAAAGGTTTAGGTTCATTTAAATAACAACATAATTAAGACAATTTTTAGAGGAGAGAGTCTTGATGTTCTGAAATATACTATTGTATATAAATGTAGTATAAGTATTCGGTCATCAAACAACCAACGTTGTAAACAGACCATTGGCTCTTCTCAAGGAGCTAATGGTCTGTTTTGTTTTCAAAATCAATTGTAAACATCTTGTTAAAAGAAGTGTGGATGTGAATTAAATTATTACACAAAGTCGCCTCTCCACTTCTCTCAATGAGGAGAGAGTTATAGGAAGCTCGTAAGAGACGTTCCACCTGGTTTTTTTACAAGGAGATAGATATTAAATTGTTCTCCATCTCTGTTCTGGATTATCGAAAGATATTACAGACGGTGACCGACGGCCGAAAGCGTGGTAAGAGGAGAGAGGAAGAAATAAACAATTTAATGCACATCTTATGTGGGTTCATTTCTATAAATCAACCGATACTAACCACAAGTTAGGACATCGTTTGGAAGGAATGGAACTAAACCAGTCATTGCTTCCAAGAATGTCTTCGCTAATCAAAAAGAGGAAGGAGGATAAGAAGATCTTTGATAATTGAATAGAGAAGTTAAGTCCGACGTCGCGTAAAGCTATGACGGGCAAGGAAAACGTAGAATAATTTGTGTGTAAACACAGACTGCAATGTTATTCCTCTTCTCCGACAGTATATATTGATAAGTTTAGTGTCGGAAAGAGGGGTTGCAAAATCCCTAAAGTACAAACCCGCCTCGAGGGTAAAATCGAGGAGAAAAAGGAGATTATCTATCATGAATACCAATAATCAAGTCTACCCGACGCCGGGTCGCCCGGCGGTTCTGAACAATCAATCCATCAGGATGATGGCTCGCGAGGGGCGTGCCCCTCTCGCAGTCGTGGCGGGGCTCAATGCTCTCCGTCACGATCCGCGGTTCGCCGTCACGGTGGTGGCCAATTTGAAGAAAAAGTAATCTCTCGATTGGCACAATTGGCACGGGCGCATGTTGCAAGACAGTGGGCCTGGATTGTTTATATATTTCTGTTCCACAAAGCATGAAATATATTTGAGAATAGGTTTAAAGGAGATCAACAAAATGACTCTTTACGTCGTTAACGGGGTAGTTTGTCTATCCCGCCAGGACGCTTTGGCTGCAAAGTCCAAGTAGATTTTTAATCCCAAGTCAGTGGGTAATGTTCTTTCGAGACAGAGCTGACTCTTTGTCTCATGGTTTAGGTTCACGAGCCGAGTTCATGGTTTGCACTCGGCTCATCTTCTAAGTTTGTGATTTTTAAAAGAATCGTTGATTTGGAAGACTGAATAAAAAGTTTAGCTATAGATAGATAGTGTACAGAGGGCAAATTGTTAATCAATAATATTGATTAACAATTTGCCCTCTGTACTGAGGGAAATTCCGCCGGCCGGGCGATAAACGGCGAAGTGAGGTTTGTATGTATGAATCAATTTGTGAGTTTCCTTTTTCTCACCGCGCCCGCGCCGTGGTGGCAAAGTTTGTCAAGGTGATGGAAAAAAGTATGCCACTGCCCGCTTCCCAGCGGTTCACCGCCGTGAAAGGGAAAACTCTGTCAGAGTGGCTGTTAAGCCGCCCTGGCAAAAAAGAAGAGTTTGAGGCCACGCCCACTAATTGGGAACTCTCGTACTGCGACTCAATCACGGTCAAACGCGGAAGGGTCTATCTGAACTTTCGTCTCAAGGTGGACACTGTCCGTTTGAGTGATGGTGTACATCAGTGGGATGGAAACAATGGTCCGGCGTGGTACTCTCATGAATACAAAGAGTATCAAGCTCCCACTTTTGAAGGAGGTCGGGAGAAAAAAAGTGTTGATGTGGGAGTTCAATTTTACCCTCTCAGTGCCCAGCAGATGTCCTATCTACTGGGTCGTACCAGCGAAGCTGGTTGGGGGGTGGCGAGAGACCTTAAGGAACTGAAAAAAGCTCCCGATGGTTTATTCTGCTCACACACCATCCATCAGTAGTCGGTGTAGTCGTTTGTGGTAGCGACTCATAAATAATTACTATGGTTCAAAAGGTTTGAGGAGTACCTGCAAAAGGTAAATTGCAAAACTCCTCACTGTCGGTAAGTGCGTACTTACCCTGATGAGTTCGAAAGAACGAAACAGAAAATTGTGCTTCAGTTTGTTTTCCGAGCATCCCTGCTCTACAAAGTCCGTCGCAAGACGGAAAGTCCTTAATTGGGCCGAGCAGGGGTGGGAAAGAAATTCCCCTTGCTTGAGGAGACTAAATGAATACAACGTTACCCATCGCTAACTTCAAGGATCAGATCCTAAAGTTGATCAAGGAAAACGCGGTCGTGGTCATCACAGCCGAAACCGGAGCGGGAAAAAGCACACAAGTGCCACAATACCTGCTCGAGGCGGGGTATGACTTGGTTGTCACCCAGCCGCGTCGTCTCGCTGCTCGTACGGTTTCTGAACGGGTAGCTGAAGAATGGGGTGAGGATCTTGGCTTGATTGTTGGCTTCCGCACCGCAATGGAGCGGAAAGACAGCGAGTGGACTCGTTGCTTGTTTTGCACTGATGGTCTCGCACTTGTGCGGGAACTGATGGGTGCGGGCAAGCACCAGATCCTCGTCCTCGACGAGGTACACGAGTGGAACATCAATATCGAGACTCTGGTTGCATGGGCTAAGCTCATGCTGTCTCGGGGTGTCGATTTTAAGGTGGTGCTCATGAGTGCCACTTTGGAAGCCGAAAAGCTTTCGATGTTCTTCGATGGCGCACCGATCATATCTGTGCCAGGTTGTTTGTTTCCGGTGACGGAACAGCGACCGACCACGACAAAGACAGCAACTGAAGCGATTGCTCTGCTTCAGCAAGGACGCAACGTCCTTGTGTTTGAAGCAGGTAAAAAGGAAATCGGCGAAACCATCCAAATCATTCAGGGTTCGGGTGTGTCGGCTGAAGTCCTCCCGCTTCACGGCGAGTTAGATAGCCACGAACAGGCGAAAGCTTTTCGTCGCTACCCGCGAGCCAAGTGCGTCGTATCGACGAACGTAGCGCAAACAAGTGTCACGATCGACGACATCGATGCGGTGGTGGATGGCGGAATGGAACGGCGAGTGGAGGTGGTGGATGGAGTCGAAGGACTTTATCTGAAACCGATTTCGTTAGCCGACTCCAAGCAGCGCAAAGGTCGCGCTGGTCGCACGAAGCCAGGCATCTATGTGGACATGTGTCCGGCATACGATCGCCCTGATTTCCCGGTAGCGGAAATTCTCCGTTCTCGGCTTGATCAGACAGTTCTGCGTCTCGCTGAAGCGGGGTTTGATATGGAGAAGCTTGACTTCTTCCATCAGCCCAAGAAAAGCGAGATCCACGAAGCCAAGCGTGCACTCAAGGCGCTCGGTTGTCTTTCGGAAACTGGTGCCGTTACTCAAATCGGTAAGCAAGTCGCGCGTTTGCCACTCTCCGTGCAGTTTGCACGGATGGTGGTAGAAGCCGATCGGCTGGGAGTGGTGGACGACGTTGTAACGATCGCTGCCATTCTCGAGCAGGGAGAAATCACTGCTCGTCCGAAGAGCGAATGGGAGACTCCCAAGTGGAGGAGTCTCATTGGCACCGAGGATTCGTCAGACCTCATGGCTCAGCTTGCAGTATGGAAAGCGGCTGAGAACATGCAGAAGGACGTGATGGTCGACAACGGCATCTTCGTCAGAGCCTTCTTCCAAGCAAAGGAGAAGCGTCGCCACCTCGCGGAAGCGTTGCGTGACAAAGTTCGTAATTTTCGGTCGAGCGGTAAGAGGGATAATATCCTGAAGGCTGTTTGCGCCGGAATGGTGGATCACCTCTACTGCAACGACTACGGTCGGTGGCGAAATGGGGATGATACCGATCGGCAGCTTGCTCGGGAGTCGGTGGTGAGGTCTGGCGATTGGATCGTTGGACTGCCATTCGATCTTGAAATCAAGACTCGTCGCGGTGGTACCATGACTCTGCGGCTCGTTCGCATGGCTACAAAGGTTGATCCGATGTGGTTGATGGAGATCGCTCCTCAACTGGTTAGGTTTGAAGATGTTGATCTTTGGTTTGATCCAATTCAAGATTCGGTTGTTTCAAATCAGCATGTTTTCTTCAATGGTTCCAAAATCAAAGAAGAGATCGTGCCTACGCCGACTCATCCCAAAGCGGCAGACGTTTTCTGTTCCTGGCTCGCGGGACAAATGAGTATCTATTAGGAGAAAAGATGTGGCTTGTAAAGTACGTCTTCCTTCTACCGTTTCTGGTCTGGGAATACTTTCGCTTTTGTTTTGGCGAATTGTGGTTTTGGACTAAAAAAACGGGAGAAGTTCCTAGTAGTGAAAAAATCGCCGAGGAGTATTCTGATCATCTCAGGTCACTCTTCTTTGTTGAAGAGTGGAAAGAGATGAGAGAGAGACTGCTTACTCGCCTGACGAGAGAGGAAATGTTGCTGGAGGTGGAAAGATTCCTTCTTCGGCAGTTTCCCCGCGATACCATTGAGGAGTCTGAACTCATACAGATCAGTGATGGTTACATATTTAAGTTCAGACTTCGGGGGCTAGAGGACACCCTTCAACTGTTCCTTTGATGTTCTTTCGCACCCTCTTCATATTTTATATACAGGGGTGCATGGTTTAGGTTTACGAGGCGACCATGTTGTTGCCTCTCTTATTCAGCTAACGAATCAATTCGAAAGCTGATAGGAGTTCGTGTGGAAACTTAAAAATTTCCAATTATTTTCTCGAGCACCCAGCTCTACAAAGTCCGTCGCAAGATGGAAAGTCCTTAATTGGGCCGAGCAGGGGTGGGACATGATGTTCCCTTGCTTGAGGAGATAAAATGACGAATTTTGAAACTATCCAGGCGGTTATCGCCGCCAACCGGGCCATCCAGATGGAGGCTCGGAAGTGGAACAATCGCGCGGGGGAAATCGTTTTCCCCGTCATGACGAACGAGGAATGGAAACTGTGGCTCGGATCGCGTCTCAAAGGTGCGATCTCTTGCGCGACAATTTCCAATCTCGATTTACTCCGGCTTCCGGCGCTTGATGTCGGGTTGGTGAATCTGACTCGGGAAATGAATCCCGATTCGATCATTGTTCTCGGCAAGGTGGTGCCAGTGGAGTATCGTGAACCGTACTGCGACACGCCGAGACTTCCGCAAGTAACGCTCGGTGATGAGTTCATTTCTAGCAACTGCTGGAATGAATTGCCAAATGAGGGAGTGAAGCTCCCTGGCGGACGCGCAGTTCACATCGTTCTCAAGTCGTCGACCTCGTGGTCGGCACTTGCAGAAGGAAGCGACATTGTTGCTCTGAAGCAATCGATGAAGAGTCGGCTGAATGAAGGGCAGTGGAGTCGCTGGATTGATAGGCCAGTCATTGCTGTTCCAACGGAGATCACCGACAAAACAGTCCTCTCTGACATCATCACTGTCGTTTACGGCAGGTGCGTGATGACAGGCGAAGACCTTTTTGCTTTTGGAACCTTGACTGCTTCCAGGTCTTGGTCTTCGGATTCGATCATATGGAAGACAGAGTGGTTTCGGGTCCGTATGCAAGCCGAGACAGCTTTCAACAATGCACAGGTTGAGCTGGAAAAAGCCAAAGTTAAAGCGAGAGATCGGCGTGAAATCGAAAATATTCTTTCCGAGGCTGAAAAAGTCCAAAATCATGTCAGGAGTCTCTACGACACGTACGCCTCATGCGGGATTGAATCTAGTCTGCTGGATAAGTTGTATAGTTTTTACTTTGCTTCCATTCCAGAAACGAAAGAAGAGTGCGTGGAATGGATAACTAACGCCAATGCTGTTGTTGCAGAGGTTGAAGTTACCCTTGCTAGACGGTTACATAATCCGCAGGTAGCTCAATCGATACCAAAACAGTCAGTTAAGTTGTCCGTTTCGCTCGAGGCTCTCGCTTCTAAGTGGGGTGCACGCAACAAGAAGTAGTTCTTTAATCCTGAGTTGGCAGGTGCAGGTTCTGGAAACAGTCCAACTACTGTTCCCTTGGTTTAACTGGAGGTGTCTTGGTTTGATACCTCCTCTGTCTCGAGATGTGTATCTCGACTGATGAGTTCGAAAGAACGAAACAGGGTATAATAAAAAAAGTCAGTATTGAGCTATTAGTCATAAATGTGAAAATAAATTAAAAATAATGTGAGCTAGATTAAAATCTCTCTCCTCTAGCATTATTTTTTTATTAACACTTTCATTTTATTGGCTTGTAGCTCAATGCTGATTAAAAAACCACTTTGGAAAATTTTCAAAGTGGTTTTTTGATTCTAGGTTCATAATATAATACTTTTTATGAAAATATTATTTTTTCAACCTTCAGAAAAATTCAAAATTTTGGCGGATAAGGTTTTTGAAGAGCAAAAGCAAAGAATACTAAGCAAGTTACCTTTTGTTTTAGTTGAGCATATAGGCGGTACATCTATTCAAAATTAACTTTAATAATTATCAGTGGATGAGTATAGAAAAATAAAAGATCAATTCTTTCAAAGGGTAACTAAAAAATTTGATTAAGATTTTTGTTTATTATAATATAATTTGTGATGCGAAAAGAAATAGAAGTAAAGGCTAAAATATCTGATATTGAAAAGATTAAAGAAAAACTTATAAAAATGGGTTGTGTTTTATCTGAACCAATAATTCAAGATGATGTAACTTTTGTTGATTCTGATTATGGACCATATGACCAATTTCAGTCTGGTAAAAATATACTCCGTATAAGAAAAAATAATAATAATAAATATATCTTTACCTTAAAACAGCCACAGAAAAATGAAATGGATGTAATAGAAAGAGAAACTGAAATTTCTGACCCAGAAGAGTTTAAGGAGGCCTTGATTTTAATGGGATATAAAAAAATTGTAGAAATATATAAAACAAGGATTAAAACAAAATATGATGATTGTGAAATTTGTTTAGATAATGTTGAAGGACTCGGTTTTTTTATTGAAGTTGAAAAAATAGTTGAAGATACTGACGGAGAAGAAATACAAAATAAATTATTTGAATTTTTAATAAGTCTTGAGGTTGATCCAAAAGATAGAGTTTTAAATGGGTATGATACTTTAATATATATGAAAAATAAAAATGAATAAGACTTATCCTTTGGAAAAATTTTATATATATTTTTCTCCTCATACTGCTCATTCAATTGAAATTGATGGTCTCGTTTTTCCGACACTTGAACATGCATATCAATGTAAAAGATATACTGACTCAAAAATTATTAAAGAGATAAGAAATGCTCATAGTCCTGTAAAAGCCTGGGAAATATCTTCTAAATATAAACACCTTCAAATACCAGAATTTAAAAATGAAGATTATAAATTAAAAGTAATGAAGGATTTAATGAGATTGAAAACAGAACAACATCAGGAAGTAAAGCAGGCTTTGATTGATTCAGGAGATATGAAGATTGTAAAGCATATTGTCACTTATCCGCCAGGAGACGGATTTTGGGATGATGGAGAGGATGGTAATGGTTTAAACCATATTGGCAAGATGTGGATGGAGATAAGAGATGAAATAAAAATTTAAGATTTTTCTAATGGTCTTGAAATTGAAGAAATTTAAAAACTAAGCATCTTTTATGGTATAATTTTCCTTGAATATAAAAAAACATGGAACCCAAGGAAAAAATAATTAAAATTAAAACGTCTGATAAAAAAATAATTGAGGGTATTTTAGGTATTGCAAAAGATGATAATATTAAATTAGTAATTTTTGTTCACGGTTTTACAGGTCAACCAAATGAGCATATATTTTTTAATGGCAGTAAATTTATAACCACCAAAGGTTTTGATACTTTCAGGTTTAGTCTTTATGCGGGTAATAGTAAAAATACAAGACATTTTAATGAAACTTCAATAACTAAACATGGAGAAGATATAAATACTATTATTAAATTTTTTAAGAAAAAATATAAGAAAATATTTTTAGTCGGTCATAGTTACGGAGGAACTTCGCTTATGTTTACTGATCAATCTAAAATTGATGGTTATGTTTTCTGGGATGCTTCTTTTATTATTAAAAAATCTCCATTAGGAGATATGGTTTTTAATGAAAATATAGATAAATATATTACAGATTTCGGTATTGAAATATTGGTAGGAAAAAAATTTGTTGAAGAACTTAATAATTTTCCAGATTGCGGAGATTTGATAAAGAAAATACAAAAACCCGTTTTATTTATAACAGCTGGAAAAAATGGAAATTTAAATCCAGGAATGAAGTATTTTAAAAATGCAAATAATCCTAAAAAAATAATCAATATAAAAAATGCAGATCATAACTTTAATAGTTGGAAAGACGAAGAAGAACTTTTGAAGCAAACATATCTCTGGTTAAAAAATTTAATATAACTTCTACTAGGAGCAGTTACTACCAAAAAGAAGAGAGATTTGCTGATTATGTTTTAGTTTCACCTGATATTGAAGTTAAAGATTTTAAAGTGTTGTCAGATGAAGTTTCTGACCATTTACCACTTTTACTTGATTTTTAATAATTTTTTATATAGATGTTTTAATTAGAGATTGTGATTTTTTAAACATCTTTTATTTGTATTGTCAAGTTTAAATAAGTTCATAGTATTGATACAATTTTTTTAGATATGAATAAAGGAATTGTTACCTTGTTTTCGGCAGATTTTATGCTGTCATTTTTTGCTTCTAAACTTTATGATATTGGTAAAAAAAATCCTAATTGGAATATGTTTGGAATGCAAGAAAACATACCATACATAGCTGAAGTATTGGCAACATTTATGTTTTGTAAAGATTTTGATCCAGATTCTTTAGCTTATAGATTTATAAGAGCTGCAGATCTTGGTGGTGACTGCATGGTTCTGTTCGATGATTTTACAGTATTGGAGCCTATTGCACTAAGGGAGATTGCTGATGCAGCTTTGTTTACCAGAGCTTTTATGGGTAGATATCCAAAATTTATTTTTGGTTATAATTCTGCATGTAGAGTAAGTGGTTTTTATAAGAAATTATCAGAGCTATATCCTGATGATCGGTTAAGAGTTCAGTTTTCTTCTATTTATACAAATATTTACCCTTGGCTAGAAATTTTACCTAATTTAAGATCAAGTATAAATATGGTTATCCGCTAATAGCGGTTTTTTTATCTTTTATTGTTTATCTTTTTTGTATATAATTTAAAAAATGCTTTCCAATATAGATATATCAATAGCTGTTTTAGTTTTTTTATCTTATATATTTATAGATGGTCTTTATGCCTACTATACACTCGCTGTTGTTGGTAAAAAACCTATCAAATCCGCCTTTGTTGGTTCACTTATGCATTTTATAATAGCTTTTGGTGTTATAAATTATGTTAAAAACTATCTATATGTTATACCACTTGCAATAGGTTCATTTATTGGAACTTATATAGTTGTAAAATATTACAGTTAATTTCTAATTGTTCTTTCTAATCAATTTATTTTTTATATCATCAAAAGTTCCACCTATTTTTTTCTTTGGATTAAATATATATAGATCATCAAATATCTCCTTTGTTTTTTTAAACAATTCTAATATTTCATCTCCATACATCTCTTTTAGATATGGGGTCCTGATTATTCCATCATTATGTTCTGCTGTTATTGAACCTTTGTATTTTAATATCAAAGGATATATCTTGTTTGATATTTCAAGTATGCTTTCAGATGAGTAAGGTGAATTTAGATCCATAAGAGGGATTATGTGGAAATTTCCATCTCCTGCATGACCTGCGATTGTGTAAATGAGTTTATATTCATCAAGTATTTTTTTAACCTTAGGAAGTATTTCTGGTAGATACTCTGGTTTGACTATAAAATCATCTATAAAAGGAGCTGTTCTTCTGCCGTGAATGTGTTTTCTTAACATATTAAAACTTTGTCTTCTAATCTCCCAATATTTTTCAGCTTCTATTTCTGATTTTGTTAGATGGCTTTTTAGTCCAAGTTGATCTATCTTTTTCTTTAAATCCAAAAGTTCATTTTTTACCTCTTTTTCATTTTCTCCGGTAAATTGGACAAGTAGTGTAAGTTTAGGAACCCCGCCTCTTATCATAAGGATTGCTTCTGGTAAAAATTGAAGACCGAGTTTTATAGCACCAATAAAACCCATTTGTTTAAAGAAATCAAAAAAGAATTTTACAGCAAGAGTCATACTGTAATCATCGTATGATTCAAAACTATCTGGTTTATATTTCATAACTTCATTTACAACTTGTGGAAGTTTTTCCAAATCTTTCATAAAGATAGCCAAAAGACCCGATGCTTTTGGTTTTTCTGTTAGTTTAAATCCTATTTCAGTTATGATTCCTAGTGTACCTTGTGATCCAACAAAAAGTTTGCAAAGATCAAAAGTCTCTTTTTCTTCATCCCACACATTCCAAAGAAAATATCCAGCAGAGTTTTTTGTTACATCTGGTTTTGCTTTTTTAATTTTCTCTAAATTTGTAAATATTAAATCTTTTATTTCTTTATAAAATTTTCCTTCAAAACTATCAAGCAATATTTTATTTTCAAGTTCCTGTTTTGTCAGTGGTTTTATTTCGTATTCATTTCCATCTTTTAATATTACTTTTAAATAGGATAAGTTGTTTTCAACTTTGCCGTATTTTATAGTATTTTCTCCACCAGCATTGTTTGCAACCATTCCTCCAACTGCACATATCTCCCTTGATGCTGGATAGCTAGGCATAATCACTCCAAGTTTTAGAGTCTCTTTTTCAAAATCTCTATAAAAACAACCAGGTTCAACAACACCTAAATTTTTTTCTATTTTTATTATTTTATTTAAATATTTTGTAAAATCTAAAATAATAGAGTTGTTTAAAACACCGCCCGACATATCTGTTCCACCTGATCTGGCTGTTATAGATAGTTCGCCATATTTTTCTTTATTTTCAGAAACCCAATTTACTATTTTTTTTATATCTTCTCTTGTTTTTGGTAATACAACGACTTTTGGTTTAACTTCAAATAAACTAGCATCGTGAGAATATTTTTCCAATACATCTTCTGAAACTAAAACATCACCTTCAATTATTTTCTCAATTTCTTTTTTTATTTCTTCTGAATTCATAATTTTATTTGTATTTTTTTATATTTACTATTATATTTTATCTTATAGTTTACTTAAAGCCAATGTAGCTCAGTTGGTAGAGCACGCCCATGGTAAGGGCGAGGTCGGCGGTTCAATCCCGCCCATTGGCTCAAATGTTGTTGTTGGTATATAATCAATATATTAAAAGTAAATAATATAAAAAATGGAGGGATTTAATGATGATTACAATCAAATTGATCGTAATACAATAAAGTCTGATGTTAATACTTTGTATCAAAGAGTATCAGGTCGGTTTAATGAATTAAAGGGAAAAATTGCTCTTGGTAATGCTACTGATGACGAAAAAGGTGCAATGGAGCAAGCTTTAAATAATGCTGATAATAGTCTGCATCAATTGGCAGCGGAATTAAATGGTGATAATCCTAATTTTCAAAGGATTAAAGCTGATTATGATAAAATACTTAAAGATTTAACAGAAAAAGGTTTATATTTTGGTATATAAAATCGTCTGATAATTTTGTTTCAGTATATTTTTATTCTTATTTTATAATAAATTTATATTTATAAATCAAAATACTGTTTTAAATATGGATAAAGATAAAATACAAAAAGAGTTAGAAAATTTAGAGCTAGAAATGAATTCTCCTTCTTTTTGGTCTGACAAAGATAGAGCTCAATTTGTTATTAAGAAAATTCAAGATCTTAAAAATGAGATCAGTGGTTTTGGTAAATATGATAGAGGTGATGCTATAATGACGATTTTTTCCGGTGCAGGTGGTGATGATTCTGAAGATTTTTCAGCAATGCTTTTGAATATGTATTTTAAATTTTGCCAAAAAAATAATTTTAATATTTCAGTTCTTCATCAAAATGAAAATGATAATGGTGGTTTTAGAAATGTGACAGTTGAAATATCTGGAAAGAAAGACGGTCTAGGTGCTTATGGAATATTTAAAAATGAATCTGGTGTTCATAGACTTGTTAGAGTTTCTCCTTTTAATGCGAATGCTAAAAGACACACGAGTTTTTCTATGGTTGAAGTTATTCCTGATTTTAAAAATGAACAAAATGAAAGTGATATAAATATAGATGAAAAAGATTTGAGAGTTGAGTTTTCTAGGTCATCTGGTCCGGGAGGTCAAAATGTTAACAAAAGGGAAACGGCAGTTAGAATTGTTCATATCCCAACTGGACTTTTTGCTTCTAGTGAAAATCAGAGATCCCAAGCTCAAAATAAAGAAAAAGCTCTGGCTATCCTAAAAGGTAAAATCTATAAAGCACTTGAAGAAGAGAGGATTTCAGAAGAAAAAGGTATGTATATATCTAAAACCACTCAGGTAACATGGGGCAATCAAATAAGATCTTATGTTTTACATCCTTATAAAATGGTAAAAGATCATAGAACAGGATTTGAAACTGCAAAAGTAGATGATGTTTTAGATGGTGATATATTGGATTTTATACAGGCTGAAAAAAATATATAGACAGATTGCATAACTTTACATTTTTAAGTTATAATTATTTTTATATGATTCATTTTGACAAAGTTTTTAAAGTTTATCCAGATGATTCTGTTGCTTTAGAAAATATATCTTTTTCTATATCACCAAAAGAGTTTGTATCTATTGTTGGACATTCTGGTGCTGGAAAGACAACTCTTCTTAAAATGATACTTGCCGAAGAAAAACCAAGTAAAGGTAAAGTTTTTTTTGAATCAACAGATATTCACAGACTAAATAAAAGTCAGATAAATTTATTTAGGAGAAAAATAGGTTCTATTTTTCAAGATTTTAGATTGCTTCCAGATAAAACTGTTTATGAAAATATAGCTTTTGCAATGGAAGTTTCTGGTAGAGAAGATGCAGAGATAGAGGTTGATGTTCCTCATGTCTTAAATCTAGTTGATTTGGGTAAAAAAATATGGAATTTTCCACACGAACTTTCTGGTGGTGAAAAACAAAGAGTTGCTATTGCAAGGGCAATAGTAAATAGGCCAGATGTTGTTATAGCAGATGAACCAACTGGAAATCTAGATCCTGCAAATACTTATGATATTGTTCAGATTTTAAAGAAAATAAATGATCTAGGAACAACTGTTATATTAACAACTCACAATAAGGGCATTATAGATGCTTTGGGTCGTAGAGTTATAACTATGGAAGATGGAAAAATAGTTAGAGATGACGAAAAGGGTAAATATATTTTATAATTTAATTTTTAATCAATTTTATGTTATGGACTTCATTTAAAAGAGTTGCAAGATCAGGTTTTTTTAGCTTTTGGAGAAACGGTTTTGTTTCATTCTCTTCTGTGTTAGTAATGGTTATAACATTGTCGGTTATCACATCTACAATGTTTTTAGGTGCAATACTAAACACTAGTTTAAATGAAATAAAAAATAAAGTTGATATAAATGTTTATTTTGTAAAGAGTGCAAATGAAAATGATATATTGGCTATGAAAAAATCAATAGAAAGTTTACCTGAGGTGTCCTCGATTTCCTATACTTCAAAAGAGGATGCTTTGGATGAATTTAAGAAAAAACACGAGAACGATGATTTTACTTTACAGGCACTAGATGAACTTGGTGAGAATCCTTTTGGAGCATCTCTCAATATAAGAGCAAAAGAGCCTTCTCAATATGAAGGTATTGCAAATTTTCTAAAAACTAAAAACTCTATATCAACAGATTCTGAAAGTATTATAGATAAGGTAAACTATTATCAAAATAAAAATGCAATAGACACTTTGACTCGTCTTATAGATTCTGCAAACAAGATAGGTTTTGCACTGACATTGTTTTTGGTCTTTATATCTATTTTGATTACACTTAATACTGTTAGACTTGCTATATTTATGTCGAAAGATGAGATAGCTGTTATGAGACTTGTTGGAGCAAGTAATACTTATGTTAAAGGGCCTTTTATTGTATCTGGGGCTTTATATGGTTTAACTTCTGCCATAATAACACTGTTTCTGTTTTTTCCAGCTACATATTATTTAGGAAGTGCAACAGAAAATTTCTTTGTTGGGCTAAATGTTTTTAAATATTATATATCAAATTTTGGTGAAATATTTATCATTGTCTTATTATCTGGTGTAATAGTCGGATCATTTTCTAGTTTCCTTGCGGTTCGTAGGCATTTAAAGGTATAGTGTAGGTATTATTCAGTTTTTAATAATTTTTTATGGCAAGAAAAAAAGACCAAAGTCATAAGTATATTTTTGTTGTTGGTGGTGTTATGTCTGGTGTTGGAAAGGGTATAACTACATCTTCTATTGGCAGGATTTTAAAATCAAAAGGATTTAATGTTTCTTTAATAAAAGCAGATCCTTATCTAAATGTTGATGCTGGAACAATGAATCCAACAGAACACGGCGAGGTTTTTGTTCTTGATTCTGGACTTGAAACAGATCAAGATATGGGAAATTATGAAAGGTTTTTAGACCAGTCACTTCCAAATGAAAACTATATGACAAATGGAATGGTTTTTAAATATGTTATAGATAAAGAGAGGGCTTTGGGTTACAAAGGTAAATGTGTTGAGCCTGTATATCATATCACCGAAGAAATTTTAAGAAGAATCAAAAAATCCATAGAAAAGACAAATGCTGAAATTACTGTTTTTGAAATAGGAGGAACTGTTGGTGAATATCAAAATGCTATTTTCCTAGAAGCTGCCAGAATTTTAAAATTAAAACATCCAAAAGATGTTATGTTTGTGATGGTTTCCTATTTACCGATTCCTGGAAAGATAGGTGAAATGAAAACAAAACCAACTCAAAATGCGGTTAGACAATTAAATTCTTATGGTATAAATGCAGATATGATAATAGCTCGTAGTTCTGTTCATTTGGATCATAAAAGAAAAGAAAAGATAGCTATGTCAACTGGTGTTTTGGCTGAAAATGTAATATCAGCACCAGATATAGAAAGTATTTACGATGTTCCTGTAAATTTTGAAAAAGACGGTCTTTCTGATAGAGTTCTTAGTTTTTTTGGATTGAAAGAAAGACAAAAAGATCTTGTGGATTGGAGGAAAATGGTTTCAAAAATCAAAAATCCAAAAACAAATATCAAAATAGCTGTGGTTGGAAAATATTTTGATACTGGAGATTTTGTTCTTTCCGATGCTTATATTTCAGTTATTGAAGCTATAAAATTCTCATCTTTTTATCTTGGTGCAAAACCAGAGCTTGTTTGGATAAATAGTAAAGATTATGAACAAAATCCTAAGAAAATTTCAGAACTTAAAGATTTTGATGGAATAATTGTTCCTGGTGGTTTTGGTGAAAGTGGTATAGAAGGAATAATAATGGCTATTTCATTTGCTAGAGAAAACAAGATACCTTATTTAGGTCTCTGCTATGGTATGCAACTTGCTGTTGTAGAATATGCTAGAAATGTTTTGGGATTAAAAGATGCTCATAGTAGGGAAGTTAATCCTAAATCAAAAAATTTGGTTATAGATATAATGCCAGATCAATTAAAGAAAATAGAAGAAGGACAGATGGGGGCTAGTATGAGACTTGGATCTTATACAGCTTTTGTAAAAAATAAAACAATTGCAGATTATTGCTATTTAAAATGGAGTAAAGATTATAAAAAAAATCAAGGTGTTGGAAAAATAGATGAAAGACATAGACATAGATATGAAGTTGCTCTGGACTATATAGAAAAAATACAAGATGCGGGATTGGTATTTTCTGCAACTTCTGAAGATGGAAAATTGATGGAAATAGCAGAACTTCCAAAAGAAAAACACCCTTTCTTTTTAGGTTCCCAATTTCATCCTGAATTAAAAGCAAGACCTCTTTCGCCACACCCTCTTTTTACAGGATTTGTTGAGGCGATTTTAAAGATTAAGAAATAATCTTTAAAACTAATGTAATTTTGCAACATTTTTTTAAATTTAGATTTTACTCTTTAAAAAAGTTTAAAATTTGTTATTGTTAATGGTGTTGATTTTTATTATATTTTGCCAGATCGTCTAATGGTAGGACGTCGCTCTCTGAAAGCGATAATCTTGGTTCGATCCCAAGTCTGGCAGCAAAGGGTTTTAGTGTGATTTTAATAAAGGAGGACAGTATGCAGAATTACGAGCAACACATTAAACTTATTCGGATAAAATCCTAGACGGCCAGTACTTTATTTTATCTTTATTTATCAAGATAAAATTATTCACCTGTCTGATTCTCTCAAAATTTGATATAATTAAATTCATGATTAAAGAATCTCAAGAAAAGTATCTTTCAACATTACCTGAAGGAAAAATAATCGAAGTCAAACCTTTTGATCCGCATGTTCAAGAAGTTGCAAAAGAAATAATTACTAAGTTAAAAGAAAAAATACCTACTCTTCCAATTCATTGGGGTGGAGCATCTGCTCTCGGAATAGCTGGTCAAAACGATATTGATATCAACATTCTTTCGATTCCAGAAGACTATCAAAAATATTCTCCATTAATTGAGGAATTATTTGGTGAACCAAAAAGAAAAGGGACATCAATTAAATGGGAATTCATACAGGATGGTTTTGATGTAGAACTGTATTTAACAGATAAAAATTCTCTAAATATTCAGGATCAGTTAAAAGTTTTTGAAATTTTATCAAAAGACAAAAATTTGCAGAAAGAATATGAACAGATAAAACTTCCGTATGGAAAAATAGATTTCAAGGTGTATATGAGAAAAAAGTATGAGTTTTTTAATAAAATTCTTGAATAGGGAATCATAAGTCAGTTCGAATATTCTCCCATGTGGCCAGCAAAGTCGAGCGACACTTGAGATGTATCAAAATAACAATATTTTTAAAAAGTAAAAAGTGACCTGTCTGAGATGTGGAAACTGTATGAGAATCTATTATGAAAAATGGCATACTTGCTGAGAGCAGTATTCAAGATAAAAAATCACTGATTTTAAAATTGGTGATTTTTTGTTAGAATGTAATTAATTATGAAATTAGTCTCTAATTTTTCTGAATTAAATAAAAATAATGCTTTGGTTGCTTGGAGGTAAAGAAGCTTCTCTTAGGAAAATGTATCAAGCAGGTATATCTGTTCCTTATAGCTTTCTTTGTGATATGGAATAGGTTGACGAGGATGGAAAATTTTATATTGTCCAAAGTAGACCAATAACAACTCTTTCGTCTAAAAATAAACAAAAGGAAACTTTCACAAGAGCCTATACTCTCAGGGAATATCTTGTCAAAAACCATTAAAATACAACATTATTTTCATCTATTGACAAAGTGCCTATGTATGGTATTATACTATACACGTTAAATTCTTTATAGATCACTGTTGAGACGAGCTTTTTGAGTCTTAATTTTATACATTAAGTAAGACCTAAAAAGCTCGTCTCACAAAGAGAAGAGTCGCAACGGTTAGGGCGAATCTAACACATGAAAGGAGATGGTTCCGATGCTTAAAACATTGGTCCCGTCAGCAGTCACCTCACGGGACCCCAAAGGTCTCGAGTTTATGTCGATCGTCGAAGCCTCGTACAACAAGGCAAGGCTTTCCGAAAAAGAAGCTCAGTGGGTCAACGACAGTCCAGGTCTCGCCGATCTCATCGCCGATTTCATCTCCAATAATCGGGTCACTAACAAGTTCAAAGATGAGGAAGTAGTGTCTACTCACGGCTACTTGTCGGGCTACAAGAAACCAAAGTCGATCAAGGAGCAGTGCAACATTCTGCGCAAGATCTTCCCCGAAATCGGGTTCGCCAACGAAAAACTCGCCGAGCGTGAAGTTCCTGTGGGTGCTGAGGGATGGTTCGCCATCCCTAAGTGGCAGACGATCGCGCCGACTTACACTCAAGCAGTTCAGAAGGTGCTCGACGCGATGAAGTTACAGCGTCAGGGCAAATTCTACAACTGGAAAGAGGGGCAGATCAACGATCAGCAACTTCATGAGTCAAGGGTGAAGATGGAGGTGTTCCAGAGGCTCGGAAACGAGCAGAAGGATCAGGACATCCTCGTCGTCGCTGCTCAGTTCGGTTTGCGTCATCGTGGTCGCTCGGTCCGCCGAGCACGTGAAATCATGATCGACAACGGAATGGAGTTCGGTCTTGGTGCATTCGAGATCGGGATCATGCTTCTTACTCACCTAGAACGTTTACAGGACTACAACGACCTGTCGATCGACTGCTCGGGTGACGAGTTCGACGATCCGGATTCTGATGTTCACTTCGGCCTCGCTCCATTCTTCCGCTTCGGCAGTGGTGGGGTCAGGTTCGACGTGTCCTTCAGTAGTGGTGGGGTCAGGTTCGACACGTTCTTCGTTGGCATTGTCGATGCGAGCTGCGGGACGGCATCCGGTTTCGTTCCGCAACAATGTTCCTTGTAGCTTGAATGTTTGAATCTTTTGATTCTTGCATTTGCGCCAAATTTTTGGGACTATCTACATCATGTGGTAGTCCCAATTTTCTTTTGTATAAAAATTGAGGATCTTAGATAATACTTAGAATAAGAGTTGAAAAAGTATCAGCCAGATCATCACGCTTTTCAATTCTAAAGTTAATTATTTGATTAATCATATCCTCATATCCAGTTTGAGGAAATAAAATTTTATCTGTTTTGATCAAATTAGCAGTTAAAGCAAGTCTAGTTCTTTTGATGACACTGTTCTTGATGGAGCAAGAACAAGAGTTGAATATGTAATTCCAGTATATGATTAAATAGTGACGGCTGATTGTAACTTTAATAATCAAATTTGTATCACTTTTGTCATTTTTTGAAAAAAGCAATTTGCTCGAGACCTTTCCTTATGCTATTCTAAAAATAGCTAAATCTGTCAATCTAGGTTTGACCGTCCACGGTTCTAGTTCGACTCGGCCAGCAGTCTAGTTTTTGTGGTACCTAGCGACCTAGACATGACGGCTTAACAAAAGCATATTTTCCATTTTAGAACTTTGTACTATAGACGGGTTAAAATGCAAAAAATATCTTTTGTGACTTAATTCATTTGTTTGGTTCGGGTCTAAGACTTTCGTAAATTTTATGGAATCATTAAATCAATTTAAAGGTATACAAAATTTAGCAGAGAATATTTTACGTATTGTTCAAGAAACAGGTATTGGTCATATGCCTGATGATACAATCTTGGAATTGAATAAAATTGCTGAATCAGAAAGGATAGAAATTATGAACACATACAAAAACTGTTCAGAAAAAATTGAAAATTTGTTACATACCATAAATTCTTTAATAAGCGAAATTAATACAGAAAATAGGAGTGAAAATGTATTCTTTGATTTAGTTGGTGGAATTAAGGAAGCTTTGTATAGAACATTAAATCAAATTCTTTATAATGCAACAGAAAATTCAACGGAAAGTTTAGTTGCGTTTGATGAGCTGATAATGATTATTGAATCAGTAAATGACACTATTGTTCATCCAAATTTAGTTAGTAAAAAGAAATATCCAGGATCATCTATATATAAACTAAAAGTTCCTGAAGGAAAAGAAGGATTTTTTGTAAAATCATTTGATACTTTGTTTTCTAAAGATCATATTGCGTTTAATCTAGTTTCTAGTCCAATATATCAAGATATAGAGAAAACTATCAAATCAGGAATCAGGATTGATTATGGTCCACTGTATAAAGAAACAGATCAGGGGATAGACAAAACAAAAACTCAGTGGACAACTTCAGTCGATATTTCTGGTTATTATATCGATAAAATAATGAATAAATATTCGTCTCGGGGTTATCATTTCGCTAAGGTGTTTGAATATAAAATTAATTTGTTTATGAGAGGTCTTGCAAACCACATGGAATCACATTTTGATAAGGGAGTAATAGGTTAAACTTTCTAGGAATTGAACCAAATAGCAAACCTATATTTAAAGCAGTATAATAGAAAGTGACATTCCAATTAAAACTATACAAAAACTTGACATATATAGTGTTATAAAGTTATGTTGGAGGTATTAGATGAACATGTTCAATATTGTTCCGGTGGAAATCTGGACAATTCTAATTTCGGTAGTAGTAGGTTTCTTTAAAGCTTTTCGTTTTGTCCATGAGGGTGAACAGGGTATTAAACTCCGTTTTGGTAAAGCTGTGAGGGATAAGAATGGAGAACCAAAGGTTATCAATCCTGGGTTTGCATTTCTTGTTCCTTTTGTTGATACTTTGAAAAGACATCATGTTAGGCAAGAAACAATTAAGTTTGATCACCAGCGAATCATGATTCGAGAAGGCTTGATTTTCAATGTCAACGCTATTGTTATTTTCAGAATCAGAGATGTCTACAAAGCTCTTTTCGAGATAGAAAATCTAGGATATTCAATCGAAGATCTTGGTATGGGTATCCTTCGGGATGAAGTCTCCAAAAGAGACTACACTGAACTGGAAGAAACCGAAAAGATCTCGCAGAATCTTCTCCAGGTCATTAGAACAAAAGCTGAAGAATGGGGTATTGAATTTATTCAGTTCAAACTCACTAGTTGTGCTCCAAGTACTGAATCTGCTCAACTTATTTTTTCTAAAATCGGTGTAAGGTTTAAGTTGGAAGCTTTAGTGGAGGCAGCAAAATTAACCTCTACTCTTGATATTGATTCAGGACTTGCTTCTGTTCTTGTGGGTACGCCTCTTGTAGCGACTACCACTGTTAATGTTAAACAAGCAAATAATCGACCTCATCCTAGGAAACCAGATGAATCAATAGTTGAAAGAGTGCTCGAGGAATTAGGGAGAGGGGCTGGAGGAGGAATCGAAACTAAAGAAGCTGCTTCTGTCTAGGCACTAGAATCAGACTTGATCTTAACCGCTTCGAAAGAAGCGGTTTAGCTTTACTTGGTATATAACTATACTAGTTCGAATACTACCCAAGACAACTAGCATTGTTTAATTCCAAATACATACTGTACTCTTTAGGAAGCTAAAGATATGCGAATTTTCAATAAATTTATTTAAAAAGTATTTTAACAATTTATATATTAAAAAAGATTTCACTAATTTTCATACATATCCAAGAACTCCAAAAAAACTTAAATTACATAAAGAGTACGGGGAGGTGAATAAAAATAAAAAATAGCCTGTAGTATATTTCTACAACTTATTGATTGGTCACTTTTATGTGGTACAAGAAGGCTTCTTTAGTTAATTTTTATCTACCCCATCTCTTCGAAATATATTGTAAGTACAATATCAGTAGATGAACCTCATCTTTTATGGAAGAATATTGGGTATTGACAATATTTTATATATTTGATATAATTGTATATGTAAGGTTGTTCGATGCCTAAGTCTTCAGGGTATCGGGTTAAATAGCCTTTCAGCCGCGTCAGTTATTTGACGGGTTTCATTTTGAGGAACACTAGCCTGCAAGAGTAAGGTTTAGTGAGTTTCATGCCGGCGTGGTATCACCGGTTCTATAGAATGGGAAGTGGTTTAGGGAGGTGTTGATCACCAATGTATCCGCCCAAAAAACCAAGCGCAAGCTTCTTGTTCTGAAAGACCTCAGTGTTCTCGAGAACATGTGTGGGGTAGGGGTATTGGGGGGTCTTCCCACGGTAGGGAACAACCCCTGTGTTTGTTTGACGGACGGGGAGTCTTCTCAAAGGATTTCTCGTCCGTAAAGAGACGAGAGGGTTTTGCTTTCTAAGGGCTTGTCTCTAATGGCTTACCTCTCGCAGGTCGGCGGATGGAATCTTTAGAGATCATTCGCGCCTGACATTGTTGGTGTAGTGTAGTGTTTTTGTTCTTCTTGCGGTTGAGGTGTGCTCTTGTTTTCTCTTTAGGGCCACACTGCCGCAATCTGTGGCGGACAGGTAAAACCTTTCGAGGTTCCCTGTCCGCTTTGTCTTTATATAAAATTTTTTATTTATATTTTAGAATATTCATGCTTATATATTGACAATATTTTATATATTTGGTATAGCTTAGGAAGAAAGGAGTTTTCATGCAGATCAGTATTGGTGGCAGTATCTACGTTCCAGGATCATTTGGTGATGGTGGAAAAAATTGTGGCGGTATTGCCACTGTTGCTGAGATAAACGGGCCATCGGTGGTGGTTTCTCAGCACCCAAACACCAAATACTTTATTTCCTACCTGCTTGAAAGGCAGTGTCAATGGAAAATAAAGTATGGAAAAAGGAAGGCTTGTCGTCGATCGTAGCTTGTTTTTTGGCTCACCTTTAGAGGTGAGCCTTAGCTTTTTGTAAATTTTGATTTGTAATTAGAGTTTATATAAATTTTTATATATGGTTTATTGTGTGGTTATTGATTCCTTAACTTTGAGTTATGATATAATTTATCATATAAAAAAATTACTTATACAACTGCTTTACCAGTGGATCGTTGGATGGAATACAAAAAATTAAAAACAGATGCACTCTAGCTTAAAATACACAACTATAATTTCCATTATCTCATCTTTTATTTTTTCTAGGTTGATGTTTTTCTTTTTTAAAGATCCCGAAGGTTCAAACCTTTTGATAGTGACGATATTTGCTCTTGTTGGTTATTTTATATCCAATGGATTATATAAATATTTATTAAATAATGTTATAAAAATCAAAGAAATACCTAAATTATATCTAACAGTTTTTATTCAAATAATAATTTTTACTATTATATATTTCTGTTTATATTTAAAGTTTTAGTATTAATAGTGTAAAATATTAAGATTATGAATGAAGTTAAAATTACTGATGCTGGTCCTGATGATGCTATTGGTATAACAAATGTTCTGTATAAAACTTGGCTTTCTACATATCCAAATAAAGAAAAAGGTATAACTATTGATGATATAGAAGATAGTTATAAGGATGAATTTTCAGATGCTAAAATAAATAATTTTAAAAAATTAATAAGAGAATCGCATAAGAATAAGAAAAGATTGGTTGCCAAGGTCGGAGATCTTGTCGTTGGTGTTTGTGTTGTAACTAAAGATGAAAAAAATAATTATCTCAGAACACTTTATGTCCTACCAGAATTTCAAGGTAATGGCATAGGGGTAATGCTATGGAATGAAGCAAATAAATTTTTGGATCAAACAAAAGATACTTTGGTTCAAGTTGCGGATTATACAGAAAATGCAATAAATTTTTACAAAAAGATTGGTTTTGTTGATACTGGTAATAGGATAAAAAATGAATCGAGTAGGTTCAAAAGTGGCGCTGTGATAACCGAGATGGAAATGAAGAAAGATAAATCACTTTGATTTCTTTAAACATTTATATTTTCTGTTATAATATAATTATGTATCTAATTTATGCTATTTTTGGAGCTATTTTTGCAAGTTTAAGTACAATATTTGCAAAGATTGGCTTGAAAAACATTGATTCAAATATTTTAACTTCAATAAGGGCAATAATAATGGCTATTTTTGTTTGCACATTTACTTTCTTCTTTGGTGGTTTTAGTGGTATGAATTTTGTAAATATTTCAAATAAAGAATGGTTATTTATTTTTTTATCTGCACTTGGAGGAGCTTTTTCTTGGATATTTTTCTTTAAAGCTCTTTCTTTTGGGTCAGCAGTTTCAGTTACTGTTATAGATAAATTATCTATTTTATTTACTGCGGTTTTAGCATTTATAATTCTGTCAGAAAAGTTAAGTTTTCAGACAATTTTAGGTTTATTATTTGTTGTTGTAGGTGTTATTTTAGTTTCTTTAAAGTAACAGGAGGTTATTTTAATAAAGGTGTCTTTTTAATGTTTTATATAAAGACTTCCATTATTTTTGATTTATTGATATAATATAGGGGTATCTTATTAGGTTTAGTATTACAATAACTTTCGATTCCAATAAAAAGGAATTGATAAAAAAATAAATTATGGAAAAAAAGAAAAATAGTGCTTTTATGAAACCTCTTAATCTAAGTGAAGACCTACAAGCTGTTATAGGTAAAGGTCCTATACCTAGATCTGAAGTTGTTAAAAAACTTTGGGAATATATTAAGAAAAACAATCTTCAAGATAGTAAAAACAAAAGAAACATCAATGCGGATGATAAATTGAAGAAAGTGTTTGGAGGAAAAGCTGTTGTCTCTATGTTTGAGATGAACAAGCTTGTTGCAAAACATCTATCATAATTAAAGAAACAAAAAATCTCCGAGAGGGGATTTTTTGAAAAATAAATTAAATGAAAAATATAAAACAACAAGTATCTTTTAATTGCAGTCCAGATATTTTATATAAAATTATAATGGACTCAAAATTACATTCCAAAATAACAGGAGGTAAGGCATCCGTTAGTCAAAAAGAGGGTGGCAAGTTTAGTGTTTACGATGGTTATGCTACTGGGAAAAATATTAAATTGGTTGAAAATAAAATAATAGTTCAGAGTTGGAGAGCATCAAATTGGCAGGAGAATCATTTTTCAACTATTACATTTGAAATAAAGAAAATAAAAGGAGGAACAAGACTTGTATTTTCTCAAAAAAATATTCCAGATGAAGAGGTTTTGTCTATAAAAAAAGGTTGGATAGATTTTTATTGGAACCCTATAAAAAGTTATCTAAAAGATCAGAAATAAATTATTGTGTTAAAATGTATTTATGAAAACAAAAAAAGTTTTTGTTAATGATTTGATGCAAAAAAATTACAGTTACATTTTGACTGAAAAAATGGGGCAAAATTTTGACCCATCTTTTAAGCCAGATTTAACACCAAAAGAAATGCTTGATTTAGGTGTTTTTGGTGGAAAGTATATGAATGACTGTAAAAAAGAGTTTCCAAAAGACTGGTTTAAAGATGCTAAACTCTCTCCTAATTTTTATGATATAAATTGTAATCTTTTTAAGATAAAGGCCAGCCAACCTTTAAAAGTTTGGAGGCAGAAAGGTTGGATATACAGAGATGATCCTAGGGGGTGGTTCCAGTGGTATTGTAGGTATTTTATGGGAAGGAGAATACCAGATGAAGATAAAAGACAAATAGATAGGTGGAAAAAAATGAGAAGACATATTGCTCAAATTACAAATAATTGTAATTTAGGAGATTTATTTTGCAGAAGGAGGCAGAGACAAGCACTACTTCATTGGGCTTATGATTCTAGAAAATTCTAATATTATTCAGTTCTTTTTCAGCTTCTTCTGCTAATTCAAGAAATTTTTCTATATCATTTATATTCATCTTTTTGGGTGTATAATCTTTTATACAAAAAACCCCAACAGCTAAATTTTCCGGTGTTTTAAAAAGTGATTTTCCAGCATAAAATCTTATTCCGTTTGGACTACTCACATATGGATTATCTTTAAATAAAGGATCATTAAAAGTGTCCTCTATAATCAAAATATCTTGTTTTAGTAGGGCATGTCCACAAAAGGATATATCTCTTGGTCCTTCTTGTTTTGTAATTCCTTGTTTAGATTTATACCACTCACGATCATTATCTATTATTGAAATTGTAGATATTGGAACATTAAATATTTCAATGGCTTTTTTTGTAATCTTATCAAATCTCTCTTCTGTTTCTGTGTCTAATATTTTTAAATCGAGAACAGCACACTGCCTTAGCTGTTCATTTTTAGGAATGGGTGCATTCATATTTTTATTTTTAATTTATAATAGATTCTGTGCCAACAAAAAACTTGATATTACCATTTGAATCAAATACCGGGGATATAACCAATCTTGCTTCATATAAATCACCATTTTTCTTTTTATTTTTTATAACAACATCAATTGGTTGTTTAACATCTTTTATTTTATGCCACATTTTTTTATAAAATTGTTTAGACATTTGATTTCCCCAAAGAGATGGTTTTTGCCCAATTACTTCTTGTAAAGAATAACCTGTTGTTTGTTCTAGCATAGAATTTACATATAAAATATTTCCATCTACATCAGTTATAATCACCTGATCTGTTGTGGTTTTAAATATTGAATTTATTATTCCACAACGAGAGCATTTGATCTCAAAGATATTAGAAATAGTTTTTTCATTTGCGAGCATTTTATTGCAATTAGAACAACGAATCTCTTTGTTATTTTCTTTACTCAGTTTTTTATTCAAGTTTTAATTGAGTCTCGAGGACTTCTTATTTAAAATGATAATTTATTTTAAATAAATTATCAATAGTTGTTAAAGGGTATCTTTTATTGCCAAGCTGTATTTTGTTCCGATTATTATTGTAAATATTCCAATTATTAAAAACATATAATTATAAGGAATAAGTTCAAGCATAACTGTTGCTATTATTGGTGCTATTATAAATGAAAGAGGTCTGTTTATTCTAAAAAAAGATATTACATCTGTTTGATTTGATTTTACTTGTTTAAAGAAGTAACTTTCGGTTGTGATTTCTATAAAACTAGCTCCTGTTCTAGTCAAGAATAGTATTATTGTCCAGATTAAAAATAATTTTGCTGTAACAAATGAAATTATTATAGTGGATATTCCTGTTATAATAAATCCTATTGTCATTATTTCTTTTTCACCATATTTTTTATCAGATATTTCACCTATTGGCAGTTCAAATAAGACAAATGGTAATAGCATTATGGTAAACATTATTCCTATCTCACTCCAATTAAATCCTATGTATTTATGTAAATATATAGGGGAATATATAATCATAAAAGCATAAAATATTTGAAGTATAAAGTTACAAATAGAGACATCTAAAACTTTTTTGTTTTTTATATAATAAGATATAGTTTCTTTTATTTTTAAATGACTAACAGGAAGATGTGTAAAATTTTTAAAATATTTTTGAACAAAAATCAAAAGAGGAATAATGATTATCAAAGAAGTAAGATATATGTGTCTGTAATTTTGGTTGTCATTTAATATAAAACTAACTAAAAGGGGAGCTAGAACCAGTGTTATGTTTGAAGCTGTCAAATATGCACCTCTAATACTTCCAGTCTTTTGCTCATCTACGGATAAGTTTTCCAAAAAGACATCCAAACTGAAAATTATTATAGGAACAAATATATGATGTATGACAAAATATATACCAATAGTTTCTTTTGATTGTCCAACAAAAAGTCCAGAAATAGCAAGCATTTCTATGAGGGATGCATATATGATCAATTTGTAATTTCCTATCTTGTTTAGAATTTTTGATACATTTATTATAAGGAGTAAATTTAATATCGATCCTATTATATATAAACTACTGATCTGGCTATCTGTAAACCAGATATTTAGAAATGATGAGTTTATATAAACCAAAAGATAATAATGAATCGAAAGTAGTATGTTTGATATATACACAGATACCAATTGTTTATTTTGGCCTATTGAGTTTGAAATTTTTGACAATATAAAATCCATACAATTATATTATCATAATTTTTTATAAATAATTATTTTTTATTCCCAAAATTTAGACTCCAAGTATAACAGGTATGACTATCGGTTTTTTTGCAGTTTTTTGAAATAGAAATCTTCCAACAGAATCTGAAACATTTGCTTTTACATAATCAAAGTTTATAGGATTCATTCCGTGTGTAGAATCTTCTACTGTTTTTTTGATTATAAGTCTGGCTTGATTTAGTAAATCCTGAGATTCTCTAAGGTATACGAAACCACGAGATATTATATCAGGAGATTTTTTCAGTTTACCTGTTTTTACATTTACACTGGCTATGATAACAAACATACCATCTTGTGCTAACATCTTTCTGTCTCTCATAACAAGCTCTTGTGCATCTCCAATTGAAAAACCATCAACCATCACAACATTTGACGGAGCACTTTCTTTTAATCTAACAATCTTTTTTCCAGAATCTTGTATTTCAATTATTGCACCATTGTCTGGAACAATAATATTTTCAGGTGACATACCAGTATTTTTTGCTAATTCTTCATGAACTCTCAGCATATAGTGACTTCCATGAACTGGCATAAAGAATTTTGGTTTTATTTTCTTGTGCAACCATTCTAACTCTCCTCTGTTTCCGTGTCCTGTTGAGTGTATATAAACATCGGATGTTCTATAATGTATTATTTTAGCACCTTGTCTTGCTAGGTTGTCTTTAAGCTTTTGAACAGCTTTTTCATTTCCTGGAATAATAGAAGATGACAAAAGGATTGTATCTCTCGGTGTGATTTTAAAATATTTATGAGTTTTATTAGACATTCTCATAAGAGCTGCGAACTCATCTCCCTGTGCTCCTGTTGCAAGAACTATTATTTTATCAGGAGGATATTTTTCCATTTCTTCTGATGTTATCAAAGTTTCTCTTCTGACTTTAAGCATACCCATATGAGCAACAATTTCTATATTGTTTTTCATACTTCTACCTTCAACTACGACTTTTTTGCCATATTTTTCAGAAACTTCTATTATACTTATGATTCTTTCTATTTGAGATGCAAAAGTTCCAATAACTAATCTGCCAGAAGTATTTTTTATTATATCTTCAAGGTTTTTGTGAACTAATTTTTCTGATGTTGAGAAACCAGGATTATCAACATTTGTAGAATCCATCATTAAAAATAAAACATTTTCTTTATCAAATCTAGAAAATTCTTTCTCTTCTGCTTCTGTTGGTTTTCCATCATTGTGATCTAGTTTAATATCTCCCGGTGTTACTAAACTTCCATAAGGTGTTTCAATGATAATACCCATTGAGTCTGGTATTGTGTGAGTTACTGCAAAGAATTTAACTTTTAAATCTCCTATTCTAACAGTGTCTTCTTTTTCAACGATTCTCAGATCTAGGTTTGGTAGGTGAGGGAATTCTTCTTGTCTTTTTTTAATCATTACACTAGTTAATGCTCTTGTATACATAGGGGGATTTCCTATACGATCCATTATATAAGGTATTCCTCCTATATGGTCTAGATGTCCGTGTGTTATAAAAACCGCTCTTATTTTATCTTTTCTGTCTTCTAGATATTTTGTGTTAGGTAAAATATAATCAACACCGGGAGTTTCATCGTCTCTAAATTGAAATCCCATATCAATAACTATAATATCGTCTTTGTATTCAATCAGAGTCATATTTTTACCAATCTCCTCAACTCCTCCAAGTGGTATGATTCTTATATTATCACCAGCAGATGGTATATCAGAATGAACTCTTCTTGTGTGTTTTAAAGGAAATTCATTTCTAGAATACGATCTTCTAGGTTTAGCTGTCTTTTGTCCAAATATTCTTTTTGGTCTATCTTGTTCGTTCATTTTATTTTTTAATTATCTATTAAATATTTTCCAAATATTGTTTGTATCTTTATACCATTTGTCTACATTTTGAAATCTATCTGCTGGTATGGTTATATTTGATAAACTAACATTTTTTAAATTTTTATCTTGAATGTATATAAACTGGGGTGAATACACAAATACTGCCGGAGTGTCTTTGTTTATTTCTTCTTCAAACTGTTTTAATAGTTTGTCCATATCATCCTTTTGGTAAGTTTTTCTTATGTCTTCTAATATTTTATCCACTTTAACATTTGCATACATAGAGACATTTAATCCAGGATCGTTTCTCTCAGATGAATGCCAGAAAGGGAATAGATCCATATCTTTTCCTATTATTTTACCAAACAAAAGAGCATCGTATTTTCTTGGTCTTATTATATTTTGATTTAGATCTCCTATTTCAAATATTTTAACTTCTACATTTGCTCCCATTTTTTGCCAACTATTTTGGATTATATAAGCAGTATTTTTCAGTTCAGGTGCATCACTTGTTGATATTGTAAAGTTCAATTTCTCCAAAAGACCTTTTTCGTTCTTCTTTTCATATATTCCAAACTCGTTCATCTTCCAGCCATTTTTCTCTAAAAGAGATCTGGCTTTTTCTTGGTTGTATTCAATAATATTTTCTGTATCTTTTGGAAGTGGCCCATATATTGAACTTCCGTATCCTTGAAGTATTTCAGAAACTATTTGGTCTCTCGGTGTTGCAAGACTCAAAGCCTCTCTAACTTCTTTATGGACAAATATTGCATTATTGTTTTGGTTGAAAAATACTCCAAAGATTCTAGGTAATGTGCTTGTGTGTAAACTATAATCTTTTAAATCCAATTTTTTTACGATTTCAGGTGAAATACTGTTTATGTTTTTAACTTCTCCATTTTTAAATGCCTCAATTAGTTTTTGTTCATTTTGATAAAATTTCAGAGTAATTTTTTGTATAAAAGCTTCTTTAAAAACATATTTTTTAAATGGAGTCAGTGAATATTCTAATGGTAATCCTGAATCGTTTTCTGTTAAAGTATCTATTTTGTATGGGCCAGATCCGACTGGTTTTAAGTTAAAATTGCTAAAAAGAAAACTATCATCAGATACATTTTTCCATATATGTTTTGGTAGTATTCCAATAGTTGTGTTTAGGATAAAAGGTGAATATGGTTTTTTTAGTATAAATTTAATAGTCTTGTCATCTATTTTTTCAACAGTAACATTTTCCCAACCACTCCTTTTTGGACTTTTAATATTTGGATTTTTTATTTCTGAAACTGTAAATTCTATATCATCAGATGTTACTTTTTTATTGTCATGAAAGTATATGTTTGATTTCAAGAAAAAAGTATAAACTGTTCCATCATCTGATATTTTATATGATTCTGCTAAGTCGGGGACAAGATTGCCATCTTGATCAAACTTTAAAAGTCCAGAGTAAACCAAGCTGTTTATGTCTCTGTCTGCATCTGTGATTGCTAAAACTGGATTTAAAAATCTAGGTATTCCAACTATACCTTCAACTACTTCGCCACCTTTTGCTGGAACTTCCATTGAAAAATTTTTATTTACTTTATATAAAAGTGATAATCCTGAAAATATAAATATAAAACACAAAGAGAAAAATATTATTTTTTCTCCAAATCTAAAAGAATCAATAACTTCTTTGATTTTATCTGACTTTGGTATATTCCAGCTTTTATTAAATAAGCTGTAAATTTTTTCTTTATTCACGATATTATTTTAATAAATAATTTATAAAACTTTCTGAAAAGGGTTAAGGCCAAATCAAACTAATATAGGTAAGTATAGGTAAGGGATATTTATTTTATTATTAGTGCAAATATAGAAAGTGCAATAAAAAGCAATGCTACTGCAATTGTAAAAATAAAAATCACTTTTTCAACACCTCTCCTTATGTGTTTGTTTTGAGAAAAACCATCTACTCCAAAAGCACTTCCCAAACTCGCCTCTGATTGTTGTAAAAGTATAGATCCTACAAGTATTACAGATAATACTATTTGGATATACGGAATAATTTCAGACCAATTCATATTGGAAATAATAATATCAAATTGCCTAGAAAAAGCAAGTCTTTTATTTTTCTTATTTTTAGTTGACTTGTTAACTATTTAAAATTATAATAGCTTTGCCAGCTAAAATTGGCATAAATTATAAGTTTTAATTTACTTAAAAATGGCTAAAAATAGCAATTCTCAAATCAAAAAGGATGTAAGTATTGTTCCTCTTGGAGATAGGGTTTTAATAAAACCTTTTACAAAGGAACAGTTGGAGACTAAAAACTCTTTCGGTATTATCTTACCAGATCAAGAAAAAGAAAATGGTGAGCAGGGTGTTGTGGTTGCTGTTTCTTCTTCTAAAATGGTAGATGGAAAAGTAGTTCCACTTTCTGTAAAGGTTGGTGATAAAGTGGCATTTTCAAAATATGGTTATGAAAGTATAAAAATAGATAGTGTAGAATACTATCTTATAAAAGAAGATAATTTATTGGCAATAATCAAATAAAAAATATGGCAAAACAATTACTTTTCAATGAAAAAGCTAGAAATGCTTTAAAAGCAGGTGTTGATGTTGTTTGTGATGCTGTCAAGATAACTATTGGTCCAAAAGGTAGAAATGTTGTTCTCGATAAAGGTTATGGATCTCCAACTGTTACAAACGACGGTGTTTCTATTGCAAAAGATATAACACTAAAAGATAAGTTTGAAAATATGGGAGCTGAAATTGTAAAAGAGGTTGCAACAAAGACAAATGATATTGCTGGAGATGGAACTACAACATCTGTTGTTTTAACTTCGGCTATAATCTCTGAGGGTATGAAGCATCTAAATATGGGACTAGGTGTTATAGGTCTTAAAAAAGGTATTGATACAGCAACAAAAGATGTTCTAAATGCCTTAAAAGAAATTTCAAAACCTATCAAGACAAAAGAAGAAATAAAACAAGTTGCGATTATTTCAGCAGAATCCGAAGAGCTCGGTTCTATTATTGCAGAAACTATTGATAAAGTTGGAAAAGATGGTGTTGTTACTGTCGAAGAGTCGCAGTCTTTTGGAGTTGAATCAGAGGTTGTTGAAGGACTTGAAATAGACAAAGGTTACATATCTCCCTATATGGTTACAAACCCAGAAAGAATGGAAGCTGAATATAAAGATGTTTATGTTTTAGTTACAGATAAAAAAATATCAGCTATTAAAGATATTTTACCTGTGCTTGAAAAAGTGGCTACAACTGGTAAAAAAGATTTGGTTATAATTGCAGAAGATGTAGATGGTGAGGCTTTGACCACTTTTGTTATAAACAAGCTAAGAGGGGGTTTTAATGTTTTAGCTGTAAAAGCTCCGGGTTATGGTGATAGAAAAAAAGAGATGCTTTTGGATATTGCAACTGTTTGCGGAGGGACAGTTGTTTCAGATGAGCTTGGTATAAGATTTGAAAATCTTGAATTAACAGCTCTTGGAAAAGTTTCAAAAGTTGTTTCAACAAAAGACAATACTGTTTTTGTTGGTGGTAAAGGTAAAAAATCTGCAATAGAGGAAAGAATAGCTTCTATAAAAGCCCAAAGACAAAATACTACTGCTAAATACGATATAGAAAAACTTGATGAAAGAATCGCAAAACTTTCTGGTGGTGTTGCTGTTATAAGAGTGGGAGCTGCCACTGAAACAGAAATGAAATATCTTAAACTTAAAATAGAGGATGCTGTTAATGCAACAAAGGCAGCTATATCAGAGGGTATAGTTATGGGTGGTGGTTCTGCACTAGTTAGGGCATCTGCAAGGGTTTTAGAAAAACAAAAAGAAATTAAAGCAAAAAATAATGAATTTTCTGTTGGTTATGACATTATTTTAAATGCTTGTCTTATGCCACTTAGACAAATTGCTATAAATTGTGGAAAAGGTGATGGTTCTATTGTCTTAGATAAAGTTTTGTCTATGAAAGGAAATGGTGGTTATGATGCTTTAAATGATGAATATGTAACAGATATGTTTTCAAAAGGTATTATAGATCCTGTAAAAGTAACAAAAACTGCACTGATAAATGCTTCATCTGCAGCTGGTGTCTTTTTGACAACAGAAGTTTTGATTACAGATGAACCGAAAGAAGAGAAGGAGAATAATATGCCACCTATGGCTTACTAAATTTAAAAACTTCTGAATTTAAAAAACAAAAAACAGGGCATACCTTGTTTTTTGTTTTTGTGTTATAATATCATCATTAAAATAATAAAAAATAATTAAAAATATGGAACAAACTTTTTTTCAAAAACACAAAACACTGATAATAGTTTTGATTGTTGTTGGTGTTTTAGGTGTCTACTTGGTCTCTTCTTATAACTCTTTTGTTTCCACAAACGAGAAGGTTTCAGGACAATGGTCACAAGTAGAAAACCAACTTCAAAGGAGATTTGATCTTATCCCAAATCTTGTTGCAACAGTAAAGGGTGTATCTGGTCAAGAACAAAAAGTGTTTGGTGATATTGCAGAAGCTAGGACAAGATATTCTGGTGCCTCAACTGTAAATGACAAAGCACTTTATGCTTCACAGTTTGAATCTTCACTTTCTCGTCTTTTGGTTATAGCAGAAAATTATCCAACTTTAAAATCATCTGATTCATATAACAATCTTATGGTTCAACTTGAAGGAACAGAAAATAGAGTTGCTGTTGAAAGAATGAGATACAATGATTTAGTAAAAGATTTTAATGTCAAAGTTAAAAGATTTCCGTCAAATATATTAGCTAAAATATTTGGATTTTCAGATAAAACATATTTTGAAGTTTCAGATGGTGCAAAAGAAGTTCCAAAGGTTGATTTCTCTAACTAAACAATAAAATGCAAAAATTTTTTGCACTAATAGTTGTTTTATTCCTACCTATATTTATCTTTGCTTTTTCTATTTCAGACAAGCCGACTTCTTTTGTATCTGACTTTGCATCCGTTTTTTCAGATGATCAAAAAGGTCTTTTGGAAAATAAGATTTCTGAATTTGAAAGAAATACTGGAAATGAAATAGCTATTGTAACTATAAAATCTCTAGATGGCGATACTGTTGAAAATGTTGCACAGAGCATATTTGATAAATGGAAAATTGGAAAAAAAGGTAAAGATAATGGACTTTTGATCCTTATTGCTGTTTCGGATAGAGAGATGAGGATTCAAACAGGTTATGGTTTGGAAAGTTTTTTGCCTGATCTTTTAACTTACAAGATACAGACAGATATTATGATACCAGAGTTTAAAGAGGGTAAGTTTTTTGAAGGAACCTCTTTTGCTGTAGATGAAGTTATAAATATTTTGTCAGGGAAAGAATCTACTGTATCAGTGGAAAGGAAAAATAATAATGATTCTGAATATGTAGATGGTATGATAGGTGATTCTCAAATATATATATTTTTATCTCTTATGATTTTTTTGAGAGTAATTTCTGTTTTAGGTAGATCAAAGTCGTGGTGGCTTGGGGGAGTTTTTGGTGGTGTTTTAGGTGTAGGACTATCAATCTTTTTTTCTTTAGCTATTTTAACTTCAAGTATTGTTACTTTGTTATTTATAATCTTAGGTTTACGTGCTGGATTTTTAGCATCTAAAAAAGGTGGTGGTTCTGGTGGAGGATTTGGTGGCTTTGGAGGTGGAGGTTTTAGTTCCGGCGGGGGTTTTGGCGGTTTTGGTGGTGGCTCTTCTGGTGGAGGAGGATCATCTAGTAGATGGTAAAATAAAAGGTAAAAATAAAAGGTATTAAACCTCAAGGCAGAGCTCTCGATCCAAAGGGTGTTCGCTTTGCTCACGGTTTATATCCGTAGCAAGCTGTGGAGTATTTTGTTTTCTACACTACGCTCGGAAATAAGAAAGTATTCTTTCTTATTTCGCTCACTTCGTTTGAAAATAAAAAAAATTAGATAAAACAAAAAGGCCTATTTTTGGGCCCTAGGATCTTCTACTACAATATCTATTTTGATAAAAAATATCCCTTTATCTATAAATTTTTCTGTTTTTTCATAAATAGCATAACCATCATTTAATTTACTTCCAACACCACAACTCTCTATTTCGAAATTTTTAGTAAAGAAAATCCACTTTTTTCTCTTTATTTTAAAATAACTGCAACGAGTCTTTATTATACGAAAATCAACCCATATGTTATACACTCCATCTTCTGAATATTTCCAATCTTTTATTTTCTTTTCAACTTCTTCCTTGAAACCTAGATAAAAAGGTTCATAAAAATATATTGATACAATTTTTCCACTTTCCACTTTCATTGTTAATCTGACAATATTATCTCTCAATTGCTCCCTTGCAATTTCCGGATATTCTATTTTATTTGCTTCTGTTACTATTTCAGCATTTACATAATTTACAAAATAAAAAAATGAAAACAAAGATAATAGCAATTTTTGCAAGTATCTCATTCTTTTCGGATTATACCATATTTTATATAATAAAACAAATGTAATTTTTCAATTTTAAATTGACTTTAAATAAGACATAAATATATAATCAAAGAAGGTATGAATATGAAGAGAATAATTACTCTTTTGTTTTTATCATTTGTAAATATTTATGGTCAATCTTTGGATATGGTTGAGAGAATAACTTATCCAGATTTTGCTAGAAAAATTGGATTAAGTCAGTCCTGTAAATATAAAATATATGTTTGGAATGGAAAAATCAAAAATATTGTAGAAGACACAACAGATGAATTCAGGGCAAATAATTGTGTTTATTTCAGAGAATCTTTTGATAAATTAAAGACTTGGAATATAAGTCCAGATGGTATATATGATTTGCAGATAATATTTTCATTGGTTGGAAAAAAAAGAGGTTTCAGAAAAATTTTATTTTGGGAAAAAAATAGAAAAAATTATTTTCTTTTCAGTGGAAAATATTTTTTAAATGTCTTTATTCAAGAAGAAAGACCTAAATATATTTTGTCGTATGGAGTTCCAGCACACTAGTGCTGTTTTTTTTAAATATTCTATAATTTGATTTGTATTTGATATAATGATTTTGTTATATTGGGTTGTATTGGTGGTTCTAGTGCCAATTCGATTGTAAAAGACCAGGGAAAGCCAGCTTTCTTTTAAATGTTTATTGATTAGTTATTTGGGGTTTTACGGAGGATCGACATTGTGGTTCTAGTGCCAATTCGATTGTAAAAGACCAGGGAAAGCCAGCTTTCTTTTAAATGTTCATTGATTAGTTATTTGGGGTTTTACGGAGGATTCGCATAGTGGTCTAGTGCGCTCGCTTGGAAAGCGGGTAGGGGAGAAATCCCCTCAGGAGTTCGAATCTCCTATCCTCCGCCATAAATCGAAATTCAAATTCCCGCCGGAAATGCGCTCGGCGCGAAGCGCCGAGGAATGGGCTGAATCCCCGTTGAACCCAAACCCCGCAAGGATTTTCCACGCTCCGCGTGGCTCAAAAAGTACGGTTCGATCCTTAATTTGAAAGTTCGAACCGACTTTTTTGAACAAATGAGTATTTTCCTCATTTGTTCGGTCGTTTGCCAATTCCATATTGTATTTCAAAAACTTTTCCGTAAGTTCGAACCGATTATTCGCTTTTTGCTCAAAAGTCGATAATTTCTTTTTGAGAAGCTGTTTTTGACTGACCAAAGCGCTTTTAGCTTCGCGATATTCCTCAGCGGAATTATCACTTCGCGAGACATAATCAACGTTGGCTATCGGAAAAAGCAGTTGGAAATTTTAACAAGTTACTACATGAAAGTAACTATCTCGAAAAATACCGATCGGAAAACAATATTAAGGACACCAAACCGGAAAAAGTGTGGCAACACTTTTTCAAAAACAATGAATGGATTTTTGGTTACGGCCTTGATTATCGATTTCTAGGAATTTTACAAAATGAAGCTCATGTCGGAACCGCAGATATAGCTGGGAGAGATGGGGCTATCAGCGATTCACTCTTGGAGTGTAATAAATTTACTGTGTTAGTTGAAATTAAAAAACCAAGTACTCCTTTATTTGAAAATAGTAAAAATCGAGCGAACAGTTGGAAATTATCTGATGAGTTGATTGAGTCCTTGTCACAAATTTTGGAACAAAAAGCGAGCTGGCAGATTAAAGGCGAAGTTAATGCAAATAATAATTTTAGTGACGAAGGCGAACTTATACAGCAAAAAACGCTTGATCCAAAAAGTATTTTGATAATCGGCTCGGATAGTCAATTCGGCGGAACGGAGAAAATAAAACAGATTAAACTCCGGACTTTTGAGTTATTTCGTAGAGATTCACGTAATATTGAAATTCTTACTTACGATGAGTTATATGAGCGAGCAAAATTCATTGTCTCACATAGCCCAAAAGAGGAGAAAAACCTTAATAAATAGCCGGCTTTTTGCTCTTGACAGAACAGATAATACTAGATATTCTAGAATGGTAATAGATTAGAGCTAATGCGGCTCAAAATCGGCACATTCCAAACCTCAACCAGGAGGACAACACAATGACACTCGAAAAGATCGACCGCAAGGCACCTGAAATCATGAGCGCGCTCGCGAACGCGACCGTGTTCAAGAAGCAGGGTCAGGTGAAGGCTCGCCCAGCAGTTGTCGGCGAAGAGATCACCACGACTCTCGAAGGCGGCGCGAAGGAGACGGTTAACACCGCACAGGCGGGCGACTGGATCATGACGAACCCTTCCGGCGAGCAGTACATCATCTCCGAGAAGAAGTTCTTCGCTTGCTACGAGGCAACCAACGAGGACGGCGTCTACAAGGCCAAAGGCTCATGCAGAGCCATCGTGAATCCGTTCGGGAAGCCGATCGAGATCATGGCCTCGTGGGGTTCGCCGCAGACCGGTGGCGCCGACTGCATGATCGCCAACACCTGCGACGAAGACGGCTCGAACATGGGAGGCGAACCCTACCTGATCGACGCCGACGCGTTCGCAAAGACGTACAAGTAAAGTCTCTGCGCCGGAAGGCGCACGAGCAAGGAGCACGACCCCACGGGTACGGCTCCTTTTTTCATACCACTATTCGTGACCGAAGTTACAGAATATCAAACCACCACTAAACGCGGAGAGGAAGCGCCTCGTCTCGCCGCAAAGGCAGAGAAAAGAGCAACCAAAAGTGCTAAAATACAAATACTGCTCTTTTCGGAGACTGAAGCGGTGAATCAAAACCAAAAATTTCCTTTCCATTTTTTGTCGGCTCCCCCCACACCCCCCGCCGAAAATCTAAAAGAAAGGAAGGAAAATTTTTGGTTTTTGCTCCAGCGACCGAAGGGAGCAGACGAGGCGCGCATCATTGGTCGTCAGGATTCAATTCAAAATACATTCGAACTTCGT
>CAYXZA010000004.1:37706-60788 GCA_964469605.1 uncultured Candidatus Saccharibacteria bacterium | reverse complement strand
GGATCCTTGTCATTTTTATACAAAAGCTTCAAATTCCAATTGTATTTGATTTTATTTTTCATAGCAGAAATACTATCATTTTTGTATATAAAACAAAAGACCCTATTTCAGGTCGTCCATATTTTTTCTTTATTCTTAAAGAAGTATATGATTAATCCGGTTATATTAGATAAACCAACTACAAAAAAATCAAAATTATATTTCAAAATAAAACATTCAACATCCTTAAAAGATGTTAAATAATAAAGAATGGATTCAATTAATAAAGAAATATACATCCAAGAACAAAATACATTTTCTTCTTTAGTTTTCATTTTTTTTCCTTATCAATTCTCTCTGCCTATCTATTGATGTTAAATTTGGTCTTGCTATTTTCGTATGAAAAAAATGAATTAATCCAAGATAATTCAATAAAAGTAACACTACATATAATTTATAATGTTCATTTACGATATTTCTGAAAAAATCAAAAAATAATGCAACAGATAATAAATCTCCTGAAAAGAAAATAAATGATACAAAAACCCAAAAAGCAAAAATTTTTGTTTCTTGTCTCATATTCCATGATAGAGTATATCATAAAAAGATAAAACAAAAAAGCCCTTTCGGGCTTTTTTGTTTTGTTAGTCTGTTTTTGCTAGTTGACCTTCTGATCTTGGACCCCAACATGGTTTTGATGAATTCCATGGTTTAGTTCCAAATTTTTCATAGAGTTTTCTTGCATAGGCAGTGTTACCTTCAACGGTATAAATGTTATAGTTAGCTTCTTCGGCTGTATCAAGATGATAAAACTCGTTTATTTGCATAACTCCAACATCTTTGTTGTTAACCTTACCTCTAAAGATCTCACCATCTTTATCAAATTGACGAAATCTAGACTCACAGTATGCAATATCCATCATTATAGGTATATCTTGGAAATAAGTTCTAACATATTCCTCTGTGGATATTTTTTTAGATATCTCATCCTTTTTAGGAGCAGTCTCTCTGTACTGCATTTCTATCTTTGGTGTATTTGTTGCTGTAACTGGTGTTTGAACACCTGATACTGCTGAAAAGACCATAAACAAACTAATAGCTGTAAAATTTAAAATAAGCGAATTTTTATAATGATAATTCTAGAGTGGTCTGTCTAATGAAAAAGCTCAACATTTGAGCTGTATATATTATATCACCTTTTGGCAACAAAAGTCAACAGGTATTTATGCATTTTTTACATAATATGGCTTAGTATAGCCATATTATGTATATTATTATAACACATAAAAACCATATTGTCAATTATTTTTGATAAATATTTGATGTGGTTTGATTTGAAGTATATTGCTATATGATATTAATATTTGGATACCTTGATTTTAAAGTTGCTTTTTCTGCTATCTTTAGACCACTGAGATAAAGATCTCCATTAAATGGATTTGGTAACACTAACCCTTCTGCTGTTCTTAGGCCACGAAGATAAAGACTTCCATTAAATGAACTTGGTAACACTAATCCTTCTGCTGTTTCTAGATTGTTAAGATTAAGACTTCCACGATAATATTTAATATTGCCAGATAAAGCTTCTTCTTGATTTATACCTATTTCTTCCTCTTTAAAACCGGTAATGAAAGCCAGATCTTTTTTTAAATCTCTGTTTTCTATTATCTCTTGAATTCTAGGATCCCTGTCATAACCGAATCCTTCTATTTTATTATTAATTTCATACAGAAACTCTAATTCATTTTTATTTAAATCAATATTCCTATTTATTTTCTTTTCTATTTCTGTAAGTTTTTTCATATCTTGACTTTTCTTTTTATACTTTTCTCCATCAGGAAATTCTTTCATTTTTCCTTCGACTACTGGTGTAATATATGGATCTAAATGTTGTGAACCAGCAATACCCCTTACTTCTGCAATCTCATTACCGCTCATTCGTATGGCAACTCTTGGTATTTTAGGATTACCATCTTTGTCATTTGAATAGTAAACATAAAAATCTCCACCTTTTAGCTGGTTTCTTGCAGTCTCTTTATTTCTAGTGCACCATTCAAGCGGATGTCCTTCTAAAGATTTAACTAATTCATCAGGATTTGATCCTTTGAGATATTTAACCCATTTACCATCTGTATTTTCTAAACCTTCTTTTGAATATTCTGGAACTTCTATTAGAAACTGAGCATAGATGCTGGAGAAATTTTCAGTAGATATTAATTTAAGATAATCCTCATCTGATAGTTTAATGCTTTTATTTAAAAGGATTCTTTTTGTTTTGTTTGTAATGTTATATTTAGCTTTATCTACAATAGCCTCTATTGTTTGAGCTAATGCACCTGCATTAAAGGGTGGGAATGGTGAAATTGTTTTTCTAGTTCTTCTTTGAAATATTCCAGTTTCTTTACCTGTTTTTTCATCAACTTTTTTTTCAAATTTACCCATACCAAGCAGTGATGTAAAAGCAAAATATTTTGCCCACATGGGATACATGGCATCATTAGATGATAAGTAGTTTAACCATAGATCCAAACTATGTTTTTGGTCCTCTATTATTTCTTGGATTTTTCTTTTTTTATATTCATCTGTAATTTCTACATAACTATACCCTAATTCTCTTGCTATTCTTGATTCCAGCATAAATACACTATCTTCAATGTCTTCAGGTTTGATTATATATTTATTATGGTAATATTTTCTAATTCTTTCAAATACTAAAGGATCTTTACTGTGTCCCTCATGGGTTCTTTTTAGTATTTCAAAAAAATTTGCTAATCTAGTTTCGGGATTATCCTTGGGTTTTACTTGACCTGATTGATCTAAATCATTATCTTTTATGGCTTTTATCTTGAGTCTATTTGCTTCATGTTCTACGTCGGCAGATTTATTTAGATCAGGATTTTTTTTGTTTATAAAATGTTCTCCAAAGTTTATCATTATTCCATTATATACTTTGTTTTAAAAATAGTAAAAATTACCTAAATAAACAACAATATAACAAGTGGGGCTAGTAAATATGGATAAAAACCTATATTTTTGATAAATAGATGGTCTATAATGCTTCCAAAATTATATATATTTTCTGAGGGTATGATGAAATAAGATACAGATAATATAAGTATAGACAGAGATATTCCAAATATTATCGATCTAAATATGCTCGTTTCTGTATCAAATGAGTGTATGTGTTTGGATATAAGTAGATATATTACAATTGAGACTGCTAGATAGACAACCCACTGGTTTAGAGAATGGAAAATGGGACTTTTACCCTCTAAAATTATCTTTTGTAATACTGGTGTTTTTTCATAAAACAAAATACCTATATAAAGAGATAATATTGAGGAAATAGCCTTATCTTTACCAAAATAAAAAGTCAGAAAAGAAAAAACAAATACAAGTCCAGCTAAGATTATATAGTCAATTGGCATAGAGTAATTTTATCTTTTAAAGTTAATATTATCAAATAAAAACTGTGTATTAATGTTTAGTTAGGCTTCATAATTTGTTATATTGACTTTTGACTTTTTTCATGTAGACTGGTTTGAGATATGAGTCAAGAAATAACCTTTTTTGTTGTAAAAATAACCAAAATATATGCAAGTTCAATAACCGCTGTTTATAAAAGATCTGATTCTATAGAAAAAATAAATGAATTTTTAGTAGATTATGTGAGAAAACAATCAGAACATTTTGGAGGTTATGATAGATTTTATTTAATGGAATTATTTATTAAATTGAACCCATCTCTTTTTACGAGTTTTGATTTGTCTAACAAACAGTCATATTGTTGGGTAATTTATAGGCCAGGATTAACTGAATTTATTAAAGTACAAAAAGTAAAAATCTTAACAAAAAATATTTTTGTTAATACCAGTGGAGTGCCATTTGTAGATAGTTATGAATATTCAGATGTCTCAATTGAGAATTTTGATGTAGTTTCTGATCTTGCTATTGAAGATTTTATAAAACAAGTAAATAAAGAAAATTCTTTAGGTAGCCTTCAGTCAATGTATGAACTTATAAAGTTCTTTTCAGGGTATAAAAAATCGGTATTAACTAAGGCTCTAAGAAATAGGATTGCAAAAATTTTTAAAGAATTAAAAAAGAATTAAATTAGTATTGCAGCTAGCCCAAAAAGCTAGTTTTTTTTGTGTAATTTCTGGTATGTATCCCATAAAAGCATAATATTTAGAGACTTGCGAAGTTGACCGAACAGAGCACGAGGAAAATTTTAGCAAAAATTTATCCGTGCTCTAAATATTATGCTTTTATGGGATAGTTGTGTAATTTCCAATTGTTTTTTACCCCACTTTTACAACCCCTTTTCTTTCATATCTTCAATTATCTTTTTTTGTTCTCTATTTAGTTTCTTTGGTATGTTTATTTTAAGAGTAACTACAATATCCCCTCTTTTACTATCTAAAACAACTCCTTTGCCTTTTATTTTTATTTTATCTCCGTCTAAACTACCTTCTGGTATATCTAGTTTTATCTTGCCATCTAGTGTTTCAATGTCTATTTTATTTCCCAGTATAGCATCTGTCACTTTTATATTTAGATCCATAAGTAGATCATTTCCATATTTTCTAAATATTTTATGTTTTTTAATATGTATTTTTATGTAAAGATCTCCGTTTTCACCTCTTGATACAGCCTCACCTCCACCAGATAATCTGAGCATTTCCCCATCTTCTATTCCTGCTGGTATTTTTATTTTTAATACTGTCTGTTTTTTTAAGACACCTGTTCCTGAACAGTTTTTACATTTATTTTTCGGTATTTTTCCTGTTCCAGCACAATTTTCACAAGTCTTAGTTGAAGCTATTTGACCCAAGAAACTTTGTTTTATTTCTCTTATGGTTCCGTTTCCTTTACAAACAGAGCAGTTTTCCATAGAGGTTCCTTTTTCTGCTCCGCTTCCATTGCAACTTTCACAAGCGGATGTTTTGTGGAGATTTATCTCTTTTTCAACTCCAAAAACAGAATCTTCAAAAGATATTTCTAGATCAACAGAAATATCAGCACCTTTTTTTCTTCTATTTCTTTTGCTGTTTCCACCACCGAAAAAATCACCAAAAATATCCCCCAGATCAAATTCAAATGAATTTGAATTTCCAAAACCATTACTAAATCCTCCAAAATCAAATCCTTCAAATCCAGAAAAACCTCCACCACCAAAACCACTACCTCCACCAAATTGTGGCCCAGATGAACCAAACTGATCATATTGAGCTCTTTTCTTTTCGTCTGATAATACAGAATATGCCTCGTTTATCTCTTTAAACTTTTCAGCATCACCACCTTTGTCCGGGTGGTATTTATGAGCAAGGTTTCTAAAAGCTTTTTTTATATCGTCTTTACTGGCTTTTTTATCAATCCCGAGGGTTTTATAGTAATCTTTTGACATATATTTTGTGATGAAATTATAATTGACTTTTAGCTTTTTTTCAAGTGAAATGGGTTGATTAAATTTTATAGGTAGATTAAAAAGAATTAAGCTCATTAGCTTATTAAGACCTAGTTTTTTTGACTTTTTTCAATAAAAAGTTATCATTTTATAATAGATGTTTTCTTTAAGTGTATATATTAGAGAAACTAATAAAACTTTATATTTTTATAAAATTCCACAACAAAATGAGTTTGAGAGTATTTTGAGAAGAGTTGGTTTTGAAATAGATTATAGTGTTATTGATAAAAGTCATCCATTTCCAAAGATACAGCATAGTGGGATAAAAGGTGTTGACTTTTCTATAGCTAGAGTCAGAGATAGTTTAAAAGTAGTTAAAACAAATGGTGTAGATATTATTGATTTTATAAGTAGACTTAAAAACAGTAGGGGTTATTCTGTCAGAAAATGACAGTTTTTCTTTTTTATAATTCTCAATAACTTATAAATCACCTTTTTTCATTTGAAGATTATTTCGTTGAAATATGTCTTTTAAAGAGATTATTTATCTCCTTCTTTCTTTTCCTCAAACTCACCCTCCCTTACATTTTCATCTTTCGGTGTTTCTGTATTTGTATTTTGTGTCCCAGCTTTGTTCAGAGCTTCACCTATTTTTGATATTTCAGATGAGAGTGTTTCAGTTGCTTTTTTAATGGAGTCAATATTTTCACTAGATATTTCTTTTTTGAGATCAGATATTTTTGATTCTATACTTGTTTTAAGGTTAGATTCAATCTTATCGCCATTATCTTTAAGGGATTTTTCAGATGTGTATATTAGTTGCTCTGCTAGGTTTTTGACTTCAACAAGTTCTTTTCTTTTTGCATCTTCTCCGGCATTTGCCTCCGCTTCTTTTTTCATTTTCTCTATTTCTTCTTTTGAAAGACTTGACCTTGCTTCAATCCTTATAGACTGCTCTTTGTTTGTTGCTTTGTCTTTTGCTTTTACGGAAAGTATACCGTTTGCATCAACATCAAATGTAACCTCAACCTGTGGCATACCACGAGGTGCAGGAGGAATACCATCTAGTATAAATCTTCCTAAGGATTTGTTATCTTGTGCCATAGCTCTCTCTCCTTGAACTATGTGTATTTCAACAGATGTTTGGTTATCTGCAGCTGTTGAGAAAACTTGAGATCTTGATGCTGGGATAGTGGTATTTCGCTCTATAAGGTGTGTAGCAACCCCTCCCATTGTTTCTATGCCAAGTGATAATGGTATAACATCAAGAAGTAAAACATCTTTTACATCTCCTTTGAGGATACCTCCTTGAATAGATGCACCTAGGGCAACAACTTCGTCTGGATTGATTGATTTGTTTGGTTCTTTGCCGAAAAATTCTTTCACTTTTTCTACCATTTTTGGCATTCTAGTCTGTCCTCCAACAAGGATAACTTCGTTTATAGAAGATTTATCAAATCCAGAAGATTCTACCGCTCTCTTTGTAATATTCATAGCCCTTTCTATAAATTCATCGCAAAGCTCTTCTAGTTTTGCTCTGCTTATTTTTATCAAAAGGTGTCTAGGTCCAGAAGCGTCCGATGTGATAAAAGGAATATTTACTTCTGATTCCATTGCTGTTGAAAGTTCTATTTTAGCTTTTTCTGCTGCCTCATCTAATCTTTGTAGTGCCAGAGTGTCTTTCCTTACATCAATACCAGATTCTTTTTTAAACTCTTCTGCTAGGTAATTTATAATTTTTTGATCAATATCTTTTCCTCCCAAGTGGCTGTCTCCATCTGTTGATTTTACTTCAATAACAGAGTCACCAACCTCCAAAACAGAAACATCAAATGTTCCACCTCCAAAGTCAAAGACAACTATTTTTTCGTCTTTTTTGTTTTTATCAAATCCATAAGCAAGAGCTGCTGCTGTCGGCTCGTTTATTATTCTTAAAACATTAAGTCCAGCAATCTGTCCAGCATCTTTTGTTGCTTGTCTTTGTGAGTCGTTGAAATATGCAGGAACTGTTATTATTGCCTCGGTTACTTTTTCCCCAAGTTTTGCTTCGGCATCTGCTTTTAGTTTTGAAAGTATCATTGCTGACACTTCTTCTGGTGTATATTCTTTATCTTGAAGTTTAACTTTTACACCTCCATTTTCTGCCTTGTTTATCTCGTAAGGAATAATAGCTTTATCTTTTTGGACAGCAGAATCTTCATAAAGGTGACCCATAAACCTTTTTATACCAAAAATAGTGTTTTTAGGGTTTGTTACAGCTTGTCTTTTAGCCAAAAGACCAACCAATCTTTCCCCTGTTTTTGATACAGCAACAATAGACGGAGTTGTTCTAGCCCCTTCTGTATTTTCCAGTATTTTAGGGCTTCCAGCCTCCATTATAGCCACTGCGGAGTTTGTTGTTCCTAGATCTATACCTATTACTTTTGACATATATTTAATGTTGTTTATTCACAAAGCTTTTAGATTTAAAAGCTCTATGGTTAATCTAATAATTTAATGATTGTTAATATGTTAACTATTATAATAAACCTGAAAATTTTTGCAAGTTTTTTGTAAAGATGTTAACATAAATTTTAGATATGCAAATAAAACATGAAAAAGATGGAAAATTTGTATTTATACCTCAAAATGACTATGAAAAAGGTTTTTTAACACATTTAGCTGATAATAATGGTAAAAGTTATACACTTACTGTAAATTATGATAATGAAATGTGTCAGATATCATTTGATCCAATTGATTAAAGTAAATCTAATTTAGTAAAGGTACAAGGCTTAGGCCTATTTTTTATTCTCTAAAATTCTCCCACTTTCACCTTTGCTGGGCGGATTATAGTTTCGCCTATTTTATAACCACTTTGTATAACCTCAAGTATTTTATGATTATCCTCCTCTTTTTCTGTTTTTATGGACTCCATAGCTTCGTCTCTGTTTGGATCAAAAATCTCACCTAGTGGATTTATCTTTTTCAAACCGTTTGATTCCAATATGCTATTTAATTGACTGTATATATATTCAACTCCAACTCTCCAATTAGAATCAACCTTCTCCCACACCTCTTTGTTTTTCATAGCTAGTTCAAAACTGTCTAAAACAGGTAAAATTTCTATTATGAAATTTTGTTTTGCAAAATCCACTATACTTTTTTTAGCTTCCTCGTCTTTTTTTCGGAGGTTTATAAAATCAGCTTTATCTTTTTGCCAACCTAAAAGATACTGACTTGATTTTTCTTCAAGTTCTTTCACTTTTTCTTTTAGTTGATTTATTTTTTTACTATAATCAACTGCTGTATTTTCTTTTTCTTCATCAAATACTACATCATCTAGAATATCATCATCTTTTTTTATATTTTTTTGATCTGACATAGTTATATTTATAAACTATTTTTAAAATTTTTTCCAGTATCAAAAAACCGGTTAACCCGGCAATTACGATATTTCAATATTAAAGTCAAATGTTCTTATTTCATCTACATTTATATCTAAATTTTTACCATTAATACCTGATAATGTAATTTTTCCATCTTTGACACTTATTACTTCATATTTTTTACCTCTATAAGTTACTAGTTTTCCAATTACTATAGATAACATAAGAGATACTGTTATTTTATCTATTTGAGAACTATCTCTATTTACAGGATTTAATGCACATCTTCTTAATACCATTTCATTTTGACCAGTTTCTTTGTTTGTTATATGTAAAAAACAAGTATGGTTATTTCCTTCTTGTTCCATATCTACAAGCATTATATACCTATAAAAATTGAAAGTAAAATAGACACAATACTGTGTCCATTTTAGGATTACCTCTTGCTCCATTGTGGAGCTTTTCTAGCTTTTTTAAGACCGAATTTTCTTCTCTCTTTACTTCTAGGATCTCTTTTTAACATTCCAGCTTTTTTAAGAGTTTTTCTCATTTCAGGTTCTTCTTTTATCAAAGCTCTGCTTATTCCATGAGAAAGTGCTTCTGCCTGAGAGTGTATCCCACCACCTTTTATTTTTGCTGTTACAGAGAAACCCTCTTTTGCAGTTTCTTTAAATGGTCCTTCAGCTAAAAGTCTCATTTCTTTTGTTGGAAAATATGAAGAAATATCTTTTCCATTTATTTCCATTGTTTGTTTTGTTGATTTGAAAAGTCTAACTCTTGCAATAGATGTTTTTCTTCTCCCAACTGTTTCTATGTATTTTATTTGTTTCTCCATATTTTTATTCACTTACAACTAAATTTTTAAGCATTCTATCTCTCAGTTTGTTTTTAGGTAACATTCCAGAGACTGTTTTTTTAAAAGCATTACCTATGCCAAGTCTTGACTCTAGTTTTCCAAGTGTCTCTATTTTTAAACCCCCTGGATATCCAGAATATCTTTTATACAAAGTACTTTCTTTCTTTTTTTCATCAATATTAAGTTTTGAAAGATTTATAACCTCAACTGTTATGTTTGGTATTTTGTTTTTAGCAAAGTCTGAATTGTTTTTTCCCATCAAGATAACTGCAACTTCTGTTGCCAATCTTCCCAATTTTTTATCTTTTGCATCTATTGTGTATTTCATATATTTTAAACAAATTCTATATAAGCCATTTTTGCACCATCTGAAAGTCTACTAGGTAGTTTTGTTATTCTAGTGTATCCACCATTTCTATCTTTAAATTTAGAAGAAATTTCTGCTATTTTTTTGATAGCTTTTTCACCTATTTTAGCTTTGATATCTCTTTTTGAACTAAGAGTGTCTTTTTTTGCAACAGTAACGAGTTTTTCAACAAATGGCCTAAGTGCCTTTGCTTTTATTTCTGTTGTTTTAATCTTGTTTTTCAAGATAAGAGAAAGGGCAAGTGAAGACATTAAAGCTTTTCTTGTTTTTCTTACTCTACTTAATTTTTTTGTTTTATTATGATGCCTCATTTCTCTTTATTTTTAAATAATTATTTCAAACTTATTCCGTATTCTTGCAAAACCTTTTTTATTTCAGAAAGTCCCTTTTGACCCATTCCAGCGATTTCTAGTATATCAGATTCTTTTTTACGAACAAGACCTCCAACTGTTCTTATATTAGCATTTGATAATGAGTTTAGAGTTCTGACTGATAGGTTCAAATTTTCTATTCTAGTTTTTAAAAGTTCATCATCTGGTGTCATTTCCTCCTCCATTTGTTCTATTTTTGGTGTGTTTTGTATTGTTAGGTCTTCTTCTTCTTTAAATCCAACAATTGCTTTAAGTTGGCTTATCATTATAGATATAGATCTTTCAAGTGCTTCTTTTGGAGTTATTGTTCCATCTGTTTCTATTGAAATCCTTAATCTGTTAAAATCTGTTCTGTCTCCAACTCTCATATTTTCAACTTCATAGTTAACTCTTCTTATAGGAGAAAAGATTGTATCAAGAGATATTGTTCCTATGTCTACTTTATTTTTCTCTCTTGCATCTTTTGTTACAAAACCAAGTCCAACCTCAACTGTTATATCCATATTTATTTCACCTGATTTGTCTGTTATTGTTGCAATTATTTGATCTGGATTCAGTATTTCAACTTGACCAACTGTTTTTATATCTTTTGCTGTTACGATACCCTCACCTTTTGCTTTAAGAGATAAAACAACAGATTCAGATCCTGTCATTTTTATTCTAACTTGTTTTAAGTTTAGTAGTATGTTTATAACATCTTCTTTAACTCCTTTTATTGTTGAAAATTCATGAGAAACACCTTCTATTTTTACTGACGATATAGCTGCTCCTGGAAGTGATGAAAGTATTATTCTTCTAAGTGAGTTTCCTAATGTGTTACCATATCCTGGGTAAAGACCGTCAATTTCATAAACACCTGAGAATTTTTCCTCAGATACAATTTTTGGTTTTGAAGGTAAAAGGATTTCTTTTTCGTACATTGTTTTTTAAAATTATTTTAATAAAATATTATACACTATTTATTGAAAAAAGTAAACTATCTACTGTAAAAACCTATAACAGCACTTAAATCAAACATCATACTGTTCTCCATCTTTGGAACTCCAACTAACTTGAATGATCTATTTTTAATATCTGATGATATGTAATCAGGAACAGTTATGTTTTTAAACTTTTCCTCCATATTATCAAATAGTTTACTTGATTTACTTCCCTCTCTTATTGAAATAACATCTTTTTCTGTTACCTGTATAGATGGTATTGTTACTTTTTTACCATTTACTGTTATATGTCCGTGAGATACCATTTGTCTAGCTGATCTGTGTGTTGGTGCAAATCCAGATTTATAAACTAGATTATCAAGTCTTGTTTCTAGTCTTTCAAAAAGCAAAGAAGCTGCTTTTGATGCTTTTTTAGCAATAGATTCTTTTACATATTTAGAAAATTGTCTTTCAGAAACTCCATAATACATACGAGCTTTTTGTTTTTCATTCATTTGAAAACCAAATTCTGATTTTGGTTTAGAAAAACCTTTACTTTTAGTTTTTCTTTCTGATCTTAGGTTAAATTTCTGTGTTTGAGTTTTTTCAAACACAGGACTTCCTAATCTTCTTGCTATTTTATATTTTGCACCTATTTTCATATTTTTTAAAAATTATACTCTTCTTGGTTTCTTTTGTTTTGGACCATTATAAGGGACAGGTGTTGCATCTTTTAGCCAAGATATGTTTATACCCTTGCTTATAAAACCTCTTATAGATGATTCTCTTCCTGATCCAACTCCTTTGACAGTTACACCAACTTCCTTGATTCCCATAGCAGATGCTTTTGCACCCAAAACCTCTCCAACCTTTGCTGCTGCAAAAGGAGTTCCCTTTTTAGCACCTTTAAAACCAACAGCTCCACTTGAAGAAGACCCTAAAACATTACCTTTTATATCGGTTAATGTTAGTTTAGTGTTGTTATATGTTGACTGAACAAAAAGCTGTCCTATGTCAACTTTCTTTTTAGAAACCATCTGACCTGTTACAGTTTTTGATGTTTCTTTACTTTCTTCTGTTTTTACGATTCTTTTTTTACCCATTTTATTTATTATTTTTTATCTGCTGCTTTTCTTCCAGTTCCCATAGTCTTTCTAACATTTCCTCTTCTTGTTCTGGAATTTGTCTTAGTTCTCTGTCCTCTAGATGGTAGAGATCTCATATGTCTTAATCCTCTGTAAGCTCTTATATCTTTAAGTCTTTTTATGTTAGATGCAACTTCTCTTTTCAAATCACCTTCTATTTTTATTTTTTCAATAATAGTTCTTATTCTGTTTTCATCATCTATTGATAGTTCTTTTGACTTTACTCCGATTTCAACTTTTGCTTCTTTTAAAATTTTTTTAGCAAGAGGTCTGCCTATACCATAAAGGGCTGTTAGAGCTATCTCCATTCTTTTGTTTTCTGGAAGTGTTATACCTAGTATTCTCATATTTTTTATTTTTATCCTTGTCTTTGTTTATGTCTAGAATTAGCCTTGCATATTACATACAAATATCCCTTGCGTCTAACAAGCTGGCATTTTGGACATCTTTTTTTAACTGAAGCTTTTACTTTCATATTTTAAATTCTTCTTATTATACGACCTTTACCACCATAAGGATCTGACACAAAAATTACTTTATCTCCAATCATTATTCTGATAAGGTTCATTCTCATTTTTCCAGCTAAATAACATATTATCTCTTCACCAGTATCATCTCTTTTTACCTTAAAAAAAGTATTTGGTAAAGCTTCTGTTACTACACCAGAGACATTATTATCCTTGTTTTTACTTTCTTGCATTAAAATTTTTGAAAAAAACTGATTTGTTTCTCAAAAAACAACTATAAATTAACAAATAAGCTAATAGAAGATATACTATCAAAAAAACAAAATTAAGTCAAATACCTTAGGTGATTATCTTCTATTCAACTTCTTTTATAATCACCTTCTCTGGTTTAATAGGAATATTGGATTTCCAAAATGGTGATATTTTGACTTTTGCTTCTTTTATTCCAGGGTATTTTGAAGAAAGTAAATCATTTATAGAGTCTTTTCTTAGGCCTATTAGATCGTTTTTAAGTAAAGTAGTATCAATTGTTGATTTTATCAGCACATCACCCGATATATCCATTTTTATAATACTGTCTGAATCTTGGGTAAATACAACAGAAAGTGAATCCAGATTTTTTATTTCAGCTGGTAGTATTATCTCATTTTTTTCTTTTAAAATATCTATAATTTTTTGACTCAAAAGTGTCTTATCAAAGATAACCACTTCTATTGAACCTTTTTTCTCAGCCCAAACACTACCATTTTCATCGACAATCTCAATGTCTTTAAATGTGTATTTGATTGTATTTGGATAGTAAATAAAATTATCAGGTGTTTGAGAGTTTATTTGACTTAGAAGGTTTTTCTTTAATTCGGCAGATAATTCAATATTTAAGGTTTTTTTCAGATTCTCGTCCAGTGTTTTTTGTGTTCCTAACTGTCCACCAGATATATCATTTTTAGAAATTGCGGTTATTGTTTTGTATTTTGGGTCATTTTTAAATCCAGGTATGGTAAATTTTGTATCTTTTGGAGTGTTGTATTTGTCACCGGATTCATCTGCAAAAACAGTAACATCACTTTTTCCTGTCGGTAAACTTACAGCATCTTTGATTCTGTATATAAGGCCATTTGAACTTTCAAATCTGGTATTTGCTATCAGTTTCTGGATTTTACCACTTTCGTTTGTTACAGATAATATTCCAGATGCTTTTTGTTCGACTTTTTGTTCAGATAGCTTTTCTATAACTTGTTTTGATGCAGAACTTTCTAGGTTTATGGTTTGATAACCAAATTCTCCATTTTGTGGATTTTTTATAACAGTTAGAGTTTGTTTAATTGGAAAAGTATCTTTTTTTAATGTTATAGAAACTGTGGCTTTGGATAATAAACTAAAAATACCAAAAAATAGTGCCACTACAAAAACAAATACTGAAAAATATAAAGTCTTTCTTGATTCTTTGTGAGGTTTATCAAAATCGTATTCAAAATTGTATTTTTTACTTGGAGTATCTTCTTTTTTTATATGAACCCTTGCATCTATAAAGTTATCGGTTGTTTTGTTTGAAAAAGACTGTTCAGTGTTTGTTTTAGGTCTTACATCAAAAGATGCCCGATTTCTTTTAGGTATAGAAATGTCCTGAATAGACTTTTTATTTGAAATAACATCTTGAACTATTTTTTTTCTCATAATTTATGATTGGAAAAGAAACTTATAATAATTGTATAAAAAAATATCAATAAAACAAATAGGACTTTTACACATTTTTAGTGAAATTTTGATAAGAACAAGCTTTCTACACCTATATAAATATTGAATGTTGTTGATTTGCTATGTTCAATAAAATTTTTAAAAACACTTTTCTCTATTATTTTTGTGTGTATTTTATTTTGTCCGGATATTTGAGGATTTGTTGTTGTGTTTTCTATAAATTTTTGATAGATATTTGATACATCCTCATCAACTGTTAAAAATATATTTTTTGGCAAAAATATATTAGGTGTTACAGATGATAGACTTTCTTCTATGTATATATGATATTCTTTTTCTACATTAGAAAGTATGTCATCCAATATTTTTGTTGTTTTTTCATTTAAAATTTTCATTTGGTATGAATTTAGTGTTGAAAGAGCTATTTGATAAGGTAGATCAAGTTCTTTACCAATCTGTCTTATTAGGGTATTTTTTCCAAACGGTATTGTAATTGTATGTTCAAGAAGATTGTTTGATATGATTGTAAGTTCGGTAACTTCTCCTGTTATATCTATGTGTCCATAGTCATTGTTGTTACCAAACATCATATTTACAGCTTCTTTGCAGACAAGTGGAAAAGAATGGTAGATTATCCTATTTTTATCTATATGTGTGTGGCTATAAAATTTTTTCTCCAAGTTTTTTATAAAAGAATCTGGTGCAACAGAAAGATACAAGTTAAATTGAGCTTTTTTTGTTTTGATACCTATTGGATCGGATATTTCATAACCATTTATTTTTGTATTGATAATGGTTTTCTCTATTACTTCTATATTTTGCCCTCCCAGTTCTTTTTTATATGAAACAGACTCTTTTTCTAAAACATCTTTTATAAAATTTTCAGTTATGTAAAAATCAACATCGTTTTCTATACAAATTTCTTTATTTTTAGAAAAAAACCAAGGTGAAGACAGTGTGCAAAATATTCTTTGGGGATGGTTATGTTTTTTGTTCGGATTGTCTTTTAAAAGCTTAGAGAGTATTTCATCTGTATATTGTAGGGTTATGTTTTCTATATCATCAGTTTTTGGTTTTTTATCTGGATTTATAGGTAAACTTTTGGTAAAAATAACCTCCGGTTTTTTATCTTTTTCAAAAAGAACCAATCCTGCTCTAACTGCACTGTTGCCTATATCTATAATCAGACATAGATCTTTATCTGTTTTATTGAAAGTAAATAAATTAGAAAAAAAATTCATAAAATAAATTATAACACAAAAATTTTCTAAATATATCCCATTTGTTTGCAATTATATATTGAGAGGTGTCTACTTTTATTCTAATACAGCTTTTATTCTCCTTATTCCAGATGATACAGCTTCTTCTTTTGCTATTTTAAATTTACCTAGTTCGTTTGTGTTTTTAATATGTGGCCCACCACAAAACTCTTTGGAATATGCAGATTCAATAGAATCTCCTATAAAATACACAGACACTTCATCACCATATTTATCTGCGAAAAAATGCAAAGCTCCTGATTTTTCTGCCAATTCTTTTTTCATAATAATATTTTGCACAGGTAATGACTCTTTTATCTTGGTGTTTACTATATCTTCAACTTTTTGTTTTTCTTCATCTGTCATTTTTCTATCAAAAGAAAAATCAAATCTAAGTCTCTCTTGTGTGATATTGCTTCCTTTTTGAGAAACACTATCTCCCAAGACATCTCTAAGTGCTTGATGAAGTAAGTGTGTGGTTGTATGGTATCTTGTCTCCATAACACCATCTCCACCAAGTCCCCCTTTAAATTTTTTTTCAGAACCAGTTCTTGAAAGTTCTTGATGTTTTTTTAACTCTTCTTTGAAAGCTTGTTCATCTATTTTCAAACCTTTTTCTTCCGCCAGTTCTTTTGTTAGTTCAAAAGGAAAACCGTATGTTGTAAATAGTATAAAAGGACTTTCGCCTTTTTCAAATTTTTTCATACCATCATTTAATGTTTTTCTAAATTTATCCTCTTCTGTGTCTATTGTTGATTTTATGAACTCTATTTGAGATGAGGTGTTTGTGTAAACATCTTTATATGGTTCTAAAATGAAAGGAACGAGATTTGAAAGTCTGTATTTTTCTATACCTAGTTTGTCAAAATATAAGACAGCCCTCCTTAAAAGTCTTCTAACAAAATAGTTTCTGTCTGTATTTGCTGGAAGCACACCATCTGCTATTAAAAATATAGATGCCCTAAGGTGATCAAGGACAACTCTGAAATGTTTTGTATAGTTTTTATCAAGATAAGATTTATTTGATATTTTTTCTAATTCAACAATGGTTTTTTCAAAGAAATCTGTTTGAAAAACATCATTATTATTTTTCTTTGCCATCACAATTCTTTCCAGACCACCACCAAAATCAATATTTTGTTGTGGTAAGTTTTCAAAACCATCTGCAACTTTTTTATACTGCATAAAAACATTATTGCCGATTTCTAGGTATCTACCACAATCACAATTTGGATGACAATGTTTACCAAATTTTTCATCGTGTTCTATTTCAGAAAATTCATAAAACATTTCACTGTCTGGTCCCCCAGGTTCTCCAAAAGGCATTTTCTCTGGAACCCCTGCCCTACTCCACCAGTTTTTCTTTGCGTCATAGTAAAATATTCTAGCTTTTTTACCATCAATTAACATACCTTTTTCATATCCATCTTCTTCGCTACCTATATCTTTTTCAATAGCATCAACAGAAACCCTTTTAAATAATTCTTTCCATATTTCCCCTGCTTCTGTATCTTTTTGGACTCCATTTTTTTCATCACCTATAAATGCTGTTACAAAAATTTTTTCAGGATCAAGACCTATTTCTTTTATTAAAAAATGAAACATCCATTCTATTTGTTCTTTTTTAAAATAATCTCCAAGAGACCAGTTTCCTAGCATCTCAAAAAAAGTGGTATGCCTATTGTCACCTATGTCTTCTATGTCACCTGTTCTAAAACATTTCTGAGAATCAGCAATTCTTTTACCTTCGGGGTGTTTTGCTCCTAGTAGATATGGAACCATTGGTTGCATTCCAGAGCCTGTAAAAAGAGTTGTAGGATCGTTTTCTGGAACAAGTGAACTACTTTGTATTATTCGGTGTCCTTTTTCTTTAAAAAAATCTAAATATTTTTTTCTAATTTCTGATGAATTCATTTTTATATATTAAACAATTTCTGTTAAAAGTCCATTATAAACTGTTTATTTCATCCAATATGTGTTTTATCTCGTTTTCTTTCAAACCAATAGATGAAAGTATATCTGGTCTGTCTGAAATAGTTTTACACAATACAATCCCTTGATCTAACAATTCTTTTTTGTCTCTAACTTTTAGAGATGTTAGACAAGTTAATGGATGAAGTTTTGCTTGAAGTATCATATCGTGCAGATTACCCTTTGGTGGGAAATTCCAACCGATCATAACTAATCCTCCCTGACAAGTTCCATAGTCTATTGCTGTTTTTGAAAATTTTGTATTGGTTATGAGGTATCCATTGTCCAGCTTTCTTTCCTTGCCGTATTTAAATGTCATTTTAGATAAGTCATCGAATCTCGCTTTTACATAAAGAGCTACTTTTAAATCAGATTTCATACCTGGTTCATTGTGAAATTTTGCTTCACACATAATTAGTTTTTTATCATTCCATGCAATAACATCTATTTCGTGTTCAACACAAAAACCAGAAACAACTTGTCCTGTTAGTGTGTGGTATCCTTCGGCTTTAAATATTTCTGCTATAAATTTTTCAAATGGAAAACCAGATGGCCCGAGTTCTAGTACAGCTTTTTTTAGAGAATATTTTATAGCAATTGGCTTGTCTTCTTTGTGTAGCATTTCAAAAGCATGTCTATAAATATCTCTTGTTGTCATACCATCTTTCAGTTCCGAGTTTATATGATCCAATATATCCGTGACGACTTTTTCAGATGCTCCAGCTTTTTTCAAGGAAAATCTAAGTTTTTCTATATCAAACTCTTCTTTTGAACCATCTGCTTTTATAATAAAAATTGGTTTAGAAATCATTTTTAAAATTATATCACAAGACTTTAATTTGAAAAATTTTTTTATACAATCTCTGCTGATCCGACACATCTATCACCCAGATAAAAAGCCAATATTTGTCCAGAGGATACTGCAAATTCTGGTTTTTCTAAAAGAACTTTCATTTCACCTTCATTACAAACAACAACTCCTTTGTTTTTTTCTCCGTGGTATCTAGTGTAAACATCAAAAGTTTCATTTTCTTTTATTTCAACATCGCTGTTTGTTTGAATATTTTTTATTTTTATTTCTGTTATTGTTGAGTCTCCCTCCTTTTCTTTTGTTGATACAAATAAAATATTTTTCTCTATATCTTTTTTTATCACAAAATATCTTTTTTTATCATCTTCTTCTTTCAGTAGCGGGGTGGCAACTCTTTGTCCTATTGTGTAGAAAAATACTCCGCTATGCTCTCCAACTTTACTGTTTGATGTATCTAATATGTCGCCTTTTTCCTCTTGTATATAATGTTTTAAAAAATCTTTCATATCAATTTTACCAATAAAACAAAGTCCCTGACTGTCTTTTTTAAAAGCTGTTGGTAGTTTAAATTTTTCCGCCAAAGCTCTGACATCTTTTTTTTGCATATGACCTATTGGCAAAAGTATTTTAGATAATTGATCTTGGTTTATTCTACATAGAAAATATGATTGGTCTTTTTTATCATCAACTCCTTTCAACAGTGCAAATTTTCCATTTTCAAGTTTTATTTTTTGGGCATAGTGTCCTGTTGCAACAAAATCAGCCCCGTCTTTTAGTGCTTTGTCTAAAAATACTCCAAACTTGATGTATTTGTTGCAAAAGATATCGGGGTTTGGAGTCTCTCCTTTCCTGTAACTTTCTATCATATAGTCAACTATTTTTTCTTTGTATTCTTTTTGGCAATCTAGTGTCTTAAATGGCACAGATAAACTGGCACAAACAGCCATTGCAGATCTCCTCTCCTCTTTCCAGTTGCAAGGTAGAAAATCTGGCGACCAAACTTTTAGGAAAACACCAACAACATCATATCCTTGTTCTTTTAAAATAGCCAAAGAAACAGAGCTATCAACTCCACCTGAAACACCAACATAAACTTTACCTCGTTTTTTTTCTCTATCTAAAAAATCCTTATTTTTAAACATATTTTAGATACATAGTATCACATTTTTTAAAAAAGCCAAAAATCGCTTGACAGAAAATTTAGGTTATGATAACTTATTATAAGTGACAGGATCGACGATCCAGTCCGACTCTCCACGAGAGGAGAGAGGCCCGACGGAGCCTTGATTCCGTAAAAATGTCCCCCTTACAGGGGACCCCTCGTGCGACGATCATCCTCTGTGATGTCGTCGCCAAACAGGGATGGAGGGAGAGGGTCTTCTGTTGTACAACAGATCCTTTCCCTCTTCAAGACATAGGGCTTCGGCTCTGTTTTTTTATTTTAAATATTTTTGTTTATTTACTTTATGCTCCTCAAATGTTTTTGAATAATACATCTTTCCATCATTTCCAGTTAAAAAATACAGATAATTTGTTTTTGTTGGGTTTAAACTAGCTTCTATGGCTTCTTGACCAGGGTTGTTTATTGGCCCCTTCGGTAATCCCAAGTTTACATAAGTGTTATATGGAGAATTGATCTTGAGGTCCTCCAGTGAAAGTTCACTTGTTCCTTTACCGTTTATGTATTTGAAAGTAGCATCAACTTGAAGAGGTATTTTAAGTGTAATCCTTCTCCAAAGTATTCCTGAGACTATTTTTCTATCATCTTTACTTTTAGCTTCACCTTCGAGAATAGATGCCATTGTTATTATATCTTTTAGACTTTTACCGGATTTTTTTATTTCATTTTCAAATTTAGATATTTTTCTATCAAAATTGTAAGTCATTTTAGTAACTATTTCATCAAGGTTTGCTTTTGGTCCAAAAAAATATGTGTCAGGAAAAAGAAAACCTTCTTTATCTTTGGTTTTTTCCAGAAAAGCTTGTTTATCAAAGTCGTGTAGTTTTTTGTATAGTATTTCAGATATCTCCCTGTTTGATGTTCCCTCTGGTATTGTAACTTTTATAGAAACACTTTGAAAATTACCAGAGATTATTCTTTTTGCTATTTTGTAACTACTCTCACCTCCTAGTATCAGATAGTCCCCTGCAATGATATTTTTATCTCCACCTAAAAAAACTGTAAATATTTTAAAGATTTCAGTTGATTTTATAATCTTCTCTTTTTTCAAATTTGATGATATTTCTGATAAATGTTCTCCTTTTTCTATTTTAAAATATGAATTGGCAACTGTGTCATTTGGTGCTTTTATAAAGTTCAAGTGAAATATTGCAAAAATTATATATATAGAAAAAATAGAAACTAGTATTCTATTTTCTTCCAAAAAAAATCTCACCTTTGAAAAATAGTTCATTGTAATATTGTTTTATATTTATATAGGTAAGTTTGTAGGAGCATCTGCTTTCTTTGATGTTATTCTCTCTATTGATGAGCTTTCAGTTGACATTTGACCAGGTAGGTGAAATAAAGTTGCAAGTTCTTCTGTGTTTAATACAAAAGATTTTTCTGTAAATTCGTTATAAAAATACTGTCTACTTTTATATGCCAAAAGCATTTTCAGTTTATCTTTGTCTTTTTCAGGCGACCTTACTCCTTTAAAGCCGTTTAACTCTGAGTTAAAATGTCTAAAATTTGCAACAATACCAGCTCCATTTGCTTTATTAAATTTTTCCTTTTCGGCAAAATATATAGCTCGTATTCCAACATCAAAACCTGGTTTAGTAACACTTCTTTCAAGGGCTTCTATTGTATTTGTCTCCCCTTTTGTCAGTGCTCTGTGTGGTGGTTGAACACCTTTATCATCTTTTGGAGGTTTAGCTTTCTCTTGTATTTTTTTGATTTCTTCTTCGGCTTTTTTTAACCATTTTAGATCAATTTCTTTGCCACTTACAGGATCAAGATCTTCTTTTATATGAGCTCTGGCTATTATTTGAATCCAAATATTATGATCTCTACCAACAGAAGATAGAAATTCTATCAAGGGAGTGAGGGGGTCTATTTTGTATTCTTCTTTTGGATTTTCATCCATACCATAGTCTATATAAGTTTTAATAGGATAAGGATCGTCTTTTGTTAGTTCAAATTCTGTTGCCCACATAGACTCTTTTTCTTTGTTATAGCAAAAAGGTATACAGTAGTCACTGACTTCGAAAACTTCTATTCCTGGGTATTGCGAATATAGTTGAGCCTCTATCATACCTTTAAAATTGCTTCTCGCCCACACAAAAAATCTAACCTTTCCATCTATGACACAGATTTCAAAAGAGTGCCAAGCCCTAGTCTGACCTTTTAGGTAGTATTCAGATTCTATTTTTATTTTACTTAGATCAAATTTCCATTTTCCATCATCATCGTTTATAACATCTTTCCATTTGAACTTAAATTTATTTTCTCCTCCTGTTTGATAAAGTGAGTTGAAAAGAAACTCCATTGCTTTTGGTGATTTAAAGATTTCTTTTGGTAGTTTAAGTTCAAGCAGTGTATATTTTTGTGATGCAAAAAATTGAGCTCTTTTGTATACAAGCCAAGTCTTTTTAAAGATATTCCACAAGATTATAAAACACCAAGCCGGTGAGGTGTATAGTAAAACTTTCATAGAAATTATAAAAGTTTCATTTGTAAAAATATCTTTAAAAATAGAGTCTGTAAATATTTCCATATTTTTTCCTTATACAAACATTATACAGTAATTTTTAAAAAACAAAAACACCTGTATTTTAACAGGGTTTGATTTGGACGACCAGAAGAATGTCAGGTTCTGATAGATCTAACACCTTGCCTTGCAAGAGTGTTAGGTCCCAGGATTTTCCTGATGGGTTTTACCCTTCCCCCGGTCGTCCAACTTGTTAAAAAATACTACAAATATTATTTTTTGTCAATAAAAATGCATATACTACTACTATGGAGTTTTTAGGTTTAATCTTCTTGATCCTAATCTAATAAAAAAGGATTTCTTCCTTCATTTATATCCAATTCTATACTACATTTAAGTGTATCTACTTTTAGTGAATAGTTATGGAACTTATCTTTATCATACAGATTATTCTTTATATCTTTAACTCCTTTATCTGAAAAATGTTTAACTATACTATTATTAAAATCTATCCATTCTTGATCCTTTATTATTATTGGTGTATTTGTGGATATATAAAAATATCTTTCTTCTTTTGATGGTGGTGGATTGCCAACCAATGTAACCTCTAGATCATCAACATCTCCCCCTATTTCTTCTAGAGCTTGATCTATTAGTCCTATCCATAGATTTTTATTACTTGAATATCTCACATCCTGTATAGGTGACTTAAGATTTGCAACATAGCCAATTTTTTTTCTTTTATTTAAAATAGCAATACCTAGATTTTGCCCTTCAATATATTCGGCAAATGCAATATCAGGGTGTTTTACT
>CAYXZA010000004.1:0-37606 GCA_964469605.1 uncultured Candidatus Saccharibacteria bacterium | reverse complement strand
AGGTGCCTTGTGGGCACCTTCTTATAATTTTAGGCGGGAGTTGTTTTGGATCTGCAAGTCTCTGAATGGACGAGTCCATCAACTTGCACGGCACTTTAGTGCTCAACTCCCACCTAAATAAAGTATATATCAGAATATTTTTTCTGTCAAGTTTTTTTATTTTTATACAAACAAGAAAATAAGGTTTTATGCAACGGAGTATTTACCATCCTTTGTCTTTTTAAAGACTTTGCTGTTTTGCAGATTGACCATTATAGTATTTTCTTTTACATATCTTTCTTTCATAACCTTGTCCACTATCTGATCTTTTGTCATTGGTCCATGTTTTTGAAGCATATTTTTTATGACATCTTTTACTACTCCTGACATATATCCCCATTCAGATAGAGCATAAAGTCCCCTTCCAACCAAAACAAATCTAGGATCTTTTATTAGTTCATTGTGTGTAGTTGCTGTGTGGGCTTTTTTGTTAAACCATTGGTATATCAGTTTAGCAACTTCTCTAAAATGTATAGGAGAACCGTGTTTTCTTATAACTAAAAATGCATAATCTCTCATTCCTTTTGTGTTTATATTTGGAGAGTCTGTTTTTCCCCATTCACCAAGCTTATTTTGTCCGATTTTTTTAGATATTCTAAGCCATCTTTTTGCAATTTCTTCATTTTTGTATTCTTCTGACAAATTTTCTATTTGACCAAGAAAGTTTTTTATCATTTCAGATTCAGTCAAAATCTCATCATCTCCAATAGATGTGTATAGATTTTTTATTGCTTCGTGTATTTTTTTAGACAGTTCTTTGTCTATGTGCCATCTATGTCTAAAATGTTCATCTTCTTTTTCTTTGACAAAATCTTCCCCTATCACAAAAAGAAAATGTATGTGGTTTATAGTGGATTTATCTTTTGATATATTTTCCAAAAGTTCTTCCTCAGATATAACAGAACCTAATGATTTGACTATGTTTTTTAGTTCAGTAAAAACTTCTTTGGATTTTTCATATTCTTTAGATTTTCTTATATTTGAAATAGAATTATTTTCTATCTGTCTGACTCTTTCTCTTGTTATCTTGTATTTTTTTCCAATAGATTCCAAAGTCATTTTCTTTGTATCAGAACCAAGACCGTATCTACCAGATATAACATCAGATGCTCTTTTTGATAGAACTGAAAGAAGTGATTTTGTTACCTGTTTTGGTTTAAAAGAAATGTTTGTTTTTTGTGATTTCATAATTTATTTTGTTTATAATTTAGCCTTTGAAATTAATTGTTTCCTTAATTTGTATCATTATATTGCAAAATAGTCAAGAAACTGTTAAAAAATAAAAAATATATATAAAACAATAGTATAAGTATAAAGAATATTTACCTTTTCTTTAAATTTTAGGACAAAAAAGACACTGTTATTTATATTATGTAAATATTGACTTTTTGTATTTTTATGATAGTTTTTTGTGTGGAATGTTGAACACAATACTTTTAATAGTATTTGTTATTGCATCTGGTTCTTTGATATTTTTTGTTGGTGTAAAAATTGCATATAAACTAGCTGAAAAAGACATGATTTTTACCTTTATTCCAAATGAATCTTTTGTGTTTATTGCAAAAGGTTCTACTGTAGCTTCAATCTCAAAAATCAAAATGAATAGTAAAGGACATTATATAGATGATGAAGAAGAAGTAAAAGAGAGTTTGGGTAAAATTAAAAATGGAACTCTTTACTACATAGGCATTTTAGGTAAAGTATATGGTTTTGAAATAAATTATGGAAAATTTAATGAACAAGGTGAATTTATACCTGGAACCAAAAAGATTAAATTTCTAAAAAGAGTTTTTCCTACTGCTATTAGCATTAGAGACATTGAATGTAGAAATGGTGTAAAAGTTTTCATTTCTATAGCAATGGATGTTAAGGTCTTAAGACCAAGACAGCTTGTTGATGAGTATAAAGGAAAATATTATCAAAAAATAGTTGAATGTGTTAATGCTGCTTTTGAAAATGTTGCAGTGAGACATAATGCTGGAGAAATAATTTCTATGGACAGAACAATTTTGTCAGTTGAGATATCAAAAGAGATATCTAAACGAATAAAAGATGTTGGTGTTGATGTTTATAATATTTTTACTCATGGTGTTGGTTTCTCTGATCCAATTTTTCAACAAACTGTTGAAGAGGCAGAGCTGGCACTTGTTAAACGGGATAAAGAACTAAGAGATGCCCAAACTAGACTAGAAGTTGCAGAAAGAGATGCAAAAGCCTCTGCACTTGCTCAAGAAGCAAGCACCAAAGACCTTCTATTGCTTATGGATACATTTTTTGAAAAATATAAAGATTTGAGAAAGACTGATCCAGATGTATTTAAAGAAATTCTACTTACAGCCATTAAAGCACAAGGTCTAAGTGAATTTAAAGGTGGATTTATTGGAATGAGTGGAGGTCAGGGTAATAAGAGTGGTGGAAATCGTAAAAAAAGAGGTGGAAACTAAATGTTTAAATCTTTGATTCTGATAATCATTTCCCTGATTCTTATTGTAGGTATCTTAACATTGATATATTTTACTCCTGTCACTGTTGTATTGATAACAATATCCTTTATCGCAACAATACTTTTTGCATATTACAAATATATAGAAAAAGATGATAAATTTGCTAATGCTGGTTTAACATTTTTTCTACCCTTTACCGCAACACTTTTTGTATTGTATAATCAATTTCCGATTATCTTGCAGGAAAGTGTCTATAAAAAAATAGGAATATTATTTGTAATAATTATTCTCATAACAATTTTCTCTTTAAATAAAGAGATCAAAAAAGGAGAAAAAAGTTTCTTAGAAAAATGGGGTTCTAGTTTCATCACTATATTGATTTTTGTATTCATTTGGAGTCTATACTCCGATAATACAATAGAATCTTATTTTACAGGTGAATCCTCTATTGAGTTTTTCCAATCCATTGGAGAAGGCAAAAAAAATGTAAATACATTGTATACGGATGTTGTAGACTTGGCAGATGGAGAAACTGCAAAATGTAAATATCCAAATGGTATTGATCTTGATTTTTCAAATTATGATAAACATACAATTATTATGAAAAGGTATGATCTAAGTGGAGTTTATAAGTCTCTACTTAGAATAGATAACAAAAATGCAACACTTTCTTATGATTATAACAAAGAAAGAATTAGTTTTTCTACGGAAAAACCTTGTATTAGTGGTGATTGTAAGTTATCTATAACTTATAAAGAAAAAGATTGTAAATAAAGGGCTAAGGCCCTTTTCTTATATCAAAAAACGGGATAAACCCGTCTTTTGATCTTATTGACCCTCTAATTTATTTTTTAAATAAGGAGGAGCGGATACATCTATACTTGATAGTATAAAGTTTATTATTCCATAGACAGATACCATTATAAATATTCCTACTATTGAATATATAACAGCATCTTTTCTTTTTTGTAATTCCTTGCCTCCTTCTTTAGATTCAAGTATTAGATTTATTATGGAATATATAAAGTAACATACAGCTACAGCTAAAGCCAAAACAATTATTGGATTTATTATGACCTGATTTACCTTATTTATAAAAGGGATCATTTTTATAGACCATTAATTGTTGGTGGGTTGATATTTGTGCCACCGGTAGAAGACACACCAAAAATGTTTTGCAAGAAAGCCACAAGACCCCAAACAGATGCCATTACAGCTATGGCTATAAGACTCCAAACAATAGCACCTCTTCTTTTAGAAGCATCTTCTGGTTTTTCTCCGGCTGCCAATATATATCTCAATATTGTATAGAAAAATATAATAACAGCTGCTGCAAAAAGTATTGGAACTCCAGCTTTTGTTATTCTTTTTATCAGATCTAGTATATTATCAAAATAACCAACATTAAAAGTACCTTCTGCTGCCAGTGTAAGTGCTGGGCTTAGGGAAAGGATTGTATATACAATTTTTTTCATAATTTAATAATTTATTAATAATTTATTTTATTTGTCATTTGAAAAGCCAAGTGACCAATGTATATATTTTATAACAAAAATAAGATAACAGCAATTTTTTATTTATAAATAAGTGGATAATTTAAAGTCTATAATTTGAAAAAATTTTTTATAGTTATAACTAAAAAGTATTAAAAATATCATTATATGTATCACCTCCATCTCCACCATCTGAACTTAAATCTTGATCTCTTGTACCACCTCCTCCACCAGTGTCATTTGATGGAAAAGAGACATTAGATGATACATCTGTAGTTGGTGGACCCTGACGATTTCCAACCATTTTATCTACACCAAAAATATTTTGGAGTAATCCTACTATACCCCAAATAGATGCCATTACAGCTATTGCAATAACTCCCCAGTATATAATAGCTTTGTTTTTATTTTTACTTTCTGGATTTCCTGCTTCATATATGAATTTTGCAATACCAAAGAAAAATGCAACAATAGCTAGTCCAAATGCTATTGGTATCAGATTTCCGACTATACTTTTAACATCTAGTAAAAGTCCTTTTATGCCAGAAAGAGCGGCATTTGAAACTTGTGGTAAAAAAAGTATTGTAAATATTGTTGTAAAATAATATATTTTTTTCATTTTAATTTGTTGGTAATGTTGGTCTTCTAATTTGTCCAAAATCAAGTTCGTTTGACATGACTTGTATTATACCCCAAAGAGATACCAATAGAAATATGCCTAGAACTGACCATAACATAAAACTTTTTCCTGTTTGTGTTTTTACTATGTCACCTTGTGCTAGGATAAAAAGAGCTGTTCCGTAAAAAAAGATAATCATTATAAAACCGGACATTATGGGTATTATTATGTCTATCAAACTCAAAAGTAGTTTTATAAAATCACCCAAGTTTGCAGGAAATGCAAAAACAAGTGTTGGAATCAGAAAAAATAAAGATGTTAAGATAATTTTTTTCATTTGAATATGCTGATTTGTGATATTGTTGAATTGATTGCTAGTGATATAGCTTTTGCTCCAAGTATAATAGCTGAACCTACAACAACCCATTTTAAGTTTTCTTTTTGTTTTTGTATGTCTGCACTGTTACCTTGTGCCATTATAAACTTCCATCCAGAATATATAATAGCCAAAACAATAACAACAGAGCCTAGTGGTATAACAATAGAATCTAATACTAAGGTTACTATTTCCGGTATACTCTTTGCACCACCTTTCAGTGGATTTGGAATGTTTATATCTAGATTTGCTATAGATCCACCTCCTGAATCAACACTTTGTTGACCACTCAAAACTAAAGAAAAGTTACTTAAAAATAGTATAGTAAATATTAAAAATATTTTGATGTATTGTTTGTTTTTCATTATGGTTTGTTAGGGTTAATAGGCGACATCTTCAATACTTCGTTGTTTGCAAAGACTCTTAAAAAAACTGTTATTATTGTCCAAGATAACAGTATTATGGCAAGTCCTGTAACTAAGTTTTGAAGTATTTTTTTGGCCTCCTCTTTTTTTCCAGAACTTTGTATGTTCCATATATAGTGAAAACCAGCCCAAGCGATGATTATTGGACTTAATATAAAAATATATGTAGTTAGTCTGTTTACTATTGCAATAACTAGTTTTACCATATCTCCAAATTCACAATTTGGACCATCGCAAGGATAAAGATCACTTCCTGCTAGTAGAAATGTAGTCGGTAACAAAAGAGAAAAGAGTATGAATATTTTATATTTTTTATTTTCCATATTTACTTAAAAGATCGTTTAATGAATCATTTGCACCACTAACTGCTTCATAAATACTTGACCTTCCTGATGTTATAGATTCTATCATATTTTGAAATATACTATTTGTGGTTTGTCCGTCTGTGTCTATGAAATTTTTTGACCATATTGCACTCTTGTAAAATACAGATTTATATGAGTCTGTTGGTATTTTTGAAAGCAAATCTTTTCTAACTGGTGGTAAACCTGTTATCTCTTCAAGTGCAGTAATCTGCTGTCCAGATGTCATTATATTTATAGCTTGAAAAGAGTGTGGGATAAATTTGGAACTTTTTAATATAGATAGTCCATACAATCTTGCAAAAACTTTACTTTGACCTGTTTTTGTTTGTGGAACAAGGGCTAGATCAAAATTTAAATTTGGATTTTTAGATCTGATACTAGAAAGTTCAGATGCTAAACCAAAATATATTGCCATATCACCAGATAGGAAAAATTCTTGTGATTTTGGCATAGATCTATTCCAAGAATATGTTTTTTGAGTTGGATTTGCAAACTGGGTATAAAATGTTACAGCAGAAATAGCTGGTGTTGTATTTTGACCTTTGTTTTCAAGTAAGTCACTTTGTAGACCAAGTTCGTTTTTTGATACTATATTGTTTCCAACTTGTAAAAACAAGTTTGATAATATCTCCTTTGAGTTTGATACATTTCTCCATTCTCCAAAAGATACAAAAGTTTTTCTAATGTTACCTAAATTGTCTTTCTCTACAAATTCTGGTGCTATATTTTGAAATTCTTCCCAATGCAAAGGAGGAGATGTTTTTAACTTTTCTCTAAAAATATCTCTGTTCCAATACATAACAAGTGGATCTATCAAGACTGGTAGAGCCAATATTCCGTTTTTATTTAAAAATATTTCAGATGTCTCTATAAATGTATCTTTGTATGTCCTCTCTGGATAACTTTTGTAAGGGATTTCTAATATTCTATTTTTTTGTTTGAAAATAATATCAGATGGTAATAAAAGTATGTCAGGGCCATTGCCGTCTGCAATAGCTTCTGCAAGTTCAGTTCCAAAATTTTCTGGTTTTTTCTGTATATATGTAACAGTCAGTTCTTTTTTTGAATCAAAATCAAATCTTGAAAGAAAGTCATTTGCTGTTGACTGGTTTATTGTCCCCCACATTACAAGATTTGCTGAAAAAGTGTTGTTGGTATTTTTACTTGATGCAAAAACAATAACACCTATGACTATAAACAAACCAAAGACTATTAAGATTCCTAATTTAAATTTACTCATATTTTATAACTTATGAAATATTATACCATAATGATGAGAACCGGCATCAAAATCTCTCTCTTTTACAAAACCTTCTTTTTCAAAAAGCAAAAGAGCATCTTCTTTTTTTACAACATATTCTTTTTGCGGACCTATACCAGAAAAAGAATCAGCCCAATCTATCAAAATCAGTTTACCATTTGGAACAAGAATTCTTTTTATTTCAGATAAGGCTTTTTTCTTGTTTTTTATTTGGAAAAGTGTATTTGATAAAATACAGTAATCCATAGTATTTTCAGCTAAATTTAAACCATCATCACTTTCTACATCACCCCATAAAACTTCGGTGTTTGATAGGTTTAAACTTTTTGCATCATTTTGTATTTTTGACAAAATATCTTTCTGAATATCAACAGAAAAGACTTTGCCTGTGTTTGCTAGATGTTTTGCAACTTCTATAGTATAAAAACCTGAACCAGCACCAATATCACAGACTTTGCTACCTGGTGGTATTTGCATCAAGGAAACATTTTTTTTGGGATCTGAAAACATATTTATATAAAATATTATACTACATTGTTTTTTGAAATATTTTAGAGTTATAAACAAAAACTTGAATATTATGTCAGATTATGCAATTATTGTTTTTAGATATGAAAGTCCAAATAATCTCTACTGAATTTTATGAACAGATTATTTCTTCTGTTCCAAACTATATTAAATTTCATTTTCTTGAGGAAGTTTTTAGATTTTCGAATGAGATAAATGATCCTGATACATTATTTGTGGTGGCTATAAATAACAGATTGGAGTTTTGTAGAAGAGAAATTGTTGAAATTACGAGAAGTTGTAATTGGCATAGGATGATTATTGTCTTTTTTGAACACAAGAAAGATTGTGAATTGCAACTTTTTTCAGATTTTTTTGCTTTAAATTTTCCTAATAAAAATATTTGTTATGTTAATTTGCCAGAAGATTTAGTATATGATGATCCTAATGATGCTGTCAGAATATTTTGTGGTAATTTAGGTGGATGTTATGAAGAAATGATAAATGAAGAGAAAAAAGATGCAGAGGAGATGAAAGAGCAGGGCTAACCACCCTCTTTTTTTATAGACAAACCATAGATGCGATCAAATCCCCTTCTCTTAGTTTCATTATTCTAACTCCTTGTGTTTGTCTGCCGAGAGTTGGTATCTCATTTATATTGACTTTAATAACCTGACTTTTTTGAGACATAGTTACAACTTCCCCTTCATTTCCTTCAAAAACTTTTGCTCCTATAAGGACACCTGTTTTTGATGTAACTTTGGCTGTTTTGATACCGCTTCCACCTCTTTTTTGAATCTTGTATTCATCTATATCAGTTCTTTTTCCAAATCCGTTCGATGACATAATCATAAGTGTTGGTGAATTTGAATCTTTCAATACAGTTTCAGCACAGACAACAAAATCTCCTTTTGAAAGTTTTATTGCTCTGACACCCATAGCAGTTCTACCCATCTCTCTTATATCTGATTCTTTGAAATGTATAGCTTGACCCTTACTTGAAACTATAATAGTTGTGTCACTTTTTTTAACAAAAGATGCACTGACTAGCTCGTCGTTACCTTCTAGGGTTATGGCTATGATACCAGAGCTTCTAACATCGTGAAAACTTTCAGCTTTTACTTTTTTAGCCACTCCATTTTTTGTAACCATCATCAAGGAGACTTCTGATGCTTTAACTTCTTTGTTCATAGGTAGTATAGAAGTTATTTTTTCATTATCTACTAGTGGCAAAAAGTTCATTATAGATTTTCCTTTTGTGGCTCTCTTTCCTTCTGGAATATCATACATTTTGATTTGATAAACTTTACCTTTGTTACTGAAAAACAACAGATCGCTATGTGTTGTTGAAATCAAAAGATGAGTTACAAAATCTTCATCTTTTGTGTCCAAATCTACAACACCAACACCTCCTCTTTTCTGTGTTCTAAATTCTGACGGATCTGTTCTTTTTATATATCCACCAGAAGTCAAAACCAAAGCATTTTCTTCGTTTGGTATGAGATCTTCTTGATTTAATATTTGAGCACCACCTTTTATTATCTTTGTTTTTCTTTCATCACCGTATTTTTCTTTTATTTCTTTTATTTCATCTTTTATTATAGACAATATTTTTTTTGGATTAGCTAAAATTTCTTTTAATTTAGCAATAAGTTCTTGAACTGTTTTCAATTCATCTTCTATTTTCTTTCTTTCTAATCCAGCAAGTCTTTGCAATTTCATTTCAAGTATAGCTGTTGCTTGAATATCAGAAAATCCAAACTCCGCTTTGAGTTCTTTGTGTGCTTCAACAACATCTTTTGATGCTCTAATTAGTTTTATTATCCTATCTATATGATCTATCGCCTTTTTCAAACCTAAAAGAATATGCTCTCTTTCAAGTGCCTTTTTTAGATCAAACTCTGTTCTTCTTTTTATAACTATCTTTCTGTGAGATATAAACTCCTCAAGAATATTTTTAAGTGAAAGTGTTTGAGGAACACCATCTACTAGTGCCACTAGGTTAAAGTGAAATTTATCTTCTAGTTGTGTGTGTTTGTATAACTGGTTTAGTATATTTTGTGGATGACTTCCATTTTTTAAGTCTATAACTATTTTTATGTCTTTTGTTGAAAGGTCAACAACTCCTTTTATCCCTTCTATCTTTTTTTCTCTTATCAGATCAGCTATTTTTATCAAAAGGTCTGATTTGTTTACTCTGTAAGGTATAGAAGTTATAATGATTTGAAATTGACGAGCTTTTGTCTCAACTATTTCCGCTTCACCACGAACAACTACACCTCCTCTTCCTGTTGTATAGGCATGAGATATATCTTTTTGATTGAAAGCAAGACCACCTGTTGGAAAATCCGGTCCTTTTATAAATTTCAATAAGTCTTCTGTTGTTGCATCTTTATCCTCTACAAGATGTTCTATTGCACTACAAACTTCTGTTAGATTGTGTGGTGGAATATTTGTTGCCATTCCAACAGCAATTCCCAAAGTTCCATTTAAGAGTAGGTTTGGAACAGATGTTGGTAAAACTTTCGGCTCTTTCTTTGTTCCGTCATAGTTTGGAACAAAATCAACTGTTTCTTTTTCAATATCACGAAGAAGTTCAGATGAAAGTTTTGACATTTTTGCCTCTGTATACCTCATAGCTGCGGCATTGTCACCATCTATAGAACCAAAGTTTCCTTGGCCCAATATAAGAGGATATCTCATTGTAAAATCTTGAGCCATTTTTACCATAGAATCATAAACAGCAACATCTCCGTGTGGGTGGTAGTTACCCAAAACCTCTCCAACAACGGCTGCTGATTTTCTTGATTTTGCTCCAAAAGTAAGACTGAGTTCGTGCATAGCATAGAGTATCCTTCTGTGAACAGGTTTTAAACCGTCTCGTATATCAGGAAGTGCTCTGTCTGTTATTACAGACATAGCATAATCTATAAATGAAGCTCTCATTTCAGATGTTATTTCTTGTTGTATAACAGAAACTTTCTCTATTTTATCTACATTTTCTTCTTTTTTTGCCATAATGTTTGATTATTTTATCAAAAAGTATAATTTTAGTCTATTTTCATTTAGATTGAGAATACTCAACTGTTCCAGATAAATTTTTTCTTATATCTTTAAACTGTTCGGATATTGTAGAAAATTGTTTTTTAATAGTGTCAAGTGGACTTTCTTCTTTTGAGAAACTCTTGTTTTGATGTTTTACCCTATTTAAATCATTTGGAAGCCAAAATACAAGCCAAAATACAAAAATAACCCCAGTTAAAAATAAAGACAAAAAGAAAGCTATAATTTTTTTATTTTTTTCACCCAGATTTCTTATTTTTTCTAAATATTTAAAAAACATTTAAATTTGTGGTTCTAAAACTATAACTTCACCTTCCATTGTTTCTATATCTTTTTTCTTTATGGTCAGTTTTTCAAGTCTTTGAGCTTTTTCACCTCCTGATTCTTTCAGAAATTTTTCAAGACAACCTTTTTCGCCTATTTGACCAAAATGACTAGGTATGATGATTCTAGGTTCAAACTGAACTGCTATTTTTTGTGCAGTAGAAGGATCTAAAACCCCATCCGCACCTATTGGTAAAAACAAAATATCGCAGTTTTCAGTAGCTTTTTTAACTTCTGAATTTAAAGTGTTTTCACTAAGCGAACCTAAAAATACAAGGTTCATACCTTCCATAGAGATAGTGTAAACTGTATTTACCCCATCTTCTTTTTTGTAATTTGTTTTAGATAAAAATCCTTTTATAAAAATACCAGAAACTTCATATTCTCCTGGGCCGGATATTATAAATGTTTCTTTGTCTTGTCTTAAATTATTTTCGGCTCCATTGTGTTCTGTGTCATTGCTAGATATCAAAACAATATCTGCTCCAAAACGACTACTTTTAAAATCAGAATCTTTTGAGACTGGATTTATGGATATAACAGTTTCCCCAAAAGAAACTTTAAATGAATCTACTCCGTGATGTGTAATTATCATACATCTATTATAACAAAGAAATAAAAAAAGTTAAATTTTTTAAAAAGTTCAAGCCCGGAAGCAAAGAGGCCGTGCGTGGTAACCTCTGAGCTATCCGGGCTGTGTGTCACCTCTCCTCCCCCAGAGTTAAGGTGACACAGTCATTATTGCATATTGCAATATTTTTGTCAAATTTTTATTATCTTTTTTAAATTTGATTTTTAAATAAAGAATATTTATAATTTATATATAGAAAATTTTAATATATATATTATATATGTCCAGACCTTTTAATGAATCAAATACTTTTTTTAATGCTGGAGATATAAAAAATCCTACTTCACCGGAAAAAACACTTTTTCGTAAGCCAGATTACCAGCCTTTAGGAGAATTTTTTCAATCAGATGCAAGTATTTCTAAAATATATTATCCAGTAGTAAAGAGGTTTATGAAAGAACAAGAAAATCCGCAAGCGGGTATTGAAAGTTTGGTTGGAAGATATGAAAAAGAACCAGAACGTTATACTTTAGAGGTGCAGATTTTTGCTCATGAATTTGCAGGTATTATAAGCACTTGGCTTAATGGGGTTGGGGTAAAAAATGCCCACGATCTTCCCAAAGGCTATGCTTATAAGCCAAGGGAAAGATACAATATAAAAACCAATAAATTTGAGCCAATTTCTGATACCTGTGAATTATTTTTAATAGGCAAAGAGATGGAAAGAGGTAGAATGCCGGACATTCAATTAAGCGGAAACATAACAAGGAATTCTATGGAAAGTTTTGGAGAATCGCCTGATGGCATGCGTCCAGCAAGGACGGTAGCGGTTACTGAAAACAAGCCTGATATTCGCTCCGCTGCTCAATTATTAAAAGATATTAAAGGTGGACTTTTGGATGAGTTATCAAAATATGTTGAAGAAAGACAAAAAGTAAATACTGTGTTAGGTGGTGACAATGAATGGAATAGACTTCCGGGACAAGGTGATCCTAAAGGTAAAACTGTAAGGGAGTATCATGCGGAAGAGTTATCAAATAGAAATAAAAAAGAATTAACTGCATTCATACACGACGAAGAAAAAGTTAAATTTTATGGAGGTCAAAGAAAATATAAAGAACATATAGAGCAAGAAGCTGTTTGGTTATTGACTGGTGATTGGAAAACTTGGAAATCTTGGTCTGGAAATTTATCCCCTCAAGCTTTACAGTTTTTAAAAGATAGATGTGGTTATAGCTCTAACCAAAAGTGGGGGATTTCATATGAACGAGCTGATTGTCCAAGTATGCATATTGCTGAATTATATAAAGCATTTAGAGGAGAGCCAGAGTTTGATAATACAGGAAAAATTTCTGAAGAGGTTGATTCAGAGAAAAAGCAATTTTTAAAACAAAGAGAAGACGATTTTTGGTATTTTATGGAGCATGGAAATCCTAATAGTGTGCCATTAGAAGGAGATGCGATTTTACTTTTGAAAACAGAAGTTGGTGAACTTGTGGCACTAAAATTGAAAGCAAATCTTTTTGATTCTCGAGGCATAATTACTGAGGGAAGGTTTTTAGAATTGAGTACAAAATGGCTTGAGGCTAAAGATATTTTAGAAGGTAAAGGGGGGTATTGTATGCCAAATCAAACTCCGAATTTTAGCAGGGCAGAAAAAAATCTTTTAGAAATAAAAGATGAGTTGGAAAAAATAGATAGAGAAAATGAGAGGGATGTGCATGTTCCAAGAGTTGGTTTTAGTGTTCAATCTGGCAGTATGGCGGCTGCTTTTGCAAGGATGGCGAGTCCAGTTGAAAATATTGAGCCACCGAAAGTGCCAGAAAAACCAAGAGAAGCAAGGCCTATAGATAAACCAAATAAACCTTTACATCCTGCTGAGAATCAAAGAATTATGACAGCGGAGGCTCACAGAGCATTAACAGAAGATTTGGCTTTAATAAAAAGTTTAATTTTAAACTTGAAAAGCATGCACATACAAATTGCTTCAGTCCAAATGGAAAAAGTTAGAGAAATAGAAGAAGTGTTAAGAGTAGAGCCACTTGATTCTAAAGATAATCCGAGTAGATTATTGGGGATAATAACAGGGTTAAGAAGTTATATTGAATCACAGTATAAATCTTTAAGAGATGGAATTTCAAATAAAAATTGGCTTGTTGTTTATGTAGAATTATGGAATACATCTAGAGCAAAGATAAAAATGCATAAATTATGTCAAGAATTTATTGGCGATAGTTTAACAACTGAAGACGAAGTTTTAATAAAATTACATAAAGAATTGGCTAATAAGATTACAGATCTTCAAAATGGCAAAGGTGTTGACGTGGACAGCCTTATAGGAGATGTTTTGGCAGACATATTTTAACACATAGGGTTAGTTGCTTTTAGGGGCTTTTTATTATACAATAGTCCTATTATAAGTTTGTAGATTTGAGCTAAACTTTTATGAAATTTTTTTCAAAAAGCCTCGGATCGTTTTTTCATTATAAAAAAATGTCAGACGAAATTAAAAAAACAAATATTAACGAAGAAGTTGATGATAAAAAGCCAGTAGTGACTTCTAGTATTATGAACAAAATATTGGCGGATTCAAAAACTCCACCAAATGTTGATGATATTGTTGAAGGAACTGTTATTGGTTTAGATAAAAATGCTGTTTATGTTGATGTAAAACCTTTCGGAACAGGTATTATTTTTGGTAAAGAGTATATAAGTGCCAGAGATATTATAAAAAAGATAAACATCGGTGATTCTATTGCTGGTAAGGTTATTTCAATATCAAATGAAGATGGATACTATGAGATATCTCTAAAAGAAGCTAGACAAGCACTTATCTGGACAGAAGCAGAAGATGCCATAAGAGATGGTAAAATCTTTGAGCTAAATGTTTCTGATGCAAACAAAGGGGGTCTTATGCTTTCTTGGCAAGGTATACTTGGATTTTTGCCAGCATCACAGTTAAAAACAGAACACTATCCTAGAGTTTCAGATGGAGATAAAGATAGAATTTTAGAAGAGTTAAAAAAGTTTGTTGGTCAAAAAATTGCTGTATCTATAATAGGTGCATCACCAAAAGAAGGTAAACTTATTTTCTCTGAAAAGAGTTCAAATGAGAAGGTCAAAGAAAATATGACAGACAAGTATCAAGTTGGAGATGTTATCTCAGGAGAAGTTACAGGTATTGTTGATTTTGGTCTTTTTGTCAAAATAGAGGAAGGTTTGGAAGGCTTGGTGCATATTTCAGAGGTAGATTGGGCACTTGTAGATAACTTGAAAATGTTATTTAATGTTGGAGAAAAAATAAAAGCGAAAATAATAGAAATAAAAGACGGAAAAATATCTCTTTCTGTTAAAGCTTTGAAAGAAAATCCTTGGCAAAGTGCTTCTGCTAAATACAAAAAAGATGATATTGTTCCAGCTGTTGTTATCAAGTTTAATAAACACGGAGCTTTGGCATCTATAGAGGAAGGGGTTGCTGGTCTTGTTCATATATCAGAATTTGGTAGCGAAGAAAAACTAAGAGAAAAACTAGAATTGGGTAAAAGATATGATTTCAAAATCACATTATTTGATCCAAAAGAACAAAAAATGACTCTTTCTTTTGTAGAGAAGAAGTAATTTACAAAGGAAATATCAAAAAACCACCCAGCAAGGTGGTTTTTTGATTAACTGTTTAAAAAAGTTGCTGTTTTTTCGTAACCTTCTTTTGTAAAAACCTCAATTCCCTCTTTAATCTTTTTTGATATTTTTTTTAACTCTTTTAGCTCATCTTCATTAAAATTTTTCATCACATAAGAAATGACATCTTCTGGTCCTTTCGGTTTTTTAATTTTTCCAGCTTGTGTGGTTTTTGATATACCTACTCTTATTCTATAAAACTCTTCTGTTTTTATTGATTTGATTATTGATTCTAAGCCTTTGTGTCCACCAGATGATTTATTGAAAGAAAATTTCATCTTACCAAAAGGAAGGTCAAGATCATCATATACCACGATAATATTTTTAGAGTCTTTTTTCTCTAACTTCATTTTCTTTAAAACATCACCACTTTTGTTCATAAAAGTATTTGGCAGAATAAAAGATATAGAATTTTTAGGCATTTTTACAGAAGTTTTATCTGCATTTATATTTTTATCAACTTCAAAATCTTCACAGTCAAACAAGCTTGCAATATTTTTAATTATTATCCTTCCAGTGTTGTGCCTATTGTTCTCGTATTCTGATCCTGGGTTTCCTAATCCAAAAATAATAAATTTCATAAAAATATTATAAAATAATAAATAAACTTGTGTCAAATTTGATTTTATAATATTATATTTATATGCAAAATATACCTGTCTCAAACGACACAGATAGTAACTTAAAAAGAGAATCTAACTTAAAGAAAATTTTAAAAGAGATTGTAATTTTCGCCATTATTGCTGTGGGTATTGTTATGCCTTTTAGGAAATTTATAGCCGAACCTTATATAGTTTCAGGATCTTCTATGTATCCAACATTTCAAACTGGAAACTATCTTATTGTTGATAAAATATCATACAAATTCAATGATCCAAAAAGATTTGATGTTATTGTCTTAGCTTATCCAAACGACACTTCTAGGGATTTTCTAAAAAGAATTATAGGTTTGCCAAATGAAAAGATTGTCATAAATGACGGTATTGTAACTATATACAACGATAAAAATCCTGAAGGGATTAAACTTTCAGAAGATTATGTTAAGTTGCCAAAGATAGACAATATGAGTTTTTCTTTAAAAAATGATGAATATTTTGTTATGGGAGATAACAGAAGAGATAGTTTTGATTCTAGATATTTTGGAACAGTGCCGAGATTTGATGTTTTAGGTAAACCTATTGCGAGACTACTTCCTGTTGGACAAATAGACATAAATCCTGGCTTATTTACAGAAGATGAAAAAAAATAAAAAAGAAAAAAAAATAGATACGGAAAAAGAGATGGAAAAGAAAACAGATAGTAGTCAAAATAAATTTTTTGATTTAAAGTCTGTAAAATTAGACGAAGTTGATTTATCTGGTTCAGTTGCTTTTCATTTTGGTTTTAATCCTGTTTTCAATATAAAACCAACAAAAGAAGATGAATTAAAATTTAAAGCAATAAAAGATCAGAATATAAACAAAGATCAGGCTATGGAAAGAATTTCCCTTTTGAGATTTTATGAAGAGTCAGGGCTTTCCAAATCATCAAACCCTTCTATGTTTTATTTCAAAAAACCATCTTCTTCTAAAAATTTTGGTGTATGCGGATTGGAGGTTTTTGGAACAAATAAGACACTAGCTGAAGCTTTGGTTATAAAAACAGCTTTGGCCATACTAGAAGACTACGGACATTCTAACTTATCAATAGAGGTAAATTGTGTCGGTGACAAAGAGTCTTTTTCTAAATTTGAAAAAGATATCTCTTCTTTTATAAAGAAAAACAGTGGGAGTTTCAGTAAAACTTTAAAACAAAAGATAAAAAACAATCCTTTTTCTTTACTTGAAAACCAGCAAGATATTCCAGATGATCTAACTGTTCCAACACCTATCAGTTGTTTAACAGAACAAAGCAGAATCTACCTAACAGAAGTTTTGGAGTTTCTAGATGTATTTTCTGTTCCTTATTTTATAAACAATTCTCTTATACCAAATAAAAATTATGGTTCTCATTTTGTATTCAAAATATATGAGACTGTTAGTGGTAAAAAGGGAGATGAAAGATTTTTACTTGCCGAAGGTGGACGATATAACTACTTAGCGAAAAAAATTGGTTACAAAAAAGATGTTCCTTGTTTTGGTGCTACTGTCTATTACAACAAAAAAGTTAAAGATAAAAAAATTGTTTTATCAAAAATTTCTAAACCAAAGTTTTACATAATGCAAATAGGAAATCTGGCCAAACTAAAAGTTTTAAATGTTATAGAAAAATTGAGAAAAGAAAAAATACCAGTATTGCACTCTTTAACAAAAGACAAGATAACAAGTCAGGTAAATTATGCTGAAAATCTGAAAGTTTCTCATATTTTAATAATCGGTCAAAAAGAAGCAGTTGATAATTCTGTAATAGTTAGATCTGTTGATATCAGAGAACAACAAAATGTCTCGATAGAGCATCTGGCAAAACATCTTAAAAACCTTTAAATCTTCCTTGATATAAATTTCTATTTGTGATAATATGTAAACCTATGATAAATCTTGAAATAACAAAAAACGGTGCCGAAAACAACCTTTCAATATTGAGACGATTTACTAAGAAAGTTCAAAGTTCTGGTGTTTTGCCTCGTCTAAGAAGTATAAGATATGCTTCAAGACAGCTTTCAAAATATGTTAGAAAGAAAAAAGCTTTAAAAGTCCTATCAAAAAGAACTGAGAGAGAATCTCTTATAAAAGAAGGAAAATTAAAAGAAGTTTCAAAGAGATAAATGTCTGATTTTTTCAATATATCTAATTTTACAAAAACAAAGGTTTTTGATCTACCTTTTGAAGTTATTAAAAATGAGATTTTGGGGTCAAAATACAATCTATCTTTGGTTTTTATTGGTGAAAGAAGGTCAAAAAATTTAAATAAAAAATACAGAGATAAAAATAAAGTTGCAAATATATTATCTTTTCCTATATCTAAAAACGAAGGAGAAATATTTATAACTTCACAAAAAGCCAAAAGACAAGCTCATTTATTTAATAAAAATTTTAAAGAATTTGTTGGTTTTTTATTTATCCACGGTTTGCTTCATTTGAAAGGAATGGAACATAGTAGTACAATGGAAGAATTAGAAGATAAATTTTTTTCAAAATTTTTTGAAAGAAGGAAATAATTTTAATCTATTTTTCTGCCATATTTTATAAATGTCCAGAGATATTAAAGTTGGCATAGATATCGGAACATACCAAGTTAAAGTGGTTGTCTCTGAACTCGTATATGAAAATTCTAAAAAGAATTTTAAAATATTGGCAAATACCCTAGCAGAATCAAAAGGTCTTCGTCATGGCTATATTATAAACACAGAAGATGTCAGAGACAGTGTTATGACAGCCGTTTCTAAGGCTGAGAAAATGATAGGTTTCAAAATAAATGAAGCTCTTGTTTCTATTGGAGGTGAGGGTTTGCAATCTTTCTTTTCTTCTGGGAACAGTATTATATCCAGAGCTGATCTTGAAATAACAGATTTAGATATAAACAGAGCTTTTGAGTCAGCTGAAGAAAATATTGATAAAGTTTATATCCAAAATAGAAAAATACTGCACACAGTTCCCCTTCATTATAAAATCGATGGCAAGACTGTTTTAGGAAATACTCCTCTTTCTATGAAAGGAACAAAATTGGAAGTCAAATGTCTTTATGTTACCTGTATTGAACAGCATTTTATAGACATAGTTGAAGCTGTTGAAAGTTGTGGTATTTCAGTTATTGATGTCTTAGCTTCACCTATCGTTGCATCAACTGTTGTATTGACAAAAAGTCAAAAAATAGCAGGTTGTGTTCTTGTAAATATTGGTGCTGAAACAGTTTCAGTGGTTGTCTTTGAGGATAATAATCCGATTTCACTAGAAGTTTTTCCAATAGGTGCATCGGATGTTACAAATGATATTGCTTTGGGTCTAAAAGTTTCAATAGAAGAGGCTGAAAATATTAAAAAAGGTGTCTTGACTCAAACAAATGTTTCAAAGAAAAAACTAGACGAGATTATACAAGCCAGAGTGTATGATATGTTTGAAGTTATAGAAAATCATCTAAAAAAGATAGGTAAAAATGCTATTTTACCAGCAGGAATATTTATAACAGGAGGAGGTTCAAATATTGCAACAATAGAGGATCTAGCCAGAGCAACTCTCCGTTTACCATCTAGGATCGCAAATATAAATATAAATGAAAAAGGTAAAGTCATAGATTCAACTTGGTCTGTTGCTTATGGACTAACTGTTATTGGTCTAAACGGCTTTGAAAATAAAAACAATTCATCAAAAAATATATTTTCTAAAATTAAACCTATAATATCTTGGTTTAAACAATTTCTACCATAAAATCTCAATATTGCCCACTATAAAAATATATTGTCAATATATTGAAAATATATTTTGTGTTATTATTTATACAATTAGTTTTTAAGATTTTAGATTATGCCACAAATAAAACCAGAAGTAGAAGCATTTGCAAGAATCAAAGTTGTCGGAGTTGGTGGTTCTGGAAAAAATGCTTTGAACCATATGATAAACAGCAAAGTCAAAGGAGTTGACTTTATTGCTGTAAATACTGATTCTCAAGATCTTCATCATTCTCTTGCAAAGAAAAAAATACACATAGGTAAGAATCTAACAAGAGGTCTTGGAACTGGTATGAACCCAGAGCTTGGAAAAAGAGCTGTTGAAGAGACAAAAGAAGAAATACAAGAAGCTATAAAGGGTGCTGATATGGTTTTTATAGCAGGAGGACTTGGTGGTGGGACAGGAACTGGTGCTTCTCCTATAATCGCCCGTATAGCAAAAGAAATGAATGCCTTAACTGTGGCCGTTGTTACAAAACCTTTCTTTTTTGAAGGTCAACAAAGGATGAGACTTGCAGAAGGTGGACTAGATGAACTTCGTCAAGCTGTTGATGCTATCATAGTTATTCCAAACGACAGACTACTTTCAACAATAAGCAAAGAAACCACAGCTAAAAATGCTTTTGGTATGTGTGATGATATTTTAAAACAAGCTGTTGTTGGTATATCAGATCTCATAACAACTCCTGGTATTATAAATATAGACTTCGCTGACATCAGAGCTGTTATGCACAATGCTGGGCCTGCTCTTATGGGTATAGGATATTCAACAGGTGAAAAAAGAGCAGAAGAAGCAGCTAGAATGGCTATTAACTCCCCTCTTTTGGAAGTTTCAATGAATGGAGCAAAAGGTGTTCTGTTCTCTATTGCAGGTGGAGATGATCTTACAATGTTTGAAATACAAGATGCTGCTAAAATAATAACAGAGTCTGCGGATCCAAATGCAAAGATTATATTTGGAGCATTTAGAGACGAGTCACTTAAAAAAGGAGAGGTTAAGATAACTGTTATTGCTTCAAATTTTGCAGATCAAAACCAGAAAAAGTCTATTTTCCCAGATGAAGTAAAAGAGGTTAAAAAAGAAACATTTGTTACAAGAGAAAGAGAAAAAGAAGAGGATACTAGAATTTACAATTCTATTCCTGTAAATGTAAATACAGCAAAACCGGAAGAAGAAAAGAAAAATGTCGCTGTTGAAGAGGACGATGAGTGGGGTGCTGTTCCAGCTTTTCTTAGAAGAAATAGAGGAAAATAAAAAGAGCCGGTCTCAAAGTCCACCAAAAGGTAGGAGACCGGCTGCGATGAACAAAGAGCACTTCAATTACTATTATAATCCAAACTAAAAAATTTGTCAAATATATGATATATGATCTTACAATCTTAGGAGGAGGGCCAGCAGGAGTATCTGCTGGTGTTTATGCTGCCAGAAAACAACTAAAAACAGCTTTTATAACAAAAGACTTCCAGGGTCAAAGCTCTGTTTCTGATGAAGTTCAAAACTGGATAGGAACAATAAAGATATCTGGTATGGAGCTATCAAAATCTCTTGAAAATCATTTAAAAGCTTATAGTGGAGAGTTTGTCTCTATTTTTGAAGATCAGTATGTTTCAAAAATTTCCAAAGAAAATGACCTATTTAAAATAGAAACAAATTCTTCTGTTTTTATATCTAAAACAATTTTGATCGCAACAGGTTCTCATAGAAGAAAACTTGATGTAAAAGGTGCTGATATTTTTGAAAACAAAGGTATTACATATTGTGCCTCTTGTGATGGACCTCTTTTTTCTGGTCAAGATGTTGTGGTTATTGGTGGTGGAAATGCTGCTTTTGAAAGTGCAGCTCAACTTTTAGCATACTGCAACTCTGTAACTATTTTAAACAGAACAGATAAGTTTAAAGCCGATGAGATAACTATTGAGAAAATAAGATCTAATCCAAAAGCAAAGATAATGACAAACACTTCCCTTTCTGAAATATATGGAGATAGATTTGTATCAGGACTTTCTTATAAAGACAAAGAAGGTAATTTGCAAAATATAAAAACAACAGGTATTTTCGTGGAGATAGGTGCTATACCAACAACAGAGTTTGCAAAAGATATCTTAAAATTAAATGATTATGGTTACATAATAACAGATCCTAAAAACCAAAGAACATCACAGTTAGGAGTTTGGGCTGCTGGGGATTGCACAGATGGTTTGTATCACCAAAATAACATAGCATCTGGAGATGGTATAAAAGCACTAGAAGATATTTACATATATCTGCACAATAACTTCAAATAGACTAATTTACTTACAAAATTAGGGCTTTCTGAAAGACCGAGAAAACAAACCTGTGTTATAGTGGCTCTGGTATTGGATATGTCTCATCAACTTTAAATCTAGGTATTGTGGGATAGCCAGTTTCTTTTTTGTTTAATCTTTCTGTATTTTTATCAAAGCAAGTTTTACCTTTTTTATACATCCAATCAGTATCTTCTGGCATTGCTGGATATACTTGTTTTATAACAGCATCAGGACTTAAAACATAATCAAAATTAAAATCACCACAGATTTTATAACTATTTTCTGTAACTTTTTGATATGTTATTTTACTATTGTTGTTTATATAATAATATGAATCACTGGTTAGTTCTTTTAGATTATCAGGCAATCTGCTTTTGTTATAGTAAAAAGATTCTATTTGTGAGTTTGCAAGTCTCATATCGTTTATCATTGCAGAATCTTCTTTCAATTGCCTTTGTTTTGAAGGTGAACCAATAATAACAAATCCTAATATGGTTGAACCAACTACAATTGCAAGTAAAACATAAATAGATATTTTTTTATAATTTAGATTTAATCTATTTCTACTTTCTGCCAAGTAATAAGAGAAACTCAAAGCGGAAAGGATTATCACGGTTATTATTTTAAAGGCAAAACCTGTCAAAATCTCCTGTCCATCTAAAAACTTATAAAGGATTATGATTATTGAAATAGAAAATACAACAGAAGAGACAAAAAGTGTTAGATAGGTTAAAAGTCTTTTTATCAAGATATCTTTATTTTCCGGGTTTAATATATAGTTTTTTTCAAGTAAAATAGTTAGTATTGCAAATATAGGAAAAGAAACTATTAAAATAGAAAGTGGTAATGCTAAATTGAAATTTTCTACTCCATAATAATAATTACCATAAATACCATATGCTTTATTGATTATTTTAAAAAGCATATTTCCCAAGCTAATAATAACAGTATAAAAAGCCACTTGAGATGATAATTCCAAGAAAAACTCTTTAACTTTTGTTTTTGTATTTTCCATAATTGTTAAATTATATGCATTTAAAACCAGCAGGTCAACATTTGTTCTTTACTATATAATATGTTAAATTGTCTTCCGGAATGAAACAGCTACTTTTTTTATTTTTTTCATTGGATATTTATTGTCAAAGCTATTTATTTACTGAACATTTTAATCGCAATGGTAAGTATGATTATTATAATGCCTTATGGATTCAACAAAATACAGCAAAAAATACAGGTGTATTTGGATGGGTGCAAGAATTTAAAGGTAAGGATTTTCAGGCATATTCTGGACCATTTTTTCAAGTCAGAGGTTTACAATTTGGATCTGGTCTCGGAATAAATAATTGGTCAGAATCATCAAGATTAAGATTTGCACATTTCACTTATTTTGAAAGGAATAATTTTTCTAATTTTTTCACATTAGAACATAAAGGTGGTAGATTTGTAATGAACCAAACAAACTTCAAAATAAATAATAAAGTTGGAGTTGGATCTTTACTATATTCACCTTATGGATTTGGTCCAAGAGTGGAAATAAATTTTTTTGGAGGAAAAGTAAAACTTTATGAAGTTGTTTCTTATAAACCAAATAAAGGTTTTTCAAATATTTTTGGTATAAGATTTGTATATGCAAAATAGCCACAAAAGTGGTTTTTTATATACTTAAATTCCTAAAATATATTTACAATTTATTTGACAAAAATATAAAAAATTGGTATTCTTTTATCAAAGATCCCATTTGAAATTTCCTAGGAATTTCGGGGATTTTTGTTTTTTCTAAATTTTAAACTCAATTACATCACCGTCTTTTACTATGTATTCCCTACCTTCTGTTCTTAGTAACCCTTTTTCTTTTGCAGAGATAAAAGAACCACAAGAAAGCAATTTGTCGTATTCTATAACCTCTGCTTTTATGAACTTATCTTCAAAGTCATTGTGTATTGCCTTTCCGGCAACAGGAGCTGTTGATCCTTTCTGTATTGTCCAAGCCCTGCTTTCGTCTTCACCTGTTGTAAAAAATGTTTCAAGTCCGAGTGTCCTATAACATTCTTTTATAAGGTTATCTATACCATCATCATCTCCACCAAGCTCTTTTCTGAAAACATCTTTTTCTTCTCCTTCAAGATCTTTAAGATCATTTTCAATTTTTGCATCTATTATTATGTATTTAAAATTATTTTTATTTAAATATTCTAACAGTTCAATCCATCTATCATCTTTTGTTTGATCTAAATTTATCCCTCCAGCTTTTTTGTTCAGTCCAAATATTATCGGCTTTATTGTAAGTAAATTTAGATTTTTTAATACTTTAAATTCTTTTTCATCAAAACTTTCTTGACTTAGCAACATTTCTTTTTCTAAAACAGAAAGTGCTTTTTTTAAAACAATTTCTTCAAATACAGCTTCTTTCATTCCCTTTTTAATATCTTTGACTAAACTCCCCAGTCTTTTATTTACAGTTGATTTGTCAGATAATACAAGCTCCAGATTTATTATTTCTATATCAAATTTTGGACTTATTTTGTTGTTTATGTGTATTACTTTTGTATCTTCAAATATTCTAACTATTTGAAGTATTGCATCCGTTTCTCTTATATGAGAGAGAAATTGATTTCCAAGACCCTCACCTTCTGAAGCTCCTTTTACAAGACCTGCAATGTCTACAAATTCTATAACAGCCGGAACGGTTTTTTTTGATTTAGAAAAATTAGATAACTCCCAAAGTCTTTTATCTGGAACAGCTACTATACCGACAGAGGGATCTATTGTGCAAAATGGATAATTTTCTGCCGGAACAGATTTTTTTGTAAGAGCATTAAAAAGAGTAGATTTACCAACATTTGGCAGACCGACGATACCAATAGATAATTTCATAGATTTAATTTGGTAATTTTAACATTGGTAATATTTGTTTTTTCCTAGATATGATTTTAGGTAAAACTTGAAATTCTTTGTCATTTGTGGTTGAAAACGATGTTGCAACAATATCTTTCAAAAATTGATTGTATGTAAAGACAATAGATTCTTCTTTTAAGATATCTACAACAAAAAATAACACATCGTCTACATCTTTTTCTTCTGAAAGTATTTCTTTTATTGCAGACACAATACCATCTTTTCTTTCTAAAATTGATTTTGTATTTGTAGTCTCTATAACTGAAACTTTGATGTTTTTGTTTCCTACTGTACTTTTTTTGCTATCTAAATGCACAAGGCCTTTATCTGTAAAATCGGAAACATCAGATTTTGCATCAAACATTTCATTTGCATATGATTTTATATCAATATTTAGTTTTTTAGCTAATTTTTCAGCAATAGCTCTGTCGTAGTTTGTAGTAGTTGGAGATCTAAATTCAAGAGTATCAGAAAGTATGCAAGAGAGCATAAGACCAGCTATGTCTTCTGGTATTTCTATATTTTCTCTCATGACATAGTTTATAACAGAAGCTGTTGAAGCAAATGTTCTAACAGTCATATTTATAGGCCCTTTTGTTTCAATCCCAGAGACAATTCTATGATGGTCAACTATTTCAAGTATGTTGCATTTGAGTATATTTTCAGGAAGCTCTTGAATATTGTTTGTATCAACTATCATAACCTCATCACTTTCTTGTAAAGGTGGGAGCAAATCAGGTGTTTCAACACCCCATTTTCTGAGAACGAATTCTGTTTCTTTGTTTAAACCACCCAATACAAAAGGTTTTGCATCAAGTGCACTGTGATTTTTTATATACCAAGCCCAGATTATAGCACTACAAGTTGCATCTGTGTCAGGTGAAATATGTCCAAAAACTTTTATCATAATACTAAACATATTATAATAAATTTTCAAAAATATCAATTTCTTGTTTATCAAATTAAATGTTAGTATTTTTATATGGAAAATATTATTGATAAAAAAAGTGAAAATGTTGATGTTATAGCCCTATCTTGTTCACCATCAAAAGGTTTCAATTCTGACACAATGCTTGATAATTTTATATCAGGAATGAAAGAATCTGAAAAAGTTACCTTTGAAAAATTTTATATAAACGACATTAAAATAGAAGATTACAACTACAACAACAGACTAGGTCCAACACCAGAAGAAAAAGATTTTGATCTTTTGTGTCATAAAATTAAAAATGCTAAAGCTTTGGTTATTGCCACTCCGACATACAACTTTGGAGTTCCAGCCAAATTAAAAAATTTTATAGATAGAATAAGATTTTTTGCACTAGATTTCAAAAGTAAAAGTCGTATAGGACAACCTTCTGGAATGTTAGGACACCTCAGAGTTTATTTTATAGTCTCCGGAGGAACACCAACTTGGGTTCAAAAACTTCTATTTTTTGCTTTCCCTCCGTTTTGGTTAAGGGGTGTATTTTTGTATTTTGGAAGTCATTGTCTGGGAGCTATTTATACAGGAAATGTAAATGCTTGCAAGGATCAAAACATATTAAATACTTGTAAAAAAAGAGGTTTTAAATTTGCTAAACAAGTAGAAAGCGGAAAGGAAAACGATATACTAGAAAGATTATTTTTCAGACCACCACAACATCACATTTGACAAGATTTTTAATATATGCTAATTTACAAAAAGAAAGGAGATCTCATGAAGATCAAGACCAAAACCGGCATCCAAGCCGGAAACATCTGCTGGGGTGACTAGTAGTCTATTGACGAAAATCGTCTAAGCAGGAAAAAGGCGTTTCGGCGCCTTTTTTATACATCTAAAACTCCATCACCAGTTTTTATATTTGAAGCTAACAGATTCATCATTTGAAATAACTTCTCTTTTTTTACAATAGTAATAAATTCAACAGTAGAATCTGAAAATTTTTCTTGATTAGAAAAATCCATTATTTTTTTATAATGTTCTTCTGTAAAAGTTTCTCCGTATTTCCATATACCCATTTTTTCTATTTCAAATTGAAAAGCTACTCTTCTTGCATTTAGCTCATTTGGTTCAGATAAATATTTTAAATGTTCAGGGCTTATATCAAATCTTTTATTTCCAACAACAAAATAATTATATGGCATTGTTGCATCACTATATATATCCATTGCTAATTTAGATAATTTTAACTGACCATTATCATCAACAAAAGAATGAGTTAGTTCGTGAACAACAACACCTTTTAATTGAGGATTTTCTGTTCTTATTGAAAGTATAACTTTTCCAGGATGTGAGCCAAATTTTCTTTCTGCATCTCCTGCAAGATAAAACCCGAGTTTACGAGGATTATCAACTGGATGAAAATAATCTTCAAATCGTATATTATCAGAACTAACAACCTCTATCCTTCTCTCTATTTCTTCCAAACTCAACCCTTCTTTTATTGCCATTTCTCTATATTGATCTGATCCTAATCTTTTTATAATAATAGATCTTATATCATCAATTATTTTCCATTTATCTGTAAACACATTTTCAATATCTTTTTTAAAATCATCAAAAGTGACGGTTTTTGCATCTTCAACCATTTTTTCTATTGTTTTTTTAGATAAATCTTTTAATGAATTATCTAAATCTTCACAAACACCAAGAAGAAATTTGTATTCTTCTAAACTTTTCTCTGTATTTTCATTTTTATATCTATCTAGTGTCTTTTTAAGAGTATCTATTGATTTTATCAATTTTTCAATTTCTTTTTTCTCTTTTTCTGATATGTAAGGATCATTATTTTCATTTATGTATCTTTGAAAATCCTCAAAACTTTTATAAGCTACCCTTTGAGGATTATCCCTACTCATCTCTTGTCCTGAAACTACAGGATTATAAAAAATTGATGCCAAAATTAATGTTCTAGAAATTTTTTTTGTTGTTAGATAAAAAAATCTTCCAGACAATTCTACTAAATCCAGAAAAAATTGAGATTCTTCTCTTTGTCGATCTGAAATATCAGTATTTCTCAATAAATTTACAACTCTCGTCTTTATTTTTCTTGTTTTTTCTAAAAATTTAGATAAAAAATTACCATCCGCCACTTCACCTTCAGGATTTTCATTTACACCAAATTCGATCATTTCATTTTTAGACATTTTTCTTTGTTCTGTTTAAAATTTCATCTGCAAACAATTCTTCAATCAGTTCTAATTTTTTGAATATTTTTTTTAAAATCTCCTGTTCTTTTTTTATAATTTCTTCCTTCATAATGGTTTTATCTTTTTATTTTAGAAAGTTCTGATTGATATTTTCGCATAACTTCCATAGAAGCTGCCATCTGATCTCTACCTTTATCTGTCATTGCTTTTATCTCTTTACCTATTTTCTCAAATAAATCAGGGTTTTTATTTACCACATCCAATATCATATCAACTTGGGATTCTGGAACATCCTTAAATTGTCTCTTGATCATTTGCTTCATTAAAAAACTTTTTATTGACATATTGTTTATTATTTAATTTTTATACATTCTACTATATGATATTATTATAAACAAATGAATCCAAAAAAAGAAAAGCCGAAAAAGATTAAAATAAAAAATATCAAAGGTAAATGGATTTTTAAATTGACAATAGTAAATACAGCTATTATTGCCATCTTTTCCGTTTTCTCTCTTGTTAGTTTCTCGATATACAGCGGTTTTTCCATATCTGATTTGGCTAGTGCCTCTTTTTATCAAAGTTTAGCAAACCCATCAGTTAGAATAGTAAATATAAAAGAAGGTTTAAGACAAGAGGAAGTTGCTGATGTTTTAAGTCAAAAATTAAATTGGGATGAAGATCAAAGGCAAGAATTTTTAAATGCTCATATTGCACTAGGAAAAGAAAGTTTGGAAGGTTTTCTGTTTCCAAAAAGTTACTTTTTACACAAAGACACAGAGCCAACAAAAGTGGCGGAAGTTATGAAAGAAACACTGGAAGACAAAATAAAAAATGTTAAAAAAGCAAAAAATACAAATATTGTAAATGAAGAAACTGTATTAAAAATAGCTTCTTTAATACAAAGAGAATCAGGGGGAAAACAAGATATGAGACTGATATCCGGCATAATCTGGAATCGTATATTTTCAGGAATGAAATTACAAGTTGATGCTACTTTACAATATGCCAAAGGAAGTGAAGATAGGTGGTGGCCATCTGTCAAACCAGAAGATAAATATATAGATTCTCCTTATAACACTTATATTTACAAAGATTTACCTCCGACACCCATATCAAACCCTGGACTATCAGCCATAGAGGCAGCCTACAATCCAGTCAAAACATCTTGTATGTTTTATTTGCACGACAAAAGAGGAAAAATACACTGCTCTAAAACCTATGAAGAGCACAAGAGAAATATAGATAAATACTACTAACAACTACTTATATAACACTTGTCTATATAAAATATTTATGTTATTGTTTGGAAGGAATTGAGATGAGTAAACTAAAACACCGTGATAAATATTTAACTAATATAGTTTCAACCACTCTTAAGGTATTTTTTTCCCCATTATACCTACTAATTATTCTTTATAGGAATTTTATATTTTTTTGGTCAGATAAAAAATTAGCTGAATATATTAAAGAATCATCTATAATGGCTAGAGAAGAAAATGCTATATTTTGCAGTAAATATATAATAAGAAGATTAAAAAGAGATCTAATATTTGTTATAAGTCAAGGAGATGTAAGAGCTATTATGAAAATTATTACAGTTTGTAAAAATAAAAATAAAAAAATAAAAGGGTTTTGGTTCACATTTTTAGATATTTTAGTTTTTTTATACAAAAAAAGAAACTATTATAATAAATTAGGATTAATTAAAAAATAAGCCAAGTGACCCAATAAAGGGTTATTTTTTATAGAAGAAATTTTTAATATTTTAAATATTCTGGTTTATTTGTGCTTATATAATCAAAAATATCTTTCATTACAAGTGCTGCACCTATCTGGTTATTTGCTTTACCTTTTTCCATAACCAAAACAAAAGCATATTTAGGTTCTTTTGATGGGAAAAAACCAATAATCCAAGAGTTAACTGATGATTTTGAAACCCCTAGCTCAGCAGTTCCTGTTTTGGCAGATATATCAACATAAGAAACATAAAGTGCTCTTGCTGTCCCTTCTGTTACAGTCTTTCTCATTCCTTCTTTAACTATTTTTATGTTTTCTGCTTTTACATCTATTTTTTCTTTTGCCATATTTTGATTATTCAATACAATAGTTGGGATAGTAGATATTCCGTCGTTCGCCAAAGCTCCGACAGCTTTAAGTGCTTGAATTGGTGTTATTTGAACACCGTATTGTCCTATTGCGGTGTTATAAGTATCACCAACCCTCCAATCTTCACCATCAAAAACAATTTTTTTCCAATCTGGGTTTGGTATAACACCATCTTGTTCTTGTGAAAAATCTATCCCTGTCTTTTTTCCAAAACCAAATAATTTTAAATATTTTTCTATATTTGATATACCTAAACCGGGTTGGTTTTCAAAACCACCACCTATCTGATAAAAATAAACATTTGAAGACACAGCTATTGCCCTCCTAAGGTCTACATATCCGTGTGCTTTCCAATCCTTAAATACAGAAGGTTTATTCTTGTCATAAGGATTTGGAACAATAAGTTCACCAGATGAATATATGTGTTTATTTGGATCTATAATATTTTTTTCCAAAGCACCTATTGCTACAAAAGGTTTTATAATAGATCCTGGTGTATAAAGTCCATTTGTAAATTTGTTTAAAAACAGATTTCTACTGTCTTTAAAATAATCCCCAATTAGCTCCTTGTTTTCTCCGGAAACCATTTCGTTTGCATCAAATTCTGGAAAATTAACCATCACCAATATTTCTCCTGTCTTTATATCCATCATTCCACCAGCACCACCCCTGTAACCAGCCTTACTTGAAAAATTAGACATAGTTTTATACCAAAACTCTTGTAGATCTTTATCAACAGAAAGTTTTAGTGTCTTTCCATCTTTTGGTTTTTCAAGTGTATTTGAAGATAAAATCTTTGAAAAAGCATCTGTTTCTAGTATGGCCATACCGTTTTGTCCACCTAAAATATTTTGATATTTTTTTTCTATTCCAGAGACTGGTATATAATCTTTCTCATAATAAAAACCCTTACTGTCTTTTGCCGGGTATTTTACATAACCTAGTGTAGAAGCTAAACCAGTCGATGTTGCATATATTCTTTTTGAAAAATTAAAACCATCATTGTTATCATTCCAAACCAAGAGTTTATCATTTCTATCAGATATAAGACCTCTGTTTGCAAATATTATAATAGAGTCTAGTTTATTGTTGTCACTTTTCTTTTTATAAACATCACCTTCTAGTACTTGCATCTTGAAAACTTGAAATACAAACAAGAGCAAGACAACTATAAACAAACTAGAAAAAAATATTATCTGAGACCTCTTTATTGGTTTTTCTATAACACCTTCAAACTGATTTCTATCAAATTTTGGCAAGTTTTTTGAATCCAAAAAAATCTCATCAGGATCAATATCTTTATAATTTCTTTTTTGAAAAAAATTATTTAGCATAAAAACTTATCCTTATATAATCTTTTATAAAAAGTGATGATATGTATAATATTGAAAATATTAGTGTGAAAAAAATATTTAATTTACCCAAACCACCATAAAAAACATCTAACAAAAAACCAATAAATAAGATGTGGTAAAAATTTTCAAAAATAAAAATACCGAAAATAGACAAGATGACAGGTATATACCAAGGCAAGATAAAGATTGAGACTATATTTAAAATAAGATAAATTATTTTTTTCATTTAAGTATATTAACAAAAGAAATACTATAAAGCGAAACAGGTATTTTAAAATAGACATCTTTAAAAGACATATTTGGATCAGAATCAACATTTAAAACCTTTGCTATCTTATACCTTAAACTCAGATCATTTACTAAAATATCACCATTTTTTATATCAAAATCCTTTGGAACTTTTGCATAAAAATTTCCAGCACCCATCCCAAAAACAGACACTGGATTTGAAGTTCTCTCTATATAAAAATTATGCTCTGTTTTAGATGAAGAAAACATATCTATTTGAGCCAAACCAGAATCCATCTTTGAGACTTGACCAATCAAAGTATCCTTATAAAAAACTAAACTTTTTAAATGGATCTGATCTGCTGTTTTAATGATCAGAATATCAAAAGGAGAAAATGGCGGTTTTGTAACAATCTCTTTATATATATACTTATCTGAACTAGATGAGATATCCATTATTTCTTTGTATCTGTATTCTGTTTCTTTTAAACTTTTTATATTATCTTCAAGCTCTTCTATCTGCATTCTCAGATTTTCATTTTCTGAAATCAAATAATTTTTATTTGTAAAAATATTTGAAATGTTTTTATATACACCATCAATTTTCTGATATATATCTGTCTGGGGATTTTTAAAACTATATAATAAATTTTTAAAATTTGAACCTAGCAAATAGTTGAAAAAAATTAAAACAAAAGTCAAAATCAAAATTTTTTTGATATTTTTTTTAGTAAACCTTTTGTCGTTATTTCTTTGGAGGTAGTTCATCTTCATTTTCTATTAAAACATCTTTATAATTTTCTAGATTTTCCAATATTACACCTGTTCCTCTACACACAGCAGTCAAAGGGTCTGAAACTATATGGACTTTTATCTTTGTATATTCTTCTATAACCGCTGATAGATTTTTTATCAAAGCACCACCTCCTGCAAGGTAAATTCCCCTATGCATAACATCTGATAGGATTTCTGGTGGTGTTGTTTCCAGTATCTCTTTTATAGATTCAAGTAAAGTGTCTATTTGATTTGATATAGCATCTCTTATGTCTGAATCTGTTATTATAACCTCTTTTGGAAGACCAGTTATAAGATCCCTTCCTTTTATAGAAGATTCGTAACTTTGACTTTCTGGAAGTATAGTTCCAATTTTTATTTTTATTTCTTCTGCTGTTTTTTCACCAATCAGTATTTTAAACTCGCTCCTTATATAAGAAATAATACTCTGATTAAATTTATCTCCGGCTATTTTTAAACTTTTTGACCTAACTATGCCACCAAGCGATATGACTGCTATATCAGTTGTTCCACCACCTATATCAACTATCATATTTCCAACTGGCTCTAAAACAGGCATTCTAACCCCTATGGCAGCCGCCATAGGCTCTTCTACTATATAGACCTCATCAGCACCAGCATTTAAAGTAGCATCTCTAACAGCCCTTATCTCAACATTTGTAATACTACAAGGAACACCTATAACAACCCTCGGATTAAATATTTTTTTATTATTTTTTTGAGCTTTTTTAAGAAAATAGGAAATCATTTCTTCTGTAACTTCAAAATCCGAGATAACTCCATCAACAAGAGGCCTAACAGCTACTATGTGTTGAGGAGTTCTACCTAACATATTTTTAGCCTCAACTCCAACAGCAACAACTCGGCCTGTCTTTTGATTTATGGCAACAACAGATGGCTCATTTATAACAATACCTTTGCCAGATATATAAACAAGTGTATTGGCTGTTCCTAAATCTATACCAATATCATTTGAAATAAGATGTCTCCATCTTTCTAAAATTTTCAACATATAAATTTATTTATTAAAAAATCTTCAAAAAATCACTCTCATCCATAATAGTAGAATTTTCTTCGTTTCTTTTTTTAACTTCTATTTTGCCAGATGAAAGATTTTTTTCAGAGACAATAACCCTCCAAGGAATACCTAAAAGGTCACTATCTGCAAATTTTTCTCCTGCTCTAACTTCCCTGTCATCGTATAAAGTTTCTATACCCAGATTATTTAATTTTTCATACAAAACATCACAGGCAAAAGAAACTTTTGGATCATTTCCCAAAGAAAGCAGGTGAACTTTAAACGGAGCAACAGATTCTGGCCAAATGATACCTTTTTCATCACTATACTTTTCCACAATAACACCCATTACTCTTGTAATACCAATACCATATGATGCCAAATATACTGGTTGATTATTGCCGTCAATATCTTTATAAAAAATTTTCATCTTCTCACTTTTATCAGTACCAAATTTAAAAATATTTCCAGTTTCAGCACTTACAACAGGTGTGAGTGATTCTTTATCCACGCCTATTTCTCTGCTTGCATCATCTAAAACCTCTTCATTAACAGCAATTGTCTTGTTTTGATTTATATATAATTTATCTTCACCTGCAGGACAAATTGTTTGAAATTCGTGACTAAATTTTGTAAATGCACCTCCACTTGCAAATGTAACAAATGTATCTTCTCCTATACCAAGTTGGTTATATATCTTTTTATATGCCTCAATTACTTTATCATAAAATTGATCCATATCTTCTTTTGTAGCATGAAGTGAATACATATCTTTCATTAAAAACTCTCTTCCTCGCATAATACCGCTTTTTGTACGTAATTCATTACGAAGTTTAATTTGAAATTGATAAACACTTATAGGCAAATCTTTATAGCTACTTATAAAATGCTGCATCATTTCCATAATTGCTTCTTCGTGACTCCATGCAAGTCCAATAGGGGTTCCATCTTGTAATGATGTCTTAAACCACACATCAACAGAAGAGTCACTCCAACGATTAGTACTTTCCCATGTATCCTTTCTTTGAAGATTTGTCATAATAAGTTCTTGCCCTCCAACCGCATCCATCTCTTTACGCACTATATGTTTTATTTTTTCAATAACACGAAATCCAAGTGGTGTATAGGCATATACACCAGCCATTACTTTGTAAACAAATCCTGCACGAATAAGAAGTTCTGCATTTTTTGACACCTCGTCTTTTGGTGCCTCTTTTCTTGTTTTAGTAAAAAGTTTGCTTTGTCTCATAGAAATAATCTTATATTAAAAAAACCTTAAAAGCAATTTTTGGATAAAAGTAAAAATCTTAGGCTACTTATAAGTAAATAGGATATTTCTAGAATAAAAAACAGGGCAAGAGGTCCGAAGTAAGAGCGAACTCTTCTTCAAGGAGGGACACATCTCGCCCTGACGACCGGCAAAGAGGGTTTAAACCAAGAGCCGATCGATAGATAAGTATATTATAAATGATTTAAAAAAAATGTCAAGTGTTTATACCACTTTTTTCTATATATACTGAAAACATACTGATAATTTTTATAACAAAAAAAACAGCCAGTCAAAGCTATAATTTAGTTTAGAAATTAAAAAATTTATACAAAAAAACAGCTAAAATGTGGTGGGCCGAGAGAAGATTTTTGAGAGATGGCCCACCACATTTTTCGCCGAGGAGCTGGGGCAATTCAGCTCCTTGTTTATATAAACACTATCACCAAATAGTTTTTTTGTCAAATTTTAAAAGTCTACAATACCGTAAAAATTGTTATAAACAAAAAAGTCCCGAGGGTGGACGGATCCGGAGGAGAAACACCACCCTCTGATTGGGACTTAAGGTTGGAGAGCTCGGGGGTGAGCCTCCAACCTTAGTTAATTGAAGTATATAATATAAAAAAATTTTTGTCAAAAAAAGCTCGGGAGGGGGTCTAGTGCCCTTGGTCCTCCCGAGAAGTAGTTTGTGTCCTCGTTCTTTTTAATTATATTAAACTAAAACAATATTTTCAAGTCTTTTAAAGTTACAAGTACCATAAGAGAGATTAGTATTATAAAACCAATACCGTTTGCAAGATTCAAAACACTTGGCTTTATCTTTTTTCTAGTTATAGCCTCTAAAAAAATAAAGAATATTCTACCACCATCTAGTGCAGGAAATGGTAATAAATTTAAAACAGCTAAATTTAGAGAAATAAGTGCCGTTAGATTGACTATATATATTATCCCTAAATCCGATGCTTCTCTAACAACTTTTGCTATACCAACAGGACCAGAGACATCTTTTATACTAGAAGAAGAAAAAGCACCAGATAGAAATTTAAATATTCCGACAGTTATAGATACCAATATATCTTTTGTTGTAAATATAGCTTCAACAAATGCCTTGTGTATAGGTAATTTTAAGATACCTATATTATCAAGAGAAACTCCGATTGCTTTTTTATTGGAAACAATATCTCCAGAAGTTTTTATTTCAATTTTTATAGGTTCAGATGTTTTCTCTCTTTTGACAAGTAAAGTTATTTTTTCTGATTTTTGGATAAGTTCTGTTAGTTTTTGAGGATCTATTGGTTCTTGTAAAGACTTTGAGCTATTTTCAGCAAATACAACTTTGTCTAGTGGTTTCAGTCCTGACTTTTCCGCCGGTGAATCTGACATAACAGAGGTTATGGTTAGTGCTGGGTTAGAAACTTCAGAAAATCTACTGTATTTTACAGGCGTTGAAGTTCCAATAACAAAAGAAATCCAAATCAGTAAAAAAGCAAATAAAATATTCATCAGGACACCACTTACAAGAACGAAAATTTGGGTCATTTTTGACTTATATTGAAAGTTTTCAGACTTTTCAGACTCTGGTAGGTTTTCAAAGTTTACACTTGGATCTTCTCCAAAGATCTTTACATAACCACCAAAAGGTATGATATTTAGTTTATAAACAGTGTCCCTTATCTTCTTTGCAAAAATGGTTGGTGGAAAACCAATAGCAAACTCTTCAACTTTGATACCAGATTTTTTTGCAGACCAAAAATGCCCTAGTTCGTGAACAAAAACCAAAACAGCAAGTATTAGTATAAATAAAAGTATAAACATTTTAGCTTTCTATTTCTTTTTCTTTTTTAGTAAAAATATCATCTAAAATTTTTGTCGATTCATCTACAAGTTTTTGAATATCATTTTTGTATCTAAATTTTTGATCTTCACTTATTGTTCCCTCTTTTTGTTTCTTTTCTACATCTTTTATAAATTTTTCTCTTTCAACTCTGACAGAAGCTTTTGCATCTTCCAGTTTTTGCTTAGCCAGTTTTAAGAGACCAGCTCTCCTTTCAGATGTTAATTCTGGGAAAATGAGTCTAAGTCCCTTGTCATCTACATTTACAGAAAGGCCGAGGTTAGATGATATAAGAGCTTTTTCAATGTCTTTTGTTATAGAGTGGTCAAACGGAGATATCCTGATAGTTTTAGGATCTTCAATGGAAATAGTAGCTAGTTCTTTTATAGACATTTGTGAACCATAAGCATCTATTTTTACAAGGTCTAGGACAGAAACAGATGCCCTGCCTGTTCTGACTAAAGAAAGTTCGGATGAAAGCCATAAAGAAGCTTTTGAAATGTCTTGTTTAAAAGTGTTTAGATCCATATTTTTTAGTTTTTAATATTATTTAAATCAATTTTTCAAACTTTTTTCAAAATTTAAAAAATTATAAATAGATTCTAACACAAAACATTTTTTTTGTATAAAAAAATGAAGCCGGCTCCTTTGTGGGATGCCGGCTTATCTAACACCAACTGGTGAAACCAGCACCTAAGTGCTGGTTAAAAACTTTTTCGCAGGACAACCCCTGCAATGGTTCTTTTGACCGGTGGTAGCTTCAAGCTACCACCGGTCAGGTGCAAACGATGGTCATGGTCACATTTAAATAATACCCAACATCATACTTTTGTCAACTAAAATTTATCCATACAACACTTTAAAAAACAAATCAAGAAGTTTGTCAAAAAAACATAATTTGACAAAAAATTATATATATGATAAGATATATTACAAAGGCAATAGGCGGGGGTGTAAGGGTCCAATATACTCGAAAAAATTTTTTAACCCTATCTCCGCCTTGGGGGGTGCCTAAAACACCCCCCTGCCACCCTGGCTTTTAGTCAGTGGTTTTTTGTATTTTTAAGTTTTAATTGTGCATAAAACTAAAATATGATTTTAGAGACTTGCGAGTGCGACTGGCACGAGCACGAGGAAAATTTTAGCAAAAATTTAT
>CAYXZA010000003.1:0-68749 GCA_964469605.1 uncultured Candidatus Saccharibacteria bacterium | reverse complement strand
CGATTGATAATATGATATATATGTTCACCAACATTAACACGAGGTGCTCGAGCCATATTTATATTATATCATAAAAACGGTACCTGACACCGATTATCTAGACACATTGAAAACATATCACAGATGGTGACTAATCCAATTTCCAATTGAAAAATATTATTTAATCTTTGAAAAATCTCCATCAAGAACAATCGGCTTCATCCCCATAATCTCTTGCTTATACAAAAGCTCCGAAGATACATCATTTAAAATAAAAATCTTCTTTTTTAAATAGAATGCCACTCCTATCTCAATAAGAGTATTGCCACCCACATAACCCTGAATTCCTCTTTTTTCATAGTTAATAACAAGAATCGCATCACACCAATCAATCTTTTCGTAATGATCATTTATTGCCCCCTCTTTTATATCCCATATTTTATGACCAACAGGAAAAGCATCAATACCACCATTTTGTTCAATGAACTGTCCAAAATAAACTTTCTTGCCACCTCCGTATTCCTCAGGAACTTCAAGAGCAAGTTCAGGAATTTTGACTTCATAACCAAGTTTAATAAGCTCTTCTTTGGCTGATTCCATTTCCTTGTAAAATCCAATACTACCGCAAATTGTTATTTTCATATTTTTTATACTTATCCTCGTTAAATATTTTTATTAATGCTATTTCAATTGCCTGAGAGAGTAATTCTTCTCTTTTCATTTGTTTATTAGAAAAATAATTTAATGGATCTTTGTTTAAATCCCCAGAAAGTCGTTGGGTGATAAAACCAAGTTCAGTTTTGTTTTCTTTTATTTCACTTATCATCCACTCCGGCACAAAATAACCAGAACTATATGCAAACGACTCACCTCCTTCTTTTGTTTTTATATATACAGATGCAATATCAAAACTATTTCCCTCAATTTCAATTATACCACTCTCAACCGCCACTGCCATATCTGGAATTTCTCTTTCAAAAATATACATCACTCTATTTTTCGCACCTCTTGTTGTTTCTTCGTATCCAAATGGTTGATCGGATATACCAGATTGAGTTTTCATAGATACAACTTCACTTTCAAATTTGAGTTTTTCCAGAGCATTTTTTAATGCTCTAATTTTTAATTCACTTGTTGTACCTATAACTATTTTCATATGTTGATTATATTTATTCTAACATATTAACTTTGGTTTGAAATTATCTTTAATAAAATTGGAACCTCCATAACATTAAATCCTTAAAGTTAGCTTTGGCCATTTTTTAAGCCATTTTTTCTTTTCAATCCTATCTTTTACAACTTGGATGCCATTAGGAAATTTTAAAATGTATGATTATCATCAAATTCAAAATAGTTTTGAGTTATTTCTTCTCCAGATTTAATATCCTGTGAAGCAACTAGTGGATACTCAATATCATCAACTGACATATCTAGTGTAATATTTCCATATTTTGAATGATTAACAAATCTGACATTATCAAAAGATAAATGATAGTTATCTGTTTTCTTACTTCTGAATCCGTAGAAGTTAATAAAATCTTTTTCATACTGAGAAAGTTTTTCAAAATCAGATGGACTAATTTCCAAATCTAATCCCGGAGAAAATTTCCAAATTTGTACCCCTTTGAAAATATCCTGATCAGCAAAAAGACCGAGTCCATGAATACTACTTTCTTTTACTATGGTTTTAATAAGTAACATATAAATATTATATCAAATAAAAGAAACATTGACTTAATATTCAAAATAAATTAGCAAAGATTGTAGAAATGCTATTTTCCTAATAAATAGTGATTAATACTGTTATCTTGCCATTATCATTCAATTTCTTGATATTTTAAAGTTACATAAAGAAATTCACACTAATCTTCATTTAATTCAATATCAGACACCACCTCTTTTTTAACACATCCAATTATCAAAGTAGCTCCGATACTAGGCAAGAGGTCATTGAGAAAATACCAATCACCAAATATACCTGTTTTAATTCGATTAGTCGTGAAGTGTCTTATTGTAAAACCACCATTCTCCACCATTTGTTTTAAAGACTCAAAAGTAAATGGTCGCACATGTTGATAATGATGACTACTGAGAGGATCAATACAACGCGGAATTTTTCCAAAAAGTAATTTAAAACGGTTATCTAATCCTGCAAGATTTGGAGTGGTTACTACAAATAAACCATCTTTCTTTATAATTCTATTTACTTCACATATAAAATATCGCGGATCCGCAATATGTTCTATCACCTCTCCAGCAAATACGACATCAAAATAATTTTGATCGTAAGGCAACTTTTCCTGCACATTACCTATTTTTGTATAGATACCTTTCGTTTCAGCTTGATTAAGAGCCAAAGATGATATATCCATCCCATGAACTTCGCATCCTAAATCTTTTATATATTTTGCCACAGCACCATCTCCACAGCCAATATCTAGTGCTCGTAGACTTGTTTTACCTTGAGCATATTGATGTATCATTTCCAAACTCTTTTGGATTCTTATTTTGTGCCATTTACCAGAGAGATAATCAAAAGCTCCCTCTTGGCTATATTTAGCATTATTTATTTTTGCAATATGATTAACCATGATTATTTAACTCACTTAAATCTTAAAACTAAATCCATTGTAATGGTTTGTAAAATCCTATATAAATTTTATTAATAACATTTTGATTGTATCATAAAAAAACACATATAGTTTTCGAAGATGAAATATTTAAATTTGCACCTCCTTGCAAAGCTTTCGCTTCACTTGTGGCTTTACTGGACACTTCGGTTTCGTAAATTTACCTATCAAGCCCCACAAGTCTTTTTTGTTACTTTTGTTCTATCATTTCGAAGCTCCTCGGAACGACTTTATCTACTCAATTTTGTCTGACTTCTGGAGATTGTGTTTTATACAAAGCAATCGAACATTCTTTACTGATAGACTGGTTCCACCTCTTGAAAATGGTAAATCGTGATCGAAGTGTAAATTCTTATCATCCCCGCAGATAACACATTTTCCTTGATCTCGTTTCCAAACTTCTCTTTTTACACCTGAGGGTATTAGACGCGTATGCTCAATATTTTTTGTAATACTTGTAGAGATCTCACTACGATCAGAGAGTCTTAAAATATAGCGAAAGACGTTTCTCTTTCCATCATTTACGATCTTGTAATCTACAAGATCAAAAAATCCCTTCATTGACCATACGCCCGGAAATACTTTTTCGTAGACTTTTACCAATTCTGGTGTGGTACCACTTTCTTTGTAATCCTTAGCGGCTTTTATGAAGTACCCATTTTGAGTTAGTCGACCAGAAGGTAATTTTTCGGCCTGATCTTCAATCTTTGGGTTGTGGTCATGAGCTCTCTTAGAAACATCATGTCCTTCATATTCAATAGTTATTCCATCTTCATGGATCTTGTCTTGATATGGCGCATTTGATCTCTGGGACATAAGAATGACAGAATAGGTCGGTTTCATTCTAAAATTCATACCACGCTGAAGCGTCTGGACTTTTTCAACATCGCACATCTCTCGGTAGCTTAAAATGTCATTCTGAATTTTACTCATTTTTTATGAACTAAAAAATATGGGAGTTTGTCCATTCCTGTGTAAGTAAACATTTCATAATTTGCCCGCCTAGCTGTTTCAGAAAGACGATAATTAGAAAGATTCTTTTTGGGAACAAATGGATAAAATCTTACTTCTTGTTTTACTGTACCTTTTTCAGACCACTTAAAATTCAAAAACAATGGTGGTGTCATATACCCCGACTTCAATACTTTATTCATTATTTGCCATCCAGCACCAAAAACTACAGCCTTGGGCTCACTATGATTTGTTTTTACTTGAGCACGAAATGAACAGCCCGTGCACTGAACATCATACAAAGGATAGTTTGGTGGGAGCTTCATTAGTTTCTTACCACAATTCGGACACGGAACAAGATCAACAATCTCTTGCTCCCCTGAATTACCCGATTCCTTGTTTGTTACTTTTTTCATAAATTTTGATACTCCTCGGAATAAATCTATTGGATACGCGAGAGGACACAATCATCAATTGCTAGCCCGTGCCCAAATATGTTTGTGAATGGGAATTTTCCATAAAATTGGACTTTCTTGTTCTGGAGAAGTAATAGCTGTTTCTCGATATTTTCATTTGATTCTTGAGAGCAAGTTATTGTTTGTCCAACAACCTTAATATCAACTAAGAAACCACTTCCCGAGCGACTTACTTCCTCGACAGTTCCTTCTCCGCGCACGACACTGTCTTTGTATTTGTTAAGAAAATCCTGCCTCTCAATAACTGTTTCTAATGCTAACGCTTTTGAAAGTATGTCCGAAAGACTTGGAGTACTTGATACATTTTCACCACTCGAAGTTATTGGCACTACAATTGGTTCATTTTGGGTTAGAACAATATAAACACCCCAACCACCGAAGATCGTTCCAAATATAGTTGCAACGGCAACACCCCACTGAATCCATATTGGTAAACCTCTGACCTCTGATGTGTGTTTTTTAATTTCTTCTTTTAAATCCATATTCTTAAAGTTTGAGGTTCCTCGAACTCCAAACATATCTCAAGCTGGCTGGGAGACAGGGACTCTCCTTCGAATTTTTCTCGCCGTCGCGAGAAAAATTCTGGGCACCGGTTTGCCGACAAAGTCTGCTGACTTCGTAGACCGGCAAACCGTTCTCGTCCCTGACGCAAATTTTCAATTTGCTTCTCCAAGCAAAGCTTTCGCTTCGCTTCTAGCTTTGCTGGGAGACAGGGACTCGAACCCCGATACCAAGGACCAAAACCTTGTGTCCTACCATTAGACGATCTCCCAATTTAGATACACTATACCAAATTTATTTAAAATTTACTAACTTTATCTATCTTCATCTTTTTTCTCCCCTATCATCTCCACCACCGCCAGTTCCAACGGCAAAAATGGTATGAAAGATTTTGAGATATCCAAATACACAGAAAGCAGTCTGTCTAGCTTTTTTGAATCAACTTTAATGTTTTTATCTTCCTTTAATGAAGTCAAAAATTCTAAATCATTTTCTGAAATCAGATCTTTGACTAGAGCTTGTTGTCCAAATTTTATCAACATAAGCATTCTGATCTTGTCTATAACCATTCTGCAAAAAAGCAGAGCTTCTGTTCCAGAGTTTTTTGCATCTGAAATAACCGAAAGTGTTTTTGAAACATCACCTGATAGAAAATTTGAAATAAAATTATTTATAATCTCAATTTTTGGAGCACCTGTAATAATAACCGCTTCATCATAAGAAAGTTTTTTATCTTTTGAGACTGATATCAATTTTTGAACATTTCCCAAAGTGTCTCTAAAAGAACCATCACCTAACAAGGAGAGCATTTCAGCAGTTTGAGAGTCAATCTCAAAACCTTCTTGTTTACAAACATTTAAAACAGCTTGCTTCAAAATCTGAACGGTTGGTTTTTTAAATGTATGTATCTCTGTCCTAGATGCAATAGTGTCAAAAACTTTATGTTGCTCTGTAGTAGCCAGTATAAAAATAACATGGCTTGGTGGCTCTTCTAGGGTCTTTAAAAGGGCGTTTGATGCCGATTTTGAAAGCATATGAACTTCGTCTAGTATATAGACTTTAAATGGAGAGTTAAAAGGAAGTGTAGATGTCGAGTCAATAATCTCTCTTATATTTTCAACACTATTGTTTGACGCCGAGTCTATTTCATATATATCATCTGGGCCAACACCGAGCTCTTTTGCAAATATCCTAGCAATAGATGTCTTGCCTGTTCCACGAGAGCCAACAAAAAGATAAGCATGAGAAATAGTTTTGAGTTTTATTTGAGATTTTAAAGTCTTGACTATATTATCTTGACCTAAAACCTCATCAAAACTTTGCGGACGATATTTACGATATAGGACTTGTGACATAGTATTTTTATATTTTTTGCAAATAATCCAAAAAATTAGAAAGGATCTTTTTACCATATTCAAACTTTGTTTCTAAAATAATTTGTTTAATAATTTCAGTGATTTTATTTAAATGATAATCTTTTTTTTCAGATTTTTTTATAATATAAATAATTGTACCAAGCATTTTATTTAACGAACCTTCATCACTAACTGATGCTTGTAATAGGTTTTTTAACGAGATAAAATTATCTTTATCTACAAATGAAACAACTCTTTTATCATGTTTTTCTTTTGTTGAACAATATTTTTCCCAAGTTTTAATTAAATTATTTTTTTGTATATCCCTATCCAGTTGTAATTTATTAAAATTTACCATTTCAGTCAATCTATTAACTATAGACATATCATCAATGAGAACATCTTCTTTCTCATTAACTGAACTTCCAAAATCTATTATATAAACCTCTCCATCATCTCCTAATATTATATTTCTTTCACTTAAATCATTATGAAATATACCATTTTCATTTATTAATTTAACAGTATTTCTTATTTTTTCTATAGTACCTTCTGGTAAGGAGAATCTATTTTTATGTAAAAATGCAATTAATTTTTTTGTATTGTCTCTCTGAGCTATAATATCAGCAAAATCATCTTTACCATCCGAAGACGAAAATTCAAAATTTAATTGGTTAGCCACTACATTAAATTTATCCTCTAAAGATGCATCTATCATATAATCTAATCCTAAATTTTTTAAAACAAAATCATATATGTAATTTGTAATGTCTTTTCCTTGAATAAAATCCATCAATATTATATCAGCATCATTTCCTAAAAATGTACCAGATCTATTTAAATATAATCTATCCTCTTCACTTAAATGTTGTTTTTTAATATATATAGGTCTAACAATTTTTGCATAACCTTGATGATTATCTTTAACTAATTCATAAGCTCTACTAAGAAAAGTGTATTCTTTATTAGCTTTATCTGGATTATAAACTTTTAATATCTTAGCAGCTACTTCTGAATCAGCGATATTCATCCTACAAACACGATCTGCATCTATTCTTAATACAATACCGTCTTTACCAGAACCTATTACAGGAGCTGTTCTTAATATTTCTTCCAATAATTCTTCATTATTATCTAATATCTCTAATTTATTTTTCATTTACAGATTATACCAAAAGTTAAATATTTGATATAGTGGTTTATATGAAAAATGAAAATACAAACACAGAAAAAGGTAAACTCCTAGGAAATATATCTATTTCAAGCAAAGGCATTGGATATTTTAGGTCAGAAGAAAATCCAGAGGATACGATAGAAATCCAAACAGAATATCTAAACAAGGCACTTCCCGGAGATTTTGTTGAGGTCTCAAAAAGACCAGAGCTTTTTTACGGTAGAGTTCAAGGAGAAGTTTTAAAGGTTTTAGAGAGAAATAAAACTTCTTATGTTGGCACAGTTATAAAAACAAATAATTTTACATTTGTTAAAGCAGATGATAGCAGAGTTTATCTTGATTTTTTTATCAAACCAGATGAAAGTTTAAAAAACATTGAAAACAATACTAAAGTTTTAGTTGAATTTGTAAATTGGAGAGATGGTTTTAAAAACCCAGAAGCAAGGATTGTAAAAGTTATAGGTAAAAAAGGAATTCACGAAACAGAGATGAAAGCTATTTTATTTGAAAATGGTTTTGAAGATGAATTTCCAAAAGAAGTTTTAAGAGAAGCAGAGGAAATAAAAAAAATATCAGAGACAGCAGAAGAAAAAGAAAAGGAATTTAATCAAAGGAGGGATATGAGGGATGTTATAACTTTTACTATTGACCCAAAAGATGCAAAAGATTTTGATGATGCTCTGTCTTTGAAAGAGTTGGGTGATGGACTATACGAGATTGGAATACACATAGCCGATGTTAGTCATTTTGTTAGAGAAAAAACAGCACTAGACAAAGAAGCTGTTAAAAGAGCTTTGTCTGTTTATCTTGTAGACAGAACAATACCGATGTTACCAGAAGTATTATCAAATGATCTTTGTTCTCTAAATCCAAACGAGGACAAATATACTTTTTCAGCAGTTTTCAAAATAGATGAAAATGCAAACATAAAAGACAGATGGTTTGGAAAAACTATTATACATTCAAATAAAAGATTTACTTATGAGGAGGCACAAGAAATACTAGACAAAGGAGATGGACTTTACATAAAAGAACTAGACACTTTAAGAAAAATTGGAAAAGTTTTAGAGAAAGAAAAGTTTGAAAATGGAGCAATAAATTTTGAAACAGAAGAGGTAAAGTTTGAATTGGATAAAAACGGTAAACCAATACGAATATACAGAAAAATCCGTGGTGACACTCATAAAATGATCGAGGAGTTTATGCTTCTTGCAAACAAAGAAGTTGCAAAATTTATTTATGACAAACAAGCAAAAAATCTAGGAAGTTTTAAACCTCAATCAGTTTACAGAATACACGAAACACCAGATAAGGACAGAATACTTGAACTCGGAACTTTTCTAAAAGCACTAGGTTATGACCTAAAACATAGCAACGGAGAAGTTAAAGCAAAAGACATAAGTAGTCTTCTTTCAAAAATAGAAGGTTCACCAAACGAAGAGCTTATAAAAACAGCAACAATAAGGTCAATGGCAAAAGCCATTTATTCAACAAAAAATATTGGACACTTTGGATTAGGATTTGATTTTTACACACATTTTACCTCCCCTATCAGAAGGTATCCTGATCTGTTAGTTCATAGACTTTTAGAAAGAGAAATAAAATCTGGAAAAATTGCAGAAGATGAATTTAGTATATTTGAAAAATTATGTATAACTTGTTCTGAACAAGAAAAAAAAGCTGCCGATGCAGAAAGAGGTAGTATAAAATACAAACAAGTTGAATATATGCAAGACAAGATAGGAAAAATATTTGAAGGAAAAATAACCGGTGTTATAGATTGGGGCATATATATAGAAGAAAAAGAAACAAAATGTGAAGGTATGATGAAGATGAGAGATGTTGGAAATGTGTTCAATGATTTCTTTGAATTCAACCCAAAAACATATTCGGTTATAGGTCAAAAAACTGGCAAAAAATTTACACTGGGAGATATGGTCAAATTTAAAATCATTTCAGCAGATCTGGAAAAGAAAACTTTGGATTATCAGATAATATAAGTTTGTAAAACAAAAAAGTCGCCTATTAAGGCAACTTGACTTGTTTGTACAAAAACTTTTCTTTACTTGAAATACATACCAAAGACAAATTTCTGCATTTACAATGATGAGAAGGAAAATATCCTAGCTTTGTATAAAAATCAACTCTATAAAAATCAAGAAATTTTATTTGATTAGCTTTTTGATCAACCTTCAAAAAAATCAAGTCTTGATGATCTAACAATTCAATTATTGTTTGAATTTGAATATCATCATTAATAAAAGTGAGTTTATATACTATACTATTTAATATATTTATAATCTCAAAATCATGTAAAACTAAAATCATAATTGAAAATAAATATAAAACCCACAATAGAACCGAAAAAATAACAACCACTGGAGATGAACCACCTCTTAGTACATAAAAAAGATATACACTAAAAATACCAAATGATATTACTAAAGAAAAAATATTATCAATCAAAGACATTGTAATAGGATGCTTGACTCTCAAATAATTAATAATATCACCTAAGAAATATGACTTATGTAAGTCAAAGATTTCTTTATTCATTCTAAACATGAGGATATAAAATAAACCAACAAAAGTCAAATTTGTAAAAAAAATGCCCTTGGGGCAATTATATTTGAATATAAACAGGTTTGCTTTTTTTTTCTAAATTTCCCACAGCAATCAAATTTACATATTTTGAATGAAAATGATTCTTGGGAAAAGTTTGTAAATCAGGATAATGTTTATAATGTTTTTTATCAAAAACAAAGTAAACTACATAAATTTCTATTTTTCTGTCCATTAACTCATCTCTATTAACATCTAGTACAGTCAAAGATTCTGCATCTAGAATTTCAATTATTTCGGATCTTTCTTCATTATTATCAACTTTTAGATAATGAGGAATAATAGAAGTTTGAATAAAAACAGGGAAAAAATACCAATTACAAGAAAAAAATGAAACCAAAAACAAAGCAAAGATAATTGCAATTTTTGATAATGCGGGTATAAATAAAGCTAACAAAGAAATTATCAACAAACACAAAAAATTATCAACAAAAAACATTGTGACTGGATATTTTAATCTTAGATATTCTTTGAAATCACGAATAAAAAACGAGCAATGTAATGCTAACATATCTTTTCTCATTCTAAACAATAGACTATAACATAAAATGGTAAAAGTCAATATGTTATTTTGCTACAACAACAGCTTCTTCAAAAGCAACGGATAGTAACTTAGAGACTCCGCCTTGACCCATAGTGATACCATACAAAACACCTGCTCTGGACATTGTCTCTCTGTTGTGGGTTATAACAATAAGTTGAGAATATTTTGAAAGTTTCTCTATCATATCTCCATATTTTTTAGAATTAGCCTCATCTAGTGCAGCATCTGTTTCATCTAAAATAATAAATGGTGGAGGATTGACCTGAGAGATAGCAAAAAGTAATGCTATAGAAGTTAAAGCTCTTTCACCACCAGATAAAGCTAAGAGTCCTTTGATCTTTTTTCTTGGAAGTGAGACATTTATATCTATGCCGATATTTTTTTCTTTATCCAAAACAGGAGAAATATCACCATCTTCGCCATCTAAAACCTCTTCTTCTTGGATATTTTTTGAAATAACATCAAGTGAAGCTTCCCCACCACCAAACATAAGGGAGAAAAATTCTTTAAATTGATGATTGATTTTAGAAACCCCAGATGCAAATTCTTCATCAAGCTTACTGTCCAGATCAACTATTAAATCTTTCAGAGATTTTGCCGAAACCTCAAGATCAGTAATTTCTTTTTCCAAAAACTTATCCCTATTTTCAGTATCATTGTATTCTTTTAATATATCGGCACCACCTAAGACACCAGCTTCTTCCAAACGGATTTTTACCTTTTCAATTTCTCTTTTTTCTTTTTCAAAATCATAAGGATCTATGTTGTAAACATCTTTTTCAAAACCCAAAAGATCCTGTCCCAATATCAAAACAAGTTCTCTGCTATCATTTTTAAACAATTCCTCTCTGTTTTTCAACAAATTTTCTTTGTTTGATATTTCAGAATCTACACTTAACAGATTTTGTTTTATAGCCATATATCTAAACAATTCTTTTTCAGCATCTCTATTTGTATCTTTTTCTGATTCTATTTGCCTATATAGATTATTGTATTCAACTGTAAAATTTTCTTCTTCAATATCAATACTTTTTTTATCTTTTAAAAGATTTTCTTTTTCGGAAGAAAATTTTTCAATCTCCATTTTTGCATCTATCAAATTTTTAGTATCAACCCTATCTTCGTGCATTTCTATAAATGCAGAAATAAGAGATCTTATAGATGAAATAATTTCTTTTATTTTAACAATATCTGAAATAGACTCAATATTTTTTATTTGTTTATCTATCTCTCTGTATAAACTTTTGACGGATTGCAGTTCAACTGTTTTCAAATCCTTTTGACTCAGCAATTCCTCTTCTCTTCTAACCATTTTCAAAGTAGCTTCTATACTACCCTCTAAAAGTCCAATTCTCCTTGTCAGATCTTCTTTTCTACCTCTAATATCTTTCAGCTTTTCTTCTATTTTTAAAACCATAGAATTCAGTCCACCCTGATCTTTTTTATTTTCCAATTTAAACCTACATTCTTCTATATTTCCATCTATTTCTTTTAGTTTTTTATCATTTTCAATTTTATCATTTGAAATATGTGTTTTTAAATCTTCTATGTATTTATACTCCAGATTCAAATAAACTTTGGCTTTTTCTTTTAATTCATTTCTTAAAACCTCTGCTTTTTCTATTTTCTCAACTTGTTTTTTCAAAAATTTTAAATGAGGAGATAATTCTCTCCTAAGAGATGATATTTCTTTTATATTTTCCTCTGTTTTTAAAAGTTTCTTTTGACTTTCTATTTTTTTGTATTGATAAACTCTCAAACCAAGAGCTTCTTCTATCATTTCTCTTCTCTCTCTACTACTTGCAGAAAGTATCCTGTCAGCTTCTCCTTGTGAGATTATGTGATGGGAGGAAGAGCCGATTGCAGCAGAAGCCAAAAGTTCAGTAACATCTTTTAGTCTAACTTTTGAGCCATTTAAAATATATTCATTTAAACCATCACGATAAACAACCCTTTCAATCGACACCTCTTCAAAATCTATTGGTAAAAATTTATTTTTATTATCTAAAATAATTTTTACAGATGCTCTACCTGACCTGGGAACTTCAGATGATCCATTCCAAATCAAATCCTCACCCCTCTTACCCCTAAGAGATTTTAAAGATTGTTCTCCTAATACAAATCTAAAAGATTCTGCTACATTGCTTTTTCCTGAACCATTTGGGCCAACTATTGCAGAAATAGAAGAATTAAAAAAAAGTTCACTTTTTTTTGCAAATGATTTAAAGCCATTTATTTCCAGCGATTTCAAATACATAATAAAATTATAGCAAAAAAAACAAATCTATTCTTTATCTATCCCCATACTTATCACTTAAAAACATAAAATATTTAGAGCAAGGATGTTGACAATAAGAGGGTTTAAAAGTTAGCATTTAATTACAATGAAAAAGATCAAAAAAGAAGAAAAAATAAAAGAAAGAGTAGCTATTATTGGTTATGGTTATGTTGGTAAAGCAGTTTATAACTTTTTTAAAGACCATTTTGATGTTTGTGTTTATGACCCATACTATAAAGAATTCAAAGATAAGAAAAAAGTAAGCAAAGCTGATTTGGCAGTTGTTTGTGTGCCAACACAAATGAAAGACGATGGATCTTGTGACACCTCACTTGTAGAAGAAGTTGTTTCTTGGATCGATGCTAAAAATATACTTATAAAAAGCACAATACCACCAAAAACAACAGAAAGGCTTATTAAAAAAACTGGCAAAAATATATGTTTTAGTCCGGAGTATATAGGTGAAGGAAAATATGAAATACCATTCTGGAAAGGATACCCAGACCCAACAGATATGAAAAAACACGATTTTGTAATAATAGGTGGAGAAAAAGAAACCAGAAAAGAAATACTAACTTTCTTTAAAAAAGTTTATGGCCCTGAACCCAGGTTTTACCAAACAGACAGCACAACAGCAGAATTATGCAAATATATGGAAAATGCATTTTTAGCAACAAAAGTTACTTTTTGTAATGAATTCTTTGATATAGCTGAAAATCTTGGAGTTGACTACAATGAACTTAGAGAACTTTGGCTTTTAGATGGAAGAATGGGTAGATCACATAGCACAGTATTTGAAAACAATAGAGGTTTCGGAGGAAAATGTCTTCCAAAAGATGTAAATGCAATAGTCAAAGCTTCAAAAGAAAACGGTTATACACCGGAGCTATTAGAATCTGTGCTCAAAGTAAATACAAATATTAGAGACAAAAAATCTAAATAAAAGCAGTCACCTCGCCTGATCCTCGCTGGCAGAGCAGACGAGGTATTGGCGAGGCGAACCAGGGCTCTTATATTCGTATAGGAGTCGGCCACCGCCAACACTATTTTACCAATCCCCACAGCAAAACTGAGGGGTATTTATCGAATAAATTTAAATTATTTCCAATTGTTTTTTACAAGAGCATTTTTGGCAGCATCTTGTTCAGCATCTTGTTTTGATTTACCAGAACCATTTGAAACTTCCTGATCACCAACAAAAAGTGCCACTGTAAATACTTTGTCATGATCTGGGCCAGATTCTTTTATAGTTTTATATAAAGGGGTTATTCCTAAAAACTCCTGTGCTTTTTCTTGAAATAAACTTTTAGCATCTATATGTAAACCCTCTTTTGTTATTGTATCTATAAGTGGAATAAAATTTTCATCAATAAAAGATTTAGATTTTTCATAACCTTGATCTAGATATATTGCCCCGATTATAGCTTCTAGTGTATTTGCAAGTATATATTGTCTAGCTCTTCCTGTATCTTTACTCTCACCTTTTGACAAGAGCAGAAGTTCATTTACACCCAAATCAGATGCAATAGATGCACAAGTATCTGCATTTACAAGGGCTGACCTATAAGATGTCAAAATACCCTCATTTTTATCCGGATAGTTATGAAATAAATAATCTGTAATAACAAGTTCCAATATAGCATCACCTAAAAACTCCAATCTTTCATTATGATCAGTTTTTAAATTTTTATTTTCATTTAGATAAGACCTATGTATAAATGCTTGTCTTAAAAGATCTTTATCTTTAAAAATAATATTTATTTTTTGTTCAAAATCATTAAAATTCATTTTTATTTACCTAAAAGTATATTTACTGCTTTTGTAATAAGTGGCAATATATCATTATAAAAATTCAAGTCAAGTATCTCGCCTAACCTGAACCATCTCGCATCATCCAGTCCACCACTGTTTATAAGTTTTATCTCTTCAAAATCAGATTCAACCAAAAAATATGTGACATTCTTTTTTATCTTACCTTTTTCTGGATGATAGGTTGAATATTCATTGCTACCTAATTTTTCTTTTACAGACACATTTAAAGACAATTCTTCTTTTATAACTCTCTTACACTCATTAGAAATAATATCATCTGTGACATTTGCAACATCAACCTCTATATGACCCTTTGACAATGTCCATCTACCAAAAACATCATGAACTAAAGCAACATAAATATCATCATTGTTTTTTGCATAAACAACAGCACCTGCCAAATATTCTGTTTTAATAGGTTCATTTATATCAATTTTTTTACGATCTTTTGTTACTTGATCTTTGCCTGGTTCACCTATTTCTTTATATACAGCTCCCAGCACACCATTTATAAATTTACTTGATGTGTCACTACCAAAAACTTTAGATAACTCTATTGCTTCATTTATTGCAACTTTTGCAGGAACTTCATCTCTATCAGAGAACAAAAGCTCATAAAGCCCTAGTCTTAGTATATTTCTATCAATTAAACTTATTTTATCTATTGGCCATTCTGGTGCAGCTTTCTCTATAATCAGATCAAGATCTTTTTGTTTATCCAAAACACCAAAAAGCAATTTTTCCATAAAAGGAAAATCTCTGCTCTCATCAGCAAATTCTTTGATATTCCTATTTAAAACCTCTAAACAGTCGTCTTTGGAAACAGAACGAAAATCCCATTCAAAAAGTGTTTGTAATACTATTGATCTGGAAATGTGCCTATTTGCCATTTTTTTATTTTTATCTACCTTCTTTTTGCATTTTTTTAGCTTTTTTCAAAAGCTTTGCTTCTGTATCTATAACCTTTCTACCTCTATATTCTCCGGTTACAAGTGAAGCCCTATGACGAAGGTGTGGATTACCACTTTTGTCAACTGTTACAGGCGGTTTTGAAAGAGCATGATGGGATCTTGTATTTCCCCTCTGTGCCCTAGTATGTCTCATTCTTACTACCATAATATATACATATTAACATAATCAAACAAAAAAGCAACTCTAAGTTGCATTATAGAATTTCATTCTTACTCTACTTGGTAAAACCGAATCAGTAAAAACCTTATTATTCAGAACTATTCTTGTCACACCAGAAAAACATGAAAAACAAATTTCTTTACCATTCGGATCATCAACTAATTTTGCATACATATTTGTAATTTTCTGATAAATTTTTCCTTTATATAAAAAATATGCTTGTAGTCTTAATTTATTATATGCACATTCTTCATATTTAGTATATTCCATATCTACATATAGATAATAATCATAAAATAACTTTTGTCAAAAAAGATTTTCTGTGTAAAGAGCACACTCCAAAATCTTTGATTTTTTGTAGATGTTCCTTTGTCCCATATCCAACATTTTTATCAAATCCATATTTTGGATATTTTAGAGACTGCTTTTTCATAAACCTATCTCTATAAACCTTTGCAACTATACTAGCCCAAGAGATAATTTTTTCTTTCTCATCACCTTTTATTATGGTTTTTTGATTTGGAAAATTTGAAATATCTGTCCTAAGTCCACCATCAAAAAATAGAGTGTCTTTTTTGTCTGCTTTCATTTTTTTCAGACCTTCTTCTATACTCTTTTTTATTACAACAGATAGTCCAAATTTATCTATATCTTTGTTTGAAAAAGTAACAATACAAAAATCTAATACCCCATCTTTTTTTAACTTTTTTAAATATTTTTCAAACCCCTCTCTTTCATTTTTATTTATTTTTTTAGAATCAAGACCTTTTTTTGGTAAATTTTTATTTTTTTTCAGTCTTATATAATTTTCAAAAGAAACCTTTACAAACCCAAAACAAATCGGCCCTGCCAAAGGCCCTCTACCAACCTCATCAACACCTATAATGTAACTTGAAGCCATTTAGAAAATAATATCATATTTTGTAAATATTACTTTAATTTTTTTTCTAGTATAATTTAGATATGGATGATTTTACACACCTACATACCCATAGTCACTATTCCCTTCTCTCTGCATTGCCTAAAATAGAAGATTTGGTAAAAAAAGCAAAATCAGAAAATATGACGGCTTTGGCACTAACAGATAGTGGAAATCTATACGGAGCTATTGAATTTTACAAAGAGTGTAAAAAAAAAGAAATTAAACCAATAATAGGGGTTGATTTCTTCTTAGCACCTAGAGAAATGAAAGATAAAGATGGTAGTATAGACAAACCAAGAGAGAGACTACTTTTAATTGCAAAAGATTATACTGGTTATAAAAATCTTATTAAACTCGTTACCGTATCACACCTTGAGGGTTTTTATTATAAACCGAGAATAGACAGTGGTACTTTGGAAAAATACAAAGAAGGTCTTATTTGTATAGCCCCTTTTCTAAACAGTGACATATCAAAAGCTATTGAAATAAAAGATTACGAAAAAGCTGGAATAAAAGCTGATTTCTATAAAAGATTATTTGGAGATGATTTTTATATAGAAATAAGTAAACACAGTGAAATAAAAAATCTAATTGAAAAAGCAGATGCTGTGATTGATTTTGCAAATAAGAACAATATTAAAGCATTTGCGAGTCAAGAAGTTTATTATCTTGAAAAAGATGACAGGAAGGCTTGGAAAACACTACTTTCAATACAATCAAATGGAGAAATAAGAGAAGATGACGAGGAATATGATTTGTCTTTCAGGAAAAAAAGTGAGATTTTAAATAGTTTTAAAGATCAAGAAAATTTAATACTAAATAACAAAGAAATATCAGATAAATGTAACATTGAAATAGAACTTGGAAAATGGGTTTTTCCAGCATTTAAAATAGAAAGTGGCCTTAGTGCAGATGAAGAGTTGAAAAAAATAGCATACGAAGGGCTTGATAAAAGAAACATAGAAAAGACAGAAGAAATTTTAAAAAGACTGGACTACGAACTTGAAGTTATAAAAAACAAAGGTTATTCACCATACTTTCTAGTTGTTGCTGATCTACTAAAATATGCTGATGAAAATGGGATACTAACAAATATCAGAGGATCAGTTTCTGGATCACTAACAACATATTTATCTGGTATTACAAAAATCAACCCTATTGAATATGAAATACCGTTTGAAAGATTCTTAAACCCTGACAGACCATCAGCACCAGATATTGATATGGATTATGCTGACGATAGAAGAGACGAAATGGTTGAATATGCAAAAAGAAAATATGGATCTGATAAAGTTGCCCAAATAGGAACATTTGGAACAATGGCAGCAAGAGGATCTGTTCGTGATACAGCAAGAGCACTTGGTTTTCCATACTCCCTCGGTGATATGATAGCAAAACTTATACCAATGGGTTCTCAAGGATTTCCAATGACAATAGAAAGAGCTCTTGAAGAAACAGAAGAATTGAAAGATTTATATAAAAAAGAAAAAGATGTAAAGATAATAATAGATATGGCAATGAAAATAGAAGGGTGTGCAAGACATATGGGTATTCATGCTGCCGGAGTTGTTATATCTCCCACTGAAATAACTGATTATACTGCCTTACAATACGATCCAAAAGGTGAAGGAAAAATAATAACTCAATATGATATGTATAGTATAGAAGAAGCTGGTTTGTTAAAGTTTGACTTTCTTGGACTTTCAAACCTCTCTATTATTGCAGATACAATAACTTTAATTTCAAAGACAAAAGGAGTTAATCTAAAACAAGATGATATACCAATCGATGATAAAAAAACTTTTAAAATACTCGCAAAAGGAGAAACCGAAGATTTATTTCAGTTAAATGGAGATGGTATGACAAGGTTTTTAGTTGAACTAAAACCAACAACAATACACGATATAAATGCTATGGTGGCTTTATACAGACCAGGCCCTATTCAGTTTATACCAGACTACATTGAGAGAAAACATAACCCTCAAAAGATCTCCTATTTAGATCAAGCATTAGAACCAATACTTAAAAAAACTTATGGTATTTTGGTTTATCAAGATGATCTACTTATGATGGCTCACAAACTAGCCGGATACTCTTGGGGTGAAGTAGATAAATTTAGAAAAGCTGTTGGAAAAAAGATTCCTGAAGAAATGGCTATGCAAAAAGAAAAGTTTATAAAAGGTTGTGTGCAGTATTCAAATTGGCCAGAGAAAAAAGCTGCACAGCTTTGGACTTGGATAGAACCTTTTGCCGCATACGGTTTTAACAAAGCTCACTCAGTTTCTTATGGAAGAGTTGCCTATCAGACAGCATATCTTAAAGCCAACTTCCCTGCCGAATATATGGCATCTGTTTTAACACACCACGATGGAGATGTAGATAAAGTAGCAATATCAGTTGCTGAATGTAAGAGAATGGGAATACTTATACTACCACCAGACATAAACCAATCATATTCAGATTTTACAGTAGTCAAAGATGCTGAAAAAGAAACAATAAGATTTGGGTTAACTACTATAAAAAATTTTGGAGAGAATATATCTCATATGATAATAGAAGAAAGAAAAAAATCTGGAAATTTTAAATCATTAGAAGATTTTCTTTCAAGAATAAATGATAGAAATCTAAATAAAAAATCTCTTGAAGCACTCATAAAATCTGGTGCACTAGATTCAATATCAATAGATTTTAAAAGACACGACTTGCTTGATAATTTGGAAAAAATGCTTGAATTTTCAAGACAATCAAAACCAGAAGAAAACCAAAACTCTCTTTTTAGTGACTTTGGAAATAATTTAAAACTTGATATCAAAAAAAGTGAAAAATACAATACCGCAAATGAACTGCTTTGGGAGAAAGAACTTCTAGGACTCTATCTTTCAGGCCACCCACTAGATCAATTTAAGGAAAGATTAGGTAAAAGAGATCTTGATATTAAAAAAGTAAAAGAAGTTTCCAAAAATAACAAAGAAGTTATAGTTGGTGGAATAATAGAAGAAATAAAAGAAATAGAGACAAAAAAAGGAGACAAAATGTATTTTGTTAAACTTTCAGATATAAGTGATTCCATTGAACTAATACTTTTTCCAAAAGTATGTTTGGAGTTTAAAGATTTTATAAACAAAGATACTTGTGTAGTGGTTAAAGGTAAGATCTCTGAAAAAAATGGAAATAAAAATATACTTGTTGATAAAATAAAAATATTAGAATAAAAGCAGTCACCTCGCCTGATCCTCGCAGCAAAGCTGCGAGGTATTTCTCGAATAAAAATATAAAAGAAAAACAGACTGGTTTTAGCCAGTCTGTTTTTGTTCTCAACTTTTAGTTACTACTCTTCTATTGTGTTAAATATTCTCTCTGCTGTATTTGCTGTATTTGCATTTCTATCTTTTGACCAAACTTTGTAATAGTATATTGAATTTGGTCTTAGGTTCTTTAATACAACTCTATGAGATGTAGTTTTCGTTGTTGAAAAAGATGTGTTATATGTCCATTTTCCTTGACCAACTGAATATCTATACTCAACATTTGAATCAGAATCTAGATTTGTATTCCAAGTTATGACGACCTCAGTTGAACTATTTTTAACCGCTCTAACAGAACTTATAGAAAGAGGATTTCCTGAATTTGAAACTGGAACAGTTATAGTTGGAGTAGGAGTTGCAGTAGATGGAGTAGGTGTAGGTGTAGGTGTTGAAGTTGGAGTTGGAATAGGAGATATTATATTTACTATTGGTGCAATTATAGTTTCAACTATGTTTAATATTGGATTTGAACTACCATTATTATTAGAATTAGGATTTTGATTATTGTTATTTACAGGAGTAGGTGCAGGTGCTGGATTATTATCAACATATCTAGGGATTATGGCCCAGCTCTGATCATAAGTAAGTGCTGATTCATATCTAGAAAGTGCATTTTTGATAAAGTTCCAAGCATCTTGACCTCTAAGGTTTCCTTCATTTACACCAGGAAGGTAACTCATAGCAGCTTTTGCAATCAGTGAGTATCCAGATTGAGGATCAGCTGCATTTGAATAATTATCAGCTATTATACTTTGGATCTTTTGAGGATTAAAGGCATCTACAAATTCTTTTGGAGTTTGTATAAGTCTACCACTACCATTTCTAGTAGGTATAACATATCCGGCTACAAGTTGAGGAACAGCATCAGGATGTATTGTTAGATATAAATATATCTTTAATCTGTCATTTAATATAGGTTTAAACGGATAGCCCATTTCAGAGAGCATTCCCCAAACATTTAAGTTATAACCCCAACCCCAAGGTGCCTCAAGTGCAGTAACTTTATCTGTATTAAAAGGAGGATTAGTTACAGCATAACCTTTATTTCCAGGTTCCAATATTTTCATAGGGTTATCTGTTCTAACATCACCTACACTGTTATACCACAACCAAATAGTATCTATTTTATTTCCATAACACCAAACATTTGTCTCTGTTAGTCTGTTAAATTGTCTATTATTGCAACTTGAATCAAAGAAATTACCATCTCTTAAGTTATACAAACCTTCATAAAAAGCAATATTTCTATTTAATATTCTTGTAAAATATTCTTTTTCTGGTGTGTTATCAGGGGCAATAAATCCAGCAAATCCTACTTCTCTCAATCCCCAACCAACTCCTCTATATTCTGTTCTAGCTATAATACCAGCAGTATTTGGATTTCTCTTTCTATAAGCATCAAAGTCAGCACCAGTTCCTATAGCATAAGATGCTGCCATATATTGATTTTCAAGATAGTAATAATCTCCTGTCATTATGTATGGAACATAAGAAAGTGATGGTAAATGGGCAAGTTCAGGTTCTAAGCCATTTCTACCACTTAACTCACCTCCTGGGACAAAATATATAGAATCACCTTCCGCCGCATCCCCTTGTCCACCAATAAGTGTATATCCCAATCTAGAATCCAAAGATAAACTTTTACCAAAAGCTGATTCTGGAACATTGTTGCTGAAATTTTTATTAGTCTTAGTTTCTCTATAATTCATTCTTATTGAACCAGAAACATCTGCATTTCCTTTCATAATATCAAGATATTTATATGCCAAAGGATTATTTGATGACATAGAATACAAATACCTAACATACCATCCTGGTATAAGTCCCAAATCTGGTCTCCCACCAGGAGCTGGTATATAAGTACAAACCTGTGCAGTTCCACCTATATCAGTTTTCCCACTTGAAACTGCATTTACCCAAGAAGGACTATCACATTGACTATTCCAAGGTTTGTTAACCCCATCATTTATTGCAGTATCACTTATCCTTATACTTGTATCAAAGTTTGGAAGTGCTTTTGTTGATACTAAATAAGCTAAATTATGATCTATTTGAATATCAGTTGGTTTGTTTTTATAGAAAGTCTGTCTCCATCTTGTTGCATATGACTGGACAAAATCCCTCTTTGAATAAACTGTTTTACCATCTAGGTTAAGTGTAAGTGAATATTTAATATCTTTAAGTCCATCAACCCAAACATTTTCACCTATAAAATCAACCTTGACATTTGAATCTGATGGATAAAAAGAAACTATAAACATCGGGTGAAATGATTTTTGACTTCCAAAAGAAAGATCAAAAGATCTAGCAGGTGTTCTATCTTCAACAATAACCTGAGTTACTATTGGACCAGAAAGCCAGTATCTAAAATTACCGGATTGTATGATATCCCTCGCACTAACTGTTCCACCAGGAGAAACTGTCATTGAGGCATCTAAACCGTATTTTGAAGAAAGCATATCTGTTGCAGAAAGACCTGAATTACAGTTACAAGAAGATTGGTTAACAAATTCAACATCAACAGATGAGTTAGCTGATACTGTTGTTATGAAAGAAATCATAGCATGCTTTACAGATCCATCTGGCCATCTGTTTTTTACATCAGCTTGAGTGTTTATGGTATTTCCACCGATTTTAGCTTGTGGAAAATTGGCAATATCACCTTGTTTAAATATTCTTGAAATAGAAAATACTCTGTTTGTTTGAGTTTGACCAGATATTTCTTTTATAGTTATTTTGTTTACAGCATTTGTTACAATAGGAGGAAGTGGTGTTGGATTTACCGGATTTGTTGGCGGATTTGTTGGGTTTGGGTTAGTAGGTGGTATAGGGTCAACTGTTGTAGGATTTTTAGTTGTAAAAGTATTATTTATAGTCTTGGCTATATTACCAGAAATATCTCTTGATCTGATTATAAAATTATAAAATGTTCCAGGAATAAGTCCTGTTATAGATACTGAATGATTTTTAGATGGATTAGATGACGATACAGATTTTCCATAAGAAAGAAGAGTTCCATAATCAACATCACCAGTTGAATCCTCATCTGTATTCCAAGAAATAGAAGCTGAAGTTAAATCTTCGACAATAGAAACATTTCTTATCTCAGGTCCTCTTCTGTCCACATATGCATATTTACTTATAGAAAAATCACTCATTATGTCATCATTTGCCCACCAACCACCACCATAAGAGCTAGGCTTATCAGCACCGATTGACATCAAAGAGTTTGATGATAATTGACTATCTGTTGCACAAGACTTGCTTGTATATAGATTATTATTTAGATATATACTACATTTTCCAGCACCCCAAACTAATCTAACCTTTAACTCTTTGTCTTTATCAAAATAATCTTCAAACTCTTTTTGAGACAAGACTCTGTTTACACTTGTTCCTTTAAAGTTAAATGTAAACTGAGTTGGTTCTGTGTAAAAAGATATAGATGAACCAACAGATGAATCTTCTATTGAAAATGGAGTTCTATATTTATAATAACTTGGGAGATTTATTCTTTCATTATAAGAATACTTGGATTTTAAAGTAAAACTTATTTCACCTTCTGTATAATCTAGGAGATTTACAATATCCGCACCTCTAAAAAGATAAAAAGCTGTGTTATCATTTTGAGTATTACCTTTTTCAAAAGAGATTCCATTTCCTGAACTTGTTGGAATAAAGTTTACAGATCCCTGACCTCTAACCTTTACAGTTCCTGTTGGACCAACAACAGGTGTTACAGTTGAACCATCTGTTCTACCAGAAATTTCAGATGAAGAACCTTTTAGATCAAAAGTTTTTGTCAAAACTTTTTCATCTTGACCTGCAAGTGCCACAGCACCGGTTTGAAGTCTATGTTTAAAGCCACCAGAATTTGAAGAAGAAAACAGTATAAATACAAAAACAAAAAGTAAACCAAGCGAGATAAATTTTTTAATCATAACCAATAAAACTTAAATAATAATTTTTATAATAAAATTATATCATAAAAAATTTTAACAATACAGAGAAATACACAAATATTTTTAAAACAAAAAACCCGCCTACTGCGAGTCTGGGAAAAATTCTTCTATAACTTCTTTTAATTTACCAAAAACAAAAGGTTTTTGTAAAAAAGAGCATTTATCAAACCCTTTACATCTTTCTCTAAGATCAGATCCGCTCATTAATATAAATGGTATATTTTTTGCTTGTTTTGGAACAGAATCGTCACTTCTTAACCAAGCTAAAAAATCAGACCCGTAACCACCAATAACTTGATTGTCAGAAACAATGATGTCAGGTACTTCATCGTTTAAAATTAAATCTTTTGGATCTTTAATATTATCAAAAGAAGTAACATTGTATCCTAATCTTATTAAAAACATTTCAAGACCTTGCCGAATATGAAGATCGTCTTCAATTAACAAGATGTTTAATTTCTTTTCCATCTCAAAAAAATCTACCATATTTATATTTTGAAGTAAATCAAAAAATTCCCTTTCGGGAATTATTTTTGTGCGCCGGGTAGGAATTTTGACTACATTTTTTCTTCGTCGCCACTCAGAAAAAACCTAGTCGCCAGAAAAGCGACAAATTCTGCTGAATTTGTAGACCGCTTTTCTGTTCAAATCCTACTCGCAAAGCGATGCTTTGCTCCGGTCGACAAAAAGAAAAACCCTTTCGGGTTTTCTTTTTGTGCGCCGGGTAGGAGTTTTCCTTCGCCTTAAAATTTTTTCGTCAAAAAATTTTAGGCTAGGCACCGACTCGCAAAATTTTCTACTGAAAATTTTTAGCTCCGTCGTTCAAATCCTAACATAAACCTCTCCCAAGAGGTTTATTCCCTGCACACCAAAAAATTCCCTTACGGGAATTATTTTTGTGCGCCGGGTAGGATTTGAACCTACGTAGCCCAATGGGCGACAGATTTACAGTCTGCTGCGATTGACCACTCCGCCACCGACGCAATACAAATAGAATATCATATTTTAAAAACAAAACAAATCTCGGAATTTACCGAGATTTGTTTTAAATTTTATTATTTTTATCTAAGAATAATCTATAAACTTTCAGTGTGGGTAGGACAATTTTCATCCAAATGACCAAGTAAACCACATTTACTACATCTATACTCTATATCAGTTGCAAATTTATTTTTATTTAATTTTATATTTGCCTCTGGACAATTTGTTGCAGAATGACCTAATCTACCACAAGAAAGACATGCTTTTTCCTTTGTATAATTTTCTTTATCAGTAATTATATCGTTTTTTAATTCTATTTTACCCTCTGGTTTTATAATTTTAGGATTAAATTCATTAATAAATTTTTCTCCTTCTCCTTCTCTTTTCATATATATATTAAACTTATAATAATACTCATATTATATCAAACAGATAAACCAGACACAATAAAACTATCACCCAATATCTTTTTAGAATTTTTAACTTCAAAGTTAAACTCTTCATTTTTATATCCTATATTTATAACACCACCTTTGAAAACTTTTTTTCCTATTATCAGATTTGCTATTGGATTTAATATTTTTGTCTGTATAAGCCTTTTCAGTGGTCTTGCTCCATATTGTGGGTTATATCCGTCCTTTGCCAACACATCTAAAACTTCTTTTGAGAAACTTAGTTTAATATCTTTTTCCTTTAATCTGTTTGTTATTATATCTATTTGTATTTTAACAATTTCTTTTATAGCATCAGGAGACAATATATCAAATATAACTATCTCATCTAATCTGTTTATAAACTCTGGTCTAAAATAATTTTTCAGAGATGAATTTATTTTTTCTTTTGCATCTGTATAATTTGCATTGGCTGTCTTATCCGCACTAAATCCGAGCTTTTCCATCTTGTCTATATGTTCTGCACCTATATTTGAAGTCAAAATAATTACAGTATTTCTAAAATTAACAACTCTACCTTTTGCATCTGTTAATTTTCCATTATCCAAAACTTGAAGCAAGATATTGAAAACCTCTGGGTGAGCTTTTTCAACTTCATCAAAAAGTATTACGGCATAAGGACGATGTCTTACTTGTTCTGTAAATGTTCCTCCCTCATCATAACCTACATATCCAGCGGGTGCTCCAATAAGCTTTGAAACTGAATGTTTTTCCATAAATTCAGACATATCAACCCTTATGAGAGCTTTTTCATCGCTAAACATAAACTCTGCCAAAGCTTTTGTTAATTCTGTCTTTCCGACACCTGTCGGACCTAAAAATAGAAAAGAGCCAATAGGTCTATTTGGATCACTTATACCAGCTCTTGATCTTTTTATAGTATCAGATATTTTCAACACAGCCTCTTTTTGTCCGATGATTCTGTTTTCTAAAATTTCTTGCATTCTACTCAATTTATCAGCTTCAGATTCAAGCATTCTAGAAACTGGGATACCTGTCCATTTTGAAACTATAACAGCAATATCACTCTCTGTTATTTCTTCTTTCAAAATCCTCCTACCACTTTGTAACTTTTTCAATCTTTTTATAGCATTTTCCAAATCTCTTTCACAAAGAGGTATCTGCCCGTATCTTATTTGAGCAGCCAAAGCTAAATCAACTTTAAGCTCTGCATTTTCAGCTTCAACTTTAAGCTCTTCAAGTTTCTTTTTCAAATCTTTTATAACAGTAACTGTTTCTTTTTCATTTCTCCATTTAAGTTCAATCTCGGATGTCTTTTCTTTCAGATCAGCGATTTCTTTTTCAATTTCTTTTATTCTGTTTTTAGATTTTACATCAGTTTCTTTTTTAAGAGCTTCTTTTTCTATTTCAAGTTTAACAACTTTGGAATTTGTTTCTTGTAGCACAGGTGGCATATTTTCCAAAGAAATTTTTAAATAAGAAGATGCTTCATCTATAAGGTCAACGGCTTTATCTGGCAAAAATCTATCTGTTATATACCTTGAAGAAAGGTTAACCGCAGAAACAATAGCTTCATCTGTGATCCTAACACCGTGAAATAGTTCATATCTCTCTTTTAAACCACGAAGTATAGTTATGGCATCTTCAACAGAAGGCTCGTTTACATAAACAGGTTGAAATCTTCTTGTTAGTGCTGGATCTTTTTCAATATGTTTTTGATACTCCCTTAGAGTTGTTGCTCCGATAGCACGAAGCTCACCTCTTGCAAGTGCCGGTTTAAGCATATTTGAAGCATCCATTGACCCCTCGGCTGCACCAGCTCCAACTATAGTATGTATTTCGTCTATAAACAAAATTATTTTGCCGTCAGATTTTTCAACTTCTTTTAGTATGTTTTTAAGTCTTTCTTCAAACTCACCTCTGTATTTTGTTCCAGCTATCAAAAGACCTAAATCCAAAGAAACAAGCTCTTTATCTTTTAGAGATTCTGGAATATCTCCTGTTGCCATTTTTATTGCCAAACCTTCAGCAATAGCAGTTTTTCCAACACCAGCCTCACCTATCAAAATCGGATTATTTTTTGTTCTTCTTGAAAGTATTTGGATTATTCTAGCTATCTCATCATCACGACCAATGACAGGATCTAGTTTATTTGCCAAAGCTAGTTTTGTTAAACTTCTGGTGTATTTAGAAAGTGATTTAAATTTTTTAACAGAACTTTTATCATCAGTTTTTTGATTTTTAATTTCTTCTATTGCAAACAAAACTTTATCTTTTGTTACTTTAAATTTTGATATTATATCTCTTGCTTGACTTGGAATATCAAGTGTAGCCAAAAACAAATGTTCAGTTGAGACAAATTCATCTTTCATACCCTTTGCAACACGGTCAGAATGTTCAATGACCTGGGCAAGTTCAGGAGTTAAATAAAGTTGATAAGAAGCAGAAAGAGTTTGACCAGTATCTTCACCATCCATACTATCTAAAAGTGAGTCTGTTAAAAGTATAGTATCAACATCCATTTTTTCTAAAATAGATATAACCATACTCTCTTCTTGAACAACAAGAGCTGTTAAAAGATGCATAACATTTACATGGTTCTGACCTCTTTCTATTGCGAGCTCATGAGCCCTTCTTATTGCATCTTTTGCTTTGGTAGTGAAATGATTAAATGGTGGCATAATTTTATTTTTTATACTTAAATTTAAAAATAGTTAACAAGTTAACTATACTCCCTAAATATTTTTAGGTCAAGGGAAAAATACACAAAAACTTAAAAATTTTTTGCAAATTTCTAGTTGATTTTTATAAGAGACACTTCTGTTTTTAAAACACTAGATGGTATAAAAATCCTAGCTGAAGAAAAATCTGAAGATGATATACCTAAAACTTCACCAGAGAGAGAAAGAAGTGGGCCACCGTAAACTAAATCTTTTGAGGACAAATCAGTTTCTATTGAAGTAATAATTTTTGTAGTAGTTGAAACACTTAAAGTATTTAAAGTTGTAACTTTTCCAGTTGCAACAGAATTAACTTCATCTCCACCGATAGCTATAACAGATTGCCCTAGTTTAGCATCAGAACCCGCTAAACTAGATGGTGAAAATACATACTTATCTTTTGGTTTTGCTAGAAAGAATCCTATTTGTGATTTTTTATCTGGTGACTGGACATAAACAAGTGGTATTTCTTTTCCAGAACTATTTATAGCAACATATTCCATAACTTCTGATATTGGTTTTTTATCTGTGGCTATAAGGCCGTCTTTTGAAACAACAATTCCAATCCCATAAAAATTATCCACCCCTAGACCTTTATTTCTAGCTCTAATCCTAAAAATAGAATTTGTATTTTTATCTATTGCAGAAACTACCCTATCATCTTCACTTACAACAACAGTTACAACTTCTTTCTTTCCATTTGTTTCCCTAACTATTTCAGTTGGAGTAGTTACTGTTTCTATGGTTTTTTCTACAACTTTATTTATTGTTTGTGTAACTTCGACAGGTGCCTCCATCAAAAGAGAGACTGTCATAATACCTGTTGCTATTGAAGTAACAAAAGATATAAGTATTGTGAGTAATATTATTTGATTTTTATTTAGATCTTCCATTTATTTTTTTTTATTAGTTTTATTATACCAAAAAAATACTAAAGGCAAACTTGTTTAACAGCTTTTTTTAAAGCAGTTACAGCAAAATCCACATCTTCCTTTGTTGTGTATTTTGAAAGAGAAAATCTCAAACTAGAAGAGCCACACTCTTTTTGACCTAAGTTTTCAACAACATAAGAACTTGAATCTTCTTTAAGAGTTCTGCAAGAGGAGGAGTATGACACAGAAAGACCAAAAGTATCTAGAACAACAGTTAAATACTCTGAATCTAAATATTTACCTGAAACTTTCATACAAAAATTTATATTATTTGGAGATCTTTTCTTTAAAGAACCGTTAACTTTGACTTCTGGAAAATTTTTTAAAACCTCATCTTTCAAATAATCTCTTAACTCAGAAACTTTTTCGGACACATCAAATCTTTCTTGTTTTGCAATCTCCAAAGCTTTTGCAAGTCCAATGGCTGAAATATAATTTTCAGTTCCAGATCTAAGTCCCATCTCTTGCCCACCGCCAAAAAAAATAGACTCTATTGATAGATTTTTTCTAACAAACAAAAGTCCTACACCTTTTGGCCCAAAAATCTTTATACCATCAATAGATAAACCATCTAAACCAAAAGTCTGGACATCTATATTGAAATAAAGTGGTGCCTGACAACAATCACTATAAAAATAAGGATAATTGAATTTCTTTTGCAGATCATTTTTACAGTCTTTTTCTTTCCAATTTTTTATAGACATTCCTATATCTTTTATATCATTTACAACTCCTATTTCATTGTTTACATACATCAAAGAAACTAAAACTGTATTTTCTTTTATGGAAGAATGCACAACAGATGCAGAAACTAAACCTTCTTTGTCTACATCTAAAAATGTAACTTCTGCACCCATCTTTACACACTGATTTAAAGTTTCAATAACAGATGGATGTTCTATTTTTGAAGATATTATGTGTGGTTTTTCTATTCCGTTTTCTTTAGCTTTTTTTATAGTTCCCAATATAAATAAGTTATTTGACTCTGTTCCACCACTCGTGAAAACAATATTATCTTTTGAACAATTTAGAAAATTAGCAGAAGAACTCTTTGCCTTGTCAAGTAACTCTTTTGCAATCCTACCTTCCAGATATATAGAGCTTGGATTATGAAAAACATCTTTAAACTGATCCATATACAAAGAAACTTCTTTTCTTAAAAATGTAGAAGATGCAAAATCCATAAATACCCTTTCGGGTTTACTCTTTAAAAGATCTTTTATATTTGATATTAGTTTCATTATTTACCATATTAACTTAAAAAACATATTTTGCAAAAGGTCAAAAATATGATAGAGTTGACCCAATGCCTTTTGATATAGACCAAATAATAATATATTGTCTATTATTACTTTTAATAGTAATGGTTATTTGGATCGCAAAAATAGAGATAAAACTAAGAAGGATTCTTTTAGGTAAAGATGCTAAAAGTTTAGAAGATACAATAATCTACACTAAAAACGAAATAGACAAACTAAAAGAATTTGAATTAGATAGTATTGAGTATTTTAAAGAAGTTGAAGAAAGATTGAGAAAAAGTATTCAATCTGTTGAAACAGTTAGGTTTAATCCCTTTAAAGGAACAGGAGATGGAGGAAATCAAAGTTTTTCAACTTCATTTCTAAATGAAAACGGAGATGGTGTTGTTATATCAAGTATGCATTCAAGAGACAGAATATCTATTTTCAGTAAACCTGTAAATAAATTTAAAAGTCTATTTGAAACCACAGAAGAAGAGAAATCTGTAATAGAAAAAAGTAAAAAAACTCTTAAAAAATAAATATTATGAAAAGAGCCCCAGCAGTTTCAATAATGGGTCATATAGACCATGGTAAATCAACCTTGCTTTCTTATATAAGAAAAAGCAATAAACCTCTAAATGAAGCTGGTGGTATAACACAACATATTTCATCTTATGAAATAGAACATAAAAACGAAAAAGGTCAGATAGAAAAAATAACTTTTATTGACACCCCGGGTCACGAAGCTTTTAGGTCAATAAGAAAAAGAGGTGCAAAAGTTGCAGATATAGCAATCCTTGTCGTATCAGCCGAAGATGGTGTAAAACCCCAAACAGTTGAAGCTTTAAAATTTATAAAAGAAAGCAACACCCCTTTCATTGTGGCTATAACAAAAATAGACAAACCAGATGCTAGTATAGAAAAGACAAAAAACTCACTTGTTGAAAATGAAATATACATAGAAGGATATGGAGGAAGTATACCTTGTGTTGAAGTGTCAGCAAAAACAGGAGTTGGTATAAACGAACTTTTAGATATGATACTTTTAGTTTCAGACATAGAAGGACTATCCGGAGATGAAAATAAACTCGGTAATGGATTTATACTTGAAAGTAACAAAGATAGTAAAAATGGAATAACAGCAGTCTGTATAATAAAAGATGGAAAGATTGAAGTTGGTGATTTTCTAGTTAGCGGTGAATCAATAGCAACTATCAGAACAATGGAGGATTGTGATGGAAAAAAGATAAAAGAAGCGACTTTTTCATCACCTGTTAAAATATTTGGTTTTGACAGCATACCAAAAGCCGGAGAATTTTTTCATATAACAAAAGATAAAAACTCTGCAATCTCATCTAAAAACAAGATTGAAAACCAAGAAGACTATATTGATAAAAATTCAAAACATAGATTTCCAATAGTTGTTAAAGCTGATATGGCAGGAACACTTGATGCTGTCTTATATGAGATATCAAAAATTGGCGATGAAGAAATATCTCCAAAAATAATAAGATCAGGAATAGGATCTATAACAGAAGCCGATGTTAAAATTGCAAATGGAAAAGACAAAGCTATTGTTGTAGGTTTTTCTGTAAAAGCAGACAATCTAGCTTCACATTTTGCAGAAAAAGAAGGGATTGAAATAAAAACTTTTGATATTATATACAAGATGAGCGAGTGGTTGAAAGAAGAGTTGGAAAACAGAAAACCAAAAAATGATGTTGAAACTGTAAAAGGTTTGGTAAAAGTATTGAAAACATTTAGCAAAGTTAAAGACAAACAAGTCATAGGATGTAAACTAGAAGAAGGAGTTATCAAAGTTGGCTCCCCTATTAAAATATTTAGAAGGGACGAGGAGATATCAATAGGAAAAGTTAAAAACTTGCAGGTTCAAAAAGTTGAAGTTGATAAAATAGAGGATCCAAAAGAATTTGGAGCAATGGTAGAATGTAAGCTAGAAATAGCATCCGGTGATAAAATCATAATAAACTAATGAATATAAGAAGAGAAAGAATAAAAGAAGAGATAATGCATTTGGCATCAAAATTTTTACTACAAGAGAGTAACGGTTCTTCATTTTTGACTGTGACAAAAGTGGAAATGTCAAATGACAAAAAAAATGCTATGATTTTCTTTACAGTATTTCCAGATAGCGAAGAGAAGAATGCTGTAAACTTTGCAAAAAGAAAAAGGTCTGATTTTAAACAATTTATAAGAGATAAATCTAAAATAACCAGAATACCTCATATAGATTTTGCAATAGATGTAGGTGAAAAAAATCGTCAAAAAATAGACAGTATTATAAATACATAAAAGAGAAGTTGTTCATTAAAAATAAGTTCAAATAAATGGCCACGTGGTGAAGTTAGTTAAACGGTCTGTCTAAAGATCTTTAGACAAAACCGCGATCGTAATATTTACTAAAATGTTTTATGTATATTTTATAAGAAGTTTAAAAAATAAAGACATTTATATAGGTTCATGCCAAGATGTATTTATTAGATTTTCAAGGCATAATAAAGGTTATGTCAGATCGACGAAAGCATACAGACCATGGGAACTGATTCATTATGAAGAACACGAATCAAGGAAAAAAGCTATGGAAATGGAGATGTTTTACAAATCAAAAGAACAAAGATTGCTCATTAAAAATAAGTTCAAATAAATGGCCACGTGGTGAAGTTAGTTAACACAGCGGTCTGCAAAACCGCGACGCGTGGGTGCAAATCCCACCGTGGCCTCAATCAAATAATGTTTTTTAATTTCAAAAAATATGTTAAATTGATTTTATTGCCCAGGTGGTGGAACGGTATACACGGGAGACTTAAAATCTCCTGCCGCAAGGCTTGAGGGTTCGAGTCCCTCCCTGGGCACCAAAATATGCGCCCATAGCTCAGTTGGTAGAGCAGCTCCCTCTTAAGGAGATGGTCGGGGGTTCGATCCCCTCTGGGCGCACATAAAAATATATTTCATAAAAAAATAAAATACTTATTTATTTTTTTATGAAAATAGTGTAGAGTATATAAATTGGGCAAGTGGCGGAATTGGTATACGCGCTAGTCTTAGGAACTAGTTCCGTAAGGATTGAGGGTTCGAGTCCCTCCTTGCCCACAACACCTAAAAATCACTTCTTTCTTGAGGTGATTTTTTGTGTGTTTGGAGAGGGACGAGAAAGCCAGAAAGAAGTGAGGCGGGGTCGCGACTTTGTTTTAAGTTCACGAAAAACAAAAGTTGCAACCGAGTCCCTCCTTGCCCATCTTACGAAATAACTTTATTTCTCAACATATTTTTTAACTCATTTTGAATAAGATGGGTGGTTTTCCGAACTTATTTGACATAGTGCAATTTATGTGCTATACTCAAATGAGGAGGCACAGCGAAAATGTTACCCAAAGATGAACTACCGGGCGGTTTTGAAATGAAAGGAACCATCACCATTATTGCTGGTGGTAAAACCTTTCAAGAGGAAATTGGAGGTGAGGAACTTTTCACTGCAACATTGCGACAAGCAATGCGAAATGGAAAAAACTCCATCAGAGCCCTGAAGTACCTGGCTGATGAGGGAGCCAAGAACTGGAAACACCAATCCCAGCCAGGTCGTCAAAACGCAATTGGCGACTAACAAGCCACGAGAAGTCACAGACCACTCGTGGCTTTCTCGTTTATGAAACTTAATTCTTTAATACTTAAACTTATTTAACCCTTATACTTCCCTAGTTCGGAAAGCCACACTGTTCGTCCACACTAAAAAGTCGCTTAGGCGGCTTTTTAGTTGGAGCAAGAATAAAAGCAGTCGCCTCGCCTGATCCTCGCTGGCAGAGCAAACGAGGTATTGGCGAGGCGAACCATGGCTCTTATATTCGTATAGGAGTCGGCCACCGCCGACACTCTTTTACCAATCCCCACAGCAAAGCTGAGGGGTATTTCTCGAATAAAGCGGAGCTTTATGAGAGGGACGAGAACAGTTTGTCGGTCTACGAGCACAGCAGTGCTTGTCGACAAACTGGTGACCAGAAAAAACTAGTCTGACTGAGACTAGTTTTTTCGAGGTAAAGTCCCTCCTTGCCCACAAGATTTGACATATATTTATATAATATGCATAATTACAAAAGGAGTCTAAGTTGATAATCAAGAACTTAACACTTGGAGAATTTGTATATTGGGACAAAAAATCTTATCCTTCTATGCTACCTGAAATGATAAATAAATATGGAAATGGACCATTTGAGATAGTAGCTCTAAGAAAAAGAGATAATAAAAACGGAAAAATTTCTTCAGCTGATTATACAGTAACTATCAATACCGGAAAAAAGAAAAAAAGTTTTGCCGGTGAATGGTTTATGAGAAAACCAACAGAAACTTCAATCAAATAGATAAATGCTATAAAAATATGATTATTTTGGGCGAATTATAATAATACATTCGCCCACTGATTAAAGTAATTAAAAAATTTTGATTTTTTTAACCAGATAACTTAAATTAAATATTTATAAAAACCACTTTAAGATTGGTTTAATTTATGTTAAAAAATTATTATTTAAAAACTTGACATAATATTAATAATATGATATCATTAATGATGTACCTTAAAAGGAGGGTACATTAAATGAAGTAACTAAAAGCGCAAAGGCCTGCGCAAACATAAATTAAGCCAAAGATTTCTAAGCCCTGGGGTGTGAGATGTTAGACAAAAATCACTCCACAGTAACTCTGAATTGAAGAAGGAGCACCACTAAAAAAGGTGTTCGGGTCAAAAAATACCCGAGGCTCATTCGAAAAATGAACTTCCTAGCACATTCTAACGCCACATCATCAGAAAAGAGTGGCTGTGCTCTCGATGCTAACATCGAGTCGAATAACTAAGGGGCAAGTTTAGAGATCTAAAACAACCCTCGGCTCAACAAGCCGAGGGTTTCTGCTATATATAAAATAATATTTTAATAATACATTTCTCCATCTTACACACCTATTTTCAAAATTATTAATTGAATATCCTTATCACCAATTACTTTATTAAATATTTCACAAAAAACAACTCTTTGCTAATTTTGATTTGGCGAATATGGATTTTTCTTTTGAAAGGATGGGAGTATTTTTTAGATAACTACACCAGAAATATTGGTGAATAAAACTTTATTTATTTGAAACAATTGGTGCAATTATAAAAAATATAAAAAACCGAGGTACACATAGAGTGTGATACCTCGGGCCCATACTTACACAAAAGAACTACTACAACCTTGCAATCTTACCTTTCGCCTCGAACCGCCTCTTCCATTCATTAACAAGATGAGCGGACCGATTATGAAGCTTTTCGATACGCGCAAAAACTTCTTCCACCTGCTCATCTGTCACATCACTATCATCATATTTTTGCATTAATTCTTTGAAAAGGGCTGCTTTCTTCAAATTCACCGATTTATAGGTCACATTGAGACCTTTCATAACATCTGAGAAAAAATCACTATTACACTTCCTATTTTGGCCGGAAATCATTTGTTTGATGGAATCAGCATTCACCCCGTACTTATCGGCGGCCGTATCGATAGTAATACCATCCTCAGTGATCCCTCTAATAGCCTTTATCAACTTTTTACGCAAAACCTTCGACTGCACTGAGTTGATGTACTTGCGTGCCAGATTAATAGGAAGACCTAGCATACAGGCGATGCGCTTTATATTCTCTCCACGATCAAGAAGTAACATAACCGTATACTCCGTGTCATGCTGCGATGGTGGAAGCGGACCACCTATATTGGCCCTGTAGGCCATAGAAATAAGTTCACTATCAGTTACAATATTATCCACAATCTCAGCCATGATCTCATTTTGATTATTAAGACCGTGAGCCTCGATACGATGCCGTCCATCGATCACCACATAATCACTTGTGATTTGGATTGGAGGGAGTTGGGTACCATTCTCGATGAGCTCTGCAAGATACAGTGCATGTTCTTGATTCAGCTGTTTGCGAACAAACAGACTAATCTTCAAGTCCTTCAGTGCCACTTTCTCGATTTTCTGACTGCTCATTGCTTTTTCTCCTTACTGTTGCTGGGTTGTTTGGACGTCGGATGGTTCAATGAACCGCCCATGTTGTGCGCGCCACCCGGCGCGCTTCTTCCTGACTTGTGATAACATCACGCATGTCCCAGGTTCTGGCCAATCTCTCTCTTGCCAGACCTTGCCTTCAAGCGAGAAGGTGATTGAACCAAGTTTCTCAGAACGCGCAACTGCATAGGGGCCATGCTTGCCACCAGGAATGATCTTATCGACGACAGCTTGGTAACATTGGTCGTTCGACATTAACTACCTCCTTTCTACTGTTTCTCGGACATGACCAAACGGGAATGTAAGGCACTCAAGTGCGCCAATAGGTGGAGTATAGTATCAGATGATTCTTTCAGATCTGCTTGCCCGTCGTCAAAAAGTTTCTCAATAGAACTCTCATCAATCAACGCAAGCAAACCTTTCATGATACTGACTATCGCTTCTGAGCGACTAGCTGACATTTGTCTTCCCGAAATTTTGGACAACTCCGTCTTCAACGGAATATCCAATCGGTACAACTTTTGCAACCTTTCTTTCTCCTGCTGCAATTCCCGCACTCTTTCCTTAAACAAATCCCACATCTTCTGATCCTTGTCCTCACTTATGCGGTGATTACCTTGCAGAACTTGATAAAGAGTGGATGTGGAGCGATAGCCGAGAAACTCTGCAGCCTGATCACTGGAAAAGAGTCCATAGCCGATAAATTCAATAAAGTTTCGACGAGGTTTCGACATATTCTCCAACTCGATCACTCGATAACCTGTCATGTCGAGAAAACACATCAACTTGATGTATAACTTGCCAACAGGTAACGATCCAGTACCATGAAGCCATCGAGTTACGGAATCAATCGTGACTCCGCAAAATTCAGCTATAGGCTTTTTTGCCTGTGCCGCCCCTCGCGAACCTTTTCTTATTTTTGAGGCGAAAACTTGTCCAAGATGTTGTAGACAATCTTCAAAATGTCCACGCAACACCTCACATGTGTCTTCATTCATGCAAATCCTCCTTTCACTTTCAAAGATCTTCAACCAACATGTGCAAATCCCATGTTGGAGGCTCTATTGTAAAATACTATAATAGTTCCGTCAACTTTAAACATGAAACCACCTCAAAAAAAATGGAAACCAACCTTGCATTCCTCACTGCCAATTCGATACTGAAATAGAACATGGCACTTTTCTTTACATAGGAGCAAGTCAAAGCGATCAAAGCATCCGAGCAAAAAGAACCCATCAAAGTGCATCCGGTCATTCTCAAAATACAACCATCACAAAAGAAAGAGCGCTCCATCACTGAAGCGCTCGTAACCGAGTTGTAAAATACTTGACCTTACTGGTGCGACTTGATGTCCCCCGACATCGTGTTGACGTTGCCACCGATGGCGCCGCCACAGTCGACGTCTCCCGACATCGTGTTGACGTTGCCACCGATGGCGCCGCCAACTTCCACATTGCCACTCTGGGTAATGACACTGCCAGCATCTCCGGTGACGGAAATCTTCTGACAAGCGTCAGCCTCGATACATTGGACGTTGCCAGTGACGAAGATGTTGATCTCCTTCGCATCCGGCGTAACATTCTTACCATCGACGATCACCTTGCCATTGCGAATGGTGACGTTTTGGCCACCACCACTGATGGTGACGCCGTTGATAACGATCGTGTTGGTCATGTTGCCCTCCTCAGGCTAAGGGGTTGGCCAAAAGGCCAAACAAAGAACGTAAACTCAATCACCATTATACATCTATACTACAATCTTGTCAAGAAGTTAATAGGTAACTTAACGATGAACTTTAAAGAACACTGAGTATTGCTCAACTCCTTAAATGGCAAAAAGAAAGTACTTGCGGTGAAGCACATTCGCATCAATGAGTTTATTCTCGATGAGAAAGATTCATGTTTTATCGAGGGATTCAAGGTAGATCCGCTAAAAGCCAAGACCGAACACAAGCAAGTACAGGGCGACATTGAGAAACTACAGGAAGCTTATTGAGGCTGAAAAGAGTACGATCCTGCTAATGTCGGAGTTTCTCGAACAACATGGAAAAAGTGGCTCAAATCATAGCCACAACCAAATCTATGCAAGAATTGAACTTCTACCTCGAGAAGATCTTCTTGAACTTTTTTATGGGCAAGAAAAACACAGTGTTTGCAACGCTTTCAAAGCCATTTACATGGCTTGTTGACTAGAAAGTTGCTATTGGTGCACGCTATAGGACTTGAACCTATGACCTTCTCAACGTCAATGAGACGCTCTAGCCAACTGAGCTAAGCGCGCAACATAGAAAATATATCAAAATTTTTGAAATGATACAAACAATTGAAATATATATAAAAAGATGTTATATTTTTAAATGTAAAGTTTTTGGCCCTATCGTCTAACGGTTAGGACACGGCCTTTTCAAGGCTTAAATCGGGGTTCGATTCCCCGTAGGGTCACCAGTTGATATTCTTAACAAAAATTCCCAGTAGGGATTTTTTGTTTTTGAATATCCTGTGACAATACAGAAATTGCATATTATGCAATTTCGTGGGGAATCGAAAGACGGAGCGGGCACCTAGTCAACAGACTAGGTCGCGAGTCGCGGACACGAGAAAATTTTGTGACGACAAAATTTTACTGGCGGACGATTCCCCGTAGGGTCACAAAATTGGATACAATTTTGGACTTTAATTTTGTATTCAAAATTAAAAGTTGATTGTTATTACACAGATTTTTATACAAAAAAGGAAAGTGCCGCTCCTCCGAGAGGCGGCACTGAAAGTTTGTGAAAGGGCGGGATTAGGCGAATCTGACTGGAGCATAAGCCCCAAGATTGACTTTTGCTTTTGGCATCAGTCAACGGTCTCAGTTGCCAACCGTCTCAACCCTTTCACACTATCAATTATAGTATACTCACAATATTTGTCAAGTGATTTAAAAATATTAAATTTATGATAGATTATAGTTATGAATATACTATCCATTGAGACAAGTTGTGATGAAACAGCTATATCTATCCTAAAATGCTCTGGTGATTTAGAAAATCTAGAATTTAAAATACTAGGTAATTCTCTAATGTCTCAGATAGACATACACAAAGAGTATGGAGGAGTTTTTCCAAACCTTGCAAAAAGAGAACATTCAAAAAATTTAACTCCCCTTTTAGAAAAAACATTAAATGAAAGTGGGGTTGGTTTTAAAGAATATAAAACCGAAGATGGTGTTTTAAGAAATATGGAGAGTATTTTAGAAAGAGAAAAACAACTATATGAGGATTTATTAACATTTTTACAAAAGCACCAAAACAAAAAGCCCGATATAGATCTCATTGTTGTAACAGAAGGTCCAGGACTAGCCCCTGCACTTTGGGTTGGTATCTCTTTTGCAAAAGCACTTGGCTCTTTTTGGAGTATAAAAGTTTTAGGGGAAAACCATATGAAAGGCCATATTGCATCAGTTCTTGAAATAAAATCAAAAGATGATTTAGAAAAAGATGATAAAAGCAATAAAATAAACTTCCCTGCCATAGCCCTGCTCATATCTGGAGGACATACGGAAATAGTATATATGGAAAGTTGGACAAAATATAAAATACTAGGACAAACACTAGATGATGCTGTTGGAGAAGCATTTGATAAAACAGCAAGAATGCTTGGACTTCCCTATCCAGGAGGACCAGAAGTTTCAAAGATGGCAAAAATAGCCAGAGAGGAAAATATAGAAAAGAAAATAAAACTACCAAGGCCAATGATAAAATCCGATGATTTAAATTTTTCTTTTTCTGGTCTAAAAACTGCTGTTTTATATACAGTTGAGAAAAATAGATTAACTGAAGAATTTATAAAAGATATTTGCAGAGAATTTGAAGACTCAGTAACAGAAGTCTTGATACACAAAACAAGAAAAGCACTGGTACAATCAAATGCTAAAACTTTGATTGTAGGAGGGGGTGTCATATCAAACTTGTATATAAGAGAAAATTTAGAAAAAATGATAAAAAATGAATTTCCAGAAATAACACTTAAAATAGCATCAAAAAATCTAACGACGGACAATGCTGTTATGATAGCAGTTGCTGGGTATATAAGTTTTATATCCGGAAAGACTGAGAGTTTGGAAATCAAAGCTTTGGGAAACCTGAAAATAGATAAGGGTTTTTAAACTTTTACCTAGAAAAACACAAGACACTTACCTACTTCTTCTGTGACCAGGTTGTCCACCCATAGGAGTTGATATTTCATTTGCAGTTTTATAACCACTACCCACACCTAAAATTTTCAAGGATTCTAAATATTCTTTAAACTTTGTTTTATCATTTTTATTTAAATAAATTAAAAAATTTAAATACATTTTAATATAAATTCTTTTCTTATACATATTTAGATCATTATCAAAAATATCTAAAATACCTTTGTATTCTTCTGAAATAGAATAATCTCTGAATTTATGCAAAATAAATGGTATCCTATCTTTATTTAAACTTGGATATGTGCCATTAAAATTAAATACTATTCTTTTATGTTGATCATTATCTTTTGTATAACAAAAACAAAAATATCTTATTTGACTTTCATTTACAGACACTTGAATATAAAATCTTTTATCTTCATTTTCAAAAAAGACCCTGAAAATATCTCTTCTTCCTTCACTTTCTTCACAAATAGAATCTTTTTCATATTCTGACCAACTAGAATCCAGTTTTTCTAGTATTTCATACTCATTGGTCATATATTGAGCTTCTCCACTTTTCATAATAAAAATATTATAATACTAATCTAAAAAATTGAATAGTTTTAATTTTTCAGAAACTAGATTTTGCATATTTTCAACAGATTTTTTCATCATCTTATATGGTGCAACTTCATCTGGATTTTCTTTTAAACTTTCCAAAATTCCATTTTTATAAGCAACCCTAAGCTCTGTATTTATATGAACAATAGAAACACCAGACTTTATAGCCTTCTGAAAATCTTCCTTACTATTTCCAGAACCACCATGCAGGACAAGTGGTATTTTGACTTTTTCTTTTATATTAAAAATCCTATCAATATCTAAACTTGGATCAATGCCAGAGGAAAGCATTCCGTGAATATTTCCCACTGCTGGAGCAAACATATCTATACCAGTTCTAGAAACAAACTCAAATGCTTTTTCTGGATCTGTTAAAGAATCTTGGTCTATTTTTACTTCATCAGGAACTTTATCTAAAATTTTTGATGATTGTCCTATATACCCGTATTCTGCTTCAAGCAAAATATCTTTATTATTTTTTTTATTGAAATCTTTTATAAAATCAAAACATTTTTTAGTCTCTATAATGTTTTCTTCAAAAGAAAGTTTAGCACCATCAAATATAACAGAATCATAACCAAGCTGGACAACTTCTTTTACCCTTTCAAATGAATATGTATGATCTGCATTTAAATATATTGGAAAATCAAATTCTTCTCTTAATCCAAAAACCAAATCCCTAACCTGTCTTGGACCTATAAAATCTCTCTCTCCCTCAGATACACCAATAATAACAGGAAGGTTGAGATTTCTAGCGGAATTAAAAATAGCTTTAAGTCCTTCTGTGTTTGATATATTAAAATGACCAATAGCCACTTTTCTGCTATCAGCATCTAAAATTGTTTCTCTAAGTGTTTTCATATTTAAATATTATACAGTATAAAAAATATTTTTATTATTAAATAATAAATCATCAATACATATAAAAAGACATGTCAATATTTTATAAAAATTTAAAATAAACTAAAATATTACAATGAATAAACAAATAGATATACTTTGCATTGGAGATATTGTAACCGATGCTTTTATCAGACTAAAAGAAGCAGAAGTTAACTGTGATATAGACAATGAAAACTGCAAACTTTGTGTTAAATTTGGAGACAAAATTCCCTATCAGTCAGTAGAAGTCTTGCCAGCAGTTGGAAATAGTGCAAATGCATCTGTTTCAGCTTCAAGACTTGGTCTTTCTTCTGCACTTTTGGCATATATAGGAGATGATGAAAATGGAAAAGATTGTATAAAAGAGCTTGAAAAAAATGGTGTTGATACAAGTTTGATGCAAATAGAGAAAGACAAAAAAACAAATTATCACTATGTCCTCTGGTATGATGTTGAAAGAACAATACTTGTTAAACACGAACATTTTTCCTACAACTTAGTGCAATTTCCAAAACCAAAATGGATCTATCTATCATCACTTGGTGAAAATACACTGGATTATCACAAACAAATAGAAAAATATCTAGTAGAAAATCCGGATGTAAAACTTGCTTTTCAACCAGGAACTTTTCAAATCCGTTTTGGCAAAGAAAATCTTTCCGAAATTTACAACAAAACAGAAGTATTTTTCTGCAATGTAGAAGAAGCGATGACTATACTTGATGAAAAAGAAAGAGATATTAAAAAATTACTTGAAGGTATAAGAAGACTGGGTCCAAAAATAGCAGTTATTACAGATGGTATAAATGGTGCTTATAGTTTTGACGGTCAAGAAATGTTTTTTGTCCCAGTATATCCACACAAACCATTTGAGAGAACAGGGGCTGGTGATGCATTTGCATCAACAGTAGTTTCAAGTTTAATACTTGGAAACAATATAAAAGAATCTTTACTTTGGGGCCCTGTAAATTCAATGTCTGTTGTAAAACAAGTTGGTGCTCAAAAAGGTCTACTAAGAAAAGATCAGTTGTTAGAATATATAAAAAATTCTCCAGAAGATTATCAAGTGAAAAAAATAAATTAGTTATTTTTTCTTTTTATAACTTTAAGAACAGCAGATTTTATAGACTTTTCATCTAAACCATAATGACTTAGAAGCTCTTCTGGTTTACCAGATTGTCCAAAACTATCTTTTACACCCAAAATTTCAACTGGAATAGGATAATTTGAAGATAAAAACTCACAGACCGTAGAACCCATACCCCCAAAAACTTGATGCTCTTCAACGGTTACAATAGCCCCACAAGATTTTGCAATTTCTAATATACTTTTTTCATCAAGTGGTTTTATTGTGTGTAAATTTACAACACAAACAGAGACACCTTCTTTTTTCAAACTCTCAGCGACAATCAAAGCTTTGTAAACCAGAGATCCTGTTGCAACAATACAAGCTTCTGATTTTAAACTTCCAAAAATCAGATTAGCCTTGCCTATTTCAAACTCTGTGTCATCAACTGTAATAACAGGTGTTTTTTCTCTTGAAAGTCTGACATAAACCGGCTTACCAAGTTTTAAAGCATCCATAGTTGCCTTTTTTGCCTCTAAAATATCACAAGGAGATATGACCGTCATATTTGGAATAACTCTGGTAATAGCAATATCTTCAAGTGCTTGATGAGTTCCTCCGTCAGGACCAACAGAAATACCAGCATGAGAACCAGCTATAACAACAGGTCTGTCATTGTAACAAATAGTTGTTCTGATCTGCTCCCAATTTCTTCCAGGAGAAAACATTGCATAAGAAGAAATAACTGGTTTTTTATCAATAGCAGCCATACCAGAAGCGACAGATGCCATATTTTGCTCTGCAACACCTATCTCAATAAATCTCTCTGGAAATTTTTCTTTAAACAAATGCATATATGTTGACTCAACAAGGTCACAACAAAGTGCCACAATACTTTTATCTTTTTTACCAGCTTCCAAAAGTCCTTGCCCAAAACCTTTTCTTATTGGTTCAAGTTCAATATTTTTTGAAAATAATTTTTGATTGATTTTAACTTTTTGCATATCTTTTATTTATGTTCACTTTCTATTTCACCGTAAAGAGTTCTAAGTTCACAAAGTGCAATCTTGACCTGCTCTTCTTTTGCAGGTTCACCTTGCATATCAACAATACCCGGCGGAGTTCCGTGCCACTTATAATCTCTTTCCATATAAGAAACTCCTTTTCCTGGAATTGTTCTGGCTATAATAACACTAGGGCCATTGAAAACTGATTTGGCTCTGTTTATGGCACTGCATATTTCAGTAAAATTATGTCCATCTATCTCTTCTACATGAAAACCAAAACTTTCAAATTTATGAAATAAGGATTCAAGTGGCATAATATCTTCTGTAAATCCATCTATTTGAATATTATTTCTGTCTATTATACAAATAAGATTTCCTAATTTTTCTTTTGAAGCAAGCATCATTGCTTCCCAGTTTTGACCCTCGTTTAATTCACCATCGCCCATTACACAATAAACAAACCTGCCATCACTTTTACCTTTATCCATTCTCATAGCAATAGCCATACCAACAGCCTGAGAAAGTCCAGACCCAAGTGGCCCTGAAGATGTTTCTAAAAACGGAAGAAAATGTCTATGAGGATGACCTTGAAGTCTTGAACCGAACTTTCTTAGACCTTTAAGCTCCATCATTGGTATATATCCAATATGAGCCAAAGTTGCATAATATACAGGACAAATATGACCATTGGAAAGTATAAATCTGTCCCTATCTTCCCAAAATGGATTGTTATAATCTATATTTAAAATTTCAAAAAACAAAGCTGTAAAAATATCCGCCATACCAAGTGGCCCAGCTGAGTGTCCTGAACCAGCATTAAAAAGCATTTCAACTATTGAAACCCTAATATCAGTTGATTTTTCTTTTAAGAACTCAATTTTTTCAGGAGTTAGCATTTGTAAATATTATATAACAAAAATAAAAATCAAAGATATATTCATGTGGACAATTTGACCATAAGATGTGTTTAAGAGTCTTTAAAATCATATTTTATTTCTCTGATTTTAAAATTATTTTATATTTTCAATTTCATTTATAACAGAAACAGGATTTGAATTATCAAAAATAAAACTACCAGAGATCAAAAACTTAACACCTCTTTTTATTAAATCTTTTGCAGTATCTTCATTTACACCTATGTCAAAATATAAATCTAGATTTGGAAAATTTTTTCTAAAAAAATCTACTTTCAAAAGAGCCGGATCTTGCAGTGGTATGTGATTTTTGCCGATCTCATCTGATCCCATAATCTGTAAAAAATCTATTTTATCTAACAGATGTAAAAAACTTTCATTTGGAGTTGATGGTTTTACAGAAAGACCGACATTTATACTCTGATCTCTTAAAATATCTATGACTTCTAGTGGTTTTGAAGTAGCTTCTATATGAAATATAACATCAGTAACAGTTGTTTTAGACCAATTTAAGACAACATCTTCTGGATTTGAAACCATAAGATGAACTTGATAATCTACATCCTGCCAAAATGGAAAACTTTCTTTTTCTGAAATCAAGTCATTGAAAAAATCAATATTTTCATATGGCCAAGTTTTTGGAGATGCAAAAATACCATCACAAATATCAATCTGAACCTTTGATACAAAATCCTTAACCAAAGAAACTTTTTCTTCTATATCAGAAAATTTTTTTGGTATTATAGCTGGAATGACTTTTGCCATTTTGTTTTTTAATTTGGATAATCTTCTATCTCATTTATTCTTCTTATATGTCTTGCTTCGTGAGAAAATTCTGTTTTAATCCAATAAGACACAGCTTCGTAAGCTTCTTCTTTATCTAAAAAATGAGCTCCCAAAGAAAGAACATTTGAATCATTATGCTCTCTTGAAAGTCTGAGTATGTTTTTATCACCTCCATAGTAAACTGCACATCTTATATTTGGAAACCTGTTTGAAACAATAGCCTCTCCTTGACCAGAATAACCTATAACAATACCCTTAGAGGAAGAATCTTTTGAAACCTCTTTTGCAACTTTAGAAATAAACTCTGGATAATCGTCTTCTAATACAAAGTCCTCTGGCCCCAGATCTAAAACTCTCATACCATCATCAGCAAACCTAGACTTTAAAAAAGCTTTTAGTTCAAACCCCGCATGATCCGATGCAATATATATGTTCATAAAATATATTTTATTATTTATTCACAAAACACACAACTGGCACATGTATTATATTTTTCTTATAGTAGCTTCATATTCCTTGAATCTAATTATCTGCTCATTATTAAAATTTCTTTCTAAATACTTTCCTTCTTCTTCAACTGCCATTTTATGACACACAGAAGGTTCAATTTCCTTGCTAAACTTAAACTCTGCCTCTTTAATTTCATGAAAGAATAATATGTCCACAAATTCTCTTGGAACACTTTTATGAATATAGATAGACAAAGAATAACCACCTTCAGTATCATTCGTCAAAACAAAATAAGCTGGATTTTCAGCGCAAATGAAAAATCCTCCTGTAATATCTTCATCTTTACAAACAATATCGTAATAAATATTATAAGGAACATTATGGTCACCTCCATAAAAACCCTCATCTTCTTTAAAGACTATCTTTTTATATGGATCTTTAATATCTTCAAGAGACATAATTTTTAAAATTATGATTTGATATGAATATAAATCCTATGTCCACTATCACCTTGTTTTGAATCAGTATGATAAATATCACATTTTTTTCCATCAAGAGTAATATCGGTTAAAACAGCTTTTCCATATCCAGAAGGAGCATTGTTACCTGTGATAACATCATTAAAATGCTTTAATTCATTAAAAACATTTGCTTTTTTTATCTCTTCTGTCCAAAAATCAACTCCTTTTATTAAAAAATTTTCTGTCATATAATTTTTATTTTTTATTAATCTATAAAACCACCAGTTTTGATCACATGCTCAACAAGTGAGTGTGTATAACCCATTTCGTTATCATACCAAGCCATAACTTTAACCAGATTCCCATCGACAACTTTTGTAAGTCCAAGATCTGCAATAGAAGCAAATGGTAGTCCTAAAATATCACTAGATACTATTGGATCTTCTACAACTGAAAAGATTTTCTGCCAATGTTTATCTTGTGATGCTTTCTTTAAAATACTATTAACCTCCTCAACTGTTGTATTTCTTTTTGCAATGAAAGTTATATCAGCAATAGAACCTGCAATAACAGGAACCCTAACTGAAATACCATCAAACTTACCTTTTAAATCTGTTATAACTTTTGCAGTAGCTTTTGCAGCACCAGTTGAAGTTGGTGCCATATTTGATGCCCCAGCTCTACCCTCTTTAAAATCTTTAGCATTTGGACCATCAACTATCGACTGACTACCTGTATATGCATGAGTAGTATTTAAAATAGCTTTTTCTATACCAATCTCTTTATGAAGTATGGAAATAACAGGTGAACCAGCATTTGTTGTGCAAGAAGCATTTGAAGTAACGATCTTATCTTTCAAAGTATCACAGTTTACCCCCATAAGTATCATACCATCGGTATCTAAAACAGGATCATCTTTTGCAGGTGCAGAGATTACAACTTTTTTGGCTCCAGCTTCTATATGAGCTCTTGCTCCATCATAACTTGTGAAAAACCCTGTGGATTCAACCACCACATCAATATCAAAATCTTTCCAAGGTAAATTTTTTGGATCTTTTTCTGACACAAATTTAACTTCTCTCCCATCAATTAAAATAGTTTTTTTGTCTCCTCCCACTTTTACATCAAGACCACTTCTGCCATAAGCGGTGTCATATTTTAAAAGATAAGCAATGTTATCTATATTTCCAAGATCATTTAATGCCACCACCTCCAAATCATCTCTTTTTTCAGCGATTTTGAGAAAAGCTCTTCCTATCCTACCAGCACCATTTATTGCAACTTTGATTTTTTTCATTGTTTTTAAAAAATTATTTTAGATGAAAATATTATATCAATAAAACAAAAGAGGGTTGTTATTGACTTTTACATCTAAAAATGATATAATTCGAGTCGGAGGCAGTGTTAATGTAATGTTCACATGGCGAGACATTCCCAACTTCACCTTCAAGGTGCAGGTCCAAGTGCTGGTTCGCAGCGCGAACTGCTCTTACGATACGCTTAAGAGACTGGCGCGTGATATCTATACGCGCTACGTCAAAAACCAAGACTTCAATCGTGCCCTACAGTCCTATATGGATGTCTGCTACACGATCGATGGCATCAAAGTCAACAGCATTGGCAAAAATGCTTCGACCAATCGCAGCAACATGCTAATGCAGGCAGTAGCCGCATACTTCGCAACTGAAATGGACAAGGGCGAAAAGAACATGGCAACTCTCAAGACGTACATTGATCTCTCCGCCTCTGGCACTGGAACAGAAACTTGGTTCTATTCCAAGTTCAGTAGTCTGGAGAATTTCGTTCGTGAAGTCAATAGAGTTGAATGGCTCGCCTCTCAACTCTTCGTTCACCCTACGCTTGGACAAGAAGCAAAAGACATGATTGAGGAGCACTCGATCCAAGCAGCCAAAGACGCGACCAATATGATCAACGAGCTCGCCATCCTTCGGAAGTACGGAGTCAAAAACTCTTTCTTCCAAGATGGCATGCTCCACGATCCCTCGCAAGCATGGGTCTTCATGGACTTCTGCGAAATTCGAGAACTCATCCCTGGCTGGACAGAGTTCATATCTCCACAGTTCGCTTTCATCGGACTGTCAGACAAGGAGTCCCTCATCCAGATCGGAGCGAAAGCTACCGAACGAGTAGTTGGAATTAGTAGATTTGTAGGTGCGGAAATTTCTTTCCCAGCCCACGTTTTCATGACGTTGGATATCAAAGGAGAAATGGATGCTTCCTACGGTCTCGGGCTCATGCCTGTTCGCCAATTCTTCGAGCGTCGCAACAATGTGGCTCTATATGAATACCTTCGCTTCACTCAAGCTCTCCGACTCTACGACCTCGTGGTTCCGATCACGACAGTTGAGAAAATGCCAAAGCCACCGATCGCCGTAGGAGTGCTCGACAGGATCAAGAATATCCTGAAGAAAAAGCATTTTCTTAACCTCGACCTCTTCATTCCGCGTATCCGTTCACTCGAAAACGTGGACTTACTCCTCCAAGAGTTGGAAGAGGAAATTGAAAAGGCGGATGCCGACACAACCAAGCGTTCTCGTGAAATCTCTCGCCACGAAGTGATCTGGCATATCCGCCGACTTCCGCAAGGCAAGAAGGCCACGCCAGAATCACGCAAGCGAGCAGAAGAGCATGGCATCATGCTCGCCGATAATGAGACCTATGTTCGACCTCACGAGCGTGGCAAGGGACAACTCAAAGAAGTTGCTCACCGAGCTAAGACTCGCCGCTAGTTTCTCATGTTTTAAACCCTACGCACCTGGCTCAACCCCAGGTGCTTTTATTGTTTTTAAAATTATTTTTAGATTAAAATATTATATCAATAAAACAAAAGAGGGTTGTTATTGACTTTTACATCTAAAAATGATATAATATAGAACAGAGGTGCTCGCTCTAGCACCTATCTGCTGGGTACAGCAGCAAATCGTTTGGATGAGCAAAACCAAACCAAACGAAAGAAAGGGAGGAAACTCCTATGCCAATGATAACAGAGATGATGAAATACGTCCTCTCCAAAGAGGAACCTGAAACTCCTCTTCAGTGGAAACTAGAGTGTTGCTGGGCAGTTGCTTGCCCCGTCGGCAAGACCGCGGTTGCCGTCTGCTGGTGGGCGCGAGAGAAAAACCTCGCCCTAGTAACGGAGGTGAGGTGGACAAAGCCTGCCTCCGGTAGCCCCTCCAAGGATTGGAGGGGCGAAGGAAACATCCACCTAGAAACGTGTGCGGCTTACGCCCACACTATCGCCAAAGTGAAAATCTTCGGCGAAAAAATCTACAGAAAGGTCAGAGTGGTATTCTACCAAGAATACCAGGCATGTGGTCTTCCTGTCACCCACGGGAAAGGTTGGTACGTCACTGAAGTGACGGACTAACTCACCCGCCAGTCGATCGACGAGAAAAATCGTCGGCGCGGGCTGGCGGTTTTTCATTTTTATAAATTTAAAGAAACAACACCTTATTCCCTAGATTCAATTTTTGATTCATTTACACCTTTCTTCGTCTCTGCAGATTTTACATCTACTTCATAGCTAGTGTTTTGTGCCTCAAAAAAATTTACAAGCTCATAAACATCTGTTGCTGCTGACATCCATTTTGCTGGATTTGTAGCATTGTAATATTTTGGAAGACCAAGTTCTTCAAGTCTTCTGTCTGCAACATACTGAACATATTGGTTTACATAATCAGCATTTAGTCCCAAGATTCCGTTTGGAAAAAGATCTCTGTTGTAGTCAACTTCCCTATCTACACCTTCTATAACAATGTTTCTTATTTCAGCAGCAAACTCTTCTGTCAAAAGTTCTGGATTTTCTTCTAAAATATTATGAATGAGATTCATACCAAATTTTAAATGAAGAGACTCATCTCTTAAAACCCAGTTTATCATTGAACCAAAATTTCTTAGTTGATTTCTTTGTCTAAAAGAAAGTGCCACCATAAATCCAGAGTAAAACCAAACACCTTCCATAACAATATTTGTAGCAACCAAATTCCTGATAAAATCTTTTTTACCATCGACAGTTGAAATATCCAAAGAATCTTCTGTCATCCTCTTCATATATTTGTTTATATAATCCTCTTTTGCTTTCATTGAAGGAACTTCAAGATGTAAATTGAATATTTTTTCTCTATCAAATGGAAAAGTCTCCAAAACATATTCAAAAGCAACACAATGGTTTGCCTCTTCCCACATCTGTTTAGCAAGATAGAGATGACATTCTGGGGATTTTAGATAAGGATAAATACCAAGTGCAATAGACCTGTTTACAATCAGCTCTGCCGGATTAAAGAAAGCCATTAAAAACTTTACAGCGTGTCTTTCATCATCTGTCATTTTCTGAAAATCTTCTAGATCTTCTTTTAAAGCTATTTCATGAGGAAACCAAGTGTTTCTAACAGCTTGATTGTATAGATCATAAGCCCACTTATAATTTAGTGGATGTAAATTCATATCTTCTGGTGAAGCTTTTCCTATTAGTGACATATTTTTTAAAAAATTAAATTTATAAATTTATTGACAAGCAATACAAACATTTGCATCTTCTGCCGGATCTTCTGGAGCATTTATATTACTCTTTTCTACTAAAACTGCAACTTTTTCTTCTTTTTTTATATCAATATTTTGTGTTGAGACATTTTGTATCGGACTTACAACAGGATTTGCAATTAAAATATTCTCAGGAGCTTTATTTTCTTCGACTTTAACTTCTAAAACTTCTGGTTTTACATCTTCTTTTATTTGTATATTTTCAGGAGTTGAATCAAAAGATTTTTGAAGTGGCATTGAAAAAGCAGGCGAACTTGAAAGTGAACTTATAGCACCGAAACCAACTTTTCCAATCTTTACCGCTTTGTTAACTGCAACAGTTGACTGCTCTGCTGTATGTCGTGGTTTCATATGTAGATAATATGTAGTTTTAACTCCTTTTTTCCAAGCTGTTTTATATATATCCATAGTCTCATCCACATCTCTTGTTTCCAGATACATATTTCTAGAAAGTGCCTGATCAACCCACTTTTGAGCCCTAGCAGCAACTTCTATATAAGAAAGAGGTGATGTTGTAAAAGAAGTTTTATACAAATCTTTTAAATGTTGTGGTATCCCTGAAATATCAGCAATATCACCCTGACTTTCTATTATCTTGTCTTTTACAGAATCCCATATTCCAATATTAACCAAATCTTTTACTAGATTATGATTTATATCAAGATATTTTCCAGATATTTTATTTCTAGAAAAAACTTGAGCAAAACGAGCATCAATACCCGGAGTTGTTCCAGCAACTAAACCAATGTTTGCATTTGGAGCAACCGCTAAAAGTGTAGCATTTCTCATTCCTTTTTTAACTTTTTCTCTTAGAGTATTCCAATTTAGACCCTTGTGTTTACTTTCTTTATTTACAGTAAGTGCCATACCTCTTTGTCTTTCCAATATATCCAAAGTATCAACAGGAACTTTTCCTTTTGACCACATTGACCCTTCAAAGTTTATATAACTTCCTTTCTCTGCCGCCAAGTTACTACTCTCATCTATTGCCATATATGATATAAATTCAAAAATCCTATCAGCAAAATCGGCAGAATAATTGCTATCATAAGACATCCCAAGTTGTTCAATAGCATCAGCAAAACCCATAACTCCAAGTCCTATTGCTCTATTCTCTTTGTCAGATCTTTCAGCTTCAACTATTGGCAAAACATTTATATCTATCAGATTGTCTAACTGCCTTATTGCCAAACGAACAGATTCTTCAAGTTTACCCCAATTAACTTCCTTGTTTTTAATATGAGCAGCAAGATTTATAGATGCCAAGTTACATACAGCAATATGATCCTTGTCCTGAGGTAAACATATTTCTGTGCAAAGATTTGACATATGTATAGTTCCGGTATTGTTGTTTAGTGCACGAATATTTATAGGATCTTTCCATGTGAGCCAAGGGTGAGAAGTAGTTTGAAGTGATACAAGTATTTTTCTAAACTGTTCCTTTGCTGGAACTTTTTTAAAGACACGAAGTTTACCCTCCTCAGCCATTTGTATATATTCAAGATATCTTTTTGAAAATTCTTGACCATAAAGCTCATTTAGATCTGATGTTTCTTTTGGATCAAACATATACCACTGCTCAGAACTATCAACTCTTTTCATAAATTCATCAGAGAGAAAAACCGCAGTATTTGCTGTTCTCATTCTCATATAGTCATCACCTGCATTGTGTTTCCAATCTAAAAATTCTGGAAAATCTATATGCCAATTTTCCATATAAAAACACAGTGCACCTTTTTTCTTTCCACCTCGCTGTATTGCACGAATAGCAGTGTCTATTATCTTTGCAAAAGGAGTTGGACCTGTCGATGTTCCATTGTTTGAATGAAGTGGAGAACCAGAAGCTCTAAGTTTTGTTATAGATGCACCTATACCACCAGATGCCTTAGAGAGAAGCATTACATCTGAAACAGATTTTGCAATATGTCCCATATCATCATGAATTTCAAGCAAGAAACAATTTGAAAGAGCTGGTTTTGGTGTTCCAGCAGCAAGATTTGTTGAACCTCCTGCTATGTATTCAAGTTTGGACATTTTTGTATAGAACTTTTTAGCCATAGCCGTTGGATCAGATTCGTTGTATGAAAGACCCATAGCAATTCTCATAAAGAAATATTGAGGAGTCTCCCTTGGACTTTGATCAATGTTTTTTAGTGCATATCTGTTAAGCAAACTATCAAGTCCAGCATAAGTAAAAAGCTCATCTCTTTCTAAATCCAAAGTAGAAGATAGTTCGTTTAAGTTAAATAAGTTTTTCATTTTAGGATCAAGTCTTCCGTCTTCAACACCTTTGTTTATATAGTTTATAAAACCTTCTTTATGTTTTAAATTTAATTCTGAAAAATTATCTTTACTATAATCACCTAAAACCTTTCTATAAACGGTTTTCAAAAGAAGTCTAACAGCAACTTTATCAAAACCAATATCTTCTTTTATATTCTGAACAGCAGCATTTATGGTTGCCTGATCTATCTCCTCTGTTGTTATACCATCATAAAGAGTAAGTCTGGTTTCAGTAGCAATTTGTGTAACTTTTGATATTGGATCAGATAAACCAACACAAGCCCTTTCTATCGATCTATTTATTTTATCTGCATTAAATGGAACCCTTGTTCCATCAAATCTTTTTATGGTGATATTCATAATAAACTATTTAAACAAAACTATTAAAATTTGATTTTAAGATTCATAAAGATATATTCCCAAAAAAATATATATTTTTATGATAATTTAAAGACCAAAACCCAAAAAAATCTAATTTTTAACAAAATTTGCGACTATTTTTACTAAAAATTTTAAAAAACTATTAGGTGAAGATAATTTTACATTAAAAACAAATAAAAAATTACAAAAAAGTGGACAACTTACCAAAAAAATACATTTTTAAAATAGATTTTTTTTGTTGTAAAATTTTATCTGAAAAAATTGCAGAAAATAAAGGTTTTTAAAAAAGCTTTTAGAAAAATGGTAAATTATTTAGATAAAATTTTTTGACCTATGTAAAGGTTATATTTGTTGTATGACCCAGAAGGAACCTCAACCACATACAGAGATTTGTTTTTATTTTGACCTTCCCCTATACCAAAAGTTTGTGGAAAAGTATCTGGATTTAGATTTTCTTTTCTATAAATAATCTGTCCTTCTTTATTTAACCAGATTATGTCTATTGGAAATTTCATATCTCTCATCCAAAATCTATAATCACCCTCATTTTCAAAAACAAAGAGCATTGCACAGTTGGCACATAAAGAGTCCCTACCAGAAAGACCTTTGTTTCTTAAAGAAGGAGTATCTACGATTTCTGTTTGAAATTTTTGATCACCCAAAACCATATATAAACCTTTCTGATTTGTCCCTTGACCAAAAGAAAGTATTTGAAATATTAAAACAACAAGAATAAAAATTATTGGTATATATCTATACATATAAATATATAATAACAAAAATCGCTCATTTGAGCGATTTTTGTTTGTGTATAGAAAACTGGAAAAGATTACCAATTTCTACCACCTCTATCACCTCCTCTGTTATAGCCACCTGTCCTTGGAGCTCTTGGTTCCATTGGACGAGCAACATTAACAACCAATTTTCTACCATCTAGTTCTTGGTCATTAAACATAGAGATAGCATTATCAGCTTCAGAATCTTCCATTTCAACGAAACCAAAACCTTTAGAACGAACTACAGGTTGTCTTTCCATAATAATAGTAGCTGACAAGACAGTTCCAGCTTGTGAAAACATATCTTTTAGCTTTGCGTCTGTGACGCTATAAGGAAGATTCCCTACATACAATTTCTTTACCATTGCAATTTTTCTTTTAGTCTTTATATTAAACAAATGTAAGGCGACTAACTCTCTTGAAACGCTCTATAACTTTTGACTTAAAAGTTCTTTTAAGACTATTACTAAAAACGTGGAGAAACTTACACTACCTATATTATACCACCACTTGATACTAAAAGTCAAATCCAAATTTTGCAAAAAAGGTCGATTTTTATATATTTTTAAAACCCTTGAAAAAAGAGGGTTTTTCTTGTATATTTAGCTATATAAACATTAACACTTAAACAAGCTAAAATGACAGGTAAATATATAAAAATAGATAATTCTGAAGAAAAAAAAATAAAAGAAGGTTTAGAAACCAGAAATGATTTTGAGTCTCTAAGAATGAAAAAGTATCTGTCTATGCCAGACCTTTCTAGAACAGAAGGCAGTCCCCTCTTTGAAATGGTCAAAAAGGTATTGGCAATAAAAAGTCTAGAAAATTTTGACATAATAGAAATACCCGAGATAGTTCCAGCTAGTATATGTTTTGACTTGTTTGGCTTTAAGCCAGATCATCCTGCTAGGAGCAAATCTGATACATATTATGCAGATGAAAAAAATATTCTAAGAACTCACGACACTGTGATGTGGTATTACTATTTAAACCACCCAGACATAAAAGAAAAAATTAAAAATAAAGAAAATCTTGGAGTTATCTGTTACGGAAAAGTTTACAGAAAAGATGAAATAGACAGGAGACATATGAATGTTTTTCATCAATTTGGAGGTTTGTTTTTAGTTCCAGATGAAAAAGAATCAATAACACTTGAAAATTTAAAAGCTGTTTTAAGTGAAGTTATTACTACAATATTTGGAGAGGATATTAAATACAGATTCAACGAAGACACTTTTCCATACACAGACCCAAGTCTTGAAGTTGAGATAGAGTTAAATGGTCAATGGATGGAAGTACTAGGAAGTGGTATGCCGAAGAAAGATATTTTAAAAAATTTTGGACTGGAAGGATACAGTGGATGGGCTTTTGGATTTGGACTGGAAAGACTTTCAACAATAAGTATGGATTTACCAGACATAAGACTATTTTGGTCAGAAGATCCTAGAGTAAAAAAACAATTAGTTTTAGGAAACAAATATATAGAAGTAAGCAAATATCCAAAAGCGCAAAGGGATATATCTTTTATAGTCGACAAATCTTTTGTTCCAAACGACTACTTTGACCTAATAAGAGAAATTGGCAAAGATCTTGTTGAGGAAGTCTCTCTATCTGATAAATACGAAAATGAAGAAAAGTTTGGTAAAGATAAGATCAGCTTTACATATCATATAGTTTACAGAAGTCCAGAAAAGACTCTGACATCAGAAGAAGTAGATCAAATACAAACAAAACTCTATTCTGAAACTGAAAGGATATATGGAGCAAAACTAAGATAAAATGCCAGATATAAAACATTTTTTTACATATTTATTTTTATTCACATCTCTTTATTTTGAGGTCTTTATACTTGTAACTTATTTAGAAAACAGAAAAAGAATAAAAGAGGAAAACAAACTAATAAACCAATCTCCAAAAAACCATCCATTGGTTTCTATAATAGTCCCCTGCTGGAACGAAGAGAAAACCGTGTCAAAAACCCTAAACTCTCTACTTGAATTAAAATATCCAAAAGATAGACTGGAAATATTGGCAGTAGATGACGGATCAACCGATGGAACTTGGCAAGTATTACAAGAATTTAAAAAATACCCTCAAATAAAAATTTTTAAAAAAGAAAATGGAGGAAAACATTCTGTATTAAATTTTGGAATTGAAAACTGTAATGGAGAATACATAGGATGTCTTGATGCAGATTCTTATGTAGATAAAAATGCACTTGAAAATATAATGCTTTATTTTGAAAGAGATGAAAATGCCGTATCTGTAACACCGTCAGTTAAAATATACAAACCAGAAAACATACTTCAAATGATGCAAAAAGTTGAATACGGCTGGGGAATACTTTTAAGAAAAATGCTCTCTTATATAGGTGCTCTTTATGTCACACCTGGGCCATTTTCAATATTTAAAAAAGATTTATTTTCACAGATAGGTCAATACAGATTGGCACATAACACAGAGGATATGGAAATGGCAATGAGAATACAAAAACACAAACTAAAAATCGCAAATTCACACAATGCATTTGTATACACAGTTGCTCCAAATACAGTTAAAAAACTGGTAAAACAAAGACTTAGATGGACTTATGGATTTATTAAAAATGCAATAGATTATAAATTTATATTTTTTAAAAGAGAATACGGTAACTTGGGTATATTTATATTACCAATGGCTTCATTATCTATCATCTCTGGAATATATATATTGAGCAGTATAGTTGTTAATTTTACATATAGTTTAGTTGAAGAAATTATAAAAATAAAAACTATTGGTTTCAGCTTCCATTTACCTAAAATATCTTCAATCAGTATATTTTCAATAAATACTGGTATGATAGCCATAATCTCTTTTGTTACTTTTTTAGGAACACTAACAATACTTTATATATCAAGAAAGATGGAAGAGGGTAAATTTAGATTAGGTATGGATTTGCTTTATTTCTTAACTTTGTATACATTTATAGCACCAATATGGTTAGCAAGGGCTGTATTTAAAGCATTAACTGGTTCAAAAACAAATTGGAGATAAAATGGAAAAAGAACACAATAATATTGATTTTAAAAAGTATATATTAGTCCTGCTAATGACAGGTTCTATTTTTGCTACTGCTATATATATAAGCAACTATTTAGGAGAGAAAAAAATTGCTGAAATAAAAAACATTCAAGACAAGATCTCCATAGACATATTATCATCTGAAACTCAATTTGCTCTTTTAGAGGATTCGTCTTGCGAAGACATCGGAACAAATTCCCTATCAGACGAGCTTTCTGTTTTAGAGGAGAGATTGTCGTCAACAGAAAAAGACAGAGGTGACGATGATAAAACCATTATCGCTGTTAAAAAATACTATACATTACTTCAAATAAAAGATTATCTTTTGATGAAAAAGATTGCTGAAAAATGCAAGACTAAACCGGCCTCAATAATCTATTTCTACTCAAACAGTGGAGAATGTCAGGATTGTCAAAAAATGGGCTATGTTTTAACAAAAATGAGAGAGGATTATCCAAAGTTAAGAGTTTATGCTTTTGATTATAATCTAGATGTTGGAGCACTAAAAACACTTATTGCTATTCATAATATAAAAAACCAAATGCCTGCACTTATCATAAATGATAAAGTTTACTATGGTTTTCAAAATGTAGAAGATTTGGAAAAGAAAATTCCCCAAACAAAAATCTGGAAACTAGAATCTGAAAAAAATGCTAGTTCAACACAGGAGAGGTAGAAGGTGGATTTTGGATCTACTTGTCAGGCTTCAAACAACTTGGAAACCCACGGTTTTCCAAAACCTTCCTTTACGGGAAACTATCGTTTCCCGACTCCTTCCAACAGTTCAAGTCCATCCAATTATCTCCTCATTTCATTCGGAGCCACTTGTCAGGCTTGAACTGACGACCTGCCGTTTACAAAACGGCTGCTCTACCAACTGAGCTAAAGTGGCACACTTAGATTATATCAAAAACAGACTATAAATCAACCCTCAAAACATCATCTTTTTTATCATTATTTTTTCCACCATCAATCAAACTATCAACTATAAAACCATTTTTATCATCAGGTTTTTCTAGTTTAATTTCTTGTAAAAAAGATGATACTGAACCTGAACTTTTTAAAATCTTTCTATTACCTTTTAAATTTGAAGCACTCTCATAATATTTTTTATAAAGATAATCTTTCAAAGAGACACTCTTTTCATATAAATAAGCTGGTAAAAAATCAAAAATAAATAAGGAAGCAATTCTTTTATATAATCTCATCTTTTTGTAAATAAGATCTCTAAAATAATGTGCTTTTGTGTCAAACTTTCTGACAACATCAGATAAAATCGCTGGTCTAAAAGAAGTTAACTTTAAACAGAGCATTATCACAATAGCCAAAAACGAAATATAAAATATGATAATCATACTTTTTTATTTAATAGAAAATCTTGAAAATCTAGTTATTTCAGTCTTTTCTCCAAACTTCTGAACAGCTTGAGTTATCAAATCTTTTATAGTTAATTCTGGATTTTTAATAAATTTTTGTTCCAAAAGAATTCTCTCGTTAAAGTAAGAGTCTAGTTTTCCAGATAATATTTTTTCTTTTAGATCTTCTGGTTTACCCTCTACTTCTTTTGCAAAGACCTCTTTTGCTTTTAGCATATCAGACTCACCTATATCTTCTTTTTTTAGAAACTCTGGATTAGAAGCTGTAATATGCATAGCAATATCATAAGCTAATTTTTTAAAATCTTCATTTCCAGAGACGAAATCTGTCTCACACATAAGCTCAACCATTGCTCCAACTGATTTTGTGCTATGTATATATGCTTCAACAACACCAGCTCCAAGTGTTCTGTCACTTTTTTTAAGTGATATTTCAGAACTTTTTTTCATTAAAATAATAATAGCTTTATCAAAATCACCAGAAGCCTCTTCTAATGCTTTTTTACATTGCATTACAGAAACACCTGTTTTATCACGAAGTGATTTGATTAACTCTGTTGTTATCTCCATATTATTTAGATTAGTTTATTAAAAGAAAATTATTCCTTCTTTAAAAGTCCTTTTTGATAAGCTTTTACAGCTAAATCAACAAAAAACTCAATACTTGCTTTACTTGCATCATTTGCAGGTATTGGGAAGTCTATATCATTTATATTACAATCAGAACCACAAATTGCCACTGTTTTTATCCCCAATGCTTTAGCCTCTTTAACTGCAATATGTTCTTTTTTAGGATCAACTACAAACAAAACTTTTGGAAGTTCATTCATAGAAACTATTCCAGAGAAAAACCTTTTCATTTTTTCGATTTCTCTGTCTATCAATAGTCTTTCTTTTTTTGTATATTTAACTAACAGACCTTTTTCTTTTTCAGAAAGTAGATTTTGCATTTTATCAACTCTCTTTTTTATTTCATTAAAATTTGTAAGAGTTCCTCCTATCCACCTACCAGCAACAAATGGTTGGTTTATAGTTGAAGGTTTTGAAGAAATAGATTCTTTTGCCTCATTTTTACTAGAAGCAAAAAGCATCAATCCTTTTTTTGAAGCAACAGAAGAAATGAATTCTAGTGCTGTTTCCATAGCTTTTTTAGTTTTCTCTAAATCAAATATTTCTATCTTATTTTTAACCCCGAAAATAAAAGGTTTTGTAGAAGGATGTCTTCTTGATTTTATAAAACCAAAATGAGCCCCTACTGAAAATAGGCTATCTATAATATTATCTTTTTGTGTGTTTTTATCCATGACAGTATAGAAGTCTAGCAAATTATACAAAGTTATGCAACATCTTGATCATCTGAACTAAAAGAGCCGTCAAAGTCTTTGAAACGGTCTATTATATCATCTAAAAAACCTGACATTATTTTGTCTATATTGTGCCAAGATTCTTTTATCCTATGATCTGTTATTCTGTCTTGCAAAATATTGTAAGTTCTTATTTTTTCTGATCTATCAGCTGTTCCAATCTGATCTTTTCTATCTTTTGAAAACTTTGCCATCTCTTCTGCCTCTTTTAAAACTTCAAGCTTGGCTAAAAGTATAGACATAGCCCTTTCCCTGTTTTTAAGCTGACTTCTCTCAGCTGTTGAACGAACATCTATGCCAGTTGGTTTATGTATAATACGAACAGCAGTTTCAACCTTGTTAACATTTTGACCACCAGCACCTCCTGATCTAGAAAATTCCATCTCAAGATCAGTTGGATTTATTTCTAATTTTGTTTTCTTTCTTATCGGTAAAATTGCAACAGAAGCTGTTGATGTATGAACCCTTCCCATCTTTTCTGTTTGAGGAATCCTCTGAATACGATGAACACCTGTCTCAAATCTAAGTAGTTTGTAAATATCTTTACCTTTTATTTCAAAAGATGCTTCTTTGTATCCACCAGATGCACTAAAAGATTCATCAACAACAGAAAACTGAAAACCTTTTGATTCACAATATTTTTGATACATCAAGGCCAAATCTTTTGCAAATAAAGATGCCTCATCGCCACCAACACCAGCCCTAACCTCTAGGATTATCTCATTTGGAAATTCCAATTCTTTCTCTTCACTTTTAACAATTTCATCCATTTGGTTATATAGAGCTTTTTTTTGAACCTCTATGGATGCTAAATCTTCCTTTGCAATAGATTCTAAATTTGGATCATTTAAAAATGAAGAAAGCTCCTCTTCTTGTTTTAAGAGACTTTGATATGCTTCATACAAATATGCAGTTTTCTGGTTATCTTTAAACCTAGATAAATCCATAGTAAAAATGGCAAAAGTCTATTTTTTTGCTTTTGCTTGACGAGCTTTGAATTTTTCAACTCTTCCAGCTGAATCCAAAGTTTTCTCATTACCAGTATAAAATGGGTGTGAAGCACTGCTTATTTCAAGTCTAAAAACCGGATATTCTTTGCCGTCTTTTGCTTTTGCTTTTTCAGATGTTTTGACAGTTGAAGGTATCAAAAATTCTGCCCCGTTAGAGTTATCTACGAAAAGCACTGTTCTATAATCTTTTGGATGTATGTCCTTTTTCATTGATAACTAATATAACAAAAAGAGTCTTTTTTTGCAAATTATATTTTTTAGTATATAATTGCATTTAGAATGACCAGAGAAGAAAAAGAAATACTAGAAAAAGTAACTGAATGTTTTTATAGACAAGAAGAATTAGCTAATTTAACAGAAGATGAAAAAAATGAAGTGGAAAAAAGAATCAATAAAAGAAGTAAACTTAAAGGATTTGCAAGAAGAAGAAAATATAAAAATAATCCTAGAGATTTTCCTGTCATAAAAATTAAAAAAGGCCGAGACTGATCGGCACTTTTCTTTTTTTTAATTTTGGACTGTGACTTTTTTCATAACAACATCAGATATTGGTTTGTCATTTGTATTTGTCTTGACCTTCCCTATCTTATCAACAACATCTTGACCGGAGATAACTTTTCCAAAGATTGTATAATTGTTTGGCAAAGGATAATCTTCTAACATTATAAAGAATTGACTACCGTTTGTTTTTGGCCCAGCATTTGCCATAGCAACAACACCTTTTTTATAACCAGCCTTGTATGAATCGGTATTTGAATTAAGCTCATCTTCAAATTTATATCCCGGACCACCTGTGCCATTTCCAAGTGGGTCACCACCTTGAATCATAAAACCACTTATAACCCTGTGAAATATAAGACCGTTATAAAAACCTTTATTTGCAAGTGACACAAAGTTTGAAACAGTTTTCGGAGCATCTTTTGGATAAGTCTCAAAAACTATATCACCATAATTTGTTTCTATTTTTATTTTAGACACTGTATTTTTAGATACTACTGGGACTTTTAGCTCCTTCAAAAGGATCTGTGATAACATCAACATTTAGCTCAATTTCATCTTTTATAACCTTGTCTCCAAGATTTTTAAAGAAAGATTTTGAACCATATTTTACATTAAAATCAGCTCTATTGAAAACAACTTTTCCCGTAGCTTCAATTGTTCCATTTGAAAGAGTTTTTATACCAAGTGGGAATGATATTTCTTTTGTAACATCTCTTATTGTAAGATTTGCCTTTATGTTATAAACATCAACTTTTGTCGTTGTAGAAACTGATACAGTCTTTAAAGTAGCTTCTGGATATGTTGCTGAATTAAAGAAATCATCAGATTTTAGATGTTCTTCTAGTTTAGTATTGTTATCTTTATCTTTTATAGAATTCATATCAAAAACAAGAGTTGCTGATTTTACCAAACCATTTTCAAACACACCTTCACCTGATTTTATAGCAATTGTTCCTGTGTGAGATTTTGCACCTGTAACAAATGCACCTTTCCAAGAAACTGAACTGCTAGAATTACTAACTGTAAAAGAATTTGGATCTTTTGCTTGAACTGATGTGTCAATTTCATTAGGTTGAGGAACTTGATCATTTAAAACAACATTACTCTTTTTTGATATAAGTTTATAGCCAGCAAAAACGAGTAAAGCTACAATAACAAGACTAACTAAAATATTTTTAACCATAATTTTTAAAATATTATTAAACTGTTAATTCTTGGTAAAAATATAAATGGAACCAAGAACAAGTATTATACCTAAAACCAAAAAAAGTTTCCAGTTAGTATTGTTTCCACTAGAAGACACGGATGCTAATTGATTTGTATTTTGATTTTCAGCAACAACACTACTACCATCACCTTGATTTTCAGAGAAATTTTCTTTCAAATCCTGTTCGTCACCCTGATTAAAATTTCTAAGTGGAGGATTTTTTAGCTGTGTATTTGCAACACCTAAACCTTCATTTGCAACTTCTGGAGAATTCAATATCTGTGATATAGGATTTTCATTTTGAACAGTTTTTTGAGAGACTTCTGGAACAGAGACTGTCGTGATTATTTGTGGGATCTGGGGTGCAAAAGAAGTTCCACCAGCAAAACCAACAATCGGCCCATTTGAAACAACTTGTCCACCAGATGAAGTATTGTTTTGTTGATTATTTTCCTGCGACTGACTACTATTTGAAGTCGTAGTTGATGTTACCAAATCAATTGTTATATTTTTAGAATCAGAAAAACTTGAACAATTATCAAGATCATCACAAGATTTTATATTGAAAAAATACAAACCTGAATTTAATACAACTTCAATTGAAGTATCGGTTGTTGTTGCTGTAAACAAAGGATTTAAAAAACTATTTTCTGTCGTTGTTGAACTGTCAGTTGAATAAGAAAAAATATATTTAACAGGAGAACTGATGTCAGATACAGGATTCCAAGAAAAAGTTGTAGTTGCAATGTTTGATGTTGTAGAAGAGATAGGAGATATTATTTCAGCAATAGCTGGTGGAATATTGTCATTTAATACCCCAAAAACAGTAGAGTAAGTTGTCGTAGAGGTATCATCTAAAATAAAATTAGCAGAAGATTTTCCAGAACAAAAAGTATTTGAATTTGGAGTTGTTTGAATATCTTTTGCAATCAAAGAAAGACACAGATTATAATCACCATTTGGTAGAGAATTTATCTGAAAATTGCCAGAAGAATCAGTAACTGTTGTAGTGGAAACTTGTCCAGAAAGAGTAAGCTGTCTTGAAGATAAAACATTCTCACCAGAATCCAAAAATCCATTTGTATTTAGATCATCAAAAACATTACCAGATATCGTGTTTACAGGAAGTTTGTATGTGATTTCAAGTTTCGGCCTCCTAGATGCAGATGAATATTCTTTTGGACGAAAATTTCCATAGTTTTCAATAGATTCATTTTCAACACTGTCAGATATCTGAAAACCAAAATTTTCAGATACTCCACTGTAAACATTTTTTACAAAAGAAGTTACATCAAAAACCATAAAAGTATTTTTAACACTAGGTGTTGTAGTTGAGGATAAAAATACAGACTCTGGTTTATTTCCCCAGTTGACCTCACCTACCGGACTATCATCTTCACCTCCATTACCTTCAACAAAAGAGGATGATAATGCTCCTATATTATAAGTTCTTTCAGTTGTTGGTATCTCATTTGCATAAACCTTAACCTCTGCTTTTTCTATTTCTGTAAAATCTGGAAAAGTTGGAAAATTAAAATAAATTAAAGCCCTCTTGTTTTTAGAGGGGCCGGATTGGACAAAGAGATCTTGACTTCCACCATAATTTCTAACTTGATTTATTTCATTTATATAACTGTCGGTTGAAACTTCAACAGAGGTGGTAGCAGAAGCAAAGACAAAGATAGGGGTTAGTAAAGTAAACAATGCTATATATATGTATCGCATTTTTATTACATTAAAATTATAATAACTTAATTTTAAATCAATTTAAAAATATTTGAAATTACGAAATACACAGGTGTAAAGAAGTAGATTTTTGTAGACTTGCAATTTTTATTGATTTTGATAGATTTGGAAATAGATGCAGATAATAACAAATTATCATACAAGTTTGTGGAGAAGATAGATTTACTACAATAGAAAAAACCTTAAAAAATATAAATAATGGTGGTGGAACAATTTGGGTATATTTTCTTCCTGATTTTTCAATATTAGATGATAAACCAGATAGAATAAAAAAAGCTGTGAAATCAAACCCAACAGTTATAGTAACTAAAGTAGGAAATGGGTTTTGTGTATATTTTATCTATGAAAAGATAAAAGAAATAGGAAAAAAAGTAGAATTTGTTTCAAAAGAGGTTGTTAGACCTATAAAACAATGGGGGAAATAACTAAACTATCGGCGAAAAGCCGGTTTTTGTTTTTTAAACTACCTAGATAGATAAAAAGCTATTAAACCAGAAACGGAAGTTGTGAAAGCACCCCAAATAATATCTAAAATGGTTACAGAGATTGGCCAATTTGTTATTGTAGCTTGATTTACCAGATCATAGGTGCAATAAGCACAAACACCAAAGACAAATAACTTCAAAAAAACTTCACTAAAACTAGAATTTGAAACAAGAACTGGTTTTAAAATTAAAAAATATATTCCAAAAGTATAGATAATATAAAAAATTACAATAGGAAAAATATCTGCTTTTTCTTTAAATAAAAAATTTAATCTTTTTAAATAAAAATTTTTAGCTACAAACATAAGCCAAATAGAATCAAGTAAAACAAGACAAACAAGTGTGTAAATATATGATAAATAAAACATAAGTTAATTATATTATAAAATAATTATTTAAACTATTTTTACAAACTAGATCTCCTGTGCGGACACCCTGACCAACAACAAGGTCTTTTCTTGCCATTTTGTAGATCACGACAGAGACGATCTAAATGCTTTTTCCGTGTTTCTTTTTTCTTTACAGTAATGATAAAACAAATCCATTCATTTTTTGCAATCGGTGTTAGAGCCTGCCATTTACTATATAAAAGAGGATTAGATCCAAGAGCACCCCTAAGATCTCTCGGAATCGTATGTAAAAATTCTTTAATATTATTAACTTTTGTTTTTAATATGGGCATATTATTTTTAATAACATTTATCATATAAAATTATATAAAAAACTGAACATATTCCAAATTTTACCCAAGACATACCATCGAAATTTTCAAAATTTATAATTTTGAACAAAGTTAGAATGTATTTAAAGCAAAATCCAAAAGGTCGATATATATCACCTGTTCCCTTCAATTACAACTCAAATCCTTGGTGTTTTTAGGATATATTATAAAACTATACAGATAATCTCGTTAATTACAGAAATAGAACAGGGCTCCCCGTAGGGAGCCCTTGATGATGTTTTAACCAGCCACTTCTTCAATGAAGATGTTGCTCTTCATGAAGGCTCCCAATCTGCCAGTATGACGACAACTGACGATCTTAGAGGCACCGAGACCTATCATGTTTTCGATTAGAACACTCTGATCTGGAAACATGCTCATTGCCTCAGTAATGGTGTAGAGCTTGCCGCCGTAGTAGTGCAACGACGACACACTGATTCGTTCGCTCACCATCTCCACCTTTTTACCATCAACTTCGACAACCAAGGACACGAGGTCGAAGAAACTGAAGGCATAAGCCTTCTTCGGCACCTCAAGCCTCAGAATATCACGGCTCTCAACCTCACGTATCGAATTCCCGTCGAGTAACAATCCATGATACAGGAATTCTACATACGTCTTGCGAATGCAATTACCCATTTCTTCTTCATCTCCAATTTCAGTTTACGTTTATGTTCGTTAGTGTGCGGATTGGCGTATCACACACAACAAGACAAATCCTATTTTACATAATAACATATTCAAGTTTATATGTCAATATAAGAAAACGGCTTCGCCCACCCTTTGGGATTTCGAGAGAAGAAAATGTCCAGCCCCAAAAGACTCGAAGCAACTACTGTCAATCTTATTGGTTTTGCCGCTGGCCTCGGAAGCGGGAACCGTCAACCAACCGACGAACACTACACCAACTATTTCGATAGTTCCTATGAAGACTATCTGGCCATGTGTCAGCGTCTGACGAATAACTGTGACAACTCCCAGAAAGAAGCCATTAAACTTATCATTCAGGAGATCGTTAGACAGAGCAATGAAATGAAGGTTGAAGTAGCTACAGGCAAGAGGATGGCATCACATTACCTTAAACCATTAGAAAAGACCAATTGCTGGGGTAAGGCCGTGATTGCACTCGTAGAAGCGTTCGAAGTCAAGCTCGAACAAGTGACTACATAAGCCTGCAAGAAGTTTTCACACCTAAACCGACTCGCCAAGTCCTCCCGACCTCTGGCGAGTTTATTTTTTCTAAATTCAAAGAGCGATAATTTTAAACCAAAAACAGACAATTTTTAATCAATTTCAAATTAAAAAATTGTCTGAATTGAGTTATATTTAAACTAAATATAAATTTAAATGCAACCTAACACACGTGAGTTATAGCAACTGCGTTAGATGTTTTACCACCACAAAAATAAGGTATTTACATGACCTGTTGTTTTATTTATGTTAAGATAAATACATTAAACAAATGGAAGTATTTGAAAATGATGAACAAGTAAAAGCGGAGGTAAAAATTCTCTCGTTGGATGATCTTGTTGAGATGATCTACAAAGGAACTTCTCTTCCTCAAGATACAAGATTCCTCCCAATAGAGAGAGGTGGGGTATTTAAGTATTTTTCCCTAGGAGATACAACTAACATAAACAAACTTCCCTCAAAAAAGCTTTTTCCTGTTGTATATGAAGCAGGTAAAATAGTTGGTTTATCAGAGTTAGAGCAGGATCCAAAAGATTTGGAAAATTTTTGGATAAAGTTCGTCTCCGTTGATCCTGAATATCAAAATAAAGGATATGCATCTAAATTACTTAGACAAATTTTCCAATTTGCAAAAGATAATGGATATTCATTAAAGCATTCTTTTTACTCTGAACAAGGTTTAGAAAAACTAAAAAATGTTATTGAAAAACTTTCCGCAGAAATAGGTGTTACTATTGTTAATAATCATAAATAGATAAGCAATCTATTTACATATATTATAGCAGAAGAAAGATACTAAAATACCCTTTAGGAGAACATAGGGCCTTGGGGATTTAACTTATTTATACTCACTACATTAAAAAGAAAGTATAATCCCAAAAAAGAATTTTCAATTTTTGGCGGATGGTTTGGGACGATGTCCGAACAGCTTTGTTGTTAAATATAAATAATAGCTCCTTGCACTTTAAACAGATTAATTATAACATATAATCATTATTATATGTTATAAGAAGATAATCAATAAAATTATGACAGAACAATTTAAAAATGAGAAGCCGGGATTTAATCAAGTTATTGAGCCTATAATGCCACCTGCTTTTTCAGAAGAACAGTTGGCGAAGTTTAATGAACTCAGGAAAAAATATCCTGATTGTCATATGCCAATTCCACTTAATCCAACACCTGCATTTGAAGATTATATGGCTAAAAGTCAAAAGGCTTCGGAAATAATAAGAGATAAATATACTGGCAAGTTGAATTGTAGATTTGAGAAAACTGCCACTGGATATAAGATTACTGGGTCAGAAAAGGAACTTAAACACGATATCGCTCTTATGGGTATTACCGCTGAGGAAATTAAAAAACAACGAGATATCGAGAATAGTTATTATTCTGAGACAGAAAAAATACCAGATATATATATTCTTGCAAAGGCAATAGAACACCGTCTTAATTTTGAGCATGTAAATGCCTCTAATTCATAGTCTTTAAATTATTTTAAATAATAAATTCTCTCAAATCAAAACTTGAGAGAATTTTTGTTATCTTGATTTTTTATAAAACCAGCGTAATGTAAAACTACATAGAAACTTTAATCGCACAGCTAGACCAGAAATACGGCCGGTATAAAAAGGGATTGGCGGACAAAGAATACAAATACTCCGTAACTTTCATGTCCGATCCGCGTTTAGTGGTGGTTTGATATTCTGTGACTTCGGTCACGAATAGTGGTATGAAAAAAGGAGCCGTACCCGTGGGGTCGTGCT
>CAYXZA010000002.1:68459-69932 GCA_964469605.1 uncultured Candidatus Saccharibacteria bacterium | reverse complement strand
ACTTAAAAAACAAGAAATAGCACATGGACATGATTTTCATGATAGAAATTTCTGTCTAAAATTTTATAGAGATAAAGATGGCAATGTTAATTTCTCGAAAAAACCCAGAATCTATATAATAGATTTTGATAGGGCAATAATAGAATCAAGATAAGAATTAAATTCTAAACTTAATTAGAAAGTTGGTTTATAGTTTCTTTTGTTATATATATCATATCTTCAAATCTACCGTTTAAAGTTGATCCTAAAACAACAGCAACTATTGGGCGATTTAATCCAACACCAAAAACAGTCATCAAGTTACCACCCGCTTTATCAGTAAAACCAGTCTTAGAACCGATTATGCCAGATATTTCATCAACATAAATATTTGTATTTGATGCATTATGAATCTTATTTAAAGAAGAAATATTAACTTTTGGAAAGACTGTTTTTTCAAACATATCTGGATATTTCTTTAAAGCAACAGACACAAGTCTTGCAATATCTTTTACTGAACCTTCACCTCCTGGATATGCAAGATCATCTAATCCAGTTTCATTATTAAAATGCAGATTTTCAAAACCTTCTTTTTTAGCAATATCATTCATATTTTTAACAAAAAAACTTCTAGAATCAATATCTTTTGAATTTAAGGAACCAACAGCAGAAGCAATCATTCTTGAACCATCATTTGAAGATGTTGTCAGTGAAAAATCAGATAAATCTTTAAGCTTCCATCTCTCTCCAACTAAAAGACCAGTATCACCCTCTTCATCTAAATAATCTTTTTTTACAGAAACAATAACGTTTGGATCTGCAAGATTTCTAGCAGTATAGACCGTCATTATCTTGACAAGTGATGCAAGTGGCATAACTTTATCTATATTTTTACCATACAAAACAGTTCCGGAATTTATGTCATATACAATAAATGATCTTGCTTTTATCTTTTGGGTATCTAAAACAATTTTTTGATTAAAACTTGAATTATTATCTACTTTTACCTGTTTGCTTGGTTTTATTTTGTATATCATCATACTAAAACTCAAAACCAGACATACAAGTGTAATATTTAAAATAACAAGACCTATGTTGTTTTCTTTTTTAAAATCTTCCATCTTTATTCTTTATTTTCAGAAATATTTTTTTCTATAATCCTCTTTACCTCCATAAAATCTGGAGCATCTTCTATTTTAGATATACCAAGATATTTTAACAAATCTGATGTTGGACTGTATAGAAATATTCTATCATCTAATTTGCTAGATTTTCTTTCTATAAGACCTCTTATAAGTAAATTTCTAATTGAAAAAGAACAATTAACTCCTCTTATATACTCAATTTCTTTTTTGGTAACAGGGGCTTTATACAAAACAACCGAAAGTGTTTCAAGTGATGCAGTTGATAAATCTCTTTCAAATTCAGATTTTGTAACCTTTTCTATAATATCAGAAAAATCAGGTAAAGTTCCAAGTGAAAAAGAATTTTCAA
>CAYXZA010000002.1:68063-68449 GCA_964469605.1 uncultured Candidatus Saccharibacteria bacterium | reverse complement strand
AGGTATTTCTGGCTTGGTACACATCTCTGAATTCGGTTCTGAAGTGAAGATGAAAGAAAAAATTGAGCTTGGTAAGAGCTATCCATTCAAGATTCTGTTGTTTGAAGCAAAGAATCAAAAGACAATAAAGTTAATCCTCTATCTTCTAATTTATTTTCTAAAACTTTTAAAGCTTCCAAAACCTCACTTTCCTCAATTTCTAAAATCAAAGATAAATCTTTTAATTTAACAAAATCACCTAAAAAAAATAAAATTGATTCGATTTTTTTTGATATTATTTCTGATTTTTTATGAACATCATTCATCTCTTTTGTCTTAATATTTTGGTGTTGATAAAGTATTTGTTTCCATCTCTATGTCACTTAGGTGACTTCCTTGATTTGCAT
>CAYXZA010000002.1:29337-68051 GCA_964469605.1 uncultured Candidatus Saccharibacteria bacterium | reverse complement strand
AATACCTTGTTTGACTAATTCTAACATAGCAAGAAAATTAACAATAACAGATACCTTTTCAGTTTTTCCAAAAGATGAAAATTCTTTAAATGACATCTTAAAATTTGAAGTCACTCTATCTGTAAGATTTATTATAGCCTCTTGAAGTGAAATAACTTTTTTGACAATAGTTTTAGGTAAAATCTCAATCTTTGGCATATTGTCTATAATCTTTGACATTAAACCTCTTAGATTTGTGAGATTTGTTTTATCATCAGGAGAAAAATAAACAATATTTTGAAATGATGGTTTCTTGGTAAAAATTATTTTTTTTCCAAAATGTTTTTTTAAATTTACTGCAAGTTCTTTAAATCTCTTATGTAAAAGAAGTTGATCTTCAAGTTCATGTATATTTTTCTCTTCTTCATCAGATAAATCAAGTGTTGGTAAAAGAGATTTTGATTTTATTAAGACCAAAGTAGAAGCTATCAAGATAAAATGTGATGCTTCATTTATTGGAAAATTGCCGAGTGATTTTACATAAGCAATATAATCATCTGCAACTTTTGCAAGAGAAATATCGTTTATAAAAAGTTTTCTTTTTTCAATAAGCGAAAGCAAGACATCAAGTGGTCCTTCAAAAACTTCTGTTTTTATATGTATATCATCCACAAATAAATTATATCAAATAAAATTATCAAATTACATAAATAAACCATTGATATTCAAAATTATATTTTTATGTGGTAAATAAATGTAAAATTATTGAAATGTATCTCTTAAAAGCATAATTTTAGAGACTTACGAGGTTGACTGAACCGAGCACGAGGAATTTTTCAGCAGAAAAATATCCGTGCTCCAAAATTATGCTTTTAATGGATAGATGTAAAGTTATCCACAAATACCATTGTATATAAAAATGAAAGTAGTAACATTTTATATAGAGAATCTCCTCCTTGAGTGTTTGATTGGGGGCTTTGCAACTGTGTCTCCGTTTAACAGTTACAAAGCCCCCGATTTTCTATATAAAATATTACAATACTAGGATTTATTATGATCTATTTTTATACCAAGTTCTTTTAGTTGTTTTTCTGATGCTTCAGAAGGGGCTCCCATCATAAGATCTTTACCTTCTCCTGTTTTTGGAAATGCAATAACTTCTCTTATATTTGGCTCATTTTGCATAAGCATAACTATCCTATCTATACCAGGAGCAAAACCTCCGTGAGGTGGAGCACCATAAGTAAAAGCCTCTAACATATGACCAAATTTTTTATCCTGCTCTTCTTTTGATATACCTAACAGATTAAATACTTGTGATTGAACTTCTTTTTGATGTATTCTTATTGATCCAGATGAAAGCTCATATCCATTTAAAACAAGATCATAAGAGTTTGCTCTTATAGAAAATAAATCCTCTCCATTCATAAACTTATCTTTGTCCTCTGGTTTTATAGAACAAAAAGGGTGATGAGCTGCTTGAATACTACCATCATCTGCTTTTTCAAACATTGGAAAATCTAGAACCCAAGCAAAAGCAAGTTCATCTTTATCGTTTTTATTCTCTCTTAGATCTGGTTTGTCACTTCCATATTTTTCCATAGACTCTTTATAAGTTAGTCTAGGAAAAGGTAGTTTACTTATTTTTTTATTAGGATACAAAGTTTTAACCATATCTATAAACATAGCTTCTGTATATTTCAAAATATCTTCTTGATTTACAAAAGACATCTCAAAGTCTAGTTGAGTAAACTCTGGCTGTCTATCACCTCTCTGATCTTCATCTCTCATACATCTGGCTATCTGAAAATATCTATCAAAACCAGCAACCATTGAAAGTTGTTTAAACTGTTGAGGAGACTGTGGTAATACATAAAAATTGCCTTTATGAAGTCTAGAAGGAACTAAATACTCCCTAGAACCTTCTGGTGTTCCCTTCATCATAATAGGAGTTTCTATTTCAACGAAATCATTTTTATGCATATAATCCCTGAAAAATGAAATTATTTTATCTCTCATCCTTATATTACCCTGCATTCTCTGGCTTCTTAAATCTAAATATCTATATTTAAGTCTAAGATCCTCACTAACTGCCGATGTATCCTCTGTTACATCAAAAGGTAAAGTTTCTGCTTTATTTAAAACTTCTATATCCAAAACCTCTATTTCAATATCACCATTTACCTTTTCAACTACAATATTTTTTTCAGGCCTTTTGTTAACCTTACCTTTTACAGACAAAACCCACTCTGTCCTAACTTCTTTGGCTATATCTATTGCAAGACTGTTTGGTAAAACAACACATTGAACAAGACCACTACTGTCTCTCATATCCATAAAAACCATTTTACCCTGATCTCTTCTTACATTAACCCAACCTTTGATTAAAATATCCTCTCCAACTCTTTGATTTAGATTTTTTATATAAGTTCTTTCCATAAATAAAACTATATCATTTTATACAAAACTAATAAAGCTTTACTCCTATAACCTCCCTAACCTTTTCCATCTTTTTGAAGGCCTTGTCTTTTGCTCTCTGACCACCCTCTTTCAACAAATCACAAACATAGTCTCTGTCAAAAGCAAATTCTTCTCTTTTTTGACGAAATGGAGAAATAAATTTTTCTATATTTTCTATCAAAATCTCTTTTGACTCTTTATAACCAATACCACCTTTTTCATATCTTTCTTTTAATTCTAAAATTTCATTTGAATCAGAAAATAATTTGTGTAATCTAAAAATATTATCATTTTCAGGATCTTTTATATCACCGACACCTTTTGAATCTGTTGGTATAGACATTACTGCTTTTTTTATCTGATCATAACTTTCAAAAAGTGAAATAACATTTGATCTGCTCTTGCTCATCTTTTTACCATCTGTCCCTAAGACAGTAGAAACATTTTCTATTATCTTAACATCTGGCATAACAAAAACATTCTCGCTATATATTCTGTTAAATTTTTCAGCCGTGTCTCTGGCATATTCTACATGTTGTTTTTGATCTTGACCGACAGGCACCACCTTTGTGTCATAAAGCAAAATATCAGCAGACATAAGCATTGGATAGTTAAAAGTTCCAACAGAAACTTCATTACCCTTTGCTTGAGCATCTTTAAAGGCATGTGCTCTTTGAAGATATGACATAGTTGTTATGGTATCAAATATCCAAGCAAGTTCTGTGTGTTCTAAGACATCTGATTGTTTGAAGATGACAGACTTGTTTGGATCAAAACCTATTGCCAGATAGTCTATTACAATATCAACTATGTTTGAAGATAGCTGATCTTTATTTTGTATAAAATTTAAAGCGTGATAATCGGGAATAAAAAACATATTTTGATATACGCCTGTGTTTTGCAGATCTATCAGCTGTTTCATCATAGCAAAATAGTTACCTATATGAGGCCTACCTGTTGGTTTTATACCGGAAAGCATTACTTCTTTTGACATACACTAATACTAGCAAAATTTTTTAAAAAACAAAAACGGCATTATTTATGCCAATTTTCCAATTTGTATTCTCTTAATTTCTTTTCTTGCATTTTTAATAGCTAATTTTTTAATTTCTTCATAACAACAACGGATATCAGGCAATTCTGATGATCTACCTCTAATAACAAGAACATAAACATAATTATAAAAAATCAAAACAATATTTAATAAATGTTCTTCAAAAGACAGTGGACAACCTTTTTCATGAATATCATTATTAAAATCACAATATTTACATTTTTTCATCTAAAACATTTATACTATTTTTTTGAAAAGTAAGCAATCCAAAATACTCTTTTATATTTTTTTCCTAATATAGTGGTGTATGATATTTTTTTATCTAAATATATAAAATCAAAATACTTTCCATAAAAATCCTCTAAATCTTTTCTAGTCCAGACTCTTTCTTTTATCATAGTACCTTTTAAAAAATATGTATTTTTTTCATCAGCAGGAGATATTTTTAAAAGTTTTTTTGCATTCAAATCACCATCTAGACACAAACCTTTGAAAAAGAAAACTCCTTCTTTTTTTAGAACTCTATAAACTTCTTTTATATGGGCTTCTCTTTCTTTTTCAGAAAGAGAATTTGATGAAGTGACATCTAAAACAATATCAAAACTTTGATCTTTAAATGAAAGTCCATCTGCCATACTCTGTAATAGATACTTTGAATTTAAATTGTTTTTCAAAGCCCTCTCTTTTGCCAGATCTAGTGCTGTCTTTGAAATATCAAGTCCGGTGCAAATAGCTCCAAGTTCTGAAAAATAGTTTGTATTTCTGCCTGTCCCACATCCAAGATCTAAAACCGATTTATCTAAAATCTGAATTTTTTGTTTTTTCAGAAACCTAACAAATCTTAAAATATCATTTTGAGGTTTATCATTTTTTGTTAAAAAAGTAGGGTCTTTATATTCTTTTTCCCAAGCATCTGTTTGCATTAACTTAATCTATCAGACTATTTTTTAATAGGCAACATTATAATAAAATCAGAACCTTTACCTAAACCTTCTGACTGCACATAAACTCTGCCACCTTGAGCTTCTACCATCTGTTTTGCTATATAAAGACCTAGTCCTGTTCCAATAACATTTGTTTTACTAGCATCTTTTGCTCGAACAAATTTTGCAAAAAGTTTTGGTATATCGTCTTTGGAAATCCCTATACCTGTATCTTTAACTGAAATTTTAATAAAAGGATCTTCAATTGAAATAGAAACTTTTATTCCTCCCTCTTTTGTATATTTTATTGAGTTATCTATAATATTTCCAACAACTTGTCTTATTTTATTTTGATCCAAACAAACAATTTGCTTATCTACAATACTTTCAAAAGAAATTGTTAATCCAGAAGATTCTATATTTGGTCTTAATTTTTCAATTATATCTTTTGTGACAAGAATAATATCAAAATCAACCATCTCATACTTCATCCTACCCTGCTCTATTCTGGAAATATCCAAAAAATCACCTACAATAAGCACAAGGTTTTGACAAGATTCAAATATATTTTTGACAGCTCCTTCAACTTGAGGACTTATTTGACCATAATCACCCTCTAAAACCAAAGATGCATAACCTTTTATAGCAGTAAGTGGAGCTCTGATCTGATGTGTTGCAAGAGATAAGAATTCTGACTTCAACTGATCAAGTTCTTTGAGTTTATTGTTGGCAAGCTCTAAATCAGAGTTTGATTTTTCTAAACCTTTGGCTAGTTTCTGAACCTGCTCTCTTAGAGCGACTTCCTGATAAACACTTTTTATTAAAAAATATGCAAATATAGCAACAACAGCCAACACAACCGCCTTGATTGTAAGCAGTGCACTGTTTTTTTCTAGAAAAAGATCTACTAACAACATTACAATAATTAATATTGCAAATAATTCAGTTATTATTAATTTAATATTAAATAGATGATATCTTAATATAGCAATAAATATAGACGCAACTAGTATTAGAGTAAATATTGGACCTAGCCAAGTAAAATCAAATATATTGATGACTGGAAATATAAGATTTGTTATAGATCCAAAAAAAGATGCACATAGAGCCCCTATAAATATATACTTTAATTGCTGTTTAACTTCTATATCCTGGGATGATTTATATTGTATATATAAAGTAATATAACTTATTATAAAAAATAAAATTAAGAATAATTGATAATACAAGTAACCACTATTTATCACATAACTAAAATTATCATAACTAGGTTGTCCTACAATCAAATCTGACTTAAATATTAAATAACATGTTGTCAAAAAAATTATTGGGATTATATATTTTATACGATTAAATATGTTCACATTAAGGGTAGGAAAATATACGCTAAAAAAACACAATAATACAGCAGAAAACATTGCCGAAAAATGACTTAAAGCTATCCAGTTAAATAAATATCTTAAACTATCACTATAAAACCCAATAATAGCAAAACTCCAAATTGCAACAGTTAAAGACATTAAACCAAAAAATACATTAAATTTTTTAGTCAATCCACGTAAAAATATGATCAAACTTAATATTATATTTACTATAACTACTCCATATAATACCGGTATTATTATTAATTCCATAAATTACTTTTTTGCAAAATTTAATATTAGCTGACCAGAATACAAAACTTCATCATCAGATATTTCAACAAAACCAGTTTCTTTCAAAAGATTATATTGTTCCTCTGGTTTAAAAAAATGATAATTTCCAACACCATTCTCTTTTGAAATTAAATAGTTATAATAAAAAACTTTAATTGTTGGGGTGATTAATGATATTAGATGATATAAAGTTTTTATTAATCCATTTTTTTTATAAAATAAATTAATATGATCTTTATATATACTAAAAGGATTAAAATTTTCTATCAAATTACTTAAAACAACGATACCATCACTTTTCAATACTCTATAAATTTCCTTTGCTATTTTAACCTGCTTATCTTTATTAAAAGTATATAATACATTATTTGAAACAACAGCATCAAAACACTTATCATCAAAAGGTAAATTGTAATTTAAATCATGGATAATAACATTTGCATTTATATTTTTAGATTTATGTATATCAATACCCTCTTTTGAATAATCTAAACTTGTTACATTAAAACCTCTACTTAACATTATTTCTGACAGATTACCTGTACCAGAACCTAAATCTAAAATTTTATTACAATTTTTAGGTAACAAATTTACAATACGCAAAAGCAGGTCATTATACGGTATCAACTTATTTAAAACATCATACTCCTTAAAATATTTTTTCCAAAAATTTGTATCAAGCATTTTAAATTTATATAAAATTAAAGAAACTCAATAATCTACTTATAAAGTTATTATTTAATATAATTATATCATTCTCTATCTTAAATAATAATTTATTTTTAAATATATTGCACAGATAATTATTAAAATCTTTAGCTAAAAAAGCTATTGGCACAACCTCATCATCTTTTTGATTAAAGTATTTATATAACACCCCATCTTTATACACCTGATTATAATTTTTTATTTCAAATATTGGGGTTTTTATTTTTAACAATTTTTTAAGAAGAGTTTTTTTAACAAAAGCATATCCAGCTGTTAATTTATTTGAGTTGCAAAAATCTAAAATAATATTAAAAAATATAATCATTGAGATATGTCTTGGTAAAAATTTTTTATTTTTCTCATCAAGTGGTATTGATATCAGACGACCTAGTTCAAATCTATAATCTCTCGGAATATCCTTCATAAACAAAGGTTCATCAAATTTAAAAGCTTTTTCTGTTGGCAAAATATCATCTCTAATTAACCTAACACATGAAACTATATTATTATTCCATTTTGCAACAAAATAAATAGATCGTCCATCATCGTATTCATCTCTATCATATCCAGTCTCAGAAAGATTTATATAATTTTTTTTTAAATAAAGATTATATCTAAATTTATACAAATCCATAATTTCATCTTCAGTGTTTGGTATACCAAAATATACAACTTCCCATTTTCCTTGCAAATAAAATTTCAAAGTTTTCTTTAATATCATAAAAACTAATTATACTAAAATAAAATTAAATTATCCAAAAAGTTATACTGATATCATCCCCGTCAAATATATTTTCCTTTTTTCTTATACTGGATTTTATTGATATCAGATATATATTTTCTTTCTTGTGAGGCAAAAGAGATGTTTTCCATAAGGAATTGCCAATTTTTATATCTATAGGTATTAAACCATTTCTCGATGTCAATATTTTTCTATCTCTAACTGCTTGAAATATTTTATCAGATATATTTTTATCTACATAAACAAAATGCCAACCAGAAAATCCGGGCCAAAGCCAAACTTTAGCTTTAAATTTAAAACCTGATTTGTATCTCATAGAATCTAAAATCTACTGTAATTAGAAATTTTTGAAATCAAATATCTTATTACAAAATAAATGAATATAAGCAAAATACCACAAACCAAAACAAACACAGAAAAAGCATAAGCTATGATAGCCAATGAAATAGCTGAAATAAGTGTTGTAGCTGTAATCCAAATATCTCTTGCTGTATTTTCTACCATAACAGGTTTACCGGAAACATCTAAAACTGGATTGCCATTTTCATCTTTTTTTGAAATAAATCTATCCATTTGAGAAAATGTTTTTCCTGATGTTATTGAAAGTGTATGCTCTCTTATAATATCCATTTGAGATTTCAGTGTCATAGGACCAGAAACTTTTTCATTTGGAATAGTTGCATCTTCTGGTGTAACTATATGTTCCATAGAAACATTTTTATAAGTAAAAAATATTCCAAAAATACCAGATAGAATAAAAAATAAACCAAAAACAAGAAAGACAAAAGAAAAGAAATTTACAATTTTCATAAAAAATAAAATAATTTTTAATTAAAAGACCTTTTATATATTATACAATTAAAATAGAAAATGAGAAATTATATTTTATTATAATTTTCTTTTATAACATCTAAAACTTTTTGACTAGCATTTTGAAAATCATCAACTTTTGGATTTTCACTATTTACAATATCTTTTGGATATATCACATCTCCAATAAATATTTTTACTTTTTTTCTTCTTGTTATGAAATCTATCAAGGATAGATTGTAAAAAGTCTTGATTGATATTGGTAAAACAGGAGATGAAGTAATAAATGATAAATAACCCAAACCACCTCTTGCTTTCAAAAAATTTCCATCTTCTGTTATTCTACCTTCTGGAAAAATACAAACTGTCCTACCCCTTAAAAGTAATCTTATGTGATTTTGTAAAGAAAAAGCATAATTTTTTTTACCAGAAAATATTTGATAAGCTCCTAACATATTGAAAAAATTTCCTCCGTAAAAATACGATCTCCAACCAAAAGCTTTATATCTCTCTTGTGAATTTGAAACAAAATAAAGAGGGTAAAAACTTGAAAATGTTGGTAATATAAGAGAAAAGAGGATTGGGTCAAATTCACCTGTATGATTTGAAGCAAATATAATAGGTCCTTTATATTTTAAAAATTCTTTATTTCCTAAAACTTCTATTCTTAAAAAAAATTTAAATAAAAAGTAAAACAAGGTCCTACCTATTTTTTGTAATACAAGAGGTGTATAATAATAAAATTCTGTCATAGAGATAGATTTTAACACATTAAATTTTTTTTCAAAACAAAATCTTTATATATTTGTCCTGTAAAATTATATTTTTAAAAGGACAGACTTTAAATCTTTACAATCTTGTGAACAAAATAATTGTTCTTTTCTAGAAATACAATTTTCACAACAAAGAAGTTTTTTATTACACATCTTATTTGCACAATTTGAAAAATTTTCTGTTTTATCTTGGCAAATTTCACAAACACCAACAATAGTGTGATTTTCTTTTGGATCTTTACTATAAGTTACTCTACCATCAAAAACATAAAGTGATCCTAAAAATTGACTGGATGGAAATTGCTCTATAAAAGAGACTATTCCATCTTCTATTTGATAAACATCACTAAAACCTTCTCTAACCAAAAGACCAGATGCTTTTTCACACCTGACACCACCTGTGCAAACAGGAACAACAGTTTTATCTTTTAAATGAGATATTTTATCTAAATGTTTTGGTATTTCTCTAAAATTCTCAACAGGTAAAAGTATAGAGTCCTTAAATCTGCCGACTTTATACTCATAATCATTTCTCATATCAACAACATAAAATTCTTTACCCTCGTCATACCATTTTTTCAAAGTATCTGCTTTTATCCTTTTTCCTGTTATTTGATTTGGATCAATATCATCTTGTAAATGAAAAGAAACTATCTCATCTCTAACTTTTACAGAAAGTCTAGGAAAAGCATTTCCTGTTCCAGAACTTTTTTTAAAACTAATATCAGAAAAACGAGAATCTTCTTTCATCTTGTCTATATATTTTTCTGTATTTTCCAAAGTTCCTTCAACAGTTCCATTTATACCCTCAGAAGCTATTATAATCCTACCTTTTAAACCTAGTTCTTGGCATAGATCAAACTGAAAATCTCTGTATTTTTTAGGATCTTCTATTTTAATGTATTTATAATACAAAAGTATTTGATATTCATTTTTCATAAAGTAAATTATAACACACATTTGTATTATAAAGCAAATATATGGCTTACATTAAGGATATTTTTAGACAAACGAAAACTTTTTTCATTTTTAGTAAAAAATCTATTGACATAATTTTTATTATATGATATATTATATGTATGTTCTTTCAGTGTTCCGCCCCCGACAAATGGGGCGGCAGTGGTGGTCTGTAAAACCATCCACTCCCGCTCTCACGTTAATTTATAAACCCCCCGTTGCCAACTACAAAGTTGAGTTTGGGTTTCATTTTGATGAGACCTACAATACACCCAGGTAGCAACGGGGTTTTAATTTTATCTAAATTTTTTCAATAACTTTTCTAATATCAAATCCATATCTTCAAGCTCTCCTCTTGAAACATCTTCAATAAGATCCTCTACAGAATCTTCTACAACAGTTTGAGCAGTTATAACTATTTTTTGACCACTATCTGTTATAACAACAATATGCTCTCTCCTGTTATCATCTCTGTCTTTTCTTTTTATAAAACCCATTTCTTCCAAAACTTCCAAATGCCTAGACACAGCCGCAGGGGTTATATGTCTTTCCATTGCAACCTGTCTTTGAGATATTTCAGGGTGAGAATATATAAAATCCAATATCATTGACTGTGAATAAGAAATACCAAGTTCTGACAAGAGTCTCCTTTCTATTTCCTTTTCAATCAGATTTGCAAAAATATGAATTTTAAATAATGGATTTCTTTTCATATAAATAGAAAATTATTTTTTAGAAACAATAGAAATTTTTTGTCCCTCCAAAAGACCATCTAAAACTTCCACCATCCCATCACTAGAAAGTCTTCCTAGTGAAATTTTTTTATTTTCTTTTTTATTTCCAACTATCAAACTAACAAGATTTTCACCTCCCATATTGGAAACAGCATACTGAGGTATAACCAAAACATTATCAACTTTAAAAGCTTCTATATCTAAACTTGTTGTAAGTCCCGTCTTTATCTCTGGATAATTTTGATCAAAAATTATTGTAGTTTTATAATTTACAACCCCATCAACTATAGTCTCGCCCGGTTCTATATAAGAGACCTTGCCGTAAAAAATCTTTTCTGGAAAAGCATCCATTTTTATAGATACAGGATTACCAACAGAAACCTTACCAACTGACACTTCAGAGACATTTGCTTCTATTTCATAATTTCCATCTGAAATCACAGAAACATAAACAACACCAGAAGAAACAGTTTCTCCTTCTTTGCTGTCTTGTTTTGTAACAACACCATTTATTGGAGACCTTAGAGTTAATTTGTTTAACTCTGAAAGCATTCTTTGTTCTTCGGCTTTATATTGCAAAACTTTCGCTTCCTGAGCTTTTATCTGTTCTGGTGTAGAACCAGATTTTGTAAGTTCAAGTTCCCTCTTTGATACAGCTAGATTTGCTTTTGCTGTATTCCATTTTTCTTCTGCTGATGAAAGATTTGAAATAGCAGTTGTTATATTTGTCCTTGCAGTTGATACATTTGATTTGTAAGTATCTATTGTTGTTTGAGATAGAGATGAATTTGATGAAAGTGAATTTACAACAATAGCAACTTTATCCAAAAAAGTCTTCATCTTATATAAAGCATCTTCTGTCTTTGTTATATTTTCTTTATTAGCAGAAAAATCAGAAACAGACCAAGTATTCAAAAAATTTTCAATATCTAATCGGCTATAATTTATATCATTCTTTAAACTATTGTCTGAAACAAAAATATTTATTTGTGGACTAGAACCTCTTGGATTTGAAAACAAACCATCTGTATAGTTTCTAATAGCATCATCAGATTTTACATAAGCATCTTCTATTTTATTTGAAAGATTTGTTTCGCTATTTTTCAAAGCAATTTCAGCATTTGAAACTTCTGTCTCTTTAAGAGCAATCTCTTCTTTTGTTGAACCGATTTTAAGCTCTTCAAGTTTAGCCTCCTCAGATACAACATTTGACTTTGCTTTCAGAAAATCAGCATAGGCAGAACTTTGATCAAGAGATACAAGTGACTGACCAACACTAACTTTATCCCCAACATTTACATAAACCTTTAAAACCTTGCCAACCTTTTCAAAAGACAAATCAGCATCACTGACTGGTTTTACCTTTCCAGAAACTATGACTTTCTGTGAAATAGAACCTCTTTTTACTGTAAATATCTCCTCGTCACCATTTCCATTTTTAAACACTTTGAAAGATACAAACAAAAGAACAAGCAAAATCAAAGCTGAAATTTTTTTATATGTCTTTATGTAATTTTTTATTTTATTTATCATATTTTTAATTATTTTTTAAAGGTTTACTATCACTTTTAATAATACCATCCGACAAAACGATTATCCTGTCAGTCATCTTTGCATAATCTTCCTCGTGAGTAACCATAACTATTGTTTGACCTTTTTTATGCAAATCAATAAATGCATCTAGGACTGATTTTGATGTTTCAGTGTCCAGATTTGCAGTGGGCTCATCTGCAAATATTATATCCGGACTATGAGCAATGGCTCTTGCAATAGAAACCCTTTGTTGTTGACCACCAGAAAGTGCACTTGGCAAGTTATCTTTCCTGTCCAAAAGACCAACCTTCAAAAGAGCATTTGATGCTTTTTCATAACTCTCTTCTTTTGAATAACCAATCATCAAAAGAGGAATCAAAACATTTTCAATAGCTGTTAATTCTGGGATAAGTGCATAATCTTGAAAAATATAACCCAATTTATTTAATCTGAAATTTGTTCTCTGTTCTTTTGAAAGTGAAGATATATCAACATCTGCAATTTTAATAGAACCTTTATTTGGATGATCTAGTAGACCTAACTGATAAAGAAGTGTGGATTTGCCAGATCCAGATTTTCCGGTAATAGAGACAAATTGACCCTTGTCAACAGAAAAAGAAAGACCTTTGAGAACAGTTAGTATTCCATCTCCGCTTTTATATGATTTTGTTAAATCTTTTACTTCTATCATAAAATTTTAAATTATCTACCCAATATAGCATCCAAAGTATTTTGTTTTACAACTATTCGTGCGGGTATGTATCCAGCAAAGACAGTTGCTATAAGCAAAAGGACTGCTCTGAATATTGTGTTTGGTAATTCTGCAACCAAAATACCATCTGAAAAAGGAAAATTGATTGGATTTGCATCAACATAAGGAACCAAAAAACCGTAAAGTATTGCCATACCAACCAAAACACCCATAGTTGCATAAAATACAGATTGTATTATATATGAAATCTCTATAACATTTGACCTGATACCAATACCCTTCAATATACCTATAAATTTTCTTCTAGTTATAGCATTTATATAAATAACAATAAAAATAGTTATAGATGCAACGACAAGTCCAATAGAACCTATAACATTTCCCAAAAGACCAAAAGTATCTTTTATATCTTTTAGAAATTTTGGCAATGCTTCATCTGAAGTTTGAACTTTTGCAGTATTTGAAACACCACTTGAAACAAGAGCGGATTTAACAGTCTGAGCCGAAGCTTCTGGTTTTATTTTTATAGCAATCTCATCAACATTATAATCAGATCTTCCTATTAGATTTCTAAGGACAGAATCTAAAACAAAAATTCTTTGATCAAGTTCTCCAACTTTACTTTTTATAACACCTTTAACAACCATTTCTCTTGTATTTCCACCAACAGTAAGTCTGACTTTTGAACCAACCTCAACATTTTCCAAAACAGAAAGTCCCGGAGATTCTATCGGAAGGTATTTTTTCAAAAGATTAGCACCTATCAAAATAGCTTCTGTATCTTCTTTTGTTAGATAACTTCCCTCTTTAACATTTTTAGAAAGACTAGTTGTTTTATCTTCCATTACAGGATCAATACCAGAAACAATACCACCTGCAATATTTGCTTTTTCAGTATAATCAAATCTTTCTTTATAAGTTCCTTCTACTTTTCCGGATTCACCATAACGAGCAGAATAAGAATCAACCCAGGGAATATTTTTAATTATTTCAACAATCGATGGACTATTTTCTATATAATCTTTTTTAGGTAAAACAGAAACTATAACATCTCCTGCATATTTTGTTTTATAAACATTTGTAGAACTTTGTATAAGACCAACCAAAACTCCCCTAACAACAACTAGATTCAAAAAAGTTAAAGTCATAACAAAAATAATGAGAGTGGTAGTTCCAATACTAGATCTTTTAACCTGTCTAATAGCAAGAAAAAAGGCCAGATACAGAGTATTTGAAAGTGAATTTGGCTTTATCTTATCCATAAGTTAACATATTAACATTTAAAAGTTAACATATCAACTGTTGATAAAATACTAAAGAAAAACGGCAATTATTGCCGAATTATTCCCATAATCGTTCAAATCCTTCTTTTGGATTTGGGTTACTTAACATAAGACCTTTTTCACCAAGATAATATTCATTTAAAAAATCATTGAAACCTGTATTTTCATTATGAGTTGTATAATCACAATTATCATTATCAAAAAAATTAAAAAGACGGGTAATGAGATTGTTAATGATTTTCCTCATATTTCACCTATTTTCAATTATGTCACTTTTTAAAATAAATGCAATATAACCTATAAAATGATATAATCCAAAAATGGACACTAAAATAGTTATTCTTCACGGATGGAATCAAAGCAAAAAAGATTGGGTCAATATAGTATCAATGTTTGATGGTATGGCAGAAGTTTTAGAGATGCCTGGATTTGGAGATGAAAAATTAGTTGATGAAAACTGGGGTATAGAACAATATTGCAGTTGGGTATATGACAAACTGAAAAATACAACTGATAAAAAAATAATAATAGGTCATTCATTTGGAGGCAGAGTTGCATCACTTTTAACAAGTAAACATCCTGAAATAGTAGAAAAGCTTATATTATACGGTGCACCATGTATATACAGACCCAGTATTAAAGTTAAAATAAAAATTTTTCTAAATAAGATAAAAAATATTCTTGGTATCAAAAGAAGCTTACTTACAACAAACATTGAATTAAAAGAGGCTTTTGATAAAAATATGGGAAATATATTTAAAAAAGCCGTTGTTTTTGATCAAACAGAAATTTTAAAAAAAATAAAAGTAAAAACCCTACTGATTTGGGGTCAAAGAGATAATGCAGTTCCACTAAACATAGCCTATGAGATGAAAAGTTTAATACCAAATTCAGAACTTATAATTATAGATAAAGTTGGTCATAATGCCCATCTAGAAAATCCTTATCTATTTTATGGAACAATTAAAAAATTTATATAAAATGCTTAGAAAAATAATTAGAACAATACTACCATTTGAAGATTTTCTTTATATACTGCAACAAGAGGAATACAGTATTCAAAGAATAAATTTTTGGTTTTTCAGATTTTTCTTTAAAAGAAATATTGCCAAAAGAGATTATTTAAAATTTACACAAAGAATTTATGTAACACTACTGACTTCAATATCACTTTGGTTATTTTCATCTATTGTTTTAATAATATATACAAACCAAAAAATTATATTATCTTTTGCTCTTTTAATAAATATATTACTTATCCCTATTTACACAATAATAGCAAATTTAATTATTGGACCTTTCTACGAACTGATCAAAAGTAAAATCATAAAACAAGCATCTTTGATTATGGAGAAGAAAAAAGGACAGATGAAAATAATAGCAATAACAGGAAGTTTTGGAAAAACAACTTTAAAAAATTTTTTGGAGCAGATGCTTAAATATCATTTTAGAGTTCAAATGGTTCCTGGAAATATAAATTCAGCTATTGGAATCGCATCATTTATAAAAAAAGAATTGGATAAAAATACTGAAATACTAATCACAGAAATAGATTCATATAAAAAAAATAGAATCGCAAAAGCTGTAAAAATGCTTAGTCCAGATTATGTTGTTATTACAAATATAAAAGACCAACATTTAGAAAGATATAAAAACAGAGAAAATTTAGCCAAAAGTTTATTTGAAATATTTCAATTTGCACCAAAAAATTCAATAAAGATAACAAATAAAGAAACTGGCAATTATTTAAAATCAATAAACTTAAATACTGATGGAAATTTATTTTTAATAGACGAAGAAAAAGTAAAAGATAAAGATGTCTTTGATCAAAATTTTGCAATAGCTAAATTTATTTGCAAAAAACTTGGAGTCGAAGATAAGTATATAGATTATCTTAAAGATAATCTTAAAATACCAGAAAGAAGAGGTGTTTTAAAAGAAATGTTTGGATTTGAATTTATAGACAATTCATACAATATTAACCTAGATACAGCCCAAAAAACAATCGAGGATAGTTTTAAATTAGCCAAAAGTAAAAATAAAGAACTAGTTGTTATAACCGCTGGAATACCAGAATTATCTTATGAAAACAAAGATTCAAACAATAAACTTGGACAATTTATTGAAAAATATTCCCAAAAGGCTTTCATATTAGACAGTATATTTTCTAAAGATATAGTATCTGGATTTAAAGATAAAAATAAATTCCAATTATGTGAAAATATAAATGATACTTTTGAGAAAATAAAATACCTTGAAAAAGAAAAATATCTTTTTTTACTTACACCAGAATTAACAGATTTATATTACTAATCTTTAAAATTTTCTATAAATTTTTTAATAATATCTGTTTTATAAATAAAATTACTTGAATTTAAATCAAAATCTTTGATTGATTGTTCTATATTTTCAGATATTTGATCTTTGAAAGATATTCCTTCTGTCTCCCAAAGATAATAAGATAATGACCCTGGAATAGGATTTATTTCATTGAAATACAGCTTGTCATTTGAATATATGAAATCAATTCTCACAACTCCTTTACATTTAAGATTTTTGTAGATATTTTTTGTCATATCTTGTATTTCTACCCTCAACTCTTTTGGTATTTTTGCTGGTAAATTCCTAACAAGAGAAGCCATACCAGATGCACTTTTCTTGCCACCTTTTTGATATTTTTCAGAAAAACTTAAAATACCACTTGATGAAATAGGGTTTTCAACCTCACTTACATATATAAGTCCATTTATTTTTTTTGCCGAACAATTATACTCAACTATATTTTCTAAAAATTTCTCTACCATTATTTGATCATCTAAAAATAAGACCTCTTTTAAGAAAAGTTCTAGCTCAATTTCATTTTTAGCAACCTTTATACCAATACTTGAACCAAGATGAACAGGTTTTATAATGACAGGCAACCCTAAATTTTTACATTTATTTAAAGAACCTACAAAATCATTTTTCAAATCGGAAGAGAGAAAAGTTTCAGAATCTACAACATTAACTTTTGAAATTTTTTTAGATAAATCTTTATTCATAGATAAAACAGAAGACTCAACAGAAGTTGAAGAAAAAGGAATATTTAAACTCTCAAAAAAACCAGCCATACCACCACACTCACCTACTCCACCATGAAGACAATTTATTGCACAGTCTATACTTATTTTTTCTGAACTGTAAATATTTTTAAAAAAAGGTTTTAGTTCTTTTTGACAAAAACCAAAGGAGACCTCTTCTCTGTTTTTACTCAAAAAATCTTTTCTATTTTTAGCATTTTCAATATTCCAAAACACACCATCTTTTGATATATATATCAAAAATGGTATATACTTTTTTCTATCTATATTCTCCAAAACTTGAAGACCTGTTATAACAGAGACTTCATGTTCAGGAGATTTACCACCTATGAATATAAGAATATTTTTCATAATGATTAAATTTTTTAAAGCCCAGCACAGTTTTTAGCGGGAGTGTAGCCAGAAGATACTGCAACTGAAGCTGATGCAAATTCTACCCTATTTTCCGGTTTTATCCTAGATAAGCCTCCACACCAAGGAAAATAGTATTTTTTGCCTGTTTTAGAGCCAAAAACCGACTTTTTGAGCATATTTTGATTATAAGAGACAGAAATAGGCGATTTTGGTCTCTGATTTAAAATAATATAAAATAAGGCCATAAAATCAACTAGAATAAATGCGATTATGAGATATGTTGAAAAGGGCTTGATTTTATTTAAGAAATCTTTTATACTCATACTCACAATTATACATTAAATAAACCCAAAATGGCACATAAAAAATCAGCAGGAACATCGAAAAACGGGAGAGATTCAAATCCTAAATACCTAGGTGTCAAATTGACTCATGGGGAAAAAGTTAAATCTGGAAATATTATCATAAGACAAAGAGGAACAGATATACTTGCAGGAAACTCTGTCGGTATGGGAAAAGATCATACTCTATATGCCCTAAAAGATGGTGTAGTAAACTTTGGAAAAAAGAGAAAAGTCAGATATGACGGAAAAGAGGTTATAAAGAAAATAATCCATATAAACTAAACCGAAAAATAACACCTGTAAAAAGGTGTTATTTTATAACTTGACATATACCCACTAGGGGTATATTTTTAATATATGCAATACATCAACGAAGAAACAAAAACTAATATTATCAAACAATTAAAAAGAATTGAGGGACAAATCAGAGGCTTACAAAATATGATTTCAAAAGATAAATACTGCATAGATATTATTACTCAAACATCAGCAGTAAAGCAAAGTCTTTCTGGTGTAGAAGATAAACTTTTAGAAAATCATTTAAGTCACTGTGTCCATCATCAAATATCAGAAGGTCAAATAGAAAAAGCTAAAAATGAAGTTTTAAAAGTTTATAAACTTAAAAGAAAATAATTATGAAAAAAGAAGTTTTTCAAATACAAGGTATGCACTGTGCGAGTTGTAAAAATCTGATAACCGAAAAAATAAAAAAAATGCCTTATGTATCAAATATTGAAGTAAATTATGCAACAGAAAAAGCTCAAATAGAATTTGATGAAACAAAAACAGACATAAAAGAATTTAATAGAGAGATTGAAAAATTTGGATATTTATTTTTAAAAAAAGAAAAAGATTTAAAAGATGAAGAAGATGAACTTTTAAAATTAAAGAGAAAAATATATTTTATATTCCCTATCACCCTAATAATATTTTTTATGATGATTTGGGATATTTTGTCTAAATATATTGATATAGTAAAAATCCCTGTTAATATGGAATTGTTTAATTTATTATCAATGATAATAGCCACAATATCTATATTTTGGATAGGAAAACAATACACAAAATCAATCATCCGTTTTTTAAAATTTAAAATAGCAAATATGGATACATTGATAGGTATTGGCACAACAACCGCTTATCTATATAGCACAATAATTACACTGTTTCCAGAAATAAGAATTTTTCTTGATTTACCAGAATATACCTATTTTGATGTAACCATTGTTGTTATTGGTTTTATTACATTTGGAAAATATCTAGAACTGAAATCAAAAAGAAAGACAAATGAAGCTATTGAAAAACTAGCAAAACTTCAAGCCAAAACAGCAATCATTTTAAGAAATAATAAAGAAATTGAAATAAAAATAGAAGATGTTTTATTGGATGATTTAGTTTTAATCAAGCCTGGAAAAAAGATACCTGTTGATGGAATAATAATCGAAGGCAATTCATATATAGATGAATCAATGATAAGCGGAGAACCAATCCCTATTTACAAAAAAAGTGGAGATTTTGTTTTATCTGGAACAATAAACACAACAGGATCATTTATATTTAAAACAACGAGAATAGGTAAAGATACTGTACTCTCACAAATAATACAAATGGTTGAAAATGCTTTTTCAAGCAAAGCTCCAATAGAAGCACTTGCTGATAAAGTATCTAGTATTTTCGTCCCCATAGTTTTGATTATATCCGTAATAACACTTGGATTATGGTTAATATTGGGTTCTTTTTACATAGGTTTCAATACAGCATTGTCTTTTGGAATCTTATCTTTTGTTAGTGTATTGGTTATTGCTTGTCCTTGTGCACTGGGATTGGCAACACCAACAGCTATAATAGTTGGAGTAGGAAAAGGTGCAAAAGAAGGTATTTTAATTAAAGATGCTAAAACACTGGAAAATCTTTTTAAAATCGACACAATAATACTTGATAAAACGGGAACAGTGACAATTGGAATGCCAACAGTATCAAATATTGAAAGTTTTATAGAACAAAAAAAGTTTATTAGCATATTAGGATCTTTGGAAAAAAAATCTGAACACCCTATTGCAAGAGCAATAACCACATATTTAATAGAAAATAATATAGAGGAAAAAGAAGTAAGTGATTTTGAAATATTTTCCGGAAAAGGTGTTGCAGGAAAAATAGATGGTGAGATGTTTTTTGCTGGAAATATATCCTTTGTAAAAGAAAAAGGATTGGAGTTTGATAAATCAAAAATTGATATATACACAAAAAAAGGAGAAACCCCTGTAATTATGTTTGACACAAAAAGAGTTTTAGGATTTATTACAGTATCTGATACAATAAAACCAGAATCAAAAACTGCTATAAAATCACTTCATAAAATGGGTATTCAAGTTATTATGGCGACAGGAGATGATAATCAAACTGCACAGCACATAGCTTCACTTTTGGAAATAGATAAAGTTATAGCAGAAGTATTACCAAAAGATAAACTTCAAATAATAAAAAATTTAAAAGAAAATGGACATTTTGTAGCAATGGCAGGTGATGGAATAAATGATGCACCAGCTTTAGCAGAAGCCAACGTTGGTATCTCTATGAGCACAGGATCAGATATTGCGATCGAATCTTCTGGCATAACTCTTTTAAATGGAGATATATCTAAAATAGCCAAAGCAATTAATCTATCCAAAATCACAATGAGAGGCATAAAACAAAATTTATTTTGGGCATTTATCTACAATATAGTAGGAATACCAATTGCAACCGGAATATTTTATCCAATATTTGGTATTTTACTGAACCCAATATTTGCTGGACTAGCTATGGCAATGTCTTCATTTTCTGTTGTTTCTAACTCACTTAGAATTAAAACAAAAAAAATATAAATAAAATGGAAAAAAAATATAAATTTCATATTCATGGTATGCATTGTAAATCTTGTGTTATTTTAATAGAAGATTCTTTTTCTAAGATAGATGAAGTAAAAGAAGTTAAAGTTGATTTGGAAAACCATCAATTAGAATTTGTTGGTTATTTTCAAGATTTAAATGATCAGCAAATAACAAAACTACTAACAGAAAAAATAGAAAAATATGGATATAAAGTTGATCTAGAAAAACAAATTCACAGTAAAAATTATAATGAATTTAAAATAGCCATTCCAATTGCACTTATTTTTATTTTATTTTTTATTTTTCTTCAAAAATTAGGGCTTGTTAACCTAATAAAAACAACAAAAATAAACTATCTCTCTTCATTTATTATAGGCATTGTTGCTTCACTTTCAACTTGTATGGCAATAGTTGGCGGACTTTTACTGTCTATGTCAGCAACTTTTGCCAAAGAAGGTAACAAAATAAAACCTCAACTTATGTTCCACCTAGGTCGCATAATTTCTTTTTTTCTATTAGGTGCTGTAATTGGAAAAATAGGAACGGTATTTTCACTAAATACAACCATAACATTTGTATTAAATATAATAGTTGTATTTATAATGTTTATCCTTGGATTAAATTTACTAGAAATATTTCCTTGGGCTAAAAAACTACAACCCACCATACCAAAATTTATATCAAAAAAAACATATAGCACATCAAATCTAAACAACACATTAACCCCATTTATTGTTGGTATTTCAACTTTTTTCTTACCTTGTGGTTTTACACAATCAATGCAAATATACACTTTGACTATTGGAAGTTTTTTAAAAGGAGGTCTTACAATGCTATTTTTTACACTAGGAACACTTCCTGTTTTACTTTTGATTAGTTTTAGTTCATTCAGTATGACAGATAAAAAATCTGGAATATTTTTTAAAACTGCTGGTATTATAGTTATAATATTTAGTATATTTAATTTTATCAATTCACTTGTTATTATAAATATAATCCCACCAATATTTAATTTTTAAACAAATGAAATTATCAATTACAATTATAATAATATCAATATTGTTAGGAGCAATTATCTTATTATCAAACAAAAAAACTTATCAAAATATCAATAATGTCAGTATTGTAAATGGAATTCAAATAATTGAGATTGAAGCCAAAGGTGGTTATAATCCTCAAAATACAATAGCAAAAGCAAATATACCAACTATTTTAAAAGTTAAAACAAACAATACATTTGACTGCTCACTTTCACTTAAAATACCATCCTTAAACATATCAACAATATTGGATAATTCTGGACAAAAAGAAATAGATTTAAAAACACCAAAAAAAGGATTGCTTAACGGAACTTGTAGCATGGGTATGTATTCCTTTAAAATAAACTTTGTGGACTAATTTTCTCTTGAAACTTCAACCTTTACCTTACCTTTTATATTATGAGCATTTATATCTAAAATAAAATCACCAACTTCTCTTATTGGCTTATCTAAAACAATAAAACTTGGATCTATTTTTACTCTTGTTTGTTTTTCAATCTCCTCAGACAATTCCTTTGCCGATATTCCAGCAAAAAGATGTCCATTTTCATTTGCTTTTGCAGATATCTTTACAGTCTCTTTTGAAACAGATTCTATATCTTTTCTAAACAAATCTTCTGTTATTTTAATTTTGACCTCATTTTCTTTTTTATCTTTTTCTAATTTAGATAAAGCTTCTGCCGTAGCTTTCATACCTAAACCTTTTGGTATTATAAAATTGAGAGCATAACCGTCAGAAATTTCTTTTACATCAAATTTTCTCCCCATTTTCGGAACATCTTTAAGTAATATTATTTTCATATATTTTCTATATTATTTATTAAGTAAATTTATAGCTTCTTGCAGTTGATTATCATACTTGTCTTTTTTAAATTTTTCAAGGTCAAATTTAACTTCAACATCTGGAACAAGACCACCTTCTGAAAGAGAGTGTCCATTTGGAGTAAGCCATTTTGCAACTGTTATTTTTACAGATGTATCATCGGTAACCTTTAAAAGTTCCTGAACAGATCCTTTTCCATAAGTTTTAACACCAACAAGTTTGGCTTTATTATGCTCTCTGAGTGCTCCTGCCAATATCTCTGATGCACTAGCTGATCCAGAATCAACAAGTATTGCCATTTTCAAATTTGAATTAAATATATCATAACCTCTACTTCTAAACTCTTCATTTAAAGCAAGATCTTTTGACTCCTCTTTAACCACAACTTTACCTACTGGCAAAAACCAAGATGCCATATCAACAGCTGCCTCCAAATACCCACCAGGGTTACCCCTCAAATCCAATATGAGTTTAGAGGATCCTGATTCCATAAATTTTCTAAGTGCTTCTCTAAAAAGATCTGGTGAAGTTGCCGAAAAACTATAAAGTCTGATTATAAATACACCAGATTTCATTTCAGTATCTATAACAGGAATACTTATAACATCCCTTATTACAGATATTTTTAAATCATCTTTTACACCATCTCTTTTTATTGTAAAGACAACCTCTGTCCCTTTTTTACCTTTTATCATAGATATAGCTTCCTCTGTTTTTAAATTTTCCGTAGGTTTACCATCAATAAAAACGATTTGATCACCAGATTTTATACCTGCTTTATAAGCTGGTGTATCTTTTAAAGGAGCAATGACGGTCAGTTTACCCGCCTTGATATCAACCTCCATACCAACACCTTCAAAACTTCCAGATATTTCATCTTTAAATTGTTTAGATTCTGTTGGTGGGAAAAATACAGTATAAGGATCACCCAAAGATGAAACCAATCCAGCTATTGCACCATAGACTTTCTTTTGATCATCAACTTTTGTTGATGTTGCAATGCCAGTTGGCATATATTTTTCATTTATAAGATTCCAAGTCTTCCAAAAAGGCTCAAAATCAATCAAATCAGAAGAACCAATATCTTTATTGTAGACATTTGAAGCTCTGAGAGTTTGACTTAAACTCCTTTGACCAAAGAAATAACCTAGACAGAAAAATATAGAAATAAAAATCAAACCTATTCCTAATATTTTTTTATTTTCTTTAATAAAATCCATAGAAATATTATTTCAAATAAACAGACTAAGGTCAATTATAAAAAAATAATTTAAGAACTTTTTTTATATTATTTTAAATGTTATAATACTGTATTATGATAAGTGAAATAAAAAAAGGAAAAGAAAATTGGATTTTGATAAACCAAGAATCTCCCGAAAATACAAAAGATATTTTAACAAAATATAATCTTGACCACCGCATTATAAAAGAAATAGATTTACCAACCCCACAATCAAAGATTGAATTTTACACAGATGAGATTTACATAATACTACACTTCCCTGCTTTTAGAGCTTCTAGTTTGAACAAAAGACAAGAAGTTGATTTTATAATTTCCAAAACAGATACTATAACCATCCAATACGAAAATATAGATGCAATAGATAAAATATCAAAACATTTGGAGTTAGACGAAATGCTTACAAATAAACATATAAATGATTTTTCAATTTTTACTCTGATTGTAAAAAACCTATACCAGTCAATAAATGATGAGCTTCTTTATATTGAGAGTTGGTCTGAAAAAATTTCAAAAAATATATTTGGAAATAAACAGAAAGAAATGGTTTTTGAGATAAGCAAAGCAATGAAAGAACTTTTGATGTTTGAAAAAATAACAGAACCTCACGAAAGAATACTAGGATTCTTAAAAGATGGTAGTAAAAAAATAATAAATGAAAATTTTTCTATAGAAGTTGAAGCCCTGATAGTTGAAATACAGAGGTTAAGAAAACTGATAAGAAATGAGATGGATATTTTGAAAGAGTTAAGAAATACAAACCAGTCAATGCTAACAAGTAAACAAGAGGACATAATGAAAACTTTGACTGTTATAACCTTTATTTATCTTCCTATAAATCTAATAGTAGATATTTTTACAATGGAAGCAAAAGGCACTCCAATACTTGAAAATCAAAAAGCTTTTTATATCATAATGGCAATGTGTATATTGACACTTTTGGCTATGATAAAAATAGCAAAAAATAAAAATTGGATTTAAAAGATTTAAAAATGGAAATATATCTAAGAAACACTTTAAGTAAAAATAAGGAAAAATTTACACCGATAGAAAAAAATTCTGTGTCTATTTATCATTGTGGGCCAACAGTTTATTGGACACAACACATTGGAAATATGAGAGCGGTTGTTATTGCTGATTTTCTAAATAGAATGTTTATATGGAACAAATACAATGTAAAACTTGTAAGAAATTTTACCGATGTTGGACATCTAACAGGAGACAATATAGGCGATGCTGACACAGGAGTTGATAGAATGGAAAAAGCTTCTAAAAGAGAAAACAAAAACCCAGATGAAATAGCTCAAAAATATATAGATATATACAACAATGACATTTCCCTACTAAATACACTTAGACCAACATATACACCAAAAGCAACTTCATTTATAAAAGAAATGATAGAAATGACAGAGACTTTGATAAAAAATGGTAATGCATACACAACAGATTTGGCTGTATATTTTAATATTGAAACTTTTAAAGATTACAATAAACTATCTGGTCAAAATCTAGAAAAACAAGAGGTTGGTGCAGGGACAGGCGATGTTTATGATTTAGACAAAAAAAACCCAAGAGATTTTGCACTTTGGTTTTTTAAAGCAGGTAGTCACAAAAATGCTCTTCAAACATGGAACTCCCCTTTTAAAAGCAAATTGGTTGAAAACGGTCAAGGTTTTCCGGGGTGGCACATAGAATGTTCAGCTATGAGTAAGTTTTATTTAGGAGAAACCTTTGATATTCATATGGGTGGTATAGAACACATACCAATACACCACAGCAATGAAATAGCTCAATCTGAATCCGCAAATCATAAGCATTTTGTAAACTATTGGCTTCACAATGAACACTTACTTGTTGATGATAAAAAGATGTCAAAATCAGAGGGCACTTCATATACAATGTCAGATATTTTAGAAAAAAACATAGATCCAATATCTTTGAGATATTTTTTTCTTCAAAGTCATTACAGGTCAAAACAAAATTTTACTTGGCAAGGACTGAAAGCAAGTGAAATATCCTTAAAAAAACTGAGGAAAATGGCAACTTCACTTAAAACAAATATATTTGATACCATTAAATTTATTTTTTCAAAAAATCTAAATTATCAAAATTATACAAATGATTTTACTTCAAAAATAAATGACGATTTAAACACAAGCGAAGCACTGGCAATCTTGTGGAATGTTCTAAAAGATGATTCGCTTACAATATTTGAAAAAAAGAAATTGATATCAAAATTTGATCAATTTTTAGGTTTAGATTTATTTAAAAAAGAAGAAGATAAAAAAATACCTGAAAATGTTTTAGAATTGCTAGAAAAAAGAAACGAAGCCAGAAAAGCAAAAAATTGGAAAATGTCAGATGAACTAAGGATAGAGATTGAGAGTTTAGGATTTGAAGTTAAAGACGGTCAAGAAGGAAGCGAGGTTATAAGCAAGTAAAAACCTTAACCAGTGAAAACATCAACATCTATCCCGTAAAATCATAATTTTTAGAGCATGGATAAATTTTTGCTAAAATTTTCCTCGTGCTCGGTAGGGTCACTCGCAAGTCTCTAAAAATTATGATTTTAGGGGACACACCAAAATATCCACATCTTAACAACAGTTTAACCTCTGTTTAAATTGGCTTGTTTTGGAATAGAAGATTATAATCTTAATACTATGAATAATTTAAAAGCAAATACAGGGATAAGAATACCTCCACAAAACCTAGAAGCCGAGATGGCCCTGTTAGGAGCTATAATGCTAAGACCTGAAAATATATATGACATAATGGACATTGTGTCTAAAAAATCTTTTTATTCAGAAAGGCATTCTATTATTTTTGAAACAATGTTTGAACTTTGGAACAAAAGAGAGCCTATTGACCTACTATCTGTTTCATCTAAACTTCAAGAAAAAAAACTTTTGGAATCAATTGGTGGAAATTCATATCTAGCGGAGATACTAAACAGTGTGCCATCATCGTCAAATGCAGTTTACTATGCACAAATAATACAAAAAAAATTTATGATGCGAAGACTGATAGAAGCATCAGAAAACCTTTCGTTTTTAGGATTTGAAGAAAATGGTGAACTGGAAGAAATACTAGAAAGAGCTGAGAAAACAATATTTGAAATAACAAACACATCAACTCATCACAAGTTTGTTCCTATAAAAGAAGAGCTTGATGAGGCTTGGGAGAGATTTGATAAATTACAATCCACAGGAGATGGACTTCGTGGAATACCAACTGGCTTTAAAGAAATAGACGGTAAACTCTCTGGTTTTCAAAAATCAGATCTGATCATACTAGCAGCAAGGCCTTCTATGGGAAAAACTTCTTTTGCACTGGATATAGCGAGACAAACATCAGTAAACCACAACACTCCTGTTGGAATATTTTCACTTGAAATGTCGTCACAACAACTTGTAGATAGAATGGTTGCGGCACAGGCAAATGTTGATGCTTGGAAACTTAGAACAGGAACATTTTCAAAACAAAACGACTATACACCACTTAGCGAAGCTATTGGTGCACTATCCAAAGCTCCAATATTTATAGACGATCAACCTGGAAACAATATTATAAAAATGAGATCAATAGCAAGGAGGATGAAATCAGAACACGGACTTGGACTGATTGTTGTAGATTACTTGCAACTTATGGTTCCAACTCAAACCAAAAATGACAATGTTGTCCAACAAGTAACAGAAATATCAAGATCTTTAAAAAACCTAGCCAGAGAACTAGATGTTCCAGTATTGGCACTTTCACAACTTTCTCGTGCAGTTGAACAAAGAGGTGGAAGACCAAGACTATCTGATCTTAGAGACTCTGGATCCATTGAACAAGATGCTGATGTGGTAATGTTTATACACCGTGAAGATAAATATAAAGAGGAATCAGAGAGAACAAACATAGCTGAAATACTAATAGAAAAACATAGAAATGGAGAGACAGGAAAAGTAGAACTATTTTTCAATGACAAAAAAGCATCATTCCAATCTCTAGATAAATCTGATTACAAAGGAGCAGATAAAGAGTTTGAAGAATTTTAAAATAAATAAGACATGAATACAATAGACAGACTTATAGAAATATTTAGAGAATTTCCAGGTATAGGACCAAGACAAGCAAAAAGATTTGCTTACTTTTTGTTTACCAAAGATGATTTTTATTTGAAAAAATTTTCTGAACTAATATTAAACATCAAAAAAGAAGTCTCTATTTGTAATAAATGTTTTAGATTTTTTCTAACTTATGGGAGAGATAGTGAAATTTGCCAAACTTGTCTTGAAAAAAGAGATGCCAGTCAACTAATGATAGTATCCAGAGATGTTGATTTTGAAAACATAGAAAAAACCAAAATATTTTCCGGATACTATTTTATATTAGGAGGATTTGTTCCAATACTTGAAAAAAACCCAGAAAAAAAGATAAGACAAAATGAACTGATTGAAAGAGTCAATGATGAGAAAATAAAAGAAATTATCTTAGCACTGGACTGCAACCCAGACGGAGAACACACAGGTCAATATATAGAAAAAGTTCTTAGGGAAAATATAAAATCAAATATTAAAATAAGTTATCTTGGAAGAGGTCTTTCAACTGGAACCGAACTTGAATACTCTGACCCAGAAACAATAAAAAATGCTTTGAAAAATAGGCAATAAAAAAACCTCCCCAAGGACCAAGGAATCTGGATGCCAGACAGACCCCTAGTCCTCAAAGGGAGAGTTTATCGTCGCCTAGTGCAACAGGCGACGACAGAGCCAGCCCCAAAAGGAGGTATAGGGCTGGTCGTGTAAATCTTCAAAACGATTTAAAAACTTACACGAAAAGCCTAAAACTAACTATTTTATCTTATCTATTTTTACTTTAAACCAAGGTTGTCTGTGACCATTTTTCTTGAAATATCTTGATTTTTGTTTGTATTTTATAACAGTTACAGTCTTGTTTCTACCAACAGAATCCAAAACACCAACAACTTTTGCTTTATCTATAAAAGGAGTGCCAACTGTTGCAGAATCCTTATCAGAAACAAGTAAAACTTTATCAAAAGTGATAGTATCCCCTATATTGAAATCACCCTTTATTTTCTCAATTTTAATAACATCTCCAACTGAGACAATATATTGTTTTCCACCTGTTTGTATAACTGCAAATTCCATAGAAAACAAGTATACAAAAAAACAATTAAAAAAGCAAGGGCTTGTATAAAATAACTTCTATAAATAGTAGATTTTTTAAATACAAAAAATGGAGGTGGAAGAGCAGACTTCAATCCGAGAGTTGGCCCTCTCGAAAAATGCTCAAAACCACCTCCTAAGGCCAACTCACTGAAGGAAACGGGGGGAGTGATAATCCCCCAAAGTTGGCCGTGTAAATCTTCAAGAATTTAAAAACTTACACGACAAACCTTAATAGTCATATTATACATAAATTAAACAAAAAGTCAAATTTATTCTATTTCTGAAATTTCTGGCTTTTGCAAAGTTAACTCCTCTATTGATGTCTCATTTCCAGTTATTTTAAGGACATCTTTATCCACCTTCAAAAGTTCCTTATTTGCAGTATTAAAGTGGTTTACAGTAGCTGAAAGGCTATTTCCCAAGGACTTCATAGACTTATCAAAACTATTTAAATGCTTTCCCAACATATCCACTTTTTTAATAATATCCTTTGCAGATTCTTCCACTTTGAAAGCTTTAAAACCATATAAAACAGACTGAAGATAAGCTGAAAATGTTGTTGGAGAAACAATAATAACTTTTTTATCATTATAAGCATAGTCAACAAGAGATCTGGCATTTGAGGTTTTGCCAGCGACTTCATTTACCAAAAGATCATAGTAGATGCCTTCTGCTGGAATAAACATAAAAGCAAAAGGTAGTGTTCCCTGTTCTGGCTTTATATATTTAGCAGTTTCGTCTATTCTCTTTTTTAAATCATTAGCAAATTCTTTTTCTAAAACAGACCTTTCATTTTCATCTTTTGAAACAGAAAGTCTGTTGTAGTTATCCAGAGAAAATTTTGCATCAATAGGGATAAGACCATCTTTTGTCTCTATCACCGCATCAACTTTCTCACCACCTTTAAACTCGTATTGCAATTTGTATGAATTTGGTGGCAAAATATTTGAAAGTATTAAAGATAAAGAAGCCTCCCCTAATGCACCTCTTTGTTTTTGATGTTTTAAAACTTTTTCTAAATTTTGCAGACTTTCTGTTATTCCTAAAACTTGTTTTGAAACCTCTTGCGAAGCGGTCATACTCTTTGCAACATTTAAGAGTTCGCCTGTCATTTGTTCACTTATCATCTTCATCAATTTTTGAGACTCACTTAACTGATTTGAAACAGATGTTTGCATAAAACGACTATTTTCAGTTATTTTAGAATCCACAGATCTAGATAAATCATTTATATGATCTAGTATCATCCTAAGTCCAGTATCAGAATTTTTAGGCTTTAAATTTAAAAATAGGAAAATTAGAAGGAAAATAATTAAAGCAAGTAATATAAAAATAATGTATTCCATATAAAACATATTAACAAAATTTTTCTAAATATGATAATATATTTATATGACACTACAAGAAAATATAAAAGAAGAGTTAAAAACAGCAATGAGAGCCAAAGATGAAGTTAGAGTTAGAACCATCAGAAGTATTATTGCTGGGTTTACAAATGAACTTTTAAACTTAAAGAGAACTCCCCAAGATAGTTTATCTGATGATGAAGTTTTAAATGTAATATCAAAAGCTGTTAAACAGAGAAAGGATTCTATTTCAAGTTTTATAAGTGGAGCGAGAGAAGATTTGGCAAATGAAGAAAAAGCTGAACTAGAGATACTGCTAGAATATCTACCAAAACAATTATCTTTTGATGAAGTTAAGACATTTGTTAAAGAAAAATTAGAAAATACACAAATAGACAAAAGTAAAAAAGGGCTTGTTATGGCTGAACTTATGAAAGAGCTTAAAGGCAAGGCAGACGGTGCCGATGTGAAAAAAGCAGTTGACGAAATCTTAATTTAGAATAATAATTTTAAAAGATATGACAGCTGAAAAAATTGAAGTTTTAAAAACTACAATATCTAAAGAAGAAATTTTTAGGTTATGTCAAATAACATATGAAAGAATTAAAAGTCTTAGAAGAGAAATTATTGTACCTAACATTCAAGGTGAGATACTAAAACAAGTCTTGGAGGAATACGGGTATTCACCAGACTTGGTCTCTTATATATACGATGAATATGGTTCATTACAAGAAATTATTTCAAAAATTAAGAACATAATGAATCAACTAAAACATAGAGTCAATAATGTTGAAATAAGTAGACAGCGAAGAACCGGACAAAGAGAAAAAAATATTTCTAGAGTATATAAAGGACAGGGATTACCATCACCAGCAAATGAAGTTTTAGATGAAAAAGCTAGAACAGAAATGATAAGAAGAGGTGAAAATCCAGATCTTGATCTATAAAATTACGGCCAAAAGGCCTGTTTTTTATCTATATTTTTACTTAACTACTTTAAAAATCAAAGTCATCTTTTGGTTTTTGTTTTTTCTCGTATTTCTTCATTATTGCATTTTCAATACTCTCTCTATCTGTTCCGTATTTTAAGTAAGAGAGATGTTTTAATGAATCAACAATAGTTGGATCTCCGACAGGAGGCGGAAGTGTTGCAACATTGAAAGGTTTTGCGGGTCTTCCATTTACTAACATTTTTATAACAGCATTTCTGTTTTCTATATTCATCAGATCTTTGGCAGAAAAAATAGGTCCAAATTGTTTTTCCAAATAAGAAGCATCCTCTGATGATATACGGAAAGATACCATAGAACCAACATTTCCAAAAACAGCATCTTTGATATTTTGAGGGATTTGAGCTATAAACTGATGAGCAATATTTAATGACAGTTTATACTTTCTAGCTTCAGACAATATAGTAGAAATAGAATTTGTTGTTATATTTTGAAACTCATCTATATAAAGATAAAATGGCGGAAAACCCTTATCCATAGAATCAACACGAGAAAGTGCCGCCATAAGTATTTTTCCAACCAATATAAGACCTATCAGATTGGCATTTATATCCCCTAGTCTACCTTTTGCAAGGTTAACCAAAAGAATTTTTTTGTTATCCATAATATCCCTAAAATTGAAAGATGATTTTTCTTGAGAAATTATTGGTCGCATAATATCATTTGCCATAAAGACATCAAATTTTGATGTAATATAAGGAACGACATTTGACAAAGAAGCCTCTCCACCGGCTTTTTCAGCAACCTCTTTCCAAAACTCTACAACCACAGGATTTTTACATTTTGAAATTTTAAGATCTCTAAATTGTTTATTTGCCAAAACCCTAGAAACATCAAGTAGTGTGTTGCCACTATCTGGATCTTCTACAACAAGCATAGCTGAATTTCTGAAATATTGTTCAAACATAGGTCCAAATGCCTCAGGATTTCCTTCTGCATACAATTTTTTAAAAATACTGAAAAGCTCATTTACAACAAAAGTTTTCTGTTCTGGATGATCCTTGTCATACTCCATCATATTTAAAGCCATTGGTCTTTCAGTGTAACTCGGGTCAAAATATATCAGATCATCAATCCTCTCCTTTGGAACAGCGGCCAAAATATCCAAAATATCAGATCCGTGTGGATCTATATAGCAGACACCATTTCCATTTATCATATCTTGAACTATCATATTTTTTAAAAGTGTTGTTTTACCAGTACCAGTTTGACCTATGGTATACATATGTCTAAGTCTGTCATCTTCACCCATAACAACATCAATGGACTGCCCTCTGTAAATATTTTTACCTAAGACAACACCTGTTTTTGCCATATCTTGAGGAGCTGGAGAGGAAACAGAACCAGCACTTTTAAGTTGAGGTTGCAAAGAAAAAGTTATAGAAGGAAAATGTATAAGAGTAGATATTTCTTTGCTATTTAAAGGAACATCAATATTTGAATCAAAATTTCTAAAAGAAAAATCTCTGAAAAGTTTACCCTGATCTTTATCTTTAACAACTTCAAATTTTAAAGAATTTTGACCAATAATTTCAAATTGATTAAAGCTTGATTTTATTTCTGATAATATTTTTTCTGCCTCTGGCCTACTGTTTGCTGAAACGATCATCCTTATATTTACAGCAAATACCTGTGAAGATATTTTTGATTTGATAAAAGAAACAACATCACCATCTACTTTATTTTCCTCTTTTTTATCTTCATCTGGATTTTTTGCAAAGATTAGACTTTTTAAAGCTTTACCAAAATCAGATACAATAGAATCTCCAATAACATCTTTTACCTTTTCTCCTTTTTCTACTCTTTCTAAATAATACTTGTATTTTTTATTATAAAAATCAGATACAGGCTTTATGACAAATTGTATAGCAGCACCTTCACCAACTTTATCTATTTTTGAAAAAGAGTTTAGTATTGTATTTAACGGATCTATCTCAAAATGATCGTGAGTTTTTATGGGATAAAATGGAAATTCAGATGTTTTAACAAAAGTTCCAATGGAGACACCCTCCTCATTAAAGACATTGTAATCATTTGGTTCAATGGAAAATTTGACTGTATGAAAAAGAGATGTAATTTGTTTTTCAAAAAGATCTTTTTTAGACACAGGAACAGAAACATAAAACACAAACTGATCACTACCATTTGCATTTGCTATCTCTATGGTAAAATAGTTGTCTTTGTTATCTTTATCATTTACAGAAGACATACCTAAAAGAAACTGCTCCATAGCAAAAAAGACTTCCTTCAAAGATCTTTGTTTACCATCCTCAGACTCGGGCAAGATAATCTCATACAAAACAAAATTTGTGCTTTTTGTAACCTCTTTTGAAATATTTTTAATGGGATATTGACCAGCAACATATTGAACTAACATTCTATGAAAATCATCTTCTAGGTGAGGATCTTTTAAGGCTCTCAAAATATCCAAAGCATTTTTAACTCCTTTTGTTTGTATTATTTTTATAAGCTCTGACATTTTTCCATCGTGAGTTTCAGGAGCTAGATTTAACACAATCTCATTGACTTTTTTTTCAGAAAGTTGAAAATTTGGATGCAAGACATCCGAAGTTACACTGTCTTTATATCTTGAAATCTGATCAACCAGAGCTTCCTGACTATGATAGTTTAGGCCTTTTTCTGAAAGCTCTTTTTCTTTTTGAGCAACCCTATCTTTCAAATAAGCCAACTCATCTTCTGGTGTTTTAAATTTATTTATACTTGGAGAATATTCCATAATAAAATTATATCAAAACTTTAAAAAACTAAAACCTTGTTACTCACAAATTAGAGTTTTAGATAAAAATCTCTTTTTCTTTTTGGCATTTTTTCTATACAATATCTCAAACAAACTCTTTGCATTTTAAAGCCGAATTTTAACAAAAAATCCTCTAAGACCTTTTTATCTATTTTATAAACTTCTCTTAACATCCAACCAACAGCTTTTGCAATAAGGTCATTTTTATCTTCTATCAAATTTTTAGACAAAGATAAAATATCTTTAAAATCACCTGTCTTTATAAAACTTAAAGTTGATACAACAGACACTCTTCTCTTCCACATATTTTCTGATTTTGAAAGTTTATACAAAATCTTTCTATCTTTTTTATCTTTTAAATAATCTCCAAGTATGTATGGGGCCGATGTATCTACCAAATCCCAATTGTTTACCCTATCTAGATTTTCAATATAAAAATCTACAATCTTTTTAGATTCTTTTGGAAAGATTTCATATTTTAAGACAAGTATTTCAAGACCTGCAAATCTGTATTCGTGAATTTTTGAATTTAAAAGTTTTTTAATATCAGCAAAAGACAAATCTACATATTTTTTAGAAACCGATCTTATAACAGGAACAGTTATACCAACAAAAACATCTCCAAAACCATATTGCCCTTTTTCTGTTTTAAAAAACATTGAGGATACTTTTGCCCTGTTTTTATCTTTTAAACTATTCAATTCTCTTAATAATTTATTTAACATAATCCATTTTCTAAATCATATATTTCAAGCGGAAGCTTTGATACAAGAGACTTAACCTCATCTGATATTTTAAATAAAATAAAAGCTTCATCAAAAGATACAAAGTTTTCAAACAGACCATCTCTTAAATTTTTAAATAATTTTATATAAGCATTTTCACCGGAAGAATTGAAAATAATTTTTTGGTCATTTTTAAAATAAACAGTAACTGAAACATTTTGTTTTTGACAACTTTTACCAGCCTCAACAAAAATCTCAATAGCTCTAAACAAAAGTTTTAAATTTAAATATGTTTCTGTTTTAGAGTCTTTTTCAACTCCACTGTGATCTATAAATCCCTTATACTGACCTCTTTTCATATCGTCTGTTGAAACGATTAAAGATTTCAAAACAGATACCCTATCTGATTTTTCCAAACTAAAAACAGATGAGATCATCTCTAAAATATGATTTTGAAAAACATCATAAACCACACCAACACCATCATAAAAAGAACCTCTTTGTGAAATATCGTTTGACTCCAAAAAATAAACTTCTATTTTTAAAATATTTTCATAAAAATCTTTTCTTTCTTTTTTAAAATCCCAAATATCAGATATTAAATTTTTGAAAAGATAATGATCTACATATAAGATTTTTGATTTCTGTAAAAATTTTTGACTAAAATCATTTATCTTTAACAACTCATAACTATTTGGAGCAAAAGGTTTTTCAAGTAAAATAAAATTTTCTTTATCCAAATTACAAAAACTCAGACCATCCAAAACTTTTAAATATTCCTTTGGTGGCAAAGCTAAATAGAAAAATATTTTTCTAGATATATTTGTATTTAAAATTTGTGAAATAGCCCAAAAACTATCCCTATCTTCAACATTAATTTTCAAATAATAAATATTTTTTAAAAAACTTAAAGTGTCCTCACCTTGATCTAAATTTTTAGAAGTAAAATCTCTAAACTCCAAATCTGTCATATCCCTCCTTCCAATACAGTAAACTCTGAAATTTTTATCCCCCTCTTTATGCAACTGAAATAGAGCTTTTATGATTTTAGTTTGTGCAAGATTGCCAGTTGAACCAAATATAAAATAAGTATCCATAACAAATATAATAACAAAAATTAAGGGTAAATACTTGTTATTGACAATACAAAAAAATAATATATGATTTGTGGCAGAATGAGCCTGTCAGAAAATATTTGGAAAAATAAAGAAGGTTTTTTTGAAGAAGGTTTACTGTCCCATAGTTATGGACTCTTATCGCTTTGCATATCTGCTAGTAAAAATAAAAATAGTTTTTGGAAAACTTTGGAAATATTTTTCCTTATGTTTGTAACATCTATATATTGTTTCAAAAACAGATACAAATCTAACCACAATCAATTGAACATACTCAATAGATTTTTACTTGGACTCTATCAAAAAATTGGTCAGCCAATTTCAGGAATGATCAATATTTTAATAGATTTAAGAGATCTATCTAGTATAGAAATGAAAAAGGCAAGAGAGAGTGGGAGTTTTCATCAGCTAGAACTTGCATATATAACACACACTCAAATATTGATAGTAGTTTCAAGCAAAGAGCAATTAATATATACTTTCTTTGAAGAATCGATCAAAAAGATGCAGGAAACAAAGGAAGAAAGAGTAAATGGAATAAATGAAGCATCAGAAAGAGTTAGAATAATCAGACTAATAGCAACGGTCTATTTTGACCTGAAAACTGGAAAATACAGAGAAGAAATAAAACAATTGCTAGAAGAAGCTATTGAAATAGCTAAAGAATATGAGGTAAACAGTCAAATTGAACAATTAAACGAACTTTTAGAAAAAATTCAAAAAGAAACGGAAAATACCGCAAAATAATGCGGTTTTGTTTTTTTAAAAAATGCAGATTTTAAAAGAAATTTAAAAGAAAAATGACCTAACTCACCTATTTGCAAATAATGTAAAAATATGAGAATATTTTAAGCGAGGGCTCATAGCTCAGTTGGTAGAGCAACCGCTTTGCAAGCGGAAGGTCAGGAGTTCGAATCTCCTTGAGTCCACAGATGATCAGATTAGGTTTGATTGAAAAATCTCTAGCTTAAGTATATTAGACAATTTTTCAATAAATTCACATGAATAAAGATAGAAAAAATCTAAATAGTAATCTACATAAAGCAAACAAAGCTAAAAATGATGAGTTTTATACCCAACTTGTTGACATTGAAAAAGAATTAAAGCACTACAAAGAACAGTTTAAAAACAAGGTTGTGTATTGCAATTGTGATGACCCATTTGAAAGTAATTTTTTTAAATATTTTGCATCAAATTTTAATTCTCTAAAATTAAAAAGACTTATTGCAACAAGCTACAAACCATCCCCTATTGCAAATAAACAATTAGGGCTGTTTGGTGACGACAAGACTCTTTTTCCGGAAAAAGGAAGACCTAAAATAAATGCCAATAAATTTATAATAAATGAAGTAAGTGACATTGATAACAATGGAGCTTTTGACTTAAGAGATATTGCGGAGCAACTTAAAGAGAACAAGAACAACGAATGGTCACCGATGGATGGTGATGGAGATTTTAGAAGTCCTGAAAGTATAGAGCTCTTAAAACAAGCAAATATAGTTGTAACAAACCCGCCTTTTTCACTTTTTAGAGAATATGTTGCTCAATTGGTTGAGCATGATAAAAAGTTTTTGATATTAGGTGATCAAAATGCAATAACCTATAAAGAAACTTTTAAATTAATTAAAGAGGATAAAGTATGGTTAGGTTACGACAACGGCGGAACAAAATGGTTTCAAGTTCCAATGGACTATAATATTCCCACAGAGACAAGAAAAAAAATTGAAAATGGAATAAAGTATTTTAGTATGGGTAGAATTGTTTGGTTTACAAATCTTGACACCACAAAAAGAAACATGGAAATTATCCTGTATAAAAAATATAATCCGAAAGAACATCTTCAATATACAAATTATGAAGCTATTAATATAGACAAAGTAAGCAATATCCCAATGGATTATGATGGTGTAATGGGAGTTCCTATAACTTTTTTAGATAAATATAATCCAAATCAATTTAAAATTATTGGCCAAACACATAGCGGTGATTTATCTCCAGAAGTTGAAGCTTTAAGAAGAAATCCAGAAAAAAGACATCGAGGAATTGTATACGGAGATGATAAAGAAAAATATGCCAGAATTTTAATTAAAAACAAAAAGCCTCAAAAATAACATGAAAGATAAAATTTTGAATTTTATAGATCAAGATAAAAAACTTAAAAATATTAATGATGAAATTAATAAAACTAACATTGATATATTTCGTATTAAAGAACAGCAATTATTATATCCATATGTAAAAGATTATAACGATGAGGTGAATATTAAAATTCTTGAAGAAAGAATAAAAATAAAAAAAGAGGAGCAAAATCAGTTAATTGATGAAAGAAATTATTTTATTTTCAAATTATTTTGGAATATAATTGTTCCAATTACAGTTTCAACAATAACTACATTTTTAATAAATTTAATTTTTAAATAACATGAAAAAAGAAATTATTGAATCACTTGTAAATAATTTTGAATCTTACTCTCAGAAGACTGATGAGGGAGTGGAGTTTTGGCTT
>CAYXZA010000002.1:0-29327 GCA_964469605.1 uncultured Candidatus Saccharibacteria bacterium | reverse complement strand
AGACTACAGACCACAGACTAGAGCTAAAAGCTTTGGTCTCTAGTCTCAAGTCTCTAGTCCGAATGGGATAATTTTATAAAAGTTATAGATAAAGCTAAAATAACCTGTGAAAATACACATCAAAATATTTCCGATCATTTTGCCGACGTCGGGAAAACGATCAAAATGCCAAAAGGAGCAAATAAAGATATTCCAGACTTAATGCTCACAAGATATGCTTGCTATTTAATAGCTCAAAATGGTGATCCGAGAAAAGAAGAAATTGCTTTTGCACAAAATTATTTTGCTGTTCAGACGAGAAAGTTGGAAGTTATTGAGAAAAGAATAGAAGAATTTGAAAGAGTGAAAGCTAGAAATAAATTAACTGAGACAGAAAAAGAACTTTCAAGTATTATATTTCAACAAACAAAAAGTGATAAAAATTTTGCTTTGATTAGAAGTAAAGGCGACAAAGCTTTATTTGGATACAGCACAAGTGAAATGAAAACAAGACTTAAAATTCCACAAAAAAGAGCCCTATCTGATTTTCAACCTACCATACTCTTAAAAGCGAAAGATTTTGCAACAGAAATTACGATTTTTAATACAAAAGCAAAAAATCTAAATACTGAAAATTCTATTTCAGATGAACACATAACAAATAATCAAAGTGTTAGGAAAACTTTACTTTCAAGAGGTATTCGCCCAGAGAACCTACCAAAAGAAGAGGATATAAAAAAAGTTCAAAGAAAGCTAATATCAAATGAAAAGAAAAATTTAAAAAAACCACATAAACTTAAAAAATAAGATGAAAATAGAATTACATAAAATAAAAATTAGAGATGTTGTAAAAGAGTATAAAGATAGTGAAGAAGAAGGGGTGTCTGCTTTTGGTGGAAAACTTGATATTCGTCCAAAATATCAACGAGAGTTTGTGTATAACGGAAAGCAAAGAGATGAAGTAATAAGAACTGTAAAAAATAACTTCCCTCTCAATGTTATGTATTGGGTTAAAAAAGAAGATGGAAATTTTGAGGTTCTTGATGGGCAACAAAGAACTATTAGTATTGCACAATATATAAATGGTGATTTTTCCATAGAATTTAATGGAAGAGTAGCAATGTTCCATAACCTCACAAATGAAGAACAAGAGCAAATACTCAGTTACGACTTGATGATTTACCACTGTGAAGGAAATGACAAAGAGAAACTTGATTGGTTTAAGATTATAAATATAGCAGGAGAAAGATTAACAGATCAAGAACTTAGAAATGCTGTTTATACAGGAGCTTGGCTCTCTGATGCAAAATTAAAATTTAGTAAGACTAACTGTGCCGCATATTTACTTGCAAATGACGGAGGTTCTTTGATTTCAGGCTCACTTATTCGTCAAGAATACCTAGAAACTGCACTGTCTTGGATAAGTGACGAAAAAATAGAAGAGTACATGGCAAAACATCAACATAATAAAAATGCTGATGAACTTTGGCAATATTTCCAAAATGTAATAGAGTGGGTACGAAAAACTTTTCCAAATTATAGAAAAGAAATGGCAAGTGTAAACTGGGGTGAACTTTACAATGAATTTAAGAGCAAAAAACTTGATAGAGACATTTTAGAAAAAGAGATCAAGAAATTAATGCAAGATGAAGATGTAACCAAAAAATCTGGCATCTACCCTTATGTTTTAACTAAAAAAGAGAGATATCTTTCTATCCGTGCTTTTACACCAAATACAAAAAGAGAAGCTTATGAAAGACAAAATGGAATTTGTCCTGTTTGTAAAAAAGAGTTTACTATTGGTGAAATGGAAGCTGATCATATCAAGCCTTGGCATGAAGGAGGAAAAACTGTCGCTGAAAATTGTCAGATGTTGTGTAAAGATGATAACAGGATTAAGTCTGGGAAATAAAACAAATTATTTTAAATACACATAAAAATAGCAAATAGAAAAATCATTTATCGAATAAAAAATTAATAATATGATATATTTATACAAATGATCCAATTGAAATTAAAAGAAAAAATGGGCGAGCTACCTACTTCAGTTTTTGATTTATTTGATAATGAAAAAATAGTTGGACTTGTGCAAATTCGTCATAGAGTATCCGCAGGTATTGGTGTACCAAAAGAATGTGCTAGTCATATTTATTATGAGATAGAGGAAAAATATCGTAATAAAGGTTACGGAAAAGAAGCTTTACGACTTGCACTTGATTATGCAAATAATTTAGGTATCAAAACAGTGGTTGTAACATGCGATGAAAATAACTTGGCCTCAAAAAAAATAATAGAGACAAATGGTGGTTTATATACACAATCTTGTTTATGTAAAGATGGAAACAAATTATTAAGATATGAATTTAACATATAAAAAAACATTTTAATAATTTTTAATTGAAAGTTTGAATTATATTTTTTAAAAGAATTATTTTTTAAATTTGATATAAACTAAAAATAACAACCTATATTTTCAAAAAAATAATAAAACAAATGCCATGGAAGAGAAAATAAAATCATTATTGCTTTCTTGGGATAAATATAATCAAAAGGAGTTTTCTGTTCCGTATATATATTCAATCAAGAATGAAAAACAAGAACTTTTCTATATCGGCTCACGGCATTGTTATAACCCTAAAGACCAAGAGTTTGAAATAATTAAGAAAGAGTGGAGTGATTTTTACAAAAGAAATCAAGTTAAAGAAATGATAGTGGTAGTCGAAGGTGGATTGAGACCTGTTGAAAAATCAGAGGAAGAAGCAATAATTAAAGGAGGTGAAACATCATTTATAACCTTCCTTACTAACAAAGATTCTGTTTCTACAACTTGTTTTGAACCCCAAAAAGGTGAAGTTTTTAATGAGCTTACAAAAAAACACAGTAGAGACAAAGTGTTTTATCAGAGAATGGCTCAAGTTGCATTGCAATGGAATACACTCACAGAAAAATTAGATTTTGAAAAATATCTCGGTTACTTTATGGAAAAGGATAAAATAGAGTCAGATTGGAATGATTTTGATTTTTCTATTGAACACTTTTACAAAATACACAAGGACCTTTTTAATACAGATTTCAATCCATCAGATAGAAAGTTTTTCTACGACATCATAGATCCTTCTCAAACGAATACCACAATCAATCAAATATCACGAGATGAGGATGTGATAAGGGACACAGCAATCGTCAAAGGAATTGCTAAGGAATGGAATAAAAATAAAAGCATTTTTGTTGTATATGGTTCAAGTCATGCTGTGATACAAGAGAAAGTATTAAAAACATTGTTGGTATAAAAAAATCCCGCAGACATTTAGTCTCGAGATTGTACTTTTTGAAAGTAAAATAACTTTACGTAAAGAGTATGTTCAGAAGTTCCTGTCTTTCCTCGGCAGAAACTTCTTTCAAAGCCTCGACAAGTCTACAAACTTGATCCTTGATGCAGGAGAGTTTCTCTGCATGTTCTTTCCTCCTTAACTCTATCCTGTCAGATACGTATCTTTTTCCTCCTTCGCTTTGCTGCTTTTCCAACTCAGAAATCGGAGGGATTTTGTAGTGACGCCCACATGCACGACACAGAAGCCGCGAACTTGGACATTCATATCCATGTAACTCGTCCATCCACCATTCAATAACCTCTTCGAGAACCTTGCAGTCACACTCCGCTGTGAGAACAATGGTATCCATTTTTTCATACCGCTCCAATTTCTTTTGGTATACCAGCCCACAATCATCGCAATGGTAACCATTTTCTTTGAGAGTAAGAGTCTTGCATTCCCTACCCCAGCCTCGGTGTTCGGTTCCGGGGCACACCATATCTTTCCCTAAGATTACCTTGCCGTACTTTGCTTTCACTTGTTTATACATAAGGAACTCCTTCCACATGTAATAAAATCATACTTTATTGCATTTATCAAGTCAGTGGTTTATCATAACAACCATTCAACATCCATACAAGATATTGGAGTTTAAACTAAGTGGTTCACAAAAAGAATATTAAAGTCCACCAAAACAAGAAATTGCAATTTTTTGTTGTATATGCCATGCTCATACCTTAGAGAATCCTCGGAGTGATTCCAAGGTATTGAACCATTACGAGTTCTTGACAATATATTTATATTATGATATGATATATGAGTAAGGTTCTGATTAAACAAGAGGAGAATAAGGCAATGAAAGCCATTCTTTCCACCACTGTATTGCCCATCGACGGCACCTACTCGGTAAAGACACTCAAAGGCGACGACCGTGAGCAGTTGCTCACTTCGCTCTCGGGAGTTCCTCATTATGTGGGGCACCCCGATACGAAGGCAATCGTGGAAGCTCTCGGAGCCACGCAGGCGCCGACCAAGTTCTTCACTGGTCTCGAGGTTGGCGAACGGGCACTATGCGTCCCAATCAAGCAGGGACTTTCGTCCCGTGCAATCGAGGGGTTCACCAACCCCCACCAAGCCATCGAGGAAATCGGCACGCTCGATATGCGGGTCATCACTCGCCTCGAGTAGTTCAATAGGTTGTGGGTTAACCTTAAAACCCTCTCTGTCTTGCAGTGTTCTGCAACTGATGAGTCCAAAAGGACGAAACAGAAGTTCTTTAACAAAACAAGAGAAATAAGTTTGAGAGTAGCATTTTGAATATCAATTTTGGTATTCAGTATGCTACTGCTCAAACAGTAGACATCACGCTTACTTCCACGCTCACAACACGAGCACGGATACTAGCACAAAGGACAAAACAATGTTGAAACTGATGTATTCTACCGAAAAGACAAACTCGTTCCGTCCGACGCCCTGGCACTGGTCAACCGACAAGTTTCCTGCGTATCGCGGAGCAGGCGCACGTTACAACGTTTTCCAACCCGTCACGAACGGCTACACACCGAAGTTCGAAGGCACCGCACCGTAGAGCGAAGGATACAGTTGCCCGACGCACGCGGTCGACAACCAGCCGTCGAAAATCATAAAGACGCAGAAGGGTACGATGCTTCTCGTTCAGTGCTCGCAGGAGCAAGACGAAAAGCTCATGCTCATCACTCTGCGGGGCGGGTTCCGTGGCGGATACAGCCGAGTAGAAGTCGTTGGAGGAGAAATCCTCTCCAAGCAGGAAGGTAATATTCACTGCTGTCCGACCGCTCATCTCGTCGTCCGCATCACCGACCCGAAGGGGTACGTGTTCGCGGAAACGGGTCGCCGTTGCTCCACTGGTCTCGTCGAAGTCTTTGCGTGGGATGGTGGATACACCACGATGTCCACTGAAGAGTTTGAGGTCTGGCAGGAGATGTGGGCGAAACCCAAGACTCTTGCCGATGTCGACGAAATCGTTCGGCAGGGCAACATCGAATTGTTTGGTGATGCCAGCCCCGTGCGGTAAGCTTCTCTTGTAGTTCCAAATCGAGCCCCGACAGAGTTACATCTGCTCGGGGCTTTACTTATATAAAATTATTCAGAGGTTTGTCATATTCTCCCTTCAATACCCACGCAAGATATTGGAGTTTAAACTAAGTGGTTCACAAAAAGAATATTAAAGTCCACCAAAACAAGAAATTGCAATTTTTTGTTGTAGATAGTTCCTTTTCCTCACTTCACTAAACGAAACCACTCTGGCAACAACGTATAAAAAGAAAAGTTGTAAGAAGAAAAGGAATTCCTATATTTTTCTCTCTTTCAAAAATTTTGCCTCGACATTTGAAAAAAAAATGATTTGAAATGTATCATTACGAGGCTTTTTTATTTTGTCAATAAATTTGACATAAGGCTAACAATCTGTTATAATTGCATTCGGTAAAATGTACCTTTCAAAACGGAGATAACAAAAAATGAACGAAAAAAAAATACTCGGATACCTATCAGCATTTGGAACCTTCGGGTTGCTAATGCTAATCACATGGAAGTCTGGTATCTTTGGAATGGTTATTAGCGAGTTGATCATGTTCATCTCAGGTGGATTTCGTGATGTTGCCAGCAACCAAACAAATTTCCTAACGATGTTTCAGATCATTCTCGCAGTGGTTGTTCTGGAGCTTCCGTGTGCCGTCGGTGCAACCGTTCTGCAAGCAAAGATTATTGGTAAGAGCGGCAAACACGCACTTGACGACTTCTTTAAGAAAATGAATAAGGGTAATAACTTCTTCATCTTCTTTTTCATTGTCCTACTTGAAGAGCTGTTCGCACGCTGGTTCTTTCTTGGTTTACTCACCAAGATTCCTTTCTTGTCTGGCACTGTTGCGTTCTACACATTGTTCATGATTGGAAACGGCATCTGGGCATTGGTTCACCTGAGCAACTACAATGAAGAAAAGGATCGGAAGATGCTTCGTGTGTTGCCACAATTCGTCGCTGGCATCTTCTTAACATATGTTTTCGTGAAGTATGGACTACTTGCGAGTATTCTAGCGCATTTCGCATCAAATGCCGTGTTGTTTGCGACACACAAAGTTCAGCGCTTCAACACGGTCAACCTTTTTATCGTTGGTTACAGTACTCTATGTGCAACAATCAGCTACAAATTGACCGAAAAACCGCTCACTGATATTCTACCATGGTTCGCCGACAATCCAGTGTTTCGTTTGCAAGGTTGGGAGTTTTGGGACTATGTCAAAGTATCAATATTCCTTTCCTCATGCTCCAACATTGTTTTCAACCTTCTCTTGTATGACCGCAGTAAAGCAGAAAAAAAGTCGGGCAAAAACATCGGACTCGGGTACATGATCGGCATTCCAATCGTCATCGGGTTACTCTATGGCATCTACGCCCTTTTAGGGTTACTGATCGTAAATGTACCCTATCGGGCGCTCGTGGTAGCCATCCTCTTCACTTTTCTTCATAAAGGAGAAAGTGGTAGTACTGTGGCTCAGACGTTTTGGAGCGGCCTACCTAACACTTACATTACAATGTGCATATTGCAAGCACTCGGGTTTTGGTCAGCGCTTGGTTGGATTGCATTAGAAATCGTAATTAATGTACCGATGCTTACCCTGAACGAATTCGACGACTAGGTCGTTGCAACCCGCAGAGGAATTTCACTTATGTGAGTCCTCTGCGGATTTTCTTTTTCAAAATTTCAAAGAACAAAATTACCAAAAAGCAACAGGAAATTTTTAAATTTATATTAATAAATATAAGCACTTGACTTTTATAATGCAATATGATATATTGTGTCAATTGGGATTACAACCCCAATACCACGTAGGTTTCGTGGTAAACGTACATTAAAAGGAGAAGAAAGTTGAATAACAGAAACCAGATGGTTGAAGCTCTGGCCGCACAGGCCCACGAAGATTGGCGTAACCAGTGGCGCCAAAAAAACGGCAATACGCCACGGATCAAAGATGTCAAGGATCAGGATTGGATCGAGACGAATGGCACCGATAAGGTGGACATCGCCGCGACAGCCTACAAAGACCTTCCATCGGACTGGCAGACCGAAAATAAACAGGGCGCAGAGACTGCGGTAGACCTAGTACTCGATGCTGTAAGGCGGTGTCAAGATCTCAACACCAGCTTCATCGAAGAAGCTGCAGCAAAAATCCACACCGAGTGGGTAAAGCGAAACCAGTGGTGCAAGGGAACGGAGCTCGATAAGCCTTACGAGGATTTACCTGATGCGGAACAGGAAAAAGATCGTATTTGGATTCGCCGTGCCATCGAGGCACTCAACTAAGTCAAACTGAGGGCATTCAGAGCTCCTCGCGAAATTTCTCGCGAGGAGCTCTTTTATTTTTTATAGTAAATTTTATACTGAATTTAGTTAGATTTGATATACGACACCACCAACCCAAAAGACAACTTCTCAAACTGTTCAAACTTTTATATAATATTTCTACCACTATCAATTATTTTTTTAAAAAACAATGGAAAATCCACAAGAACAACTAGACCAACAAACACTTGATAAAATTTTCAATAAATACACAGAGGAGTTAGAAAAACGAGCAACGAATCCTGATTCTATTGAATTTTCAGATGATGAAATTTCACAAATAGATAAATTTATTAAAAATAAAACAAAATTACCAAAAAGCAACAGGAAATTTAGAGAACTTCTCATAAGAATAGGTCAAGATGTTAGATTAACTCCTGATCAAATTAATCTTTTAGAAGAAAAATTTTTAGAGTAAAATAATATATCATTTATATTATTTTTAAATCATATATAAATATTTTATTTGACAAAATAGATATATGTTTATAGTCTGTTATATAGAATATGGAAGAAATACCAAATATAATAAATATTTTTGCTAAATCCAGAAGTAAAACAGACGGAAGATTAAGATCCATATTAACAAGAGAAATAGATAATATTGAACAAGAACTTCTAAAAGCACCTATTTTTTTAAGAAGAAATAATATAATAATGTTTCCTGGTAACAGAGAATCTAAAACCAATAAAGATGATCGTTTTTATAGAGCCATTTTAAATCCTTTTAGACAAGGTATTATGGCTCTAAAACCATCAGGTGGTGGTGTAATTACAGGCGAAGCAAACTGTATGATTGTTGCAAAATGTCAAAAAGACGGATCAAATTTGGAAATTGATACCATAGAATTTTTTGGAGAAGAAAAATTTGAAGAAGAATTTACAGAAATAAAATAATATAAAATACAGTGAAGATATTGCTTTGTGTAAAACACAGAGCATTTTTAAATTTGATATAAACTAAAAACCAACAATCCCTCTTCCAACAATCTTTAAAAATGTTAAAATGAATTTATGAAAATTAAAGATTTTGATATCAAAGCTATACATTTTTTTAAAAAAGTTGCAGAGCCTTCAGCAAGGATAGGTATATTTGTTGTCTTTTTTTGGTTTGGACTTTTAAAAGTTTTGGGACTTTCCCCAGCCAGTGATGTTGTAAGATCTCTTTTTGAAAAAACTATACCTTTTATGTCTTTTGACCTGTTTTTAATACTTTTTGGACTGTTTGAGTGTCTAATAGGAATACTTTTTCTCATTAAAGGACTTGAAAGAGTTGTTATTCCCCTACTTTTTATACACATGATAACAACTTTTGGCCCTCTTGTTTTCAATACCACCGACACTTGGCAAAAGTTTTTAGTTCCAACTCTTGAGGGGCAGTATATAATAAAAAATCTTGTTATAATCGCCTGTGCCATAGGTATAGCATCTCATCTACATCCAATCAAAAAAGATTTATTAAAATAATCCGTGATTTTTTAATACACTTGATATAAAATCCCTAGGATGACATCCTGCATTGTGCATAGCAAAAGAAAATGGTGAAAAATCACTTATCTGAGGTTGTGTATTTACTTCTAAAACAAAAACTCCTCTCTTTGGATGAAAGATTATATCAATACCAGCAAAGTTTTTGACGGTAGATAGTTTATAGGCATTTAAAGCATTTTTTTCTATTTCTTTTCTAATAGAATCTGAAATACTAGCATAAAAAACATCATTAAAAGAAGCTTGTTTTAACTCCTCATCAAATATATCTCTACCGTATTTACCAATCTCTATTATAGGGAAAATGTAGTGATCCTTGCCACGAAAATTATCACAAATAGCTACAAAAAATTCTCTACCCTTTATATATTCTTCAAGTATAGCATCATCTGAAAGAGCAAAAACTTTATCAATGGCATTTTTCAATTCTTTCTGATTTGTAACCAAACTAACACCAATCGAGTGATCTAAATTTTCCGGTTTTACAATTGCTGGGTGTGGGAAAGTTGTAAAAATTTCATAAAGTTTTTTACTATCCATAGTTTCTTTATTTACAACAATATGATGTGGTGTTTTTATATCAAATTTTTTAAATAGATTTTTAGATAAATTTTTATGCAAAGAGAGAGCAGAAGAAAAAGGAGTTGAACTTGTATGTTTTATATGAAAATTTTCCAAAAGTCTATATAAACTATTTTCCTCATCAAACCTGTCATAAAGTGAATTCCATAAAAAATCAATTTTAAATAAAATATTCTCTGGTTTTTTAGGAAGACCTTTGTTGTGCCAAACACCCATATCATCAACAAAAACATCAACCGCTTCAAAACCTTCCGGCATATGCTTTAAAATAAATTCTCCAGTTTTCAAAGAAGAATGAAAATGATTTTTACCACCCCTTAAAACAGCTACTCTTTTAGAAAAATTAGATGACATAAATATATTATATCACTTTTAGAAAAATATTTTCAAAACTATACAATCTTTGATCTGATTTTTCTGTGAAAATTTATAGCAAATCTATGTGCTTCACTATTTGAAAGTAAAATATCATCTTTGTATTCTAAAAATTTACTGTCACCTAAAATCTCTTTTGGATTATGATTTTTATCTTTTAAAACAGAGACGACTTCCCTATCAATACCTTCTTCTTTCAAAATCCTCTGAAAAAGTTTTCTTTGATTTTCACCACCATCAACAACAAACAGATCTGGTAGTTGCCAATCTTTATGAGACAACCTCCTCTTTAAAACTTCTTCAAGAGATTTTAGATCATCCGCATTTGGATTTGATTTTATTTTAAATTTTCTGTAACCAGATTTATCCAAGATACCACCAGAGATTTTAACTAAAACCCCGACAACAAAATCACCGGAAATATGAGCAATATCATAACTCTCTATTGAAAAATCATTGCCAGAGACATCTCCATCACCACTTTTTTTAATTAGTGAAATATCTTGTATATGATTTATGGCAAATATCTGTTTTTTTATTTCAGAAGCTTTTTCAAAATCCAAAACTTTTGCAGATATTTTCATATCTTTTTCTAAATTTTTTAAAACATCTTTTTTCCTACCTTCAAAAAATAAAGTTATATTTTTTATATTTTTAGCATATTCTTTTTTAGATATTTTACCACTACAAATACCAGGACAAAGCCCTATCTGATAATTAAAACATCCTTTATCCTTGTATTGCATATATTTACACTTATCAGAAAAAGGGAAAATTTTTCTGATTATTTTTAAAGATTCTCTGATGGCAGAACCAGACGGAAATGGTCCAAAACTCTCTTTTACATCAAATGGAAGTTTTTGCCCTTTTAGACCAGAAACTAAGATATCTCTACCACGAACAAGTAAAACTTTTGGAAAATCCTCTTTTGTAATAACAACAAACTGGTAACTCTTGTCATCTTTTTCTTTTGTGTTATATAAAGGTTGATGTTTTTTTATTAGATAATTTTCTAAAAGCAGAGCCTCTAAACTAGAATCTGTCTCTTGAAATCTGACAGAATTAGCTTCTTCTATCATCTTTATAATTTTTGGACCCCTAGAATAAATCAAATCTTTTGAAAAATAACTTGAAACCCTGTCTCTTAAATTAGTAGCTTTACCTATATATAAAATAACTTCTTTCCCTTGCTTTTTTTGAATAAAAAAATACACTCCCGGTTTTTCAGCTATATTTAAGGCTATTTTTTTATAATCTTGACTTAACATATTTATTATAGTAGCATTTTTTGAGGATTATGGAAACCTATAAAAAAGATTTGGAGATTTTTATACCATATTTCTATATGACGATATTATGTTATTCATCATTTTCAATAACACTTAGGATAAATGAATTGCCTTTGATAATAATCATAACACTGATAATGATATATGCTATGTATAATTTAGGTTTCAACAGGCAAACTTCTCTTTTATTTTTTATATATACACTTGTGATATCTACAGAATTAAAGAATCTGGGTGTAAATACTAATATTGTATTATCACCAATATCTAACATTATTGATGTGTTTATAATAATAATTTTTATTATAAAAGAGATCGTATTAAATTAAGGACAAACTGCCCAAAACCTAGGGCTTTTTCTTATGTAAAAAAACAACCAGCATAAAAAATTGATTTTTTTAATACAAGAATTTTGTAATCACAATGATTTTCTAAATAAAACTAAACTATATATGAATTGTAAAATAACAATAAACCCAACACCCCAATTAAGATGACCACTGACTTTTCCAAAAATACCTCCAAAAATAATAGTAAATTGTTGCATAAAAATTCTAATTGCAATATTTCGTATACCATGCGGACCGTCTTTTGTTATTTTTTTTTCATATTCTTTTCTCTGAATAAAATCAACAAAATCAAAAAAATGTCTTATTACCATAAAAACAATACTTGGAATAATAGCAAAAAAATTAATAACAAAAACATTTTTTACTTCTTGCCATGTGATGGAATATTCTGTCGTTCCAAACATTAATGTAGATAAAACAAAATTTATTAAATTAAAAAAAAGACCTGTATAAATCAAGAAAAAACTAGTAATAATAACTGCAACAATTTCTGATATACCACCAGTGATAAGTCGTGTAAGTATTTTAATTTCAGAAAAGAAAATAATAATAAGAGTTTCTATATTAAAACAAAGAATAGTTTGATACGGACTCCATCCTAGATATAATAACCCATATAAAGGAAAAAGATGTGAGAGAATAAGAAAAAATAAAGGGATAATTTTTTTATACATTATATTTTAAATATAACACAGGTATATTAAGTTGTAAAAAATCATTTAAAATTATCTGACCATAAACACCTCTGCTAAGATTAAATTAAGGACAAACTGCCCAAAACCTAGGGCTTTTTCTTATTCCTATAATCTTTTAGAACCTTTTTTAGATACTTTCCTGTGTGAGATTTTTCAACATTAGCAACCTCTTCCGGAGTTCCTTTTGCAACTATTTGACCACCACCCTGACCTCCTTCTGGACCAATATCTATAACATAATCACAAGATTTTATAAGATCCATATTGTGTTCAATGACAATAACAGTGTTACCTTTTTCAACTAATTTTTGAAGTATCTCTATAAGTTTTTTAACATCTTCATAATGAAGACCGATAGTTGGCTCATCTAATATATAAATAGTTTTTTGTATATGAGGCCTATAAAGTTCTGATGAAACTTTTACTCTTTGAGCCTCTCCACCAGAAAGAGTTGTTGCAGACTGACCTATTTTTAAATATCCAAGCCCAACATCATCCAAAGTTTTAAACCTGTCATAAATAGCCGGAATATCTTCAAAAAATTTCAAAGCTTCCTCAACAGTCATTTCCAAAACTTCATATATATTTTTTTTCTTGTATTTTATTTCCAAAGTCTCCTTCATAAATCTCTTACCTTTACAAACATCACAAGGAACATAAACAGTTGGTAAAAAATGCATCTCGACTTCTATTTCACCATTTCCTTGACAAGTCTCACACCTACCAGCTTTTACATTGAAAGAAAACCTGTTCGATTTGTAGCCTCTTGCCCTAGCCTCTGATGTTTCAGCAAATAAGTCCCTTATAAAAGTCCAAGCTCCAGTATATGTTGCTGGATTTGATCTCGGAGTTCTACCTATCGGAGACTGATCTATCAAAATACTTCTACCAACATATTCTGTTCCAGAAAAAGATGAACAATTAAATATCTCTGCTGTTCTATATTTTCTTTCAAGTCTAGCTTGAAGATTTTTATACAATATCTCATAAACAAAAGAAGATTTTCCTGAACCAGAAACTCCAGTAACTGAAATAAATCTTCCAAGAGGAATATCAATATTTAGATTTTTTATATTAAAAACTTTACCGCCTTTAATAGATACAAACCCTTTATTTGAATCCCTCCTCTTTTCTGGAATTTCTATAAAACTATCACCTCTTAGATAATCCAAAGTTGTCGAACCTGAGTCATTTTTTTTAGCAGTTAATAAATCTTCTAGAAAACCAGAAACTACGACTTGCCCACCATGAACACCAGCTTTTGGCCCAATATCTACTATAAAATCCGATGCAAATATAGTATCTTCATCGTGCTCTACAACAATAATAGTATTACCCATATCACGAAGGTTTAACAAAGTTTTTATCAGTCTATCATTATCTCTTTGATGAAGACCGATGGTTGGCTCATCTAAAACATACAAAGCACCAACGAGACCAGAACCAAGTTGACTGGCAAGTCTAATCCTCTGAGCTTCTCCACCAGAAAGAGTATGGGCTCTTCTGTCTAAACTAAGATATTCAATACCAACATTTAACATAAATTCAAGTCTTGATAATATCTCTTTTATAACCACTTTTGATATATCTTTCTCCCTATCGGTCATCTTTACTTTTTTTATAAAATCATAAGCATCTTGTATAGAAAGAGAAGTAAAATCTACAATATTTTTACCACCAAAGAAAACATAAAGAGCTTCCTCTCGAAGTCTAGCGCCACCACATTTTAGACATTTTTCATTTCCAAAAAAATGTCTAGTCCCTAAACCATTACACTCTTGACAAGCACCATATGGAGAATTAAATGAAAAAAGTCTAGGTTCTATTTCTGGATACGAATAACCATCTTTTGGACAAGAGAGTTTGCTAGACATAAAGAAATTTTCAATAGCAGAATTATCATCTTTATTTTTTGACATATCTCTGAAAACAATATTGACAACACCGTCTGATTCCAAAAGAGCTCTTTCAAGTGACTCTGAAAGTCTCTGATTTGCATTTTCAAAATTATCAACAAACTCAATTACAGATATAGAATCAACTAAAACATCAATATTGTGTTTTTTATTTTTTGATATCTCTATTCTCTCTCTTAGATTTTTCTTTACACCATCTATCAAAACTTCATTGTATCCTTTTGACAAAAGATCATATAAAAGTTGATAATATTCCCCTTTTCTGCCAGAAACTATTGGAGCATATATTTCAGTATAAATAGGAAGTGGTATTTTTTGTTTTTGATTTTTAAGATCTTTTTTCTTAGATTCTATTTTTTCTAAAATAAAATTTTTTATCTCCTCATTTGAAAGTTTGGATATTGGATCGCCACAAACAAGACAATGCGGATGACCTATTCTGGAATATAAAATTCTTAAATAGTCATATATTTCAGTTATAGTCGCAACAGTTGATCGTGGATTGTTTGATCTAGATTTTTGATCAATAGATATTGCCGGAGAAAGTCCAAGTATTTCATCTACATCAGGTTTTTGCATTTGTCTTAAAAACTGCCTTGCATAAGAAGACAGTGATTCTACATACCTTCTTTGACCCTCGGCAAAAATAGTATCAAAAGCCAAAGAAGATTTTCCTGAACCAGAAAGTCCAGTAAAAACCACCATCTTATTTCTAGGCATTTCAACTGTTATGTTTTTTAGATTGTGTGTCCTTGCACCTTTTACTACAATCTTTTGACTATTATCAAAATCTTCCAATTTTTTATTTGTATCTTTTTTCATAAATAAGCCCAATTATACCATATTTACATACAAAAAACAAATACAAAAATATAGATAACCCTCCCACAAAAACACAGTGTTTAGAGCACGGATAAATTTTTGCTAAAATTTTCCTCGTGCTCGGTAGGGTCACTCCCAAGTCTCTAAACACTGTGTTTTTGTGGGATACAAACCAAAATATATAAGAAATACAAAACTATATATAAATTAAAACCAGTATAGCCAATATAATCCTATAAAAAATAAATATATTTAACCTGTGTCCTTTTAGAAATTTGATTAAAATATGTATTGCTAAAAGAGCTGATAAAAAAGCAAAAACAGATGATATAAGTAAAGTATTTGCGGAATGAAGATCAATCGAAAAGAGTTTTTTTAGACCTGTCCCAAGCAAGATTGGTATTGATGCTAAAAAACTAAATCTGACAGCATCAACTCTTTGCAAAGAAGTTAGAAGTCCACCAGATATTGTTGCACCGGATCTGGAAAAACCCGGAAATAATGCTAGCGACTGGAAAAAGCCAATGATTATACTTTTTTTAAAATCCAATTTTTGAAAATTTATAATTTTCTTGTGATAATTTTCTGCAAAATACATAAGCAGAGATCCTAAGATTAAAAAAACAGAAACAAAAATAGGGTTTCTAAAAATAGTATCCATCTTATCTTCAAGTAAAACTCCAAAAAATACAGCAGGTAAAGTTACCAGAAAAATATAAAATATCATTTGAAAATTTTCATCTCTCTCTTTTGTTAAAATAAAAGCAGTCATCTCGCCTAATCCTCGCTTCAGAGCAGACGAGGTATTGGCGAGGCAAACCGGGGCTCTTATATTCGTATAGGAGTCGGCCACCGCCGACACTCTATTATCAATCCCCGCAGTAAAACTGCGAGGTATTTCTCGAATAAATTTTTTAGCCGAAAGAATAAACGAGAAAAGATCTTTCCTAAAATAAACTATCAAAGCCAAAGTTGTTGCTAATTGTAAAACAGCATCAAAAGCCAATGTCCCGTATGTATCTTGATTTAAAAACTTTCTAAAAATAATCAAATGTCCAGTTGATGATACTGGTAAAAATTCTGTAATACCTTGTATCAAACCCAAATAAATTGCTTGAAAAATTGTCATAATATATAATTATATCATTATAAAATAAATAAGAACAAAGATGGATACCAATAAATTTGCAATTCCCATTTCAATAATAATAGCCGGTCTTATAATAGGCGGAGCTGTTTATATGAGCTCAAACAAAAAAGCCCCTGTGAAGACACCGACAGTTTCAAAAACAACAAACGAAATGAGACCCGTTGATTCAACTGACCATATACTAGGAAATCCAAATGCACCACTAGTTCTAGTTGAATATTCTGATCCAGAATGTCCATACTGTAAGGTATTTCACACAACAATGAATAAGATAATGGAAACTTATGGAAAAGATGGAAAAATAGCTTGGGTTTACAGACATTTTCCAATAGATCAACTTCATAAAAAAGCCAGAAAAGAAGCGGAGGCAACAGAATGTGCATTTGATCAGGGCGGAAATGATGCTTTTTGGAAATATGTAAATAAAATATACGAAGTAACTCCATCAAATGATGGTTTAGATCCAAAACAACTACCTATCATTGCAAAAGAAATATCTTTAAATGTTGATCTATTTAACGAATGTCTAAAAAGTAATAAATTTAAAGATAAAGTAGAAGCTGATTATCAAGATGCAATAAAAGCAGGAGCACAAGGAACACCACAAAGCTTTATCTTGCTTACAGATGGTTCAAAAGTGCCAATACAAGGAGCTCAACCACTAGATTCACTCAAATCTATTATTGACACACTACTTAAATAGAATCAGAAAGTAAATCATCCTCAAACTGTTTTATACCGGATACAGTTTGGGGATATTTACTTGTATCTGGAAAATCAAGATTTTGTATTTTTCTGTAAACTTTTACTATCAAGTCTGAAAGTCTGCTAACATCTTCATCTTTGATATACAATATCAATTTTTGAAAACCACTTTCCATATCCATAAATTGCAGAACACCGGTATTTACTTTATATTTTGAAAAAGTTGATGAATTTTCCACAAGTAGTTTATAAAACAAAAGCTGTCTTTTGTAAGAAAGTATCTTTCCTTGACTGTCATTTTCTTCAAATGAATCAAATGCCTTGCCGGTTTTAAAATCAACCACAACCATTTGGTCACTATCCACAAACATTTTATCTATTTTACCAGTTATAGAAGCACCTGATATTACAACACCCTCATTGTTAAAATTTGTTTCTATAAAATCACCTTCTTTAAAATCATCTTTCATTTCATCAAAATAAGAACTCAAAGTTTCCTTGATTTTTGATTTTAAAAAGACAACATCTTCTTCCTTTAACCTACCCTTTTTTATCTCTTCAAAACCTTTATTTAATATAAATTCAATATCCGGCAACTTCCCTTCTCTTTTCAAAAAAATCGATGCAAAAGAAAGGGATTCGTGTATAGCCGTTCCATAAACACTAGATAAAGTTTTGGCTTGTGGAAATCTGAGAAGGTTTTGTTCCAAAAAAACTGATGGGCCAGAATTTATAACATTTAGAAAATTATTTAGATGGGTCACAGACATTTTATAGTCCTTTAATATCGGAGACAATAAGGATTTATCATTTTCTGATATTAAAATATCTTTTTTATTATCTATTTCAAGAGGTAAAGTTTTTTCACTAAATGAATGGTCTTTAAAACTTTCCATATGCTCACCTAGAAAATCTGGCAAAGACATATCTCTGCCCTTGGTATCAAACCTATGTGACACTATATACAAAACCTCCTTAGCTCTTGTAATAGAAACATAAAACAACCTTATTTTATCATCCAAACTATCTGGACTGGGTCTTAATTTTAGATTCATAGGAAAAACTATCTTGTTGTTGTAAACTGTTTTTATCCAAGTATCTCTGTCCGAAGATATAACAAAAACCACTTTAAACTCCAACCCTTTACTTTTATGAGCAGTTAAAAGGTTAACACTGTTTTCATCTTCATTATAAAAACTTTCATCCAATATTTCTAAACCATTTGAAATATAAATATCTAAAAATGACACAATATCACTTACAGTTGGATTTTCTGTATTTTTGTATTCCCTAACAGTTTCAATAAAAACTTTTAAAGACGACAGGAAACTTAGATATTTTGTTTTATCTTCTCTTAGTATTTCTTTTGAAAAATAAAAATCTTTAAATGAACTTTTTAATCTCAGATCACCCTGATCTAAATTTTCATTTGATCCTACAATAAGATCAATAATTCTTTCTGCTGGCAAAAATCTAGCTTTTACAGAAAGATCTATCAAAAAATCAGCAATATCTTCAATTTTTTTATTAGATGAAGACTTCATAGCTTCAAGCCAAGTTATTTTTTGTTTATCGGCATTTAAGGAAATAGTCCAAATATCAGTTTGTGATATCTGCCAAAAAGGAAAAGATAGTATTTTAGATAAGATATCATCTCTAACAGCTAAACCTTTTAAAGCCGTATCAACAAATCTTAAAATCTCAATAATCTGAAAAACAATCTCGTCTTCTAAAATATTTTTCTTTTTTTGATAGTTAACCGCAATACCAAAATGATGTAAATAAGGAATCAAACCTTTTAGAAACTCGTGTTTTCTTGAAATAACAGCTATATCTTTAAAATCTATACCCGTTTTATTTAAATATTTTATTTCTTCAGCTATAAAATAATATTCTGATAAAATATCTGGCAACATCTTAAAATGCACTCCGCCATTTACAGATCCAGAAACTGAAAATATTTTTTTCTGAATTTGAGGTAAAATTTTTCTCAAAGAAAAATCACTCTGTTTTATCAAAGATTCTGATATATTTAAAATATCTTGAGTAGATCTATAATTTTCATTTAAAGATACAATTTTTACATCTTTATATTTGTTTATAAAATTGACCATATTTAAAACCTCGGCACCTTGAAATCTAAATATTGCCTGATCATCATCACCAACAGCCATAATATTTGGTTTTTCTTCGTGAATAAAAGATGATGTTAAAGAAAACAAGAGTTTCATCTGAGCATCGTTTGTATCTTGAAATTCATCAACTAAAATATATTGAAATTTTTCTGACAAAATAGACAAAAACACCTCATCTTGCTGTATCTTTTTTACAACCTCCATTATCATATCGTCAAAATCAAAAAAACCTCTCTTTTTTATTTCAGTTTCATATTTTTCATAAACAGAAACAAAAGAATATAATTTTTCTAAATTTGAAAAATCTTTTAAAACAAAACCATCATCAGATTTCAAGACAAATTTTTCTTTCCACTCTGAAAGAGGTTTGCTACTATCCATACTCTCAGCATCTTCGCAAACTCGGTTTAGAGAAAAAACCACTGCCTCAGCTAAACTATCTTTTTTTAAATAACCAAAAATATTATTTATTTCCTCTGAAATATTTTTAAATACTGATATGTCTTTTTTAGAAACTCTTGCTGGTATTTTTTTTAATATAGGAGATATTTTTTCCAACTCTTCTTTATTGTTATCTATTATATTTTTAAACTCCAAAGGATTTATACCGGCTTTTTTAACATCAGATATAGAAGACAGGACATCTTCTAAAAATACAAATTTATCATTATGAAAAGACCTTAGTGGATTCTTGAAATCCATATCAAGAAAGATTTTATTTAAAACCTCTCTTTTCAAAGCTTCATCAGCAGGATTAAATCTAACCGAATTGAAAAAATATTCTGGATAAGAAGAAATAATATCTGTGCAAAAACTATGAAATGTATAGATAGAAACTTTATAGGCATCTTTACCAATAAGGGAGATAAGTCTTTGTCTCATATTGAAAGCCCCAGCATCAGTAAAAGTCAAACAAAGTATTGATGATGGTTTAGTATCTGTATTTTTTAATATCTGACAAACCCTAAGAGATAATATTTCTGTTTTTCCAGATCCCGGACCAGCTATAACAAGCATAGGGCCATCAATATTTAAAACAGCAGATCTTTGATTTTTATTTAGTCTATTTAACCTATCATCAAAATTCATAATAAAACTATAATAACAAAAAAGAACAAAAATGGATATAAAAAGTATTAAAGATTTGAAAACAAAAAATGGCGACCGAGATTCAGCACTCTCTTGGGTATCTGCTGTGCATACCCTTAAGACTCGGTCACCATTCCTCTAAATTATAGCATATTTAGATAAAAAAGTAAAGATACTATATATAATTCCTCAATCTGCTAATTTTATCGTGATTTCTCATCTTTTCATGAGCTTTTGCCTCTATTTGTCTTATTCTCTCTCTTGTTACTCCAAACTCTTTTCCAACCTCTTCTAGTGTATGTTGAACACCATCTATCAAACCGTGTCTCATCTCTAAAATTCTTCTTTCTTTTTCTGGAAGGTCATTTAGTATCTCCCTGACCTGATCTCTTATTATTCTTCTAGAAGATTCTTGCTCTGGTGATAGTATCTTGTCATCTGCCAAGAAATCTCCCAGTCTTGATTTGGCATCTTCACCATCTTCTCCAACAGGTGTTTCAAGTGATACTGTGCTTTGATCTATTTTTTCTATTGTATATATTTTATCTACATCCAAATTCATTTCAACAGCAATCTCTTCTGGCATAGGATCTCTTCCTAAATCTTGTGAAAGTCTCCTAACAACTTGTTTATATTTAGCAATAGTTTCAACCATATGAACAGGAACACGGATGGTTCTGGACTGATCAGCAAGAGCCCTTGTTATAGCTTGTCTAATCCACCAAGTAGCATAAGTTGAAAATTTATAACCTTTTGTCCAATCAAATTTATCAACAGCTTTAAACAAACCAATATTACCCTCTTGAATAAGATCAAGTAGTGTAAGGTCAGCACTTCTACCAACATATTTTTTAGCAATGGAAACAACCAATCTCAAATTGGCACGAGCAAGAAGGTTTATAGCCTCCTTATCACCTTTTTGTATTCTTTTTGCAAGCTCCCTTTCCTGTGAACCAGAGATAAGTGGATACTGACCTATTTCTTTTAAATAAATCTGGATTGAATCATGATTTATATCAAGTTTATCATCGAGATCTTTTGTTAAATCATCGGTATCCAAAAGCCCACCACCTTCCAAAACATCTATACCCGCAACAGAAAATTTCTCATAGAGTTCATCCAAAAACAAAACATCATCTTCTATTGTTGGAAATTCTTTTAAAATATCATCATAGGTAACGAAACCTTTTTCTTTACCTTTTGACATCAATTTTTGAACACCGTTGTTTATTTTATCAGCTTTTTTAGTTTTATTTGATGATTCTTTTTTTATAGCTTTGGCAAAAGATGCTGTCTTTACTTTTTTAGCTTTCTTTGGTTTAGGTTTTACAACCTTCTTTTTGATTTTACCGGCTTTCTTTTTTACCTCTGTTTTTTTATTTTTTTTCATATGTTTTTTTTATACTATTGATTTTGTCTGATAATTCTTTACATTTATTTAAATAAATTTCCATATTTTTATTATCTTTACTTTTTTCAAATTCTTTTAGTTGATACAAACTTTCAGTAAATTCTTTTTGTAGTGATTCTAGTTTTAGATTTGATATGATTTCTAAAATTAACTCTTTTAATTTATTAGTATTATTATAATACGATTCTATCTCAAAAAGTAAAGGTTCTCCCTCATCTTTGTATTTTTTTAGATTTTCTTCAAAGGTATCTGGGAGCAATTCTTTTATATCTTTCTGCAAAGAATCTGGGTCTATTTTTTTATCCTTTACATTTTGTTGCCAAAAAAGTATTCCAAAAAGAGTTCTTAAAAAATTTGTTTTTTGAGGACTTTTAGAGATTTTTGTTGTTTGGTCTCTTTGAGGTAAATTGACAGCAACCCTTTTTAATTCATCAAACAAAACTTCTTCTTTAACTTTCAATTTGTCTGACATATATTTTATAAAATAACTTTTTTGCAAAAAACTCGGAACAAGAGAAAGTATCGGCATTATATCTCTTACAACTCTTTTCATTATGGACAGTTCATCTTTTTCTTCATTTATAATCTTAGAAAGCAAAAAAGAAATTATATTTTCTGACTTTAATATTTTCTCTCTGAGCAATTCTTTATCTTTTATTGCCATATCAGCAGGATCAACACCATCGTCAAAACTACAAACATAAACTTCAAGTTCAAGAGGAATAGCAATATTGGCACTTCTTATTGTTGCAGACAAACCAGCAGAATCACCATCAAAAGCCAAGATTATCTTTGATGCAAATCTTTTTATTTTCTTTAAGTGGTTTTCAGTCAAAGCAGTGCCAGAAGAAGCAACTGTATTTTCTAAACCACACTGGTGAAGCATTATCAAATCCATTTGACCTTCAACTAAAATAGCAGAATTTTCATCTTTTATTTTATATTTGGCTTTATCAAGACCATACAGAACATCTGATTTAGAAAACAATGATGTTTCCGGAGAGTTGAGGTATTTTGGAGATTTATCATCTTTTATCAAAATTCTACCAGAAAAAGCAATGACTCTACCACTCGAATCAAAAATCGGGAACATTATTCTTCCGCGAAATGTATCATAATAAGTATCTGTTCCCTCTTTTCTTTTTATAAGTCCACAAGAAAAAATATCTTCCTTAGAAAAACCCTTAGAGATCAAAAACTCTAAAAGACTTCTCCAATCATTTTCACTATAACCTATTTGCCAATCTAATATAGTTTTATCCAAAACTCCCCTCAAAGACAAATAATCCTTTGCTTCTTTTTTTTCCTGTAACTTCTTCTGAAAAAAGAAAGATGCTGTTTCCATTATTTTAAACAAAACATCATTTGGATTTTTTTCTTTATCTTTAAAATCAAGTTCAACACCAGCTCGACTAGCTAAAACTTTTAAACTACCGACGAAATCTAAACCCTCAAACATACTGACAAAAGTAAATATATCACCTTTACTATGACAACCAAAACAATAAAAAGCATTTCTATCAGGCGAGACAAAAAATGATGGAGATTTTTCATTATGAAAAGGGCATCTGGCTTTAAAATTATTACCAGCCTTTTCTAACTTGATATAAGTTCCAATAACAGAAACAATATCAAGTTTATCTTTTATTTTTTGAATATCACTCATTATTTAGAATATTTAGAAACTAAAATCTAGCTATTCTACATATCTACATCAATTCTTGAATTCTTCAATTCATTGACTGCTTTATTTTTCTTGCTACCTTTAAATCCAGTTCCAGCTGGTATAAGTTTTCCAATAATAACATTCTCCATAAGACCTTTTAGATCGTCTTTTATTCCTTTTATAGAACCTCCTATAAGTATCTTGTGAGTATTTTGGAAAGAAGCTGCTGCCAAGAAACTCTTTCTTGAAATAGAAACTTCGGAAATACCCAAAACAACAGTATCAGCCTTTGCCTCATTTTTTCCAAGAGCCTTAACTCTATTATTTTCATTTACAAGCATTCCTTCGTCAACTAGATCTCCTCTTGTAAAGATAGTATCACCAGCCTCTTTAACTCTTTTTCTTGAGAACATTTGTCTTACAATAAGTTCAATATGTTTTCTTGAAACAGCTTCTCCTTGAAGATCATAAGGTTTGTTAATTTCTGAAATAATATAAGAAACTGTTTTTTCTTTTCCTGCATATTTAAACAATTCATCTATATCAGCAGAACCATCTGTTATAATATCTCCTCTTTCAACCCTCTCTCCAACCTTAACCAAGACAATACGATTTAGACTACATACATAAGATATTTCTCCTTTAACTTTTGTTTTAAATTCTGGATCTGGAATAATAACAATTGTTTTTTCTTTGTTAGAAATTTTTATATCAGAAACCATACCAGAAACAGAAGCAACAACAGCTGGGTTTTTAGGTGTTCTCTTTTCAAACAATTCTTCAACTCTAGGCAAACCAGCAACGATATCTCCACCCAAAGAAGCAGTTCCTCCAGAGTGGAAAGTTCTCATTGTAAGCTGTGTTCCAGGTTCTCCAATAGCTTGACCAGCAACAGTTCCAACAGCTTCTCCTAAATCAACTATACAATTTTTTCCAAGATCAGAACCGTAACATTTAACACAAACACCTCCTATTGTTTTACAATAAAGTGGAGATCTAACTTTAACAGAAGATATATTTTCTTTTTCAATAACCTCAACATCAGATTTTGTTAAGAAATGTCCTTTCTCAAATAGAACTTTTCCATCTTTAACAATATCATCAGCTAAAAATCTTCCTTTGATATGTTTAGAAATATCTATATGTCCAGACGACAAATCTTGTGACAAAACCATACCTTCTTTTGTTCCACAATCCTCTTCTGTAACTATAACATCCTGAGCAACAACGAAAAGTTTTCTTGTAAGGTAACCTGCTTTTGCAGTGTTTAAGGCAGTATCTGAAAGACCCTTTCTTGATCCGTGAGTTGTAATGAAATACTCAATAGGTGTTAGTCCCTCTTTTGAACAAGACACGACTGGAAACTCAATAGTCTCTCCTGAAGCATTTTGAATAAGACCCATTATTCCACCCATTTTTGTAATGTTATCTATGGCACCTCTGGCACCTGAATAAACCATATCATAAACAGATCCGTGTTCTGGAATTGTTTTTTTAATAACACTTTCCACTTCTGATTTAGCATTGTGCCAAACCTCATTACTCATTCTCATTCTTTCTTCTTTTGATATCAAACCTTGATCAAAAAATTCTACGATCTTTGCAACTTCTTGTTTTGCTTTTTCAATAATAGGAAACTTCTCTTGTGGTATAACAATATCATCAAGTCCCCAAGTGATACCAGATTTTGTAGCATATTTGAATCCGAAAGATTTTATCTTATCAACGATAGGGCCAATATTGTCTATTCCGTATCTTTCGATCATATCATCAATAATATTTGCAATCTTTGTTTTGTTTTTACTGATTTCATTGTTTATGAAAGGATAGTCTTTTGGCAAAACAGAGTTAAACAAAAGTCTTCCAACTGTTGTTTCAAAAATCTTACCATCAAATATTTTGTATTTTATAGAATCTGTTGGCAAAACTTTTATTTTTGCTCTGAAATCTAGATGTCCAAAATCATAAGCTGTTATAGCAGCATTTGGACTTTGGAAAATCATACCCTCACCTTTTGCACCTGAAATATCTTTTGTCATCCAATACACTCCCAAAATAATATCAAGAAGTTTTGCTGAAATAGTAGGAGCACCAGAACCAGGTTTCAATATGTTTCTGTCAGCAGACATAATCTCTCTTGCTTCAAATTGTGCTTTTTCTGAAAGAGGCAAGTGAACAGCCATTTGATCTCCATCGAAATCGGCATTGAAAGCAGAACAAACAAGTGGGTGAAGTTGGATAGCATTTCCTTCAATTAGTATTGGTTGGAAAGCTTGAATACCAAGTCTGTGAAGAGTTGGTGCTCTGTTTAGTAAAACATATTTACCTTTTATAACATCTTCCAAAATAGCCCAAACTTCTGCAATACCATCTTCAATCATTTTACTTGCACCTCTTATGTTATATGCCAATTCTTTTTTAATAATCTCTGATATAACAAAAGGTTTAAATAGTTCAAGTGCCATATGTTTTGGCAAACCACACTGATTAAGTCTCAACTCTGGCCCAACAACAATAACTGAACGACCAGAATAATCCACTCTTTTACCCAAAAGATTTTGTCTAAATATTCCTCTCTTACCTTTCAAGTTATCAGCAATTGATTTTAAAGCTCTTCTTTGAGCTGTTGAAACTGCTCCTTGAGAATTGCTTGCATGTCTTATGCTGTTGTCCATAAGTGCATCAACAGCTTCTTGCAAAATTCTTTTTTCATTTCTCAAAATAACCTCAGGAGCACCTATCTCAATAAGTTTTTTTAGACGATTATTTCTGTTTATAACTCTTCTATAAAGATCATTTACATCAGAAGTTGCATATCTTCCACCATCAAGAGCAACCATCGGTCTAAGTGCAGGTGGTATAACTGGAACATTTGATATAAACATCCACTCAGGTCTAACACCAGAAGTTACCATAGATTTAACAGTTGAAATTCTTTTGTTTATCTTTACAGATTCTATATTTGAAGCTTTTTGAAGTTCAGCAGTCAAAGCTTCTAACAATTTATTTAGATCAACTTTTTTGAAAATATCATAAACAGCTTCTGCACCAATACCAGCTTCAAACAAAGTAGAATATTTCATACTAAAATTATGATATTCAATTTCATCAATAACTCTTCCAGCAACAATACTTTCAATATCACTTTTAGCTTTAAGATACATTTCTTTTACCGCCTCTTTTGTTTTCTCATCAGCAACAGATTTGATTTTTGCTTTAAATTCTGAATCTAGATCTTTTAAATATCTCTCTCTTTCTGCTTCAGAAACAGAAGTTACAATATAACCAGCAAAATAGACAACCTTTTCTAGATCTTGAGATGAAATACCTAAAATCATAGCCATTCTTGATGGAACTCCCTTTAAAAACCAAATGTGAGATACAGGAGTTGCAAGTTCTATATGACCCATTCTCTCTCTTCTAACAATTGATCTTGTTATTTCAACTCCACATTTTTCACATACAATACCTTTGTATCTAATACCCTTGTATTTTCCACAATAACATTCAAAGTCATGATCTGGACCGAATATCTTTTCATCAAAAAGACCATGTTTTTCACTTCTTTGTGTTCGGTAGTTTATAGTCTCAGGTTTTGTAACCTCTCCAAATGACCACTCTTTTATTTTCTCTGGTGATGCCAGTTTAATAGAGATTGATTTGAAATTATTTGTTTTTTTATTTTTCATATTTTTAAACATATTTTTAAGATAGATTATTTCTAAATATTTTCTTCATCTTCTTCTGCAAATTCCTCGACCTGTTCGTCTTTTTCCAAATCAACATCTAAACCAAGACCTTTCAAGTTACTTACCAAAACATTAAATGAAGCTGGTAATCCAAGATCGGTAATAGGTTCACCTTTGACAATCGAATCAAAAGCAGCTGATCTACCTAAAATATCATCTGATTTTATAGTAAGCATTTCTTGCAAAGTATTTGCAACTCCATGTCCCAAAAGTGCCCAGACTTCCATTTCTCCAAATCTTTGTCCTCCGTTTTGAGCTTTTCCACCAAGTGGTTGTTGAGTAATAAGTGAGTATGGTCCAACAGATCTCATATGGATCTTATCTTCAACCATATGGTCTAGTTTTAGAATATACATATAACCAACAGCAATATCTTGTTCAAAAGCATCGCCTGTTCTACCATCAAAAAGTTTAACTTTTCCCGTGTCTTTATAACCAGCTTTTCTAAGCTCTTCTTTTATTTCTGTATCAGTTGCACCTGCAAAAGCTGGAACAATAGCTTGATAACCCAAAGAGTGTGCAGCCAATCCCAAGTGAAGTTCAAGTATTTGACCTAAGTTCATACGAGAAGGCACACCAAGAGGAGTTAAGATGATATCAACAGGAGTTCCATCTGCCATATAAGGCATATCTTCTTCTGGCAAGATTCTTGAAATAACTCCTTTGTTTCCATGTCTTCCAGCCAACTTATCTCCAACAGAAACATTTCTAACCTGTGCAACTTCAATATGAATTCTTTTTATAATTCCAGAATCAAGCTTATCTCCTTTTTCTCTTGAAAATACATTTACATTTATAACCCTTCCTTTTTTACCACCCTCAACTCTCTTTGATGTATCTTTTACATCACGAGCTTTGTCACCGAAAAGAGAACGGAGTAGTCTTTCTTCTGGTGTAAGTTGAGACTCTCCTTTTGGAGTAATCTTTCCAACCAAAATATCCCCAGGACGAACTTCTGCTCCAACTCTGATGATACCGTCTTCTGCTAGATTTTTTAATTTACTTTCTCCAACATTTGGTATATCGCAAGTTGTAACTTCTGGACCAAGTTTAGTATCCCTAACACTTATAACAAACTCTTCTATATGTATTGAAGTAAATTTTGAATTTTTAACCAATCTTTCAGAAATAATAATAGCATCCTCATAGTTTGATCCTGACCAAGACATAAAAGCAACTAAAATATTTTGCCCTAGTGCCATCTGTCCATTTTCAGAAGATGAAGTATCTGCTAGAACTTGACCTTTCTTAATCTTTTGTCCCAAAGAAACAGAAGGTCTTTGATCAAAAGATGTAAATCCATTTGTTCTTGAAAACTTAATCAAATTATATTTCTCTTCAACACCTTTGTTATTCTTTACTTTTATAACATCAGCATCAACATAACTTACAACACCATCTGAATTTGAAACAACAAGTCTTCCTGTGTTCAAAATAGCATCTTCCTCTATTCCAGTAGCAACAAGAGGAGCTTCTGGTATAAGACAAGGAGTTGCTTGTTTTTGCATATTGGATCCCATCAGTGCTCTGTTAGCATTGTCGTGATTTACGAAAGGAACCATAGAAGTAGCAATAGAAAAAGCTTGATTTGTTGCAACATCTATATAGTCTATTTTTGATTTTGGAACACTTGCCGGTTTTCCATCTATTCTACAATCAACAAATTCTGGAATAATATTTCCACTTTCATCAACTTCTGTTGCACCGTGGGCAATATAGTATTTTTCCTCACTTCCGGCATTCATATATATAACCTCATCAGTAACTTTTCCATTTTTAACTTTGACATAAGGAGTCTCTATCATTCCAAAATGGTTTAGTTTTGCATAAACAGAAAGACGAACCACAAGACCAATGTTTGGTCCTTCTGGTGTATGGATAGGACAGATCCTACCATAGTGACTTGGGTGAACATCACGAACATCAATACCAGCTCTTGTTCTAGAAAGACCGCCAGGACCTAATGCAGAAAGAGTCCTTAAATGCTCTATTTCTGCCAAAGGATTTTCTTGTGCCATAAATTGTGAAAGTTGGTTTGTTGTGAAGAACTCTCTAATTCTGGCTTGTAGTGGTTTTGGGAAAATAAACTGAACAGGTAAAGAAACATCTGTCTCTATTGTTGACATTCTGTTTTGAACATTTCTTTTTATTTGAGCCATACCCATTCTAATCTTTTGCAAGAAAAGCTCTCCAACAAATCTAACTCTTCTTGAAGAAAGGTGATCTATATCATC
>CAYXZA010000001.1:0-138128 GCA_964469605.1 uncultured Candidatus Saccharibacteria bacterium | reverse complement strand
CCATAAACAACTATTGTATTTAATGTTTTGATAGCTGTTATAACACCAAAAAAAAGATAAATTGGGAAAAAACAAAGAAAAAAAGATATAATCTTTATCATCTTCATCCTGAAAATGATTATAATAAAAAAATAGAGAAAAAGAAAGATTATCTAAATTTAATTAATTATTTATTATCTTCAACCCAATTACCACCAGGTAATCTTTTTTCAACTAACCAATGTGCAGGCGATGATGAACCTTCTTGTCTATAATTTCTTATAGTTTTTAAGGCAAAATATACACCATTATATTGCTTGAAAATACTCCAAACACCCTCTTCTAAAGTAGCACTTTCTATAAATTCATAACTTATATTATCCTCAAAATCAAAAGGTTCATTGTCCTCAACTTTTTTACACTGAATGAATTCTGAGTTTTTATTATATCTATCTTTGTAGTAAAAAATACCATCCTTTCTATAAATACCATTTAAAAGTTCATCGCTTTCTTTAATACCAAAAGGATTTTTAGGAAATCCAGATAAAGCATTTATTTTATCCATATAAATTAAAATTTCCCGAGAAAGTAAATGAACTTAAGGTTGGTTAATTATCTTGAGAATTCTTATATATATAATTTAAGCAAGATATTAGCAAATTAATCAACCAACCCCGATGCAGAGCATCGAGGTATTATGAATAAAACATTTAATTATAAAATAAAGTCCGCTATTTGCGAACTTGAATACCTTTGTATCTATCTATGAAAAAATAATATAAACGAAATGAAACCATACAAAAAGAAATTACAAGAGAGACCAAAAGAAGAACAATAGTAAAAATACATCTTTGTGGATGAACATTATTTTGAATGAAATCATTATAACTAAAATAAAAGACAAAACTACCTAAAATCAAATAAACAGAAAGTAAAAAATACATGTAATTTTCGGTATAATGAAATTCTCTACTGTTTATCATCTAAAATGATGTTAGAACAAATAAACTCATTTGTCTAGTTTGATATTTTTGATACCATATAGCTATGAAAATAATATCTTGGAATGTAAATGGTTTAAGGGCGATGCATAACAAAGGGATGTTTTTGCCATTTTTAGAGAAAGAAAAACCAGATATACTATGTCTGCAAGAAACAAAATCTAAAAAAGAACAAAATGAGATTGATTTGGCTGATTATAAAGAATTTTGGAATTCAGCAGAAAGAGCAGGTTACTCTGGCACAGCAATATTTACAAAAATAAAACCAATTAAAGTTGAAAATAACTTTAATGAAAAAATATTCAAAAAATATGATTTAACAGACAGCTATGGTGATTTAAACAAAGAAGGTCGTGTTATAACAGCCGAATTTGAATATTTTTACCTTGTAAATGTTTATACACCTAACTCAAAAGGAGATCTTTCTAGACTACAAACAAGATTTAAAAAATGGGATCCTGCTTTTTTGGAGCATATAAAAGAACTGGAAAAAAGTAAACCTGTTATTTTCTGTGGAGACTTAAATGTAGCTCATACAGTAGATGACCTTGCAAATCCGAAACAAAACGAGGGTGAACATGGTTTTACAAAAGAAGAAAGATTAGGAGTAGATAATATTATAAAAGCTGGTTTTTTCGACACATTTAGAAAATTTACAAAAGGAAATGGACATTATAGTTGGTGGACACATTTTGCAAAAGCCAGAGAGAGAAATGTTGGATGGAGAATAGATTGTTTTTTTGCAAGTAACAGTTTAGAGAAAAAAATAAAATCATCAAAAATACACTCTGATATTTTTGGCTCAGACCACTGCCCTATTTCTATTGAAATCTAGAAACTAAAAAAACAACCATCGGTTGTTTTTTTAGTTATTGTTTTTTAGACAACATTTATACAAAACTACATAGTCTTTTGCATTGAAGAATCACAACTCTTGCAACAATTTTTATGTGTAGCAAGTTCGTATATTGCAGAAAGAGCGACTAGAGCATAAACAACATTTGAAATCATTGAAGGTAAATAATTACCTACATCCATTCCAAAAATTGCAAGACCCCAGTTCAATCCTCCAATTACAAGAAGGATAAAAGTTACCTTGTGCATTTTTTAAAAAATTAAACTTATAATACATATATTATATACATAAAAAAATTTTTTGAAAATTATTTTAAAAAGTTATCCACAACATTGTCCTTGAAATGACTTTTATAAAAACTTATAATATTAAAAGACAAATAAATGTCTTATAATAAATAAAAAATAATTTAAAAGACAAAAGTTCTTTGTATAATATAAAAATAGAGTCTAGACTCTCTATTTAAGACCATACTGGTGATTCTCGACAAAAAAATATTTATTTCTTCAAAAAATTTTATCTACTATAACAAAAGAGATATTAAATAATTTGTCCTGTTATAAAAGCTGGGTGGTACTTATTTAAACAACCGCCATAAAAAGCTTTAACAGGGACAAAAAAGCTTACAATCTGGGCGGTTTTTGTATATTTTAATATAGATATATTACTTTTTACTTAACAAAATGTTTTTTTCGTATTTTAGAAAGTTCCTCTTTTTCCTTTTTTTCAATATTTTCTTTACCCTTTTTACCTAATATATAGATGTCATCATAGGACATATTTGACAGTTCCCCTGCTCTTTTTTTTAAATACTCTTCTGTGTTTTTAACAGGATCATCTAAAACTTCATCTAGTAGAGCATTAAGTATTGCTCCTATTTTTGGTCCAGGAGGTATTTTAAGCTCTTTAATTAAAAAATTACCGTCTATTTTAAGCATTGATACAGATATTGGATCTCTTAAAGCTTCCTCTATCATAGAGTGGTATTTTCTTAATCTATACGGATCCTCCTTTGGTCTTCCTGTGCCTATTCTGTCACAAATCCTAACATCCATAAGATTCCATATATCTTCCCTACCAACATTTACTATCATCCTCCTTACAGCAGAAAGTGTTATTTGCTCTGTGTCAGAAAAAAACATATGCCAACGAACCAGTTTTTCCACCCTTGAAACTATTTCACTTGAAAATTTAAGATCTTGAAGTATTTTTTTGGTTTTTTTAGCTCCTAAAACCTCGTGACCATAGAAAGTCCACTCCCCATTTTCCCCTTTTCTTCTTGTTTCCGGTTTTGATATGTCATGAAACAAAGCAGCTAATCTAATCTCTAATGAATATTTTTTATTTGCACTATGTGATAGCGACCTAAGTAAATGCTCAAAAACATCAAAACTATGAGCTTTATTTTGATCAATTCCAATACCATCCATAAGCTCAGGAACAACATATTGAAGAATATTTAATTTTTTCAAAAGCATTATTCCTTCCATAGGCATATCAGACATTATTATCTTTACAAACTCATCTCTTATTCTTTCTTTTGATATATTTAATAAAAGATGACCATTTTCAATAATAGCCTTTTCTGTTTCGTGTGAAACAACAAATCCTAATTGACTATAAAATCTAACAGCTCTTAAAATCCTAAGAGCATCCTCAGAGAATCTATCATTTGCCACTCCCACAGTTCGTATAATCCCCTCCTTGCAATCTTTTAGTCCAAAATGAGGATCATATAGTCCAGAAGATAAAGACAAAGCCATAGAGTTTATAGTGAAATCTCGCCTTTTCAAATCATCATCTATGTTATCTGTAAAAAAAACATCATCAGGTCTTCTATTATCAGAATACTTCCCTTCTAATCTATAAGGTGTTATTTCAATTTTCTTTAAAGACAAGTCATCAGTATTATCATTTACAACACCAACTGTTCCAAAATCATTTTCATAGAAAGTATGAGGAAATAAATCAATTATCTGCTGTGGTTTAGCATTGGTTGTTATATCCCAATCATTTGGTTTTCTTCCTAAGATAAGATCTCTAACACATCCACCAACCAAAAAAGCCTCAAAACCCGCACTTTCAAGTGTTTGAGATATAAAAAATATTTCTTTTGGTATTTTAGATAAATCTATGTCCATATTTTTAAATAATATCACAATTGATCAAAATAATATGAAAAATTTGGAAAAATAGTCTTTTTCTATTATTATATAGGAAAACTGTGTCCGTAGCTCAATTGGATAGAGTAGCGGTCTTCGGAACCGCCCATCTAGGTTCAAGTCCTAGCGGACACACAATCTTGCTTATCAACTGTGCGGGTAGCGGTAATCGAAACCGCGTCTCTTCCTTGGCAAGGAAGTGTTCTACCACTAAACCATACCCGCAATATAGTAAATATTATACATTTAATAATCAAAAAGCAAATCAATGGGCTAATTTACCACACAAAGACACCAGTCTGTGGGTTTTTTAATATAAAAGCAGTCACCTCGTCCAATCCTCGCAGCAAAGTTGCCATGTATTTCTCGAATAAAATGACTTATAAAAACAAAAAGACTTATTATTTACAATGTCTTCTTTAATTTAAAGATTCGACTTATATACACAATAATACCCATATTTTTAAACAAAACTGTGGATAACTCTGTGGAGATGTGTATTAAAGACAGTCTTTGATTATTAGCTTTTTAAGTTAATTTAATGACTTTTTAAAAAGATTTCACGAGAAACATTTCTATCCAAATCAAAATATGGCTTAAAATAAAGATTCTAATATAACAGTCTGTTATAAAACTAAATGTTTCTTAGAAACATTTAGTTTTATGTGTCACACGAAACATTTGAAAATGTTGAATATTCTTTAACTTGCTTGTTTTGTAAATAGAATTTAATAAAATAGATATTATAAATATGATCAAAAACCCAACAAATAAGCAGATGGTTGGTAAAATAGGGGAAGATAGTGTTTGTAAATATCTAAAAAACAAAGGTTTTGTTATTTTAGATAGAAATTATTTAAAAAAATGGGGCGAGATAGATATTGTTGCCAAAAAGAACAGTATTATTCACTTTATAGAAGTAAAATCTGTTACACGAGAAACAAAACATGGTATTGGTTCACAAGAAACATATAGAGCAGAGGATAATATACACCTATATAAAACCCAAAGATTGAGAAGGGTTATCGAAACATATCTGTTAGACAAAGAAATAGACGATGATACGAATTGGCAATGTGATATAGCTATTGTTAAAATAAATATGTCCGAAAGAATAGCTACTGTGTCTTTTATAGAAGATATTGTCTTTTAATAAAAAATTTATCAGACTAACTTAAAATATTTGTCGGAGTGCCGGGATTCGAACCCGGAGTCGCCTGTTCCCAAAACAGGAATGTTAGCCGTTACACCACACTCCGAAACTTACAAAAGATACTATAACACAAAAAATATAAATCAAACAACTTATAACTTTTGACTTTAAAAAATCTATTTGTTACATTTACACTATTATTTATTCGATAAATTTAACAAATAAAGATGAACAAGTTAATTATTGCTTTGTTTATATTAGTTTCAATATTTGGATTTAGTTTTTCTACAGTTAGAGCTGATGGATGGCCAGATTCAAATACAGGAACTGGTGGAAATTAAGATTATATAAAAACTCTGAAAAACAGAGTTTTTATATTCAAACATATGTTCAAAAAAACAAAAGAGAACTTTGAATGTCAAAATTGTGGTAGAGAGGTTTTAGGTGATGGATTTACAAATCATTGCCCTGATTGTTTGTATTCTAAACATGTAGATATAAATCCTGGCGACAGACTATCAAAATGTGGTGGTCTTATGGAACCTGTGAATGTAATAAAAAATGGTAGGGAATACTCTTTGATACACAAATGCATTAAATGTGGCTATGAAAAGACAAATAAATGTCAAAAAGAAGATAACTTTGATACTGTTTTGCAAATTGCCTTAGAAAATAGTAAATATCATTAGATTTTGATAAAATTAACTATATGAGTTTTGAAAACCCCAACCAAAGAGAGCAAAAGAAATCAGCTATATTGGATAAAATAAAAAGAAAATTTTCCAAAGCTTTAGTATTTGGACTTTTATCTTTAAATGCAGGTCACAAGGAGATGAAAACTGATACTTTTGAAGATAAAGACAGAGCAAAACAAGAATTGGCAGAACTTGGCAACACAAGAGAACAAAGTCAGGCACATAAGCCGATAATAAGTGAACTTGTTTATAAAACAATTAAGCCAAGAATGTATTATGCGGATGAAAAAATAAAAAAACTTATTCCAAATTTTATTTCAGGAAGAGAATTAGATAGTAATGAAAGAGAAGATGCTTTTAGAGTATATCTTGGCTTAAATCAACTATATGATACATTTGGAATATCAGATTTTAAACCTAAAAACAGTAAAGATGATAAATATTATTTTAAGATAAATAATATGTTTGAGAAAAGATTTATTGGTTTTAAAAATCCAATAAAAAATATTATTTCACAGATAGAATATGGTAACGGGAAAAGCTCTGTATTAGCGGATGAGATAATGGGAAATTACACTTGGACAAAAGGGGAAGATGAAAAAGGGCATTACATTTCATATTATGATAAATGGGATTTAGATGTTCCAATAGAGGAACAAGGATTTATAGGAAAACCTTTTGAAATATACGACAGGATCTACTACAACCCAGATACATTTGAACCAATAGAAACTAAATAAATTTAAAAATAGAGATATTTTTGTAAATAATCAGTCTCTTTCCTTTATCACATTTAAAGCGGTTTTTATTTGACCTTCTTTTAAATGTTTTAAAAATTTAGATAAAGTATCTAGGATAACAGGAACTTCAAGATAATCTATAAGTATGGCTAGCCAAGCAAGCCAAGAAGGGAATAAAACTTTTTCTGTAAATTCTGAAACAACAAACTCATCTGTAATCCAAAAGAGGTGCAACCATTGGCTATTTAAAAGAATTAGAAAAATAACTGATTTATAGTTGAAATTATTACGAAGATCATCTATATAAACCAAAGAAGCAGCCAGTAGGGCAGGGATTTCTGTAAAATCCACTAAAACCAACAATTTTTCAAAAGTTGATCCGAAAGTATACAGGTTATAAGAAAACAATTTAAACCAAATAACATTTGTAAAGAGCCAAAATAAATGAACGATTTGAAGTGAAAATAAACAAAGTGTAATACCTAGTGTTAGATTATAGTGACCATCATAAAAATTCCAAAATCTATCCCAAATTTTTTTTAACATAGATATCATATTACATTAAAAAATATTTTTAACAAAATGGGATTTATACATTTTTAAATAATATCAAAAATATCTTTTATTTAAGCCATTTTTTATACAATAAAAAAACTTTTTTGAAAAAATCAATATTTTTAGTTGACAAAAAGATGATAATGTAGTAATATATTAACTAGAGATGATCTTTGCCTCCCAATCATCTTCGCACTTGGCACGATTTCCGAAAGGAGATCCTGCCATGGGAGGTTTCGCCGGAGTCCCTGCCGGGATCCGGTGGATTTTTTTCTGGTTTTGAGTTTGCGCGCAACTCTAAAACCAGATTGGAAAACCCTCTCTAAATCCCAAAACGGGACGAGGAGATAAGTGCATTCTTTGGCAAGATGCATGATAAGGTTTTCGACTCCGAGGTTTGGCCAAACCTCGGAAAATTGCCAACCCCTTCCTCACAGAGGAGGGGTGCCCAAGGCGAGGGGTGTTCGGGGCAGTTTCGTCCCCCGACCCCTCGCCAACAACCTTCGGTAACCAACCCGAGGTGTTTTTTTTATTTAAAAAATTTAATTTTTACCCAAAATACTGTCTTCTAGTGTTTTTTTCAGTAAAGAGAATAGGGAAATTTCAAATACATTTGAAACAGAATCAGCATTTAATATCAGATTTCTAATATTTGTTTTAGTTTTAGCTTCTAGATCCCTATTTATATATGCCACTGTAATAGCCCTCAAATCCCTATCTTTTGTAAAAAAATCATCACTACTAACTGATATTATACCCAAAAGATTTGACTTAGAATCAACAACCGCTCCACCAGAAGAACCTTTTTGGGAAATTACCGTACCGGAAACAGAGATCAAATCTATTGTATTTTCTTTAAATGTAAAAACATCTTTTATAAAAGTTTCTGCACTAGACTGATACAAAGATTGTAAAATTTCAATCCCACCTAAAAAACCAGCGGGGTAGGAGACTAAAATAGTTGGATTACCTTTTTTTAGATTAGAATCATCTGTATTTAATGAGATAAAATCAACAGCTTTTAGATCTGATTTATCAACTCTTTCTGTTATTTTCAAAAAAGCATAATCATATTCCCCAGTTCCAAGAGGTTTTTCTTCCAACAAAAGTTTTTTATTATTAAAAATCCAATCAGGAGAAATATAAACTAATTTGGCTTTGTATGTAGGATAAGCAGGGGATCCTGTCCTTATCACACAGTCTAAATAATCTTTTTGACCATTGAAATCTTTCAATAAAAAATACTGAGCAATATGTGCATTTGTCAGTATAACACCATCATTTGAAACAAAAACTCCGCTTCCTGTTATGGGGGATATGGTGCCACTAGATGAGACCGAGCACATTATATTTACAAGAGATTTTCTAACTTGCTCATTTACCAAAGAAAAATCAACATTTTTATTTACAACAACAGAAGTCGCCTCGTTTGATGTTTGTGTTTTTATGTTTGTTGCAGTCTGACTAGTTTTTTTAATATTTACAGTTGATGTGGTAGCAGAAACAGGTTTAGTCGAACTAGCTTTTGAGAGTATAGTTTCTGTATTTTTAGATGATATTTGGTTATTTTCCTGATCTTTGATTTCTAGATTATTATTGGACGGTAAAGCAGGGGAGATTGTATTTAAATTATTATTATTATTATTATTAACACCTTGAAAACCACTACTTTGGTAATTATAAACAAAGATAATTATAGAAAAAACCCAAAAAAATACTAAAAACAAAATCTTTTTCATTGGAGTTATTATAGCATTTTAAATTTATTATAAAATCGTATATCTAAATATATATTGTATGATATAATAACAAGTATACAAAAATGTATAATACAGAAATAAAGAAAAAAGTAATAGAACTAAGAAAATTAGGCTATTCATACAGTTATATAAAAACAAAATTTGCATTATCAAAAAGCACATTGAGTAAATGGTTATCTGATATTGAATTTAAACCAAATGAATATACCTTGGATAAAATAAAAGAGGCTAGATTAGCATCAACATTACATAAAATTAAAATAAAATTTGAAAATATTGAAAAAGCAAAAAAACAATCAGAAAAAGACATAAACTATTTAACAAAAAGAGATATTATGATGATTGGAATTGGTATATACATAGGAGAGGGAAGTAAAACCATAAACTTAACAAGGATTATAAACTCAGACCCAAAAGTGATTAAATTTACAATTAAATGGTTTAAAACTTGTTTTGGTATAAAAAATAAAAACTTTGCTATTAGATTACATATATACCCAGACAACAAAGAAGAAGATTGCATTAATTTTTGGTCAAAAGAAACCAAAATACCAAGAGATCAGTTTTATAAATGCACAATAGACAAAAGAACAGATAAAAAAATAAGAAATATAAACAAACTTCCATATGGAACAGCTCATATGACAATAAAAAGTTTAGGAAACAAAGAATTTGGTGTTTATTTACACAGAAGAATAATGGCTTGGATAAATAAAGTTTTGTGATATACTGTCTATTATTGCGGGATTAGTTTAGTGGTAGAATGGCACACTTCCAATGTGCATACGGGAGTTCGATTCTCCCATCCCGCACAGATTTAATCGACTTGAATTGAATTTTTCCAAATTACGTCAAATAATGATCTCATCATTTTAGAATGTTCATGAGATTGAATTAACACAGCATAATGCTCTTTTTTAGGAGCGATATAAAGTGTTTTGTCGTCAAATATGAAGATTGTGGTTTCAAAGGAATTATGCATGTCCAAAGGCAATTGTCTTATTACTGAATCACTATAATATTTATCTATAGTTTTTTTATTAGGAACATCTTCCCATAAAGCCTGAGTTTTTATACCTTTTTCAATTTTCTGACTTACATACTCTTCAACAAATTTCTCGCCAATCTGATGAAAAAAATTACTTCCAGGCACAATGGTTCTGATTTTTTTATCTTTACTATAAAGACTATAAAATATAGCTGATTTAATCGACTCAAGACTATCAAAGTAAGACACTAAAATTTTTTTGTTGGTTCTTTTGTTTGGATAGTAATCCTTTAGTTTCTTTGTCTTTTCTAAAAGAGAATTTTGTCTTCGTATATTTCTTTCTACTAATTCTGATAATTTATTTATCGGTTCAACTTGAAATTTGTTTCCGTATTCTTTTCCAGTCTTGCTAACTAAACCTCTTTTTTCTAAGGAGTTAAGTGAGTAATATACCGTTGGTCTTTTTTCTCCAGTAGTTTTTATTATTTCTTGGACAGATTTTAGTCCATCTAATAAAGCAATATAAACCGAGGCCTCAGCTGGTGGAAGTCCAATATCTTTTAATATGTCAGGCAAATTCTCTTTATTCATAGTTGTATAGTTTCTATTATACATAATTGAACATTTCTGTCAACAAATACATAATATAGGGAGAAAGTTCTTTAACTAGGAGGAAGTATGAATTTATTCTCTGAACTTAACGAATCGTTGTCTGAAGAAATGTTTGATTCAAAGGGTGATTTTCCAAAAAAAGAAAGGGTGATGACTAAGAAGACATCGGTTTATGCTGGAACATTTGATCCACCAACTGTCGGTCATATTTGGATGATCAAGCAAGGGTCGGCTTTGTTCGACAAACTTTTCGTAACAATTGGTATTAATCCAGAGAAGCACTGTATGTTCTCGGTTGATGAGCGACTTGAAATGCTTCGACAATCAACAAAACAGTTTCCGAATGTCGAAGTCAGTAGTTTCACCAATCATTTTCTTATCACCTACGCTCAATCGGTAGGTGCACAATTCATACTTCGTGGCATCAGAACCGAAAGTGACTACGAATACGAGCGGGTGATGAGAAATATCAACGGCGACTTAAACTCTGGCATCACAACAGTTTTTCTGATGCCACCACGTGGAATTGCCGAAGTCAGTTCAAGCATGGTGAAGAGGTTGATAGGTCCTGAAGGATGGGCGACAATAGTGAAGAATTATCTCCCCGAACCAGTGTTTGAGAAACTGAAGGATGCTTACAATGCTAAATCGAAATGAACAACAATGGCAAGCGTTGTGGCAACACCTCGGTGCGCAAGGAGACGCAAGCGTGGTCTACAACGAGCTTGTTGTGCGATACTCTGAACCGCACCGAGTGTACCACACACTCCAACACATCAGACTCTGCCTCGACGAACTCGAGCGTGGCCGACACCTCGCAACAAATCCTGATACTGTTGAATTGGCTCTCTGGTATCATGACGCAATCTACGATACCAAAACCAAGGACAGTGAGGAGCGAAGTGCAGCACTCGCCATGGAAATGGTGCGAAATGCTTCGTTGCCCGACAACCTCGGACAATCGGTGGCAAATCTCATCATAGCAACGAAGCATTCAGCGACTCCCACCGATTCAGATGTTCAACTTATTGTTGACATCGATCTCTCAATTCTAGGTCAACCTGAGGAAAGATTCGATGAATATGAGAAGCAAGTACGTAAGGAGTATGAGTGGGTACCGGAAGATCAGTTTATTGCCGGACGTTTGGCGATCCTGAAGGCGTTTCTAGATCGACCGAATATCTACTCGACGCAATCCTTCCGCAACAAGTATGAAACGCAAGCCAGAGCAAACATTGCTCGGTCACTTGCTCATCTTCGGGTGTAATAGTAGATAGGTGTAAAATGGGCACTTCTCAACAGGAGGGTGCCCATTTGTTTTAATTGACTTTCACTTCTGTTAGAGACAAACTTGGGATATAGAACATGGAGTTAGACCCTAGAAAACAGGTTCTAACGTCATTTAATATCCCGCACAGTGAAAATACATATTTGAGAAATTTAAAAAATAGAAACAACCTTATTTCTCCTCAATCCCTTTTGCACCTAGCCAAGCCAACTCAAAAACTTTTTTCATTGCATCTGCTATTTCAGAACTTTCAATAATAATTCCGAGTTTTTCCCTCCAAGAAGCTATCATAACCTTGTTATCATAAATATTTATTTCCGGATGAAAACTAAATTTATCAATAGGAACAAGTACTGATTGTCTTTTTTCCTCTTGATCAAATTTTTTTAATTTTTTTGCATCTTCGGAACCTGGAAATATAGCTCTGATATTTATATTTTTTCTAGCCCTTCTTTTGTAATAAAGAGGAAAATAATTTGGTAGGGTACTGTGAACGTCTTCAACACTAGCATAAGCCAAAATATCCTCTTTTGAAGTTAAAGTATCCTCATAGACTTTCTGTAAACCATCTTTACCTTCATAAAAAGATATCTTTGGCCTGTTGTTTATATTGTGCATAGACTTTAGTTCGGGAATAATTTTTCTAGCTTCTTTTATATAATTTTCATAATCATCTCTTTTTTTCAATAAGAGTTTTTCTATTTCGTCTGGAGAATTGGCAACATATTCCTTTTTCGGCTCTTTACCAGAAGCATTTATAACCCCTTTTAACTCTAGAGAAGTTAAAATATGATAACCACTAGGCCTATTTATACCGGCTTTTCTTGCTATTTGAGAAACAGTTCCTTTTCCTAAAGAAAGTAAAGACAAATACACCAAAACTTCTTTTTGACTAAAACCTATTAACTCTAGTGATTTTGATAGATCAAAATTTTCATTATTCATAAATATATTGTATTTTATAGTTAATTTTTTGTCAATATATATCAACAAAATTTATATAAATAAATTTTAATCATATTTATAGTTATAAAATAGCAATATTTTGATTATAATCATTGACAATATATTATAAAATGATATAATATATTTAGGAAAAAACGATTTTTCCAATCAGAAAGGATTTTGTATGCATCGTAAAACCATGCTGGGACTCTTCGGGGTCATGGGCATTTGGCTAACGGCAGGGTTGGCCCTGCCTTTCGTCAACGTTCTAAGTGTGTTCACGCCCACGCAACTGATGGTCTTTCGCGGATTCCTAACTGCCGGAATGGCACTCATCGGACTTCGTGGAGTCGTCGGACGTGTGGACAAGTATACGTATCTTATTGCACTGACCATGCCGTTCGCCACACTCGGACTTTTCGAGGGAATTCGGCACTGGGGCGTGGGACCGACAATCATCATCATTACCGCGACCCCGCTGGTGAACCTCGTGATCGGCGCTTTCTTAGGCCGGCGAATTTCTCCAGCGTCCATCATTGGACTGGTGTTGATGCTCGGCGGTGTAGTGATGGCTCGTTGGGGCGGACATTTTCAGTGGGCAGGATTCGGATGGACGCTGTTCGGAACCATCATGAACGGAATCATCTACGAATTTTTTGCTCGCGCGAAGGGGAACTCGCTCCAAAAGTGTTTCTATGCCTGCATCGGCATGGGAACGCTCGGCCTCGTGATGAGTGCTGGTGCGTCGTGGTCAGCCATCGCCGAACCGAAACTGATTATGCTCGTTCTCGGATTCGCATTCGTCGGAGGATTCCTCTATTGGATTGCGAATCTGATGGCGTTCGAGAATTTGCCCACGACGGAAGCGAGTGTCCTTGCCCAAGGAGAAACCCCTGCGGTCATCCTTGGCGCAAGTGTCATGCTTGGCGAACATCTCACGCCCGTTCAGTGGGTCGGCGTAGGAATCGCGCTCTGCGGAGCATGGTATCTCTCACGTTGGCTCGCAAAACAATCGGTTCAAGAACAATCAGCGACGTAAGTCACAACAAAGGTCTCGGAGCTTCGGCTTCGGGACTTTTTTACGACAACAAAAAACACCTTAGTGGTGTTTCTTGTTTTAAAGGTAAAGCGATTATTTAACCGCCTCTTTAAAGGCCTTTGCTGGTCTAAACTTTGGCACTTTCATCTCTGGAACAGAAACCATTTGTCCTGTTCTAGGATTTCTAGCCTGTCTAGCAGCTCTTGTTTTTGTTGAAAAGATACCTAAACCAGCAATAGAAACTTCGTCTCCTTTTTTTAAAGTTCCTACTATAAGATCTATAACAGTATCTACAACTTCCTCAGCTTGAACTTTTGTTCCGCCAAGTTTTTTATGAACCTCATCTACTATCGATGCTTTATTCATATTTAAACTGATTAAAACTAATAATTTATAGCTTATCTACTATAATAACATTATATATAAAGCTTTTTTCTATGGCAAATGTTGACTCTATTATATTTTTACTTTTTAATATTTTAATTTTAATTGAAGAAAAATATAAAATAATACCCTATCTTAATTATATTACCGTAAAAGTATAATTTTAGAGACTTTCAAGTAACTCTACCAAGCACGAGGAAAATTTTAGCAAAAATTTATCGGTGCTCTAAAATTATACTTTTAACGGGATAGGTTTATTATTTTGCATATTCAATAACCCTGTTTTCCCTAATAACATTTACTTTTATCTCTCCTGGGTATTTCAGCTCATCTTCTATTCTTCTAGCCATCTCAAATGCTATATTTTTAGCTTCCAAATCAGAAACTTCGCTCGGTGTTACAAAAACTCTTATTTCTCTACCAGCTTGAAGGGCATAAGATTTTTCAACCCCTTTAAATGAATTTGCAACGGATTCCAAATCTGCAAGTCTCTTTAAGTAGTTTTCAACAGAATCTCTTCTAGCTCCCGGACGAGAACCTGAGATAGCATCGGCACATTGAACTATGATTGACTCTACTGTTTCATAAGGATACTCTTCGTGGTGTGCCTGCATAGCTTTTATCACCTCCTCATCTACATTAAATTTTTGAAGTATCCTTCTGCCTATTTCAACATGAGTTCCAGAAACCTCATGATCAAGAGCTTTTCCTATATCATGGAGCAAAGCACCAGCCTTAGCCACAGAGACATTTGCACCAAGCTCTTGTGCCAACATCCCCGCAATATGAGCCATCTCAACAGAGTGAGCCAAAACATTTTGACCATAACTTGTCCTAAAATGAAGTCTTCCAACTATAGATACAAGTTTTGGATCAAGATTTAGTATTCCACATTCGTAAACAGCTTCATCTCCTTTTTCTTTTATTATTTTTCCTATTTCTTGTTCGGCTTTGGTAGCTATCTCTTCTATCTTTGCTGGTTGTATTCTCCCATCGGCTATAAGTTTTTCAAGTGCAAGTTTTGCTACCTGTCTTCTAACAGGATCAAAAGATGATATTGTTATAAATCCAGGAGTATCATCTACAATAAGCTCAACACCAGTAACTCTCTCAAAAGCTTTTATATTTCTACCTTCTTTTCCTATAATCTTTCCTTTTATTTCATCAGAAGATATAGATACAGCAGTAGTTAACATATCAGCAGATACAGAATTTGAAAGTCTTTGTATGGTTGTAGCTAAAATATCTTGTGCTTTTCTTAAAAGTCTTTCCTCTCCATTTTTCTCAAGTTTATTTATTCTGTTTAATATATCAGTTTCATACTCCTTTTCTACTGTTTTCAAAATCTCCTCTTTTGCCTGATCTTTGGTTAGGGAAGCCACCTTTTCAAGTAGATTTTTTCTTTCAAGCAAAATCAAATCAGCATCTTCTCTGATTTTCTTTATTTCCAATATCTTAGATTTGATATTTTCAACTTCCTTGTCTATATCAAGTTGTCTATTATCTAGAAATTCCTCTTTTTTAATAAGCCTTTCCTCTGTTTTTTTGTTTTTTTCTTCTTTCTCTTTTATCTCAAGGCGAGCCTCAGATAGTATTTTTTCAGCCTTTTCTTCTGCCTCATTGATTATCTCTTTTTCTCTATTTTTTGCAGAAAGTTCCATTTGCTTTAATTCAAGCTCCATAGAACCTTTTTTACCCAAAGATATAATAACTCTTAAATAATATCCCAAAAGCACACCTATAACTGTTGCCCCAGAAAGCAGGGCTAAAACTATTTTAAGTGACATATAGGTTTGCAACTGCCGTTTTTAGATTTAAATTTTATGTTTTATGTTTTAAGATTCAGGATTTCAGTATATTAAAGTCCAAAACAGTAGTTAAAAATTAATTTGACAAATTTGTAAAGCCTAAACAGGCCTACAATATAAATATACAAGAATTATAGAACTTTGTCTATTATGCCGTATTTTTTAGCTTCTTCTGCTGACATAAAGAAGTCTCTGTCAACATCCTTTTCTATTTTTGAAAGCGGTTGTCCTGTATTTTTAGCCAATATTTTACTCAAAGTTTCTCTTGATTTTAAAATATGTTTTGCTCTTATTTCTATATCTGTTGCTTGTCCTCCTATACCCTCTGCCCAAGGTTGGTGAATCATAATCTCTGCATTAGAAAGACTATATCTTTTTCCTTTTTCTCCGCTAGATAAAATCATTGCTCCCATAGAAGCAGCTAAACCAACACAAACAGTTGAAACATTGTTTTTAATATGATTCATTGTGTCTATGATAGCTAGTCCAGCTGTCACGGAACCGCCAGGAGAGTTTACATATAGGGAAATGTCTTTTTTAGGATCTTCTGATTGCAAGAAAAGTAGCTGTGCTATGACTAGATTTGCTGTATGATCGTCTATTGGGCCACCTAGAAATATAATATTGTCTTTAAGTAGGCGAGAGTAGATGTCATAAGCTCTTTCTCCAAGATTTGTCTTTTCAATAACTGTTGGAATCAATATACTCATAAAATTTCAAAATTTAATTGTTAATATGTTAACTATTGTATCACCATAGTAAACAAAAGGCAAATATGTTTAAATATATCAATGAGACTTCACAGGTTTTATATAAACAAAAAAATAGAGAGTAAAAAATTTGATATAGACGACAAAGATCTTGTTTTTCAATGGAAAAAGGTCTTCAGATACAATGTTGGTAGTCAGGTTATAGTATTTGATGGAAGTGGTTTAGAGTATTTATCTGTCATAACATCACTTAGAAATCTAGGGGCAACACTTGAAATCATCAAAAGCAGAGAGATCCAAAAATCAGAAAAAAGTATTTGGCTTTGTATGTCAATGATAAAAAAAGATAAATTTGAATTTGTAACCGAGAAAGCAACAGAACTTTGGGTAAACACAATAGTCCCAATACAAACAGAGCGAAGTGAGAAAAAAAATCTAAATACTAAAAGAGTAGAGAAAATTATCAAAGAAGCAAGTGAACAGTCTGGAAGAGGGGATTTGACCAATATTTTAGATATATACGATATTGAAAAACTATTGGAAAGCGGTATTTTGCCACAAGAAAAAATATTTCTTGACCCAAACAGACCACCTATCAAAGAATACTTAAAATCAAATAACAATCAAAAATCAATAGCCATATTTATAGGCCCAGAAGGTGGTTTCGGAGAAAATGATCTAAAAATATTTGAGAAATACAATGTTTATGGTTTTTCTATTGGACCTCAAATACTTAGAGCTGAAACTGCACCTATTGTTGCTTTGAGTCTGTTTTTATAGATTCTAAAAATTTTATAACCAGATCATTAGTCAAGAAATTTTCAACATACATTCTGGCTCTAAATCTATCAGCACCTTTAACAGATGACACAATATTATCAACCTCTCTTTTAATATCCTCCTCTTTTGGTTCTATTTTTTCCTCTCTGGCGATAGCAGACAATACAAGTTGAGTTTCTGCTCTTTTTTTAGCCAAAGGTTTCCAAGATTCCAAAACTTCATCTTCTGTTTTCTTTATATGAGATAGGTAACCATCAAAAGAAAGACCTGTCTTTTTTAGATCATCTTCAAATTGAGCTCTAATCTTTTCAACCTCACCTGAAATAACAATCTCAGGCATTTCAATTTTTGATTTTTCAACAACAGCATCTAAAAGAGAGGTTCTTTTTTTATCTTTTGCTTTAAAATCTTTATCTTCTTTAATATTTAACTTTATCTTTTCTCTAAAATCATCAACACTAGAAAATGATCCAAATAGTTTAACAAAATCCATATTAACCTCCGGTAAATCTTCATCTTTTATCTCTTTGTGACTATGATCATTTTCAGAAAGACCACTTTCATTGTGCATTTTAGAATGAGCAATCTGATATCTTAACTCTTTTACAACATCATCAACCTCACTTTCAGATACAACAAAATCTTCTTCTGGTTTATTATTTTCCACACCAGCAATTGATTTATAGTCTCCCAATTTAACATCAGGTCTTAAATAAAAAACCATTGAAAATCCTAGAGGATTATCCTTTGCAATCTTGTTTATAGATATCTCTGGTCTACCAATTGGATCTATTTTAAACTCATCAACAATAACTTTATATGCTTCATTTAGCAGATCCTCAGCAGCAGCCTGTAAAACTTTCATATCACCAATTTTAGATAAAATAACACTTTCAGGAACAAAACCTTTTCTAAAACCATCTGCTTCAAATGTAATCTTTATCTCTTTAAGAGCTTTGTTAAAAGCACTGTTTAAAACATCTTTATCGATCTCTCCCGTAACAGAGATTTTTTTATCCCCAACATCTTCTTTTTTTAAATTTTTAATATCTTCTTTTTTCATAAAACCCAGTCTATCTTAAAAAAAAGAAAAAATCCACTTTTTGTGGATTTTTTCAGAACGCATCATATAAAGAAATTTCTTATATATTTGAATCTATAGAATCAATATTTGTAGAATTTATATCTTTTTGGAGAGAATCTAGACTATCATCTGCACTGATATTGTTTATATTTGAAATCTCAACAGCAGCCGCATTTTCCATATTTGAGATTTCTAAAAGAGCTTTTTGGTTTTCTCTTTGAGTCTCGATTCTTTTACCCCAAAAATAAAGTCCTCCTAAAATGAGAAGTGCTATAACAATAATAGTAGCCATAATAGAACCAGTAGATGATGATGGTTGTGAAGCAACCTGATTTAAAACAACATTAGGTTGATTTACAGGGTTAGGATTTTGAGTTTGATTTTCCATTTTTATTTTTTATTATTTTTATAATTTAACTAATTTGTTTTTGTTGTTGAAGCAGTAACTGGTTTTTTCAAAGACTTAACAGCAAGATCTATTGCTTTTCTTGATTCTTCTAGGTGAGTTTTAATAGATTCCATACTCTTTTTTATAGTTTCTTTATTTTCTTCTTTTGGTTCCATTGTTTTTAGAGATTCGTATGAAGTCTTAGCATCAGATAAATGTTGTTTTGCCTCAGCAGATAATCCTTCTGCTGTTGAAAATGTTCCCCCAACTTCTTTTAGTTTAGCTATCCTAGAATCAAGTTTTTCTATCAATTTAGATATTCTATTTATATTAGCCTCAATTTTCATTAAATTTACTCTGAAATTTGCTTTCATTCTCTCTTGAATCCTCATATCCTTAGCTCTTTCATTAAATTCTCTTCTTGTTGAACTGGCATTTTCTCTCATTTTTTGACCATCTTCTTTTCTTTGATCAATAATAGTTTTTCGTTGATCTGAAGAAGATGCATTTTTCATATTTTCTACAAAATCCTTGTTCATCTCTTTTCTTTCATTCCTTATCTTTTCATTCATCTCTTTTCTTTGATCTCCTATACCATTGTTAAACTCTCTCATTTCTTCTCTTCTTATAGGAGGTTTGGGTGTTGTAGACGAAGAACTACCATCTTCTGCAAAAGTTAAAGATATTGGCAAAAATGCAAATACCATAATTGACATCAATAATTTTTTATTCATATGTTTTAAAGTTAAAAAATAATTTAGATTATACTTGATTACAAAGTAGTGATAACATCGTATCACTACCTAAAATTATATCACAAAAAACTCTTTAAAAGAGTCTTTTCGGTGTATATCTTGGTTCTTGATACACTATCCCTTAAAAGTATAATGTTTAGAAACTTGCGAGTGACTCTACCGAGCACGAGGAAAATTTTAGTAAAAATTTATCCGTGTTCTAAATATTATGCTTTTAAGGGATAGGTACATATCCTGAGTCGCTTTTTTATACCTATATTTTAAAATTACTCTGAAAAATCAGTATTTTCCATAGCAGTCTTTAAATCTATAAAACCTTCATCTTCTGAATCCTCAGAAGATGCACCAGAAGATGATATATCTATCTTGTAACCTGTCAATTTTGCAGCAAGACGAACATTTTGACCACCTTTTCCGATAGCAAGAGACTGTTGATCTTCTGAAACTTCAACTTTTGCAATTTTATCATCTTCATTTACATCAATATTTAATATTCTAGCAGGAGAGAGTGCTTCTGCTATAAATTTTGTAGGATCTTCACTGTATTCTATTACATCTATTTTTTCACCACCTAACTCTGACATAACAGTTGAAACTCTAACACCTTTTTGACCAACTAGAGAGCCAACAGGGTCTATATGAGAATCGGAAGCAAAAACAGCCACTTTACTTCTTGAACCAGCTTCTCTTGCAACAGATTTTATAATCACGGTGCCGTTTACAAGCTCCGGTGCTTCTGCTTCAAAAAGTTTTTCCAAAAATCTAGGATGTGATCTTGATAGTTTCAAAAACACACCTTTTGGAGACTCATCAACTTGAAACAAGTATGCTTTAACTCTTTCACCTTGTGAGAATCTTTCTCCTGGTATTTGTTCATCATAAGACAGTATTCCTGTTGCTCTACCCATATCAATAAAAACCGTTCCTCTCTCAATATTTTGAACTGTTCCAGAGACAATTTCACCTTCTCTTTTGCCATATTCACCAAAGACAGAAACTTTTTCAGCTTCTCTTATCTTTTGCATAATTATTTGCTTTGCAGTTTGAGCAGCAATTCTTCCAAAATCTGCCTTATCTTCAAGAGGGAAGACTATTTCTTCACCCAAAGAAGCATCTTTTTTTATAAATTTAGCATCAGAGATCATCATATGATGTTCTGGGTTATACAAAACCTTACCCTCCGGAAGAGCTTCACCATCTGGAAAATCCATCAAAACAATTGTTTCATCAACAACGATTTTCACTTGAAAAAACTCTGTTTTTCCAGAATTAAGATCAAATTTAGCCTTTATTATCTGGCCTTTTTTGCCATATTCTTTTCTATAAGCAGTAGCAAGAGCCATCTCTATAGCTTCAAGTGTTTTCTCTTTTGGAATACCTCTTTCCTCTTGAAGTTGAGTCATTACTGAATTTATTATTTTTAGATCAAACATAATATATAATTTAACTGTTAAATATTTTTAAAATTTACTTGAATTTTGGTAAAAAATTATTCGCCTTTCGGGCGAAACTAAACAATCTGACTTCTATATATTACCAAAACCAAATGAGATTGTCAACAGCAAACTGTAAAATACAAAATTAAACTGAAAGTCTTTATTTAAAAAAACAGCCCGCTCCGAAGAGCGGGCTATGCTCGCATAGTAGCGAGACTTTTACTTACACTCTACTTCCATTCTCTAGATCGAAGAAAGTCCTCGATATTCAGCCAAAAGAGTTCTGAATTTGGAGTCCTGGGCTCCAGGAAGCCTCGGGCTTCCTTCCAACCCACGACTCTTTCCTCCAGCACACATTGTGGCGGAGCGACGGCCAAGTTGCGCATTGCGTAACCACAACCTTTTGCAGGGTTGCCACTTATGCACACAAGGTACACCTTGCGGGTTTCGAGCGGAGGTTTGTTGTCTCGTGGCTCGAAGTTTCCGAACCAGACCACACCATCAATGGTCTTGAAGGCAAGTAACGATCCATCTACACCATATACACTTCCATGTTCAACATCAGGGCGATACACAGAACTAGAGACCCCGAACTCTTTCCAGAATCCAGGCCCCACCTTCTTCACCTCATGGACCACCTGTGCTGGGATTGTTGTTTTGATCGGTGTGTCTTTGTGGCTTTCAGCTTTTTTTTGCTTACCACCACAACCAACAAGAAACAGAGCAGTGAGAATTGAGATAATTTTCATTACTTCACCTCAATCCCCACCACAGCAGCGAGTCTGTTGAAATGATCCCGCTTCTCGCAAAACTCCTGCATATGCCCGTTGAGCTCGCCGAGACCAGACTGATAGTTCCATTGCTGCAAATGCTTGTAAAAGTTTTTCTCGATTCGTGCCCACAGACTCCAGTCTAGGGTGTTGACTCCCTCATTCATCCAGATAGGATAAACATAGATTATCTGGTTGTCGACAGTCACTGGTTTTCCAGCACTGGATTCACCATCACCCCGAAAGGGAATGAAGTAGTTACAACGGATATACTCTCCAGCTGTTAAGTCTTTGAGAATTTCCGGGGTGACCAATCCAACCCACCCGTTACCGCATTCATCGACGATGAAAATCCGATCATATCGCGTCCCGTAGGAGCGGCAAATCGAATTCTTGTCCATTATTTCCCCCGGTACACGCATCAGCCAACGAGTGTCGAGTCTTGGCAGAGCCTCAACCCGATCCCGCTCGGTATTGTAAGCCCCGAGAGCCTTGTCGAACCTCTCTCGTTCCTTACGCCGAGGCACCACAACTGAGAAGTAATACCACGAGCAGATCACCGCCGTGACTATCACAAAAAGTGTCATTTTTTTCTCCGTAGAGAACCCAATGCCGTAGCAAAGGGCTTGTTATAGATACCAGCTTGGAAATTTAAGGCTTTTGCCACTGGCTACTAATAACACACATATTATACAATAATACATGACAACATGTCAATTATTTATAGAGTATTTTTAACCAAACATTTTTATTATTATTTATAATTATAATTAAAAATAAAAATACTATGTTAAAATACTGTGATGAATAGTAAATTTTTAGAAGGATTGAATGAAAAACAAAAAGAAGCTGTCCTTTGCACAGAGGGACCACTGCTTTTAGTTGCCGGAGCCGGAGCTGGGAAAACAAAAACCATAACCCACAGAATAATGAAGATTATTGAAAATGGAGTTTCTCCATCTGAAATACTAGCTATAACTTTTACAAACAAAGCTGGTAAAGAAATGAAAAATAGAATAGAGAGTATGCTTTTAGAAAACAAGGAACTTTTTTTAAAGTCACAAAAGACATTTCCAACAATTAAAACATTTCACTCATTGGGAGTTTTGATACTTAAAGAAAATGCTGATATTTTAAAAATACCCAGACATTTTAGTATATTAGACAAATCTGACTCAAAAAAAATTATAAAAAAGGCACTTGAAGAGCTCTCTTATGACCCAAAAGAACACCTAGATAAAGTTTCAGCAATAATAAGCTCTGAAAAAAGCCTTGGAGTTGATCTAGAAGAGTTTTCAAACAAGAGTTTTAATGATTTTTCAATAGATTTAACTAAAAAAGTTTGGGATATATATGAAAAAACAAAGAAAAAAGAAGGGTCTTTGGATTTTGACGATTTACTTTTGATAACACTTAAACTGCTAGAAAAAAACAGGGATGTTTTAGATAAATATCAAGAAAGATTTAGGTATATAAGTGTAGATGAATATCAAGATACAAACAAAGTTCAAGATAAAATAGTCTCACTTATAGCAGAAAAATATAAAAATATTTGTGTTGTAGGGGATAGTGATCAAAATATTTATTCTTGGAGAGGTGCTGATATTAAAAATATGCTTCTTTTTGAAAAAAAATACGAAAAATGCAAAGTCATACTACTTGAACAAAATTACAGATCAACAAAAAACATCATATCTGCATCAAACCAAATCATACAAAAAAATAACCAGAGAATAGATAAAAATCTTTTCACATTAAACAATGAAGGTGAGAAAATAAGCATATTTGAGGGTTTTACAGAAGCCGATGAAGCTCATTTTATTGCTCAAAAGTCAAAAGAACTCATAGAAGCTGGCAAAAAACCTAGTGAAATTGCTGTTTTATACAGAGCAAATTTTCAATCGCGAATACTTGAAGAGGCATTTTTAGCCTATGCAGTTTCTTATCAAATGATTGGGACAAAATTTTTTGAAAGAAAAGAGGTTAAAGATTGTATTTCCTATATCAAAGCATCTTTAAATAAAGATAATTTTGGTGATTTTATAAGAGTTGTAAATGTTCCCGCAAGAGGAATAGGCAAGACTAGTATTTTAAAAATAAAAAGCGGAGAAGAAAATTTACTACCATTTAAAACACAAGAAAAAATAGAGAATTTTAGAAAAATACTTGAAAAAATAGCTGATTTTATTAAAACAAATAAAGTTTCAGACTCCATAAGATACACAATAGAGATATCTGGATTAAAAAAAGAACTTCAAGAGAGCAAAAAAGAGGAGGATTTTGAGAGGTTAGAGAATATAATGGAGCTTGTTTCTCTTGGAACATATTATGACTCTACTTTTGGTGAAGATGGTATGGAATTGTTTTTAACAGAAGTTTCCTTGCTGACAGATGAAGATGAGATGAAAAAAGAAAAAGAAGGGGTTAAACTTATGACAGTTCACGGAAGTAAAGGTTTGGAATTTGATACGGTTTTCATATCAGGACTTGAAGAAGATCTTTTTCCTCACCAAAGATTTGGAAAACAAAAGGATAAAAAAGATGAGGAAGAGGAAAGGAGACTCTGTTATGTTGCCATAACCAGAGCAAAGAAAAAGCTTTACCTTTGTCATAGTCAAACCAGGGTGATATTTGGAGAGAAAAAAATAAACAGTCCATCTAGGTTTATAGAGGAGATAGATGAGGATTTGAAAGAATATGAAAAGAAAAATTTAATATCTTTCAACACTGGTAGTTATTTTAAAATAGACTTTTAAAATAGTAGGTGTATAATTTAATTATTATGGAAAAAATAGAAACAGAAACACATTGGTTAAATAACGAAGAAAGTAGAGGTTTATCCATTCAAATTACAAGTAAAAATGGATCTGTAATAAATTTAAAAGTTGGCGATGCTATACCAACCAAAAGAAATGAACATGGGGTACTTGAATATGATGAAAATAATAAAATAACAATTGATAAATTCGCAATAAATGAAAACGGAAAAATTACACATATATTAGTTAGAGGTATTGAATCTACTAATGGAACAACCATATTTACATATGATAAATTTCTTGAATTCTTACCAAATAAATTACCTATTGATGAAAATTGGCATGGTGTATTTAAAGAGGGAGAAATTCAAGGAGCAGAAGACCACGATGAAATTATTGTAGTTTAAAAAGTTATAATATAATTAAAAAATATGAGAGAAAATTTATTTGAATATACACCAGGAGAACCGACAGATATTATTTCTATGAAACACCCAAAAGAAGACGGACCGCTTGTCTTTAGAAAAGGTGACAAATGTTGGATGACAAGTCCTGGTTCAACAGAACAATCAACAACTACAGAAGTTGGGGAAGTGTTAAGTATTGGAGAAAATGATGTTAAGGTAAGTCGCAAAAGTGGATTTGGAACAATATCTAAAGAACAATTTAGAAAAATTCAAAAAATAGGATGGGATCTTGGTGGTGACCCTAATAAACTCAGAGGTGTAAATACAAACCCACCTAAAAGAAAAAGATTTGACTAATACGGAAGCTTAAACAAAAATCTGCCATTTGGCAGATTTTGTTTAAATATGCTACCTTTTATAACAAATGAAAGCTAAAAAATCATTAGGTCAACACTTTTTAACCTCAAAATCTGCTGTTTTTTCAATGATTGAGGCTGGTGAGTTAAAAGAAAATGAACTAGTTGTTGAAATCGGCCCGGGAAAAGGTGTATTAACAGAAAAACTACTTAAAAAAGCAAATGTTTTAGCTATTGAAAAAGATACCGATATGATCTCTCTACTTGAAGAAAAATTTCAAAAAGAGATAGAGGCTAAAAAATTAAAAATATTGCAAATGGATGTTTTAGATTTTAACACAGGGGATATTGGAGATTATAAACTAATTGCAAATATTCCTTACTACATAACAGGGGAAATCCTGAGAAAATTTTTAGAAAATAAAAACAAACCAAAAATAGCAGTTTTACTTGTTCAAAAAGAAGTGGCTGAAAGGATAATAGCGAAAAACGATAAAGAAAGTATATTGTCACTTTCTGTTAAGTTTTTTGGTAAACCTCAGATACTAAAAATAGTTAAAGCAGGTTCTTTTAATCCTAAACCAAAAGTTGATTCAGCTATTTTAAAAATAAGTCAAATTTCCAAAGAAAGCCCTAAAAATATGGATATTTTCTTTAAGTTGGTGAAACTAGGGTTTTCACACAAGAGAAAAAAACTCTCTGGAAATCTACTTTCTTTATATTCAAAAAACCAGATTGCTCTGGCTTTTGAAAAACTAGGTATTGATCTAAACTCTCGTGCAGAAGATTTGAAAATAGATGATTGGCAAAAACTATCTGAGCCACTTTAAACTCTTACTTACTGACTTCTATTATAAACTTAAATGTTGCAACCTTATTTGAATCAGATTTATATGCAGTCATAGTTGATATGTATCTTTTACCAATATTACAAGTATTTGCATACTCTGATATAGGAGCATAAACCAAAGATGGATTTGTAAATCTATAACCAAACAACACGAGTGGGGACATATTTAAACTGGATATGCTAGAATCAAGCATTGGGAACATAGAGGCATCTCTTGCATCTTTATCAATCTTGCAACCACCACCACTTTCAGTTTCTGTTAATACTCCCAAAGAAGGATCTACCTCTATACTCTTTTCAATTTTTATATAATCTGCATTTTCAACCCTCCAAACATATTGGAAGTTTCCAGCAGGTGAGTATCCATACATTGTTGGTTTCAACTTTAAAACAGCTTGTCCAGTAGTAGATGCCGGTAAGGACAGGGCCATATTGTAAAGCTCGTTTACAATACCAGATCTTATTGAGTTTATATTTGGATTGTCAGCAGTAGGGAGTTGTTTTGAAACAACTGCTCCTGCTATAACTGGCGGTTTTGCATTTGGATTTATTTTCTTTGGAAAATCCAAATTTTGTCTATCAGCAGTAGGGGCGATGAACTTTGTTAACTCTGTATAATCTTTGCCATTGTTGCTTACATAAACAGTTGCAACTTCGGTAATAGTATCTCCATTTTCAACCAAACGGATTCTAGAAATATTTTTTATCTTTCCTAGATCAATAACAAAATCAGCTTCCCTTACAGCACCAGGACAGCCCCTTGTACCCGGAGTTCTACAAGGAATATTTGTTTCGCCAGCATTCCAAGCGGTCTCAATATTTCCATCAACAGCTTTTGAAGGTGCAACATCTGCAGGACTACCAGAGAATATAAAAGATTGAGCTGTAATCTTTGAAGGCAATATATTGATCTTTGTTTCAATAGTTGTGGTTGAAACAGAAGATCCACCATTACAATTTGTGCTACCATTTGGTAAAACATAACAAGTTCCAACAGTTGCAGGTGAAGTTGTTGATACAACCTTCTTTTCATAAAGTTCTATCTCTCTCCAAGATACCCAACCGTTTTCTTTTGTAGATATTTTAACAAACCTAAACAACATATTATTTGGATCTATGCTTACAGGAGCATTTGTTATAGGATCATCAACAGTTGAAGCTGAACCTGTCCTACATCTGTTATTTAGATGATCTCTTGTTAGATTTCCAACAACCCCAGTAGGTGAAGTTAGTCCTGCCCTGTCTAAAATATCAGCTTTGTATTTAAGTTGATAATCATTTACAGCTTCTTGTATTTCATTATTGAAAGTTTTGGTATCATTTCCACTATACAAACCTTCTTCGTATAAAATATCAGCCAAAGCAGAAACATCATCTCCAGAATCGCCAGATTTTAGATTTCTAGAAAAATTAAAGCAAGATTTTCCAGAACCTGTTGAGGAAGAAGTTGTTGTTGTTCCTCTTTTAACCTCACTTGGATTAAAATCCAGTGTTCCAATACTGCCCAAAGCAGGTTTTGACAAAATCGTATCAACAGTTGACCTTAAACTTGGATTTTGTTTAACCAACTCTTCAAGTTGATTTTTATACATTGCTCTTGAAACAGAAAAAGTTTGCTGTCTTATCTGTTCGATTCTTCTTTCTATCTCTCTTATAGAGTCAGTTGTTGTTGCTCTAGAAGAAGTGGCTAAAAGTGTTGAGGTTATAGAAGAACCCCTAGGAGAATTATTAAAAGTTCTCATTTCTGTGCTTAGAGTATTCCAACCAGAATTTACAACTGTTCCATTTGAACTATTCCAACCAGAAAGAAGATTTGCACCAAAACCATCTACACCGTTTATAGTACAAACGGGGGAATACAGAGTTGAACCGTTTGGAGCACCTTGGGTGCTGACAGAACAACTAGCAGAGTAACCTCTGTCTCTTGCCTCTTTTTCTGCAAGTTCTGCACAAGTTTTAGATGCATCAGCACTACCGAAAATATCTCCTGTGCAGGATTCTGAATAAACTTTCGAACCAAAAAACACAGACAAAATAAAAATAAATAAAATAATTTTTTTCATAGAAAAATTGTTAATAAAATAAGTATATTTACATTATATATTATGTTAGAATTTATTTGTATATGTTTTACACTCATTCAAAAGTTATAGCCATTTTTATAATCTGTTTGGCAGTTATTGTTTCAACTCTAATATACAAAAAACAACAAAATTTTAAACAAGAAACAAAAGTAACCGAGATCAAGACTCAAATAGCAAGAGAAACAGAGTTAGATAGCGACGGAGATGGTTTAAAAGACTGGGAGGAATCTCTTTTAGGATTTGATCCAAATAAAAAAGATACCGACGGAGACGGGACAGATGACAGCAATGAGAAAAATGACCAATTTGTTTTTACACAAAAAAATACAGAATCTGATAATCCGCCGGAAAACACCTCAATGACAGAAAACTTTGCAAAATCTTTTTTTACAAACTATCTTTATGCAAAACAAAACAACACATCCTTAACAGCAGATCAGATAACCCAAATAGCAAACAATGCAACAGAAAATGTCGCAATGACAAAACCAGTTCCGTTTGATATAAACGACATAAAAATATCAAAAAACCAAACCAAACAACAGTATGAGAAAGAGATAGACACAGCATTTTTCTCAGCTACAATAAAAAAACAAGAAAATGAAATGCAAATAGCTCAAAATGCCATAAAAAGTGGTAACAGAGACGAACTGAAAAAACTTGATCCGATCATAGACTCATATCAAAAAGTGGTAGACGAGACACTGAAAGTAGTTGTGCCAGAGGATAATGTCGGGCTTCACTTAGTTTATCTAAATACTATAAATTCACTAAAAGAAGATATTAAAAATTTAAAATACATCTTGGATGATCCATTGAAATCATATATATATCTAAACAGTTATGAGTTAAATGCTCAGAAAATATCTATTATTATGATTAAAATGTCTGATTATTTTTCAAAAAAATAACTTTTTGGTTTTCAACAGTTTTTGATGATAAAAATTATTGATTGTTATATAATTTTATATATATTTTATGAATTTTAATCCTTTTTTTAGAAAAAAAATATTTTTTATTGTTTTTCTTGTGATTATTTTAATATATCCAAACAAAAAAACAGAAGCTTTTTGGGTATTTATTGATCCTGCAAACTTATCTCAAAACACCATAAGCGCAATAGCACAACCGGTAACATCTTTTGGAACACAACCTATTATAGCAACAGGTCAAGTTGTCCAAGTTGGAAAAGATAACTTCCTTGATGGAATAGCTTATGTATTGGCAAAAAATATATTGAAAGGTATGACAGCTGAAACTGTCAACTGGATAAACAATGGTTTTAAAGGAAATCCTGCATTTATAACAAACCCGGAGAGATTTTTTATAAATCAAGGAGATCTACTTATGGAAAATGTTGTTGGAAAACAATTGATAGGACTTTGTAGACCATTTGAACTACAAGTTAGAATAGCACTTATAAAAACATATCTTCAAGGACCAAGGCCTCCTGTTTGTACTTTTGAAAAAATAAAGAAAAATTATGAAAATATAGGTGAAAATGCTATGGATAATTGGGATGATTGGTTTGAAATAACACAAAATGACGAAAATAACCCTTATGGTGCATTTTATCAGTCAAAAGATTTTATTTATACCCAAATAACATCAAACCAAAAAAATAATGAGAAAAAGCAAGGATGGGGAAAGGGATTTATGTCTTTTGAAAGATGTAAAAAAGACGGTATGCATAGTGGCTGGAGAACAATAACTGAAGCTAATCCTAATGCTGTTGATCAAAAACCAGCTGAAACAGGGGCCCAAGGGTCTCCATATGACGATAATGGTAATTTTATAGGTGCAAATACCGCAGCAACAACATCTATAACAGCTTATGACATCTATGATCCATCAGAAGAGTATTGTCCAGAAGATCAAAAGGAGATAGTGACACCTGGATCAATCATAGAAGGGCAACTTGGTAAAGTTTTGGGTTCTAGTATAAGCCAACTAGAAATAGCAGATGAGATAAATGAAATAGCCAGTGCCCTTATGAATCAAATGTTTAGAAGAGCAATAGGAGGTGCAGTAAGTGGTCTTCGTGGACTCTCACAGAAAAAACCAGATGAAAGAAAATCACTTCTTTCTGAAATTTTAAGCAAAGATGAAGATTCGCTTGGGACAAGAGAAGATGCAAGAAACCTAGAAAGAATAGATAACAGCATCCCAGCTGGTGTAGATGAGTTTATAAAACCAGTGACAAATGCAGATGGAACAGTAACAACAGATGTAACAGACATAAGAAATGTTAGACCTGGAAACTATATCAGTAGAACACAGATAGATGAAATGGTTGATGAAGAAGTTGCAAATACTCAACAAAAATACAATCTTGGTGTTGCAACCGACCCATCAGGAAACGGACAAAAGGTTGTATGTAACCCTGACGGAACTCTAAGCGATGGTTCTGGAACACCTTGCACACCATAATCAAAATGAAAAAATTTTTAAAAAACATTTTCATAATATTTTTCATAGCATCAAATATTTTTTTAATTCAACCAAAAAATACAAATGCCCAGGCTGAATTTATCAGTTCAATAATAACCAATGGGGTTATGGCAGCAAAAGGTTCACCAACCGCAAGTAAATTATTAGATTTACCTGGATTTTTATCATCCCAAACTATGTACTTCCTAGTCTTCAAACCAGCAAATTGGATATTGGTTGCATCCGGAGGAATTCTTGATTGGGTATTGAAATATACATTAATAGGGTCAACATCAGAAAACAATAATCAGTGGATATCTTCAAATATTGAAAATGGAGCCAGTGGAATAATAGCAGTATGGAATATGATTAGAAACCTTATAAACCTTTCTTTTATTTTCCTACTTTTATATGAAGGTTTTAAATCAATTTTTGGTTTAGGTGGAAATGTTACAGAAACAATAGGCCATATTATATTGACCGCTCTTTCGGTTAATTTTAGTTTATTTATTACAAAAGTTGCCATAGATATCTCAAACATATTTACAGTATTTTTATACAATGCTATTACAAACAACGGAACACAAAGCATATCAAATATGTTTGCATCTCTTCTAAACCTAAAAACAATTATAGCTTCAGTAGAAGATTCAGCAAAAGTTTTAATCAGTAATAGACAACAAATAGCTATCTATGTTATGGGAGCAATACTTATGCTTATAGTTGCAGTTATATTTTTTGTTATATCTATGATGTTTATTATCAGATACATCACTTTCGTAGTTTTACTTGCAGTATCGCCAATTGGGTTTGTTTTTATAAAACCATTCGATAAATATTCCAAACAATTTTGGGGAACACTACAAGGTCAAGCAACTTGGCCAATAGTTTATTTCCTTTTAACTTGGGTCATACTTACCATAATGAGTGCTCCTGGATTTTTATTTCAACCGGAAAATGGTGGTGCTGATTTTGTTAAAATTGCGGAAAAACCAACAGGATCAACACTCTCTGTTCTTATAAACTATATTATGATTATAAGTTTAATAACAACATCACTTAAACAGTCAAGAGAGATTGCAAAAAAAGGACATAAAATAGTAGGTGAATCAATATCCAAAGCAACTGCATTTGGCAGTGGGGTTGCAGGTGGTGCCATAGCTGGTGCTTATAGCACAGCTTTAACAAATACAGTTGGAAGAGCTGGAAAATCTATATCGGAGAGCGACTCACTTAAAAGGAGTGCTGAAAGTGGTGGTTTTAAAGGTTTTCTTTCAAAAAATATGCTTAAACTAGGGAAAACGGCATCAGAAACTCAATTTGATATGCGAAATACAGCAACCGCCAAAAATATTGAGAGTTATAGTGAAATTGAGTTTGGCAAAGCGGGAAATGTTTTAGGATTTAGTAAGTTTGGTGAAGGTGGATTTGCTGGTCAACAAAAAAGAAGAATTGAAAGAAATGGAATCTTAGGAACAGGAATTATGGGAACAAAAGGGGATATAGCATTTGCTAGAGATTATCTAGAACCAACAGATGAAGAGAAAAAAGAAGCTGAAAAGAAGCTAAAAGAAGCTAAAGAGGAAGGTGATGAAGCTAGAAGACTTGAAGCTATACGATTAAGGAAAGAAAGTGCTGCTGAACTTGAAGTAGAAAAAGCAAAAGCAAGAAAAGCAACAGATGATTTTAATACAGCAAGAAGAGCTGCTCTTGAAAAGAAAAGAGAGGTTGATAAAATTAAAAAAGATTTGGATGACCTTCCAGATACACTAAAAGAAACTAAAGCTACAGAAATAGAACAAACTACTGAAATAGCGGAAATACAAAAACAAATAGATGAAATAAGCTCAAAATATGATGAAATACTAATGCCAGCTAATATAAGACAAGAAAGAGAAGCACTTCGTCAATCACTGTCAAAGAAAAAAGATAAGAGAAGAGAAACTACAAGTAAAATAGCTAAAATCACACAAAGGCTTCAAGATATAGAGATATACCGAACAGCAGAAAAAATGAACGAAATAGAAGCTAAGCTAACAGAACTTCAAGATACAGAGGAGGAACAGAGAATCGCAAAAACAAAAGCTGAATCAGGCTATAGAGAACTAGAAGCAAAAATTAAATCTGTTGCCGATAGATTTTTGACAGTAAAAGAAATAGAGGCTCTTAATGTTATTGGTCAAAAAGAGGAGAAGGATAGGTATGGAAATATTATTAAAAGTAGTGTAGAAACTCCTGGTCAACGATATTTGTCAAAAAAAGCCGATGATCTAAGTGGAGCAGGTAGATTAGGTAGGGTATTTATGAGATCAGAAGATAGAGTTAAAGCATTGAGGAAAGCTGCAAAGGATGCACTTCGTGACAGTGGTAAAAAAGATAAATAAACAAAATGAACGAATTTGATTTACTTATAAACCAATATTTAGAAGAATTACCCGAGGAAAACAGGAGGATTTTAACATCTTCAAAATGGCAACAAACAGCAGGTCAGATAGCTTTAAAATACTCTTTATCAAACACCCAAAGAGAGTCTATGATAAGGCAAATATGGATAACTTTAATCGGTGGTGGAGAAATAGAAGAATTAAAAAATGAATTAAAAGATGATTTGGTTATTTCTTCTGTTCTTGCAAACCAGTTATACGAAGAAATAAATGAAAGAATAATAAAACCAATATTGGTAAAAATAGAAGAAATACTAGAACCAAAAGAAGAAAATGTTTCAGAAAATGAAAATTTTGTATACAATTCTCTTGATGTTCCACCAGATAACCTACCTACAGATGAAATTTTCACAGAAAAAGAAAATCAGATAGTAGAGAAGGAGGATATGCCGACCACAGAAACAAAACCGCAAGAGATTTTGAAAGAGGTTGGAAAAAAAGATGGGGAATTGGATGCGGTTTATACAAACAACACACAGCAAACAACCAAACCAGAGACCAAACAGGAAAATCCAAAACCTTTTGATTTCAATCAAAAACTAAACAACATCACAACAACATCAAAAGAACCTTTTATTCAAAAAACATACACAAGCGACCCTTATAGAGAACCGTTAGAATAAATTAAAAAAATGAGATTTCAAGTTCCACAATTTATAGAGATAGAAGACAAACTTATTGCAAATTTAACATTTAAGCAATTTATTTACCTAGCAGGAGGTGCTGGAATGGGTTTTGTCTTTTATAAGCTATTACCATCAATATTTGGACTAATTGCACTTGTTTTAATAACTGTTTTAGCACTATCACTAGCTTTTTATAGATTCAACGACAAACCGTTTGAAGATCTTTTGGAGTCTGCTGTAAAATTTTATCTCAATAAAAAACTATATGTTTGGAAAAAAGAAGATAAAATTGAAATAGTAACAAATCAGCAAAGTAAAACATCTACAAATGATATTTATGTTCCAAAACTTTCAGATAGTAAGTTAAAAGAGCTGTCTTGGAGTCTTGATATAAAACAACAAGACAATACAAACAAAAAAGATTTATCAAATAAATTGTAAACATATTTATAAAAAAATAAATATGTTATAATTTTTTTATGGCAAACAGCTCTAAACCAACTCAAGATTTTATACCAATAAAAGAAGTTCGTGACGGAGTATTGGTTTTAAAAGACGGATCTATCCGTTCTATTTTACTAGTATCATCTTTAAACTTCTCTTTAAAATCAGACGGTGAAAGAGAGGCTATAATCTATCAATTTCAAGATTTTTTAAACTCACTCGATTTTCCTGTGCAGATATATATACAATCAAGAAGACTGGATATAAGACCGTATATAGCACTACTAGAAGAAAGATACAAAGAACAGGTAAATGATTTGTTAAAAATACAAACACAAGAATACATTTCTTTTATAAAAAGTTTTACAGAATCAACAAACATAATGACTAAAAGTTTTTTTGTTGTTATTGAATACAATCCAGCAATTATACAAGGTGGAAGTATGAAAATAGCATCACTAATAGGTAAAAAAGAAACAGCAGAGGATATTAAGAGAAAGTTGGAAAATTTTGAAGAAAACAAATCTCAACTAGAACAAAGAATAAGCTCCGTATCACAAGGATTATCAAGATGCGGACTAAGACTTGCAAGTCTTGGAACAGAAGAGCTTATAGAATTATTTTATAAGATATTTAATCCAGGGGATACAGAAAAACCAATTAAAACACAATAAACATGTCAATATTTGATTTTTTTAAAAAAGAAGAAGTAAAGGAAAATGAGTCTCTCTTACCACAAGAGATATATAAATCTGGAACATTAGAGCTTCAAGATATTATGGCTCCTAGTGCCTTACAAATAACACCAAAACAGCTACTTTTGGGTGAAAAAATAGCAAGAAGTTTTTTTGTTATATCATATCCTAGATATTTGGCAGAAAGTTGGTTTGCACCAATAATAAACCTTGATAAAATTTTTGATGTTGCTATATATGTAGAACCAATCGAAACATCACAAGCATTAAAAAGTTTTCAAAAAAAAGTTGCCGAGGTTCAAAGTCAAATAATGGTAAGGGAACAAAAAGGTTTGGTTAGAAACCCTATGTTAGATACAGCATATCAAGATTTGGAGAACCTTAGGGATCAACTGCAACAAGCACAAGAAAAACTATTTAATGTTGGACTTTATATAACCATATACGGAGAATCAGACGGTGAACTCGATAAAGTAGAATCTGAAATAAAATCCATACTTGAATCCAAATTAGTATATGTTAAACCTACACTTTTTCAACAAGAACAAGCATTTAAAACAATCATCCCAACAGGAAATGATTCACTTTCTGTTTATAGCAAACTAAACTCATCACCACTTTCAAGTCTTTTTCCGTTTGTCTCTTTTGACCTAACATCTGATAAAGGTATACTGTATGGAATAAACAGACACAACTCATCGCTTGTTTTGTTTGATAGATTTTCACTTGAAAACTACAACTCTATAACATTTGCAAAATCCGGTTCTGGAAAATCTTATGCAACAAAACTAGAAATACTAAGATCTTTGATGTTTGATACAAATATTATTATTCTTGATCCAGAAAATGAGTATCAATATATGGCCGAAGCTGTTGGAGGAAGACATTTCAACATATCTCTAAACTCAGAACATCATATAAACCCTTTTGATCTACCAAAACCAACAGAAGGAGAATCTTTTGCAAATATACTTAGAAGCAATATTATAAACCTTGTGGGTCTTTTTAGGATAATGCTTGGAGGTTTAAGTCCAGAAGAAGATGCCATCATAGACAGAGCAATAACAGAAACTTATGCTCTTAAAGACATAACTCCTGATTCAGATTTTACAAACATAGAACCACCACTTTTGTCAGATTTTGAACTTGTCTTATCTGGTATGGAAGGAGGGGAATCTTTGGCACAGAGACTAACAAAATACACAAAAGGAACTTGGGCTGGTTTTATAAACAGGCCATCAAACATAGATATAAATAAAAAACTAATTGTCTTTTCTGTAAGAGATATGGAAGATGAATTAAAACCAATAGCTATGTATATCATAACTCACTTTATATGGGCTGAAATAAGAAAAGATCTAAGAAAAAGACTTTTAGTTATAGACGAGGCTTGGTGGATGATGAAATCCGAAGATACAGCATCGTTTTTACTATCACTTGCAAAAAGAGGTAGAAAATATTTCTTGGGACTAGCAACAATAACTCAAGATGTTGATGATTTCCTAAAATCACCATACGGTATGCCTATTATCACAAACTCTTCACTTCAACTTCTTTTGAAACAAAGTCCAACATCTATAGACAAACTACAACAAACATTTAACCTTACTGACGAAGAAAAATACCTTTTACTAGAATCTAGTGTAGGGGAGGGTATATTTTTTGCAGGTCTTAAACATGTGGCAATAAAAATCATTGCTTCATATACAGAAGATCAAATAATAACATCTGATCCGTCTCAAATACTGGCTATTCAGAAAGCAAAATCAGAATCAAATGGACAACAATAAACCAAAAAAGGAAGATGGTGGGGGTGAAAAAAAATTTAAACATAAATTTTTAATGATATCTTTTGCTGGTTTTATTGATTTATTACAATTTGGTTTAAGTTTCGCTCCACCGTTTGGAGAAATTGCAAATGAAATTATAGATGTTGTGGTTTATTTTATTTTTTATCTTTGGTTTATGTTAAATGGTGTAAATGTTTTCAATAAAACTGGTATTATATGTTCAGCTATTGAATTTATACCGGTTATAAATGCACTGCCAACATTTACAGCAATGGTTATAAAGAGAATAGCCGAAGTTGAAGCACAAGAATTGGTTGGTGTAACAAGTGTTAAAGAAGCTGGTAAAGCTCTTGTAAAAAGAGAAGTAAAAAAGAAGTGGCAAGAGAAAAAGACAGAAATTAAAAACAAATCACTTCAATATCTATCAAATAAGAGTAGGGAAGCTATATTCAGTAGACAAAATCAAGAAATGGTAGAAAACCCTTAAAGAGCAAGTGTATTTACATTTTAAAGTTGTGATTTTTATAAGTTATGTATATTGAAGTTTATCCTATAAAGACATAATTTTAGAGCACGGATAAATTTTTGCTAAAATTTTCCTCGTGCTCGGTTCAGTCAACCTCGCAAGTCTCTAAAATTATATCTTTATAGGATAAGTGTGTGTATATTATTTAATTAAAGATAATTTTTATGTTAAAATAATTTTAATGCTTAGATACTTATTTTTAATATTTTTAATAACAATATCTATACTGACATTTTCTAAAATTTCTTATGCACAATTTGATGAATTAGATAATAGTATAGTTGTTAATATAGACCCAGAATATCCAGAAAAAAATAATAATGTTTTTATATCTCTTGAAAGCTACGCAACAGATTTAAACGAAGCATATATAGAGTGGATTATAGATAGTAAAACTGTACTGAAAGGCACAGGAAAAACTAAATTAAATTTTATTTTAAAAAAAGATAGCACATCTATTTCCATAAAAATAAATACAGGAGACGGGAGATTTGTTCAAAAAGATTTTAACATAAAACCAACATCTCTTGATCTAATATGGGAAGCTGATACATATACACCACCATTTTTTAAAGGAAAACCACTATACACAAGGGAATCATTGGTTTATATATATGCAACACCGCATATATATAACGGCACAGAGGAAATACCCAGAGAAAAAATGATATACAGATGGTCAAATAATGGCGATGCAATACAAAATGTAAGTGGTTATGGTAAATATTTTATACAAATAAAAAGTAGTATACTAGGTAGAGATATGGAAATAGAAGTTGAAGCAGAAGATCCTAAAACAAACCAGATAGCACACGGATCAGTCGTTTTATCTCCTTCAGATCCAGTTGTTTATATATATCAAAAAGATCCTCTTTTAGGTATAAAAACAGAAAAAGCACTGAATGTAATGAAAGTAAATGATAATTTGGAAAAAGAAATATACTCCATTCCATATTTTTTCAGCATTCAAAAACCAACAGATCTTGAAATATCCTGGTCTATAAATGGATTAGGAGTTAATGATAACCAAAATGTCGTAAATAGAATTTTTAAAAAAGTAGGTGATACATTCGGAGTATCTAGAATTGATGTTAATTTCATAAACCGCTCCAATATTATGCAAGGTGCACAAAGTTCAATCACAGTAGATTTTCAAAAACCACAAGAAGATAAAAATAATAGTTCAATATAATGAAAAAAAACTATATTAAAATAATAATGTTTGTAATATTCTTAACAATACCAGCTTTTGCATTTGCTAAACTAGAATACAGAACACTAACATCACTGCCTGGTGTATATGAAAAAGGTCAATCTGTTGATTTAGAGAAATTTATTCCAAGAATCTTTTACTTTATTTTAGGATTAGGAATAACTTGGTCGTTTTTATTGCTAGTTTATCAAGGTTTTTTATATGCAACCAAAGGTCTGAACCCTTCTGCCAAGACAGATATTAAAGATAAAATATGGAGCACACTAAAAGGATTATTTTTTATACTGGTATCTTATGCAATTATTTATGAAATAAATCCAAATTCTTTGAATTTAAATTTAAAGATCATAAAACCAAATATACAAAGAGCTGCCGATCTTGTTTTTGTAGGTTGGGGAGATAGTGAAGAAGATGTTAGAAAATCACTCACAAATGGAGGTATTTCAATAAACCACGACAACCCTTGTATAGGAGCACAGACACAAGGTTGTACATCTGTTGGAGGTATGCCTAAAAGTGCTATTGACGGATTGATACAATTAAAAAAAGATTGCTCTGGTTGTTTTGTGCAGGTAACAGGCGGAACAGAAGGTGGCCATCAAACACATGCAGTAGGTAGAGGTCAGGTTGATTTGAAACCATCAGATGATTTAAATAAATTTTTAGGTAAACCGACCCCTCAAAACAATGATAAAGTAACTAAAAAAATAAACGGTAAAGATGTTATTTTTGTTTATGAAGTCATTGGAGCAAATGGAACTGCAACTGGAAATCATTGGCATGTACAATTTTAAATAATATGAAAAAAATACTTATTATATCGGGAATAATATTGACACTTTTAGCCATTTCTCTTGGTTTGTATTATTTTTTAATCAAATCTGACGAGAAAACCGCAAGTGGTAAAAAAGTTTCTATTACAGATTTTTTTCCTTTTGGACAAACAGAAAATGTAGTGGATACAGAAAAACCAATATTTAAACCAGAGGAGCCAGAAATAGAGGTTGAGGATTATAAACAAAAACTTAGACTCATATCAAAAGATCCTGTATCTGGATTTACTTTTGTTGCCAAAAATGATGGTCTTTATATAAGATATGTTGAAAAGGGAACAGGTCATATATACGACTCGTCAACTTTTTCAGAAAAAAAAGATAGAATATCAAATAAAACAATACTAAATACTCAAAAAGTTTATTTTACAAACAAAGGAAATTCTTTTGTTGCACAATACTTAAAAGATGATGATTCTGTTGAAAATAGTTTTATTAGTATTTTAAATTCATCCTCAACAGAGTCATCTTTATCTGTAAAAACACTTAGTCCGCTTATAGAAAGTGTTTCAGTTGGACAAAATAATGGAAATTTATTTTATTTCATAAGAAGAGGTGATTCTTATGGTTTTATATCAAAAGCACCTGATTATAAAAATACTCAGATTTGGACAGATAAACTAAAACACCTTATTCCTCAATTTGTAAATGATAATTTAATTACACTTACAACAAAACCAAATTATCAAACTTTTGGTTATGTATACAGACTATCAGCAAAAGGTGATTTTAAGAAAATTTTAGGAGAAGTTTATGGTTTAACCACAAACACAGATTCATTAGGTGAAAATATGCTATTTAACGAAACTCTTCCAGAATTTAATTTTTATGTATTAAATTTTAAAGCAAACAGTATTAAAACATTATATCCAAAAACTTTTCCAGAAAAATGTGTGTTTAGTATTAAAGAAAAAGATGTTGTTTATTGTGCTGTTCCAGAAGGTAATATAGAGAGTAACTCTATTGATAATTGGTATTTTGGAACTATTGGATTCGTTGATGAAATATGGAAATACAACATAAAGGAAAATGTTTCAGAGAAAATAATTTCTTTAAAAGAAGAATCTGGTAAAAATATTGATATAGATGAGATACATATAGATAAAGATAACTTGTTTTTAATATTTAAAAACAAAGCAGATGGTGGAAGTTTATGGAGTTTAAATATTGGAAATTAAGATTTTCTAATTTTTCTTTTTAAATAAATCTCTTGAAAGATTGTAAAAATATTGCTTGTTATAAAATAAAGAGCAATAGCAGATGATAATGATAGGGAAATAATAAACATTAACACAGGGAAACCAAACTTCATTTGCAAACTCATAGCTTTTGAAAAATCTGATTGTTTTTCTGTTGATGTGTTTGTGGAGATTTGAGCATATTTAGCTTGTAAAAAACTTGATATTCCAGATAATATAGCTAAAATAATATTTTTATTTCTAATATCTAAAATTCCTAGAAATTTCATATTTATATAATCTGGAATATGTATAAATGAGTATAATATATCAGATGATATTGTTGGTAAACCAGAAGACATAAAAACCTTATACAAAGCAATAATAATAGGAAGTTGGATTAAGATAACAAAAATACCTGAAAAAGGGTTTATATCTCTCTCTTTATAAAGTTCAACAATTTTTTTAGCTTGTTCTTCTTTATTTTCTTTGTATTTTTCTTTTATAAAATTTAAATCATTTTCAATGGATTTCATTTCCATTTGTGATTTTGTTGCTTTTATGGAAAGAGGGAAGAGGATTAGTTTAACTATAATAGTAAAAACTATAACAGCAAAACCAGCATCTAAACTAGGAAATATATTGAATATAAATATAAGTCCATTATAAAGCGGATCATAAAAAACTATGTGAAAAAAATTTGATATCATAATTATTATATTTTAAACTAATTTAAAACTTTGGAAAGCTCTAAAACCTGACTAATCTCAATTTTTAAATCTTTAAAAGATTTATTTATTGAATTTTTTTTATATGAAAAATGTAAAAAGTAACCATTTTTAATATTATCAACAAAATCCCTTAAAACAGAATACCCTCTTCTTCTTAGTTTATTTCTAACAACAGCACTATTTGATACCTTTTTTGAACAACTAAAAGCAATTTTTGGATATTTAAAAAGATCTGGATAGTTATATATGTTTAAATAAAAAGAATCTGAATTTAAATTAAATGGTTTAACCTTTTCTATAAGTTTAAATTCAGATCTTTTTATTTTGTTTTTAGCAAAAAACATTAAAACTATTTTTTATTAGCTTTTTGACTAACAGTTGAAAGTCTCTTTCTTCCTTTTCTTAATCTTCTAAGTAAAGTTTTAGATCCTTTCACAGATTTTTTTCTTGAAAGAAATCCGTGAGTTTTAGCTCTTTTTCTTTTTTTAGGTTTATATGTTTGTGACATATATATATTATTAACATAATTAAATATCTTTATCAAGTTCTATCTTTTTACAGTCAAGATATAATTATTGGTATGGAAATGGATTTAAAAAAAATTTGGGATACAGTTTTGGTTGAAATAGAATTAGCTATTTCTAAACCAAACTTTAATACTTGGTTTAAAGATACTAAAATAATTAAATTTGATGATGGAACAATATACCTATCAGTTCCAAACAACTTTGTTCAAGAATGGTTGAAAAATAAATTTCACAATATTATATTAAAATCACTTAGAAACATAACCACGAGTATACATTCACTACACTATATAGTTTCAAAAGACGATAAAATACTGAAAACAATGCAAGAAAGACCTGTTATTATCACAAAAGAACTTCCTATTGAGAACTTTATTATAAATAAAGACGACAATCTAAATCCTAAATATACCTTTGATAATTTTGTTGTTGGACCATTTAATGAACTAGCTCATGCAGCTTCGCAAGCTATAATAAAAAAACCTGGTATAGTTTATAACCCTCTTTTTATACACGGAAATACAGGTCACGGAAAAACACATCTTATTCAAGCAATAGGTAACACACTTAAAAACACAGGTAGAAAAGTTTTTTACACCACATCTGAAAAATTTGGACAAGAATATGTAAATGCTGTTCAAAACAACAGACCAAACTTTTTTAAAGAAAAATATAGAAAATATGATGTTTTGATTATGGACGATATTCAGTTTTTATCAGGAAGAATGAAAACACAAGAAGAATTATTTCATCTTTTTAACCATTTATATGAAAATAACAAACAGATAATATTTTCATCAGACAAACATCCTTCTTTAATACAAGATCTTGAAGAAAGACTAAAATCAAGATTTTCTGCTGGTATGATAATAGATATACCAGCACCAGATAATGAATCTCGTATAGCTATTATAAAAACAAAAGCTAGTTTAAATAACTTCAATTTAGAAAGAGAAATAGTTGATTTTATAGCATTTTCTGTAACAGGAAACATTAGAGAGTTGGAAGGGGCACTAAACACAATAATATGCCATGCACAGTTAAAAAATAAAGAATTAACCATATCTGATGTAAAAAATTTACTAAAAAACACTGCAAAAAATAAAAAAACAGTATCAATAAAAGATATTGTTAAAACAGTTTCTGATTTTTACAACATAGAAGAAGGGTTAATATATGAAAAAACAAGAAAAAAAGAGGTTATAAAACCAAGACAAGTTATAATGTATCTTTTAAGAGAAGAATTCAACAATTCTTACCCATCAATAGGTGAAAAACTAGGAGGTAGAGATCACACAACAGTTATGCATGCTTGTGACAAAATAAAAGAGGGTATAGATAAAAACCAAAATCTAGCCGATGAAATAAACCAACTTAGATCAATATTGGCTTAGTTATAGGTATGTAGATATATATTCTTTTAAGTATAAAGTTTAGAAACTTGCGAGTGACTCTACCGAGCACGAGGAAAATTTTAGCAAAAATTTATCCGTGTTCTAAACTTCATACTTAAAAGGTGGGTGTGGATATATATGTGTATATGTATGTGGATATGTTATCAATAACCTATGATTTAAAACTGAATAATATGTTGATTTGTTAATATTTATAAAAACAGACTTGTGTATTATCTTTTATTGACATAATATATACACATATAATCAACATTTATCCACAGACTGTTTATTAAAAAAACCATAAAATAAGCCATTTTTATAAGTTTTACACAAATAAACAGGACTAATAGTATTAATAATATGAAAATAGAATGTATAAAAGATAAATTAGCTAAAGCTTTAAATAAAGCAGATAAAATGACTGCTAAAAATGCTTCTTTACCTATTTTATCTACAATAATGCTAAAAGCTACTTCTGGTAAACTTTTTATATCTAGCACAAATCTTGATCTTGGTTTAGAAATATCTTTACCTGTTAAAGTTTTAGAAGAGGGTAGTGTTTGTGTTTCTAGTTCTGTTATAACAAACTTTGTTTCAAATGTTTTTGATAAAAATATAACACTTGAATTATCATCAAATAATCTCATTGTTTCTACTGAACATACGAATACTGTTATAAAATCAGTCTCATCTGATGATTTTCCTATAATACCTAAAATTCAAAATGATGTTATTTTTGAGATGAATGCTTCTGATTTTATTAAAGGTTTAAAAAATGTTTATTATTCTGCTTCTGTTTCATCTATAAAACCAACACTTTCTAGTGTTATGGTTTACCCAGACGGTGATAGTATTGTTTTTGTTTCAACTGACGGTTTTCGTTTGGCTGAAAAAACATTGAAAGTTAAGAAAAATAATGAATTTAATCAGATTTTAATACCTTTTAAAAATATAAATGAAATAATAAAAGCTTTTGATGATGTTTCTGGTAATATTAGTTTTTTTATAAATGATGGTCAGATGTGTTTGGTTTATGAGGATATTTATCTTGTTTCTAGGGTTATAAACGGTGTTTATCCTGATTATAGGAACTTTATACCAAAAGAATTTAAAACAGAAGTGGTTTTACTTAAACAAGATCTTATAAATTCTTTAAAAATATCAAATATTTTTGCTGATAAGTTTAGTCAGGTTTATTTTAAAATTTTACCAAAAGATAATATTTTTGAAATAACAACAAAAAATATAGATGTTGGAGAAAATAAAAACAAAGTAGAAGTTGTTATAAAAGGGGATAGTATTGAATCTATTAGTTTTAATTATAAATATATAATAGATTGTTTTCAGTCTATTGAATCTGATTCGATAATACTTTCTTTTAATGATAATAGTAAACCAGTTGTTATAAAAGGAGTTAATGATAAAAGTTTTCTATACTTGGTTATGTCTATGAATAAATAATGTTTAATATAGAATCTTATCTAAAAAAACATCAAAATAAAATTAAAAATGATTTTGATTTGTTTGAAATGGTTATTTTTTCAGTAAAAAAACATACAAATATACTACTAAAACAAGAAGAATTTTCTTTAAATAAAGGTTTTGTTGTTTTAAAAACAACACCTCTTAAAAAAAACAAAATTATTTTAAATAAAAATAATATTTTAAAAGATTTACTTAGTTTTGGTTTAAATAATATTAAATAAAAATAATATAAAGCATTTTCATATTGTTTTTTAGAGCACGGATATTTTTCTACTGAAAAATTCCTCGTGCTCAGTTCAGTCAACTTCGCAAGTCTCTAAAAAACAATATGAAAATGCTTTTTTTTAAAAACTTAATTTAAACCTTTTTCAGTTGCCCATTTTCTAACACCATATTCCCAATATTTAAACTGAGGATCTGATTCTGGATTTTGAGGTATGTTTCCTCTTGGATTGTCTTTGTCTAACCAATATAAAATACTATGAATACCACCAGAAAGTGTTTCTTGTATTGATTCGTATGGTTTGTTTAATATATCTTCATCTGTAACATTTGATATTCCTCCTATGTATTTTCCTCTCAAAACAGGTTTTAATTTATAAGAATCTTCCTTTATAGGTTTATTGAAATATTCAACAGGTTTTCCTTTAAATATTTCATCTGTTAATGCTCTCCACATAGGAGCAACAATCAGTCCAGCAACTTTTTTCTCCATAGGTGTATTGTTGTTATTTCCAACCCAAGCACCAACAACAATAGAAGGTGTATATCCAATAATCCAAGCATCTCTATAGTCATTTGTTGTTCCTGTTTTTACAGCAACACTTCTGTTTGAAAAATGAAGAGGTGAGGATGCTCCGTAAAGGGGACTTCTTGCGATGTTGTCAGATAGTATATCTGATATTTCTCTTGAAACTTCTTTATCTAAAATATCAAAACTTTTATTTTTTTGTTCTTCCAAGATTTGACCCTTAGAATCTTCTATTTTTATTATAAAGTTATAAGGACTTCTTGTTCCTTCGTTTGCAAAAACACCATATGCAGAAACCATATCAAGTAAACTAACTTCACCACCTCCTAAAACAAGTGTTAAACCGTATTGGTTTGAATTTCCAAGTGTTGTTATTCCCATATTTTCAGCTAAGGATATTGAATCATTAATACCAGCTAAATATAATGTTTTTACTGCTGGTATGTTTATTGATTGAGCCAAGGCATCTCTTAGTGTCATAGGTCCTCTAAAATTATTGTCATAGTTTACAGGACTATAACAACCATCTTTATTATCAAATAAATCAACAGGACAGTTTGTTGAAAATTGTGTAGGAACATCAAAAAGAATTGTATCAGGTGTGTATCCTTTCAAGAAAGCTTCTGCATAAACAAAAGGTTTAAATGTTGAACCAGGTTGTCTTTTTGCGATAGCAACATTAAATTGACCATCAATCTCTTTGTCAAAATAATCTCTTGACCCAACCATTGTTAATATTTGGCCGTTTTTAGGGTTAATAACCACAAAAGCAGCATTTTCACCATTAAAGTTTTTTTTGTTCTCTAATGCATATTTTAAAGCAATATCTTCTGCTTTTTTTTGTATATCATAATCTATTGTTGTTGTAACTTTTAATCCTCCATTTGTTAAAACATCTTCGCCATATTTTTTCTCTAAATAATCTTTTATATACATAACAAAATGAGGAGCTTTTATTCCTTTATCTTCTTTTGGTAAAAATATAACTTTTTCAGATAATGCTTGTTGATATTGATCTTCGTTTATATAACCATCATTTTTCATTTCTTTTAGAACTAAATTTTTCCTGTCTTCTAGTTTATCTTTGTTTTTTCCATAAGGAGAATAAAATGATGGTGCTTGTGGTATTGATGCTAAATAGGCTGCTTCCGCTAAACTAACATCTTTCGCTTCTTTTCCAAAATAAGCAGAACTTGCTTCCTCAACTCCGTATAAACTACCTCCATAAGGTATTTCATTTAAATAAAGATTTAAAATCTCATCCTTAGTCATTATTTTTTCTAGTTTTAATGCCAAGACCCACTCTTTAATTTTTCTTGTTGGTGTTTTATCATCTGTTAAAACAGTTTTTTTGATAGTTTGTTGTGTTATTGTAGATCCACCTTGACTAAAACTTAAAGAAAAAATATTTACAAACATTGCTCTTATAAATGCTTTAATTCTTATTCCGTTATGTGTATAAAATTCTTTGTCTTCTATTGATATTGTAGCTTGTTTTATAAAAGGTGATATTTGATCAAAAGGAATTATTGTTCTTTTTTGGTTTTCAAAAATATCATAAAGTAGTATTTTTCCTGTTTGGTCATATATTTTAGTTGATTCTACTGTTTTTCTTTGACTAAAATTGTCTATATTTGGAATATCTAAATTTGCTATCCAAATAAAAAATATTCCCAAAAAAATTAGTAAAGAAGATAATATGTATAAAATATTATTTTTGATTTTTAGTTTTTTAGATATTAACATAGTATCAATATAGCATTTTTTATGTTATAATAACAATAACAATGAAAATAGATACAAACATAAATAAAGTAAAAGAAATTTTAACAAGAGGTGTTGAAGATGTTTTTGTTAAAGAAAATTTAGAAAAAAGACTGCTTTCAGGAGAGAAGTTAAGGGTTAAACTAGGTTTTGATCCCACTGGATCACAAATACACATAGGAAGAGCTGTTATATTAAGAAAATTAAAGGCTTTTCAGGATTTAGGACATCAAGTTGTTTTTATTGTTGGTGATTTTACTGCACAAGTAGGAGATCCGTCTGACAAACTTTCTAAAAGACCAATGTTAACAAAAGATGTTATAAAAAATAATTTAAAAGATTACAAAAAACAAGTTGGTAAAATAATAGATATAGAAAAAGCTGAATTTCATTTTAATAGTAAATGGCTTTCAAAACTTGGTTTTCAAGAGATAACCGAATTGGCTGAAAGTTTTTCTGTTCAACAAATGTCAAACAGGAGAAATTTTAAAGATAGGTTAGATAAAGGCGAAGAAGTTTCTTTGAGAGAGTTTTTATACCCACTTATGCAAGGATATGATTCTGTTGCTGTAAGATCAGATGTTGAGCTTGGTGGTTTTGATCAACTTTTCAATTTAAAAGCAGGTAGGATAGTCCAAAAACATTATGGAATGAAAGAACAAGATGTATTAACTGTCTCAATGCTTTTAGGAACAGATGGTAGAAAAATGTCTACATCCTGGGGTAATGTTATAAACATAACAGATAAACCAAATGATATGTTTGGTAAGGTTATGTCTATTAGAGATGATTTGATTATTGATTATTACAAATTATGCACAGATTTACCAATAGGTGTTATTGAATCAATATCAAAAGATCTAAAAGAAAAATCAAATTTCAAAGATGTTAAAGTTGCTTTGGCAAAGGAAATAGTTTCTATGTATCATAGTAAAGAAGAGGCAGATATAGCTTTTATAAATTTTCATAAAGTTTTTACAGAAGGTGGTGTTCCAGACAATGTTATTGAGGTTTTTTCAAAAGGAAAACTTTCAGATGTTTTAATTGAAAATAATATAGTTTCATCAAAAGGGGAGTTTAAAAAATTAGTTTCAGAGAAGGCTATCTTCTTTGTTGATGAAAAAAGAATAGTTTCTGATTTTAATGAAAACACCCAAAAGGGTGTTTATCGTGTTGGTAAAAGGAGATTTATTAAAATAATATAATTTTTACCAACTTTCATCGTCATCAAAATCATCCCAATCTCCCTCTTCTTCATCCTCTTCATCTTCTTCTACTTCTTTAAATTCAACATCATCATCAGTTGGTTCTTCTTCTATATGCAGTCCAATATCTTTTAATTTTTTAGGATCTATATCATCGTCATCATCATTATTATCATTATCCATTGGATCTCTCGGCCCATCACTCATATCAAGTTTTTCTTCACCTTCCTCTTCTTCATCTTCCTCTATTTTTTTATTTTTTTTGTTGTCTTTTTTCTTCATATTTTTATTTTAAATCTTTAAAAATTGATTTCAATAATTTTTATCAAAAAACTAAATTTTTTGCAAATGTGGATATTTAAACCCTAAAATGTGCAAAAAATGTAAGACCTAGTGCTATGGCATCAAACTCATCGTCAGATGTTTTTTTTGGTTCTATTTTAAGTATTTTACAAACCATAGTTTCTACTTGTTTTTTTTCACTTCTACCATAACCTGTAACAGCGACTTTTACTTGAAGTGGTGTAAATTCACTTATTTTTAAACCATTTAAACTGGCTTGATACAGTATTACTCCTCTTGCTTCTGCTACACCTATAATTGTTTTTTGGTTTGTATTAAAAAACAGTTTTTCTATAACCAAATACTCTGGTTTGTATCCCTCTATTATTTTTTGTATTTCTTGTCCTATTTTAAACAACCTATCTTCGTGTTTTTCAGAACTTTTTGTTTTAAAACATTCTGAAAACAAAAGATTTTCTTTTTGATTTTTTTCTAAAACTGCAATACCTACTCTTTCAAACCCAGGGTCAATAGAAATAATTTTCATATAAAATTAGTCGGCATTAGTCCAAACATTTTGCACTTCATCGTTTTCTTCTAGTTCGTCAACAAGTAAAGAAAGTTTTTCACCATCTTCGTCTGACAGAGGGATTGTGGTTGTTGGAATCCACTCCATATCCGAGTTTTTTTGAAATGCCCAAGTAACAGAACCTATACCTGCAAGTGAAAAACCATTTTTAGACAATATATGTTTTATTTCCTGTGCTGCCTTGTTTCGGTTTTCTGTAAGGGCTTCTATTACAATTCCACAACCGCCAGGTCCATAACTTTCATATATAATAGACTCCATTTGAGCATCTGCCTCGGTTGATTTTTTAATAGCTCTTTCTATATTATCATTTGGAACATTTGCTTCTCTTGCTTTTTCTATTGCATTTTTAAGTCCAGGGGATTGTAGGTTGCCACCAGCTTTTTTTGCCTCAACTGTTATAAGTCTAACCATTTTGCCAAAAATCTTTGATTTTTGTGCATCAGTTTTTTCTTTTTGTCTTTTTATTTTTGACCATTTATTATGTCCAGCCATATATTTAAATTATTATAATTTAAGACTACAAAATTTAAATATTAATATCAAGTTAAATATAATTACCATTTTGTTAATTAAAAAATCTGAGGAGGAGTTTTACCTAGATGAATATATCCGTGTTCTGTAACAATTCTTCCTCGTGGGGTTCTTTCTATAAACCCAATTTGCATAAGGTAAGGTTCATTGAAAACTTCTATTGTTTCCTCTTCTTCTGAAAGAGAAGATGCAATGGTGTTTAATCCTACTGGGCCACCTGAAAATTTTTCTATTATTGTGTTTAAAATCTCTCTATCGGCTGAGGTTAATCCTTTTTGATCAATTCCTAAAAGGTTTAGTGCATTATCGACTATTTCTCTATCTAAATCTTTTTTATTAACCTGTCCAAAATCTCTAACTCTTTTTAGAAAATAATTTGCTGTTCTTGGTGTAAATCTTGATCTCTTTGCGATCTCCATAGATCCTTCTTTATCTATATTAACTTTTAATATTTTTGCTGATCTTTCTATTATTTTTTGTATTTCTTCGTTTGTATAAAATTCTAGTTTAAATATTCCACCAGAAAAACGAGAGCGAAGAGGGGAGGAAAGAGATGCTATTTTTGTTGTTGCTCCTATGAGGGTAAATGGTGGTAGTTCTAACTGTATTGTCCTTGCACTTGGTCCTTTACCTATTATTATATCAAGAGAACCAGACTCCATAGCGGGGTATAAAACTTCTTCTATATTTTTATTTAACCTGTGTATCTCATCAATAAAGAGAATATCTCCTGAAGAAAGGTTTGTCAGTATAGAAGCAAGATCACCGACTTTTTCTATGGCTGGCCCAGATGTTATTTTCATTTGTGCATTTAAGTGTTTTGCTATAAGGTGTGCCAGTGTAGTTTTTCCTAGTCCAGGAGGTCCGTAAAATAGTATATGCTCTGGTGGGTGACTTCTTTCTTTTGCAGCAGTCAATAGTATAGATAAGTTGTTTTTTATATTTTCTTGACCTATATACTCGTCCCAAACAGATGGCCTAAGGGCTGTATCTAAAAAAAGACCGTCTTCTGGTGTCTTATTGTTTAAATTGTTTTCAGGTTCTGTTCTTGACATAAAAAGTATTTTATGATAAACTTACGGTAAAGCACTTTGATTTAAGACTGCTTTTTAATTTTGCTTTTTGAAATAATTTTGTTTTCAAGGTATAAATCTCTAAACGACTGAATCCCTTCCGGATTTACGAGTGTATTCACGAGGACGTTCTGGATACACTTTGTGTACTCTGTGACTATCCTTAGTTAATCACTTTGCTTTATTTATTTAAATATTTAAAGTGTCGTTTAGAGATTTATCTCTTGAACTTGTTTTTAAAAGATCTATATATAAATTATTCACAAATAAAAGTCTCTTGCAAGGCTTTTTTTGTATTAAACATTAAACTTTTCTTTATAGCAAAGCTGTTTTACAGTTTTTATCTAATCTTTTAAATCAATTATTCTGTCCAATTCTTCCATTGTTGTTAATCCTTGCAAAACTTTTAAAATACCATCTTCTGACATTGATAAAAATCCTTGCTCTCTTGTTGTCTCTTGAATTTCTCTTTCACTACCTCCTTTTTTTATAATATCATCAACTTTTTCATCCATAACAATCAGTTCATAAATTCCAATTCTTCCTTTGTATCCTGTGTTATTGCACTTTTGACAACCTGTGGCTTTAAAAACATTTTCAAATGAAATATTTTCTGTATATTTTTTGTCATATATACCATTTAAAACATCTTTAACTCTTATCAATTCTTTTTCTGATAATTTATTTTTTTCTTTACAATCATCACAAAGTTTTCTAACAAGTCTTTGTGCCATTGCAACATTTATTGCAGATCCTAAAACTTTTGGATTTACTCCAAGATCTATAAGTCTAGGAAAAGTTCCAGCTGCAGAGTTTGTGTGTAGGGTGGAGAATACTAGGTGACCTGTCAAAGCAGAGTTTATTGCAATACCAGCGGTTTCTTCGTCTCTTATTTCACCAACCATTATAATATCAGGGTCTTGACGAAGAGCACTTCTAAGTCCAGAAGCAAAATTGTAACCAGATTTTTCATCTGTTTGAGTTTGAACTATTCCAGGAAGGTGGTATTCAACCGGATTTTCAATTGTTATTATTTTTATACCTGGGATATGAACTTTTTTTAAGAAGGCATAAAGTGTTGTTGTTTTACCTGATCCTGTTGGGCCAGTGTTTAGTATCATACCGTTTGGTCTTTGAATTTGTTCTAGTAGGGTATCTAGTATTTTTTTATCTATATAAAGATTTTCAAGTGGTATTGATATTGAGTTCGGATTTAAAACTCTCATAACAATAGACTCTCCATAAGCACCAGGCAAAAGAGATGTTCTTATTTCTATTTCAGAATTAGAAATTTTAATACTAAATCTACCATCTTGTGCAGAGTTGATATTTAATTTTAAGTTTGATATTAGTTTGATTCTGGAAAGTAAAAGTTTAAAAGTTTCTTTATCAAATTCTGTTATGTCGGATAACATACCATCCAGTCTGTATCTTATTCGTACATAGTTTTCTTCTGGTTCTATGTGTATATCTGAGCTACCTATACTTATTGCTCCGGCTAGGATTATTTCTAATATTTTTGATATTCTGTAACTTTTTTTCATTTCCAAAACATCTTTTATCAAAGTTGCAACATCTGATATACTATGAACTTCTTTTAGAAAATCAGTTATCTCTTCGTTTGAAATATCGAGTGCTCCACTTTTTGTTTCAAAAGAGTATGAGAGATCTTTATATCTGTCCCAAACTTTATTTAAGCTGGAATGTGAAGCCATAAAGATTTTTGTGTTAAAACCTTTTTCTTGCAATTTTTTTATTGAATCAATGCTGTCCGTGTTTTGAGGGGATATGATTGCTATGTTTACATTTTTATCTGCATGATCAAAAACAGCTATTTGAGAAGATCTTGACTCTATTTCTGATATAAATCTCAAAGAATCAATATTTATAGGAGTTACAGACAGGTCAATATATGGAAGACCATATTTAACAGCCATTTTACTAGTTAGCTCTTCTTCTTCTATTTTGTGTAAATCAGATATTTTCTGATTTTGCTTGTCTTCATTAAAATCTATCATTTAGATATTATAACTTGTTTTTTTAAAAAAGTCTTTTGTGTTGTTTGAAGAGACATCTTTTGTTTACAAAAATTTGTTTTTGTGGTATTGATTAGTTGGATATGAGAAAGACTATTTTTCTCTTTATTGTTTTTTTACAAATAAGTTTATATGGTCAGCGAATAAATCCAGAATATTTACCCAAGAATGCCAAAAACACAGAAAGCAATTCTGCTACGGTTATGGATAACAATACTTCGTCAAAATCTATTTCTAATTATGAACCAAGTGGTTGTATTCAAACGGCGAATGAATCTTTTTTAAATTCAACAAAAATCACCAGTTGTTTAAAAGAAGTTTCTGTTTTTGTGGATAGTCTTGAGAAACAAAAACCGAAGCCGAAAAAAAAGATTAAGTATTGGAAAAAAATTCTCAACATATTAGAAGATAAAAATAAAAGATTTCGAAAAGCTCAAGAAAATAGGATCCAAAGAGTAAGAAGAGAAAAAGAAGAACAAGCAAGAGTTGAAACAAATTCAAATCTTGATGGTTGTTCTTTAAGTGATGTTTACATAAATCTAAAATATCAAAAAATCAAAAAATTTGGATTATACCATAGGTACGGTCTTGCTGTTAGGATACAAAACCAAACAGATTCTAGTATAGATGTAAATTCTCCTTCTTTGGGGACGATTATTAAAGGTCTTTGTTCTGGAGGATCTGTAACATTTTATCTGTATTTGGGTATGAATGATGATCGTAATGGTAAATACATTTCTCTTTTAATAACCAAACAAGGAGATAGTTCATTTAATAGAACGATTTCTGATTTGTATATTGAAGGAAATTGGGGTTACAATACCGGTCTACACGATCGGATTATCATTGTAAGATAAAAAATCTAAAATTTGTAAAAATGGGGCTTTTGGCCCTTTTTTGTTAATATAAATATATATGAAAAAAGAAGTTTTAAATATAGATGAGTTTAATGATTTTGTCTCTGATTTTGTTTCCGGACTGGACAAGAAAGAAAATGGAGCTTTTTTGGTTGGTCTTTACGGAAATCTTGGGGCAGGAAAAACGGCTTTTGTAAAAGCTGTTTGTAAAAAATTTGGTTTAACTGAAAACATAATCAGTCCAACTTTTGTAATTATGAAAATCTATGAGATAAACAATCTCAATTGGAAAAACTTGGTTCATATAGATGCTTATAGAATAGAGAATTCAAAAGAAATAACCTTTTTAGGTTTAAGTGAAATTTTGAAAGATAAAAACAATATAGTTTTTATAGAGTGGCCAGAGAAAATATCTGATTTGATAAACGAAGATCTTAAAGTTTTTATAAACCCTATTTCTGAAAATGAAAATGCTAGAATTATAGAAATAAAAAAATGACAAAAAAAGAAAAAACATTAATACTTTTAGATTCTCATGCTATTTTACATAGGGCATATCATGCTTTGCCAGATTTTGTATCAAAAGATGGCAAGCCAGTTGGGGCTCTTTATGGTTTTTGCACACTTCTTTTTAAACTAATAAAAGAATTTAACCCAGATTATATCTGTGCCTGTTATGATCTTCCAGAAGAGACATACAGACATAAATCGTATAAGGATTATAAAGCGGGTAGGGCAGAGACAGAGGAAGCATTAAAAGTTCAGCTAGAAAGTTCAAAAGAGATTTGCAATGCTTTTAACATACCAATATATTCTTCTTCTGGTTTTGAAGCTGATGATATGCTCGGAACAATAATATCCCAGATTAAAGACAGCGGGTTGAGGGTTATTATAGCTTCTGGCGATATGGACACTATGCAACTTGTTTCTGATAAAAAAGTTACAGTTTATACTTTAAAAAAAGGTATAAATGACACTGTTTTATATGATCAATCCGAGGTTGTAAAAAGATTTGGATTTCAGCCGAAACTTTTGCCAGATTTTAAAGGTTTAAGAGGGGACCCATCAGATAATATAATAGGTATTTCTGGTGTTGGGGAAAAAACAGCAACAACTTTGATAAAAGAGTTTGGAGATATAGAAAGTATTTTTAAAGGATTACAAAAAATAAAAGACGACAAGGTCGCATTGAAAAATATTGGTATAAGTCCTAAAATGGCAGAAAAAATAATTGAAAATATAGATGATGCTAGGTTTTCAAAAGTTTTAGCTACCATAAGGGTTGATGCTCCTATATATTTTACATTACCTGAAAATGATTTTATTTCTGGTGTAGATCAAAACAAAATTTTGGATTTTTTAAAAAGTTTGGATTTTAAATCGCTTATACCAAAAGCTTCAGAGATATTTAATTTTAAAGTAGAGAGTATAAATATTTCAAAAGAAGAACTGAGTGTTTTACAGGTTATGTATGCTGTTGTAAACCCAGACAAGATAGGAGAAGATATTTCTGTTATTTTAGATTTTACTAAAACTAAAAACAAAGAAGATGCAAAAAAATTTTTAGAAGATTTTATAAAAAAAGAAGGTTTGTCTTTTGTTTGGGAAAATATAGAAAAACCTCTGATTGAAATAATAGATAAAATGAATAAAACTGGTGTAAAAGTTGATAAAGAGTTTTTGAAAGACCTTTCTTTAAAATATCATCAAATACTTTCTGATCTAGAAAAGGAGATATATTCTCTTTCTGGTTTACAGTTTAATATATCTTCACCAAAACAACTTTCAGAAGTTTTATTTGACAAGATGGGTCTTAAAATAAAAGGTCAAAAGAAAAATAAGACAGGTGGTTTTTCAACAAAAGAATCAGAACTTTTAAAATTAAAAGATGAGCATATTATTATAGATAAAATATTGGAATATAGGGAGTATTCGAAACTTCTCGGAACATATATAGACACAATTCCTCAAATGCTTGATGATGGTGACAGATTACATACAACATTTATTCAAATAGGTGCTGTAACTGGTAGGATGGCATCTTCCAATCCAAATATTCAAAATATACCAAACAAAACACCAGAGGGTAGGCAAATAAGAAAAGCTTTTATTTCCGATAAAGGAAAGGTTTTGGTTTCTTTTGATTATTCTCAAATGGAGCTCCGTATAGCAGCTATCTTGTCTGAGGATTCTAAAATGATTGAGATTTTTAAAAATGGAGAAGATATACACACATCTGTTGCTTCAAAAATATTTGCGGTGCCAATATCAGAGGTTACAAAAGATATGAGAAATAAAGCAAAGACTATAAATTTTGGTGTTATGTATGGTATGGGGGTTTTGGCTTTAAAACAAAATTTAAAAGTTTCAAAAGAAGAGGCAGAGGAGTTTTTAGATAACTATTTCAATACTTTTTCTGGTTTGGCACAGTATTTGGAATCTGTAAAAGTCCAAACATCTCAGATTGGTTTTACACAAACAATGTTTGGTAGAAAAAGATTTTTTCCAGATATAAACTCTAGGATTCCGTATATAAAATCACAAGCAGAGAGAATGGCTATAAATGCTCCTATACAAGGAACAGAAGCTGATATTATAAAACTGGCTATGGTAAAAATAGATGAATTTGTTAAAAAAGAAAATCTTACATCAAAAGCTTCTCTTATTATGCAGATTCATGATGAATTGGTTTATGAAGTTTCAGAAGATTTTTACAAAGAGTTTGTAAAAAATGTTATTCCTATAATGGAAAATGTTTTATCTTCAAAAGAAACTTTTGGAGTTAAAGTTTTAGCAAATGCATCTTTTGGAAAATCTTTAGGTCAAACAACAGAAATTGAAATTTAATTTTTATGATATATGTATTTTTAGGGGATAGGTTAAAAACAACAGAAGCTGTAAGGAAAAATACAGAGAATTTGTTAAAGAAAAAACCGGATGCGGAAGTTTTCAAGATAACTGATGATAATTTTAGTTTAGATTTACTTTTAGAGCTGATAAATTCTCAAGGACTATTTTCAAAAAAATATATAGTTGTTTTAGATTCTGTGTTTTTAAAAAATATAGATATTAAAGATAATGTTCTTTTAAATTCTATCAAAGAAAGTGAACATATTTTCTTTATTATAGAAGATAAAATAAATGACTCTGATAGAAAATCTCTGGATAAGTTTTTTGAAAAAGTTACAGTTTACGATAAAAAAGAGAGTAAAGAGTTTTTTAATGTTTTTACTCTTGCAAATGATCTCGGCAGAAAAGATAAAAAAAACTTATGGATAAACTTTTTTAAAGCCACCTCTTTTGGTGTCGAAGCTGAAGAGATATTGGGTGTTCTTTTTTGGCAAATTAAAACAATACTTCTTTGTTTAAACACAAAAGATCCAAAAGAGTTTTCCATTTCTCCTTTTGCTTATAAAAATGCTATTTTGTTTGCTAAAAATTGGAAAAAAGAAGAGCTTTTACTGCTTTCAGATAAAATAGTTGAAATATCAGATATGACCAGAAGCGGTGAAGGGGAAAGTGAAGTTTTGCTCGAAAAGTTAATCTTGGAGATTTAAGGTTTTTTAATTGGACAAAATTTACTTTGAAGATTTTGTGCCCCTGGCAGGAATCTCCCTCGAAAATTTTAGTTTCGTCAAACTAAAATTTTCTAGGCACCAGATTTCCGACAAAGTCTGCTGACTTCGTCAACCGGAAATCTGTTCGATTCCTGACGAAAAGTGATAACATCACTTTTCTCCAGTGTCACATAAAACTTCGTTTTCTGTGCCCCTGGCAGGAATCTTTTTATTTTTTATTTCGTCGTCACTTAATAAAAAATAAAACTGGAATCTGCGACAAAGTCTGCTGACTTTGTAAACCGCATATTCCTTCGATTCCTGCTCGCAAAGCTATGCTTTGCTCAGTTGCACAAAATTTACTTCGAAAATTTTGTGCCCCTGGCAGGAATCGAACCTGCGACCATCTCCTTAAAAGGGAGCTGCTCTACCGACTGAGCTACAAGGGCAATACTAGAAAAATATATCAGAAAAAAGATATTTATTCAAATTTTTTGTTTTTAAAGTGGCAGATCAAAAGCAAATGCTCCTGGACCTAAAAACAGTGTGGCTATAAGACAAACTTCCAAAAGAGCAAGTGTTTCTCCGCTAGTTTCTTTTTTACCTTCTTTTTTATCAAAATATTTCTCAAACATAACTAAAAACCAAATCAGTATAACTGCTATTTGAGTATAGAGACCAACTAAAAGAAAAAGTGAGATTAAGATTTCTGGAATAAACATCCATCCGATAATTTTATTTTTTCTTCTTAATGCTATTTTAATAAAAATAAAAGCTGAAAAAATTCTAATAAGTGTTATTGCAAAAATAGAGTAGGTAAATAAATTTGGAAATATTGATAATGTCATAAATAGATTGTATATTATAGCCAAATGAAAAGCAAACGAAAAATCATAAAAGAAGAATCTGATATAAGGGTTGTCCTGCACAACATAAGAAGTGCTCACAATGTTGGCTCTATTTTTAGAACATCTGATGGTAGAGGATTAAAACATATTTATATATCTGGTTATACACCAGCACCGCTCGACAAGTTTGGTAGACCAAGGAAAGAAATATCTAAAACGGCTTTAGGTGGCCAATTTTCAGTTTCTTGGTCAAAAGAAAATGTTTTTAAGGTTATCGAGAAATTAAAAAAAGAAGGTTTTAAAATTTACTCTATTGAACAAAATGAGGACTCTATAAGTTATAGGGATTTGAAAAAGGAGAAAAAAATGATTTTTATACTAGGTAATGAGGTTAGGGGACTATCAAAAGATATTTTATCCAAAAGTGACAATGTTGTTGAAATAGAAATGGCAGGACAGAAAGAGTCTTTAAATGTATCAACTGCTTTTGGGATAGTAGTTTTTACAATTTGACTTTTTGTTTATTATTTGATATAATTGAGATAAGAGAGGTGGAAGTTGGTGGAGGTAGTAAGGGTGTCCTACACACTTACATAGACCGAAGGCAAGCTTCCGCCTCTCGTCAAACCGGCTAGCCCGGTTATTTTTTTATCTTAGAAATTTCATTTCCTGATTTGTCATATAGTATGATTGTTTCTCTTCTGTCTTTCCATAATTTATCACTTCTTTTTAAATATACATACCAACTATTGCTCCAAAAATCAGAGTCATTTTTATGGTTATTTATACAACTAGGATAGTTAATTGTTTTATATATAAAATCCTGACATTCAGATGAATAGTTATTTGATAGTGGTGTGCTCTGGATTCTACAAGATGGATAAGAGTCTATAAGGTCAAAGCAAATATCATTATTGACTGTTTTTGGTATTTTGGAAATATCCTCGTTTCTTGGTGCTGGGCAGTTTGTATAGAAAGATGGAGAAAAATTATTGTATTGAGTTAAAAATCCAGAACATTTATTTATTTTCATTCCGTATCCAATAGGGGATTTTCCAGTTATAACATAAGCTTTTTCTCCTGGGCCTAAAATGACATTTTCTTCAATATTTTCCATTCCGGTAAAATATAATTTTACAGTTTTTGGTATTGTCACAGATACATTTGTCGATGTGCTAACCAGTGTAAAACCTGTTATATCAACAGAATACTTGTCGCTATTGTTTTGTATTTCTATATATTCACTGTCTGCATCGTAACCATAACCTCCGTTTATATACATATATTCAGAATATTTTTTTGACTTATTTAAAGTATCAACTCCTTGTGATATTTCTCTTTCAGTAGTTATGTTTTGTTCGGGTAGTTCAAAAACCCCGTGAATCTTACGATCTGGATTTTTTGCATTTATAACAGAAAGTATTATCAATGCTGTAAAACCGATTAGTGTCCACTTGTCTTCCATATAAAAATATTATACTTGATGTTTGTTACAAAAGTGAGAGCTTCGTCCACCGATTATTGATTTTTCTATTATTCCACCGCAATTTTTCTTTAAGCATATAGTTTTTTGTTTCCTGTATACTTTGTGGGTATTTTGAAAACCGCCTTTTTCTCCGTTTATATTTCTATAATCTGACATTGAGTCTCCTCCTAATTTTATTGATTTGTTTAATATAATTATCATATTTTTGTAAATGTTTTTAAATTCTAGATCAGTTATTTCTTTAGGTTTCCGAAAAGGGGATATTGATGATGCCCAAAGTATTTCATCTGAATATATGTTTCCTATACCAGATATTACACTTTGATCCATTAGTATTTTTTTAATAGGCCAATTTTCTTTTTTTAATATTTGCTCTTTTAGTTTTTTGAAATTGAAACTTTTTTCAAGTGGTTCTGGGCCAAGAATATTTAGATCTTTGTGATTGTTTTTTGTTTCAAATAAAGTTACTTTTGCAAATTTTCTCATATCAGAAAAAGCCAGAGAGTTTCCGTTTTTAAATTGTATTAAAAAATGAATAAAACTATTGAATGGGTCTTTAAGAGGCCCATCTTCTTTTGGTCTCCATTTTTTTCCGTCAAAAAAATATTTTCCATACATAAGATGTCCGGTCATTTTCATATGTATAAGGATTGTTTTTTCGTTGTTTAGATGTATCAATATGTTTTTACCTCTCCTTTGACAGTCTAAAATTTTTGATCCAGTTATCTCTTTTTTAAATTTTAGAAAAAACCCTTTATTTTTTATAGTATCTTTTTTTCTGTCACTTGTTTTATTGAAATAGTCAGTCCAAACATCTAAAATAGTTAATCCTTTTGTTTTTTCATTTAAACCTTTTGTTGTTGTGTATACTTCTGGTAGTTCTGGCATATTATTTACTTAACTCTTTTAATGCTAACTTAATTTTTTCTTCGGTGTTTTTACCTTCAACTTTTTTCAAAACTTCTCTTATTGATTTTTCTGAATATCCAAGAGAAAGTAGGGCATCTAAAACATCTGTTTCAACTGCCGATGATTCTTCTTTTTCTCCTGTTAATGTGATTTTGTTTTTTAATTCTAGTATCATTTTTTCAGCGTTTTTTTTACTAATACCAGCTATCTTTGTTAAATAATTAAGATCCTCTTTTTTTATAGCCTCTGCAATAAATCTAGGTTTTGAATTTGATGTTATGGACATTGCTGATTTTGGACCTATTCCAGATATTGTTAGTAATAATTCAAAAAAATTCAAATCAGATTTTTCTTCAAATCCATATAAATCCATTGAATTTTCTCTAACTGACATATATGTAAAAAGGGAAATTTTTTGATCTTTTTGAAAATATGAATTTGTCTGGATTTTATAACCAACATTTCCAGCCAATATAATTATATTTTTTTCATTTATGTCTATTATTTGACCTGTTATATAACCAATCATATTTATTTATTATACTCTTTGACCTTCTGGCTATACTATTGCTTTTTTGTCTAAAATAGTGTAGATTGGTTTCTATGCCAATTATCAAATCTGCTAAAAAAGCATTGAGGGCTTCAAAGAAAAAAAGAGTATTTAATCTTAAAAGAAAAGATGCTGTTTTGAAGTCTGTAAAACAAATTAAAAAATTAATCACTTCTGGTGATATTTCTGGAGCTGAAAAAATGTTCCCAATAGTTCAAAAAGCTATTGACAAAGCATCAAAGACAAAATTTATTAAAACAAATACAGCTTCTAGAAAGAAATCTAGAATCTCAGCTTTAATTAAAAGAGCTAAACAAAAAACCGCTTAATGCGGTTTTTTGTTATTCCAGAAATACCTGGCAAATTTACTGCTAGGATTGGACGAGATGTTTGCTTTTATTTGATTTTTGTTTTTATAATTTCTAGGTCTGATTTTATCTCTTTAATCTCGTTTGATAATCTGTGTAGTATATAATCTTCAGTTTCTATTTCTTCAGCTTCTTTTTCTTCCAGTTTTTTCTCGTTTTTTATACCAGAGATAATTATATTTGTTCCTATAAAACTACTTACAACAAGTCCTGTTAGTAAAAGCATAATAGATGCTACAAGTATTGTTACAGGTGCATCTAATTTTAAAGCCAGTTGCATAGTCTCAGGTGTTGAATTTCTGAAAAAGTAGGGGACTATCATATCTGCTGTGTGCCAAATACCTCTCCAAAACAAAACAACAGATGCTCCTCCTAAAAATGCATAAAATATAGGTATCTTGCTTAATCTTCCTCTTATAACATCTTCCAACTTATCAAAAAATTTAAAAAAAATTTGTTTTCTCATTTTTATAGTATAGCATATCAAATTAATTTTTTTATGCTATAATGAATTTATATGAAAATAACAAAAAATATTCCTCTGTTGATTGGGATTTCTTTACCTATTGTTTTTATTTTAGTAATTTCAATAATAGTTTTTACACCATCTTTATTCATAAAACCTCAATATAATTTTTTATATTCAAATAATGACACTTATTATGACTATAAAAATGGTTATTCAAATACCTATGTTGTAGAAAATAATCATCTTTTATTGAGTCCGCTTCCAACAACTACAGGAGTTGTGTATAATATTGAAAATCCTCCTTTGTATTTATATGATGTAAAAAATAATTCATCGCATCAAGTTGATTGGAATGAGATAAAAAATTTGAACATTGATCCAGGACCTTCTTCTCCTGATGGGTATGTTGTAAGATATCAATATAGTAATATTGGTATATTTGAATTGTTTAGTTCTGGTAACAATCAAGATGGATATGTTATATCAAAAGGTAATCGTTCAAAAAAATTAAATGGAATCAATTTTAGTATTTACAATTATTATAATGTAGGTAACTTTAAATTTATAGGCTGGATAAAATAAATTTTATGGATAAACAACAAATTGTTAATTTTATAGAGGGGCAAATAGCCACAGGTAAGATTTCAAAAGAAGATTTGCTGTCGTTGGCTAATAATGTAGTTACACCATCGGTCAATACATCTCCGGTTTTTAATTCAAACACAGTAGATATTTCGCATAAAGAAGAATCATCAAAAAATATTATTAATACATTTTATGGTATTGGTGCAATTATTATACTTGGTGGTGTTGCAATACTTGTTGTTCAAAACTGGATTGAAATTGGATTTATGGGTCGTGTCTTAGTTACTTTAGGAATTTCTTTGATAACTTTCATCGGTGCTTTTTTCCTCAACAAACCTCATCAGAGAGTAATTTCTCAAGTAATGTTTACTATTTCATGTGTACTTGCTCCGTTAAGTGTGGATGTTATTATAAGTGAGGCAAATATATCATTTACATGGCCTTATACATTTTACACAGCACTAGTGTTATCTGTTATTTTTGGTTATGCACTTTTAGTAAGTAAAAAGAATATCCTTGTTTTAATTACGATAGGTTTTGCTTCGTGGGCTTACTATTTGTTGGTGATAAAAGTTTTTACTCTTGATTATTATAGTTCAAATATAATTAAATGGGCAGCAATGCTTTTAGGTTTTTCTTACATATTAATTGCTCGTGGTTATCAATTAGTATCAGTAGCCATTGATGCTTCTGATGAAAAAGAGAAGAAAGCAGTAAGGAATGCACTGTTTGGATTAGGAACATTGATTGTTTTGGGTTCTGGTATATTTATTGGAGGATTTTTTGATCTTATTTTCATTGCTTTCATTTTTGCTGCTTTTTACGGAAGTGTGTATTTAAAAAGTCAGTCAATGCTAACTTTTGGTGCTTTGTTCTTAATGGCTCATATGGTAAAAATTACATCAAAATATTTTGTTGATTCAATTGGGTGGCCAATTGCACTTATTATTGTAGGGTTCCTGATTATTGGTATTGGATATATGGCATACAATCTAAATAAAAAATATATCTCATCTAAATAGTTTTTTCAGTGTTGTAGTTTTTAATATAGACAAAAAACAGATTAGTAAAATTCTTGGTGCCCTCGTGAGGAATCGAACCTCAATCACGAGTTCCGCAAACTCGTGTTCTATCCATTAAACTACGAGGACATATTTACAAACTAGCATATTTATACTTAAAAACCAAAATATATAAATATTTTTTCAATTATATTTTCATTCATATACTCTTCTGGTAAATATTCTCGTAAAAACTCTCTTGCTTCATCAGCATCCTCTGAGTGTATTAGAACTTTCATAAAAGGGAATATTATTCTATTTTGTTTAAAGATGATTCTAGGGTAGAGATTGTTATTTTCAACCCAAAATGATTCTAGTTCATCAAAAAAATATATCTTGTCATCTATTTTTATTCCTTTGGAGTTTATTGTTATGGTTACAGTTTTAGGTTCTTTATGTGCATTTAAAAAGGTAACAATTACACCTATTATTATAAGTATAGAGAAGGTGATGTTTCCTAGCATTGTTGAGACTATTGCGATTGTTGCTGATATGATTCCAACTATCCAATACCAATCTGTTGTTTTCGGTATAAACATATACAAAGGTGCTGTCCAAACTAGTTCTTTTTTTGTGCTCATAGATTTATTTTAACTTTTTTAAATCAAAGAGTCTATGGTAAAATAAGTATTAAGTATTTTTGTTTTGGAACACATTAAATTTTAATTTTTATTTATATGGAAAGTGAAAAAAGATATTTTATCAAACCTAGTCCTGATTGGGTAGATGATATTTCTAAAGAAAAAATTTTAAAGATAGTTTCTGAAGGGGAAAGTGTTTTTAAAGAAAAAGGTGTTGATAAGGCTTTTTGTTATCTTTACAGAAACACAATAAACACATCCGACAAAAGTAGTCAGATGAATTTATTTAGAATGTGGGCATTAAATACACCAGATTTTTTACAATCAGCATCGGTATCGGAAGATTTTTTAAGTGCCAATGAATATTTAGAGATAAATAAGGTTTTGGTGGTTAGAGATGGAGTTGTTGTAGATAAAATAAAAGATTTAACTGTCAGGGTTATTGATGATGAGTTGAATTCAATAAATGGTTCAATTTCAAATAATAAAAAAGTAAATATTATTATAAATGATTTACGATTAGGGGATGTTTTTATTTATGAATCAACGGTGTTTAATGATTTTGATAAAAAAAATATTTTAGATAAAAAATATTTTAGATATTTACATTCAATGCCAAGTAGTTTTTGGTTTTATAAAGAATACAATTTTACTGTGATTCAAAATAGAAAGACGGATATAAAGATAATAAAAAAATGCTTTATAAATGAATCTGGTGAAAAAATAGATGATGAGTCTACTGTTATTAAAACAGGAGAGGTTTTTAAATTTGAAAAGTTAAATTTTCAAACAAAATCTATTCCAAATATGTATAATCCATATATAGAGATAGCTACAAGTGCTTCGTGGGATGATATAGTAAAATCAATTTTTGATATGTATGATATTAATCCAAAACTTTTAGATTTAAAAGATCATAAAATATGTGAAATTCTTGAACTTAATAGCAGTCTTCCGATTGAAGATAAAATACGATCTGTAATTGAGTATATTCAAAACCAAATCATCTATCTATATGATGCTGATTTTATGCATAATTATATTCCAGAATTACCATCAAAAACTTTGGAGTCTAAATCTGGAGACTGTAAAGCAAAATCTTTTTTATTGGTGCATCTATTGAAGGTTATAGATGTTCATTCTGAAGTTATTTTAGTTAATTATGGTGCAGATTATCATTTGCCAAATTATATACCATCTCCTTTTATTTTCAACCATGCTATTGTTAAAATTAATTTTAACAATCAAGAGTATTTTGTGGATCCAACCGTGAAAAATCGTTATGGTACTTTGGAAAAAAGAAGCGAAGAACTTTTTACTAATTATTTACCTATACATTTAGGAGGTTTTTTAACTAAAAAATTAAAAGAATTTGCTGATGTAAATTATATAGAAAGAAATATTGATATAAAAGTTCAAAAAGAAGAAGGTGTTATAAAAATAAGAGAAATATTTAAAATGACATCAGCTGATATTATGAGAGAAAATTTCCAAAATTTAAGTAAAGAAGATAATTTAATTGATCAAAATATTAGAGTTTTAGATTATTTCTCGTATCATGTAAAAAGAAAAGTTGAGGATGTTTTGTCTGATTTTATTTATGAAGTTGAATTAGATGATAAAAAAAATAATGAATTTATTACTAAATATGAAGCAAAGTTAAAAAATCCTTATGAAATAGTAAAAGGTGACAAAGCTTTACGTTGCTGGTATACATTAAACTTAGACAAGATCAAAAACTATAATATAGGTGATTTTCCTTGTCCAAATTTTGCATCTTATCCTATTTTATACAATGTCTCCATTGATTCTGATTTATTTGTAAATAAAAAAGAATCTATCATGAACAATATAAAAATAAATAATGACTATTTTTATCTTTCAAATAATGGTCAATTTTCTGATAATGGAGTTAAAATGATCTCTGAATTTCGACATAAAAATAATCCATTTATTAAAAATGAAGATTTTAATAAAATTAAAGATGATTATTTGAAAATAAAAAATAATTTTGGAGTCGGGCTAATTTATGTAAATAAATGGATAGGTAAATGGATAAGAGTTTTTGATTCGTAATTTTAATAAAATGAGATAATGTTATATTATTATCTAACATATAAAATAACCCCTTCAAAAACCGCTATTAACTTATCAGCTTCTTGTTTTATAACATCAAGATTATTAGATGCAATAAAACCATCAAAACCAATAGCTATTCCTGTGTGTATCATAAGTAAAATATTATTGTTTTTTACACCAAAATATGAAATGTCGTCACAAAATGATTCAGCTATAAAACCAAAAGAAGATGTTTGTTCTTTAATATCACTTAAATTTATTTTTTTGTTAGGAACTTTAAAGTGTATTTGATGTAATGCTAAATGAACTTTTTCACTAAATGCAGTATAAAAAACCAAATCAGGAAAACTATTTGCTACATAATCCCCGGGTAAATTATTGTCAATTGTAACAACTTGCCACCGATCATTTTTTTTAGTTAATGCCCATCCTTCAATGTTGTCACAAGATGCTACTGGAATAAAATTTTTAAAATCCACACCTGGTCTTTCTTCTCGAATAATCTTTATTAGTTCAAGTAGTTCTTTGACATCGGTTTTAGCACGAGAACTTTCAAATAAACCACCATCACTTTGACCCATATTTTCCAAATATTCTCTGTAGGTTTTAGGTAGTGATATATCTAGGTTATTTTCAATTTCTTTAATTTCTGTTTCATTTGCACCTCGAATCTTATTTTTAAATTGAGGATCAAATTTGTCCATATATGCTAAAAATTCATCTATCCATTCCGTTTTTTCAATATTAGTCATAAAACTTTATTTTACAATTAATTAATTAATTAATTTAATGATATCATTTATCTGATATTTCAAACAGCTAAATTAATAAAAAAGAATATATTTGTGGTTTTGTTATTATATAAAATAAATAGTATAATATTTAAGTATTGATATTTGGTATATATTGAATATTAAGTCAATTTTATTAATTTTTTATAAATCTAAGTAAATGAAAAAAATGTTTACTATAATTGCTATTGTTATTGTTTCAATCGGAATTATTATTAGTCTAGTTTTCTATCTTACAAGTGGTGCGGCTAAATCAGCAGATAATTTCTTTTCATTAATAAAAAATGGTCAAATTGATAGTGCATATGAAACTTTGTCTATACAATTTAAAGACAAAACAACATTAGAAAATTTTAAAATTTTTATCGAAACATATTCCATAAATGATTTTAATAGTGTTTTTTGGAATTCAAGAACGATAAATCCAGGCATTGCCGAACTTGAAGGTAATATTAAAACCAAAAATAACCAAACAGTTCCAGTAAAAATTAGCCTAATAAAAGAAGATGGAAAGTGGAAGATTTTAGGTATTGATGTGAAAAGGGGAGTGTCTCAAACAAAAACTATTCCCAGTGATACTGATTTAGTAAAATTAACAAATGATTCTATACAACTTTTTGCCGAGGCGGTAAAGAATAATGATTTTTCTGTGTTTTATTCGTCAATATCAAAGTTTTGGCAAAATCAAATAACTCCTGAAAAAATTCAAGATATATTCAAATCTTTTGTAGATCAAAAAATAGATATAACCAATTTGAAGGATACTGACCTTGTGTTTACCGAAAAACCAATAATCAATGAGGATGAGATTCTGATTCTCAAAGGTTATTATCCTTACCAAAATTCTTCGACAATTAATTTTCAACTAAAATATATATATGAATATCCAAATTGGAAATTAATGGGTATTAAAATAGGTTTATCTCAGTAAAATCCATTATCTTTTAGTGGTCAGTTTTAGTGTCTCAATAATATTTACTTAGAAAAATTTAATAAAATATTTATATATTAAATTCCTATTTTAATATATAAGTGTTGTGTATTTAAGCTGTTTAATTTTCAATAAGAACTTTAAGGCCAGCTTTGTAAACTTCATCTTTTGATTTTTCCCTCAGCTCTTTTTCTGCAATATGACTTTCGTCTCCTATGGTTTGACCCTTGATCATATTGTCTGATACATAAACTAGTGAAGCGCAGGGGATTTTGTGAAAATTAGATACAGAAAAAACTGTAGAAGTCTCCATCTCCACTCCATAGAAACCATCTTTTGACCAATTCTGGACATCTTCAAAAGTTTCTCCCATCATACCTTGGCAAGTTACAATAGGTCCATCCCATATTTTGTTTGAAAGTGTTATTTTTTCTTTCAAGGATTTTGAAAGTTTTTCGTTTGAATAATGTTTAAAGTCTGTCGAGTTTCGGTTATATACTCTTGTTATGCTATCGTTGCCAAAACTCCATTTAGGAATGAGAAAATCCAAAGAATTCATTTGAGGATATAGTCCACCACAACTTCCTATGTGTATATTTTTATTTGAACCAAATAGACAGGCTAGGTGTGTATATTCTGATAACATAGCTCCTCCGTATAAAAGGGTAAACCAATAGAGTTTTCCTTGAATTTCTATTTCATAAATATGACTTAAAAATCCAGTCAACTGTTTGCTTGAATATTTTATATTCAATTCATCTAGTATTTTATGAATCTTGTTGAAATGTTTTTGTTCGTCCCATGCTCCGTAAGATAATAAACCATTAATGGTGTAATCTTCTGGTAGACCAAAACGAGCTTTATAATACTCTGTTGAGTGTGATTTATACATAATAGATATTATAGCAGATTGTGGTAGTAGTTTTGTGTGTTTATAAAATTGGTAACTGTAATATTTTGTAATAGTAATTAAAACTTTTATTTCTTTATTCCAACATATATAGCATCCATTAACCAACGTTGCTTCATTTTTATATCTTGACAACCAGCTAGTTTTAACAGTTCCATTTGTTCCTTTTCAGTAAGTTTTGTTTTATCGTCTTCAAGATAATGTTTTGTCCACTCTTCTTGAAGTTCTGGATATTCCGTATTTTTGAATACAGCAAATGCTTCTATTTGTTTTTCTAAAGTTTTTTTGTGTGCTTCTTCGTTATCTAGTGCAATTTTATCTCCATTGATGCAAAGTCCGTTCGGCTTTAATACTCTACTGATTTCTTCAAAAACCTCTCTCCTGTATTTTAAGGGTGTATTGTGTAGACAGAAAGCTGAAACTACTATATCTAAACTTTGTGATTCCAGTTTCTTTAAATATTCCAAAGCATCAATCCAAACGATTTCTATTTTATTATCGGCTAAAAAACTTTTAGCTTGTTTAACCATAATTTCTTCCGCATCAATAGCAACAATTTTTGCATCTGGTCTAGCTTTATGTAATTCCGTAGTAGTAAGACCAGTTCCACATCCAATTTCTAAAATTATTGGATTTTTAACTTTGTATTTAATAATCAATTCAGCTAATTTAAATTGAAGTTCATTGTAGTGTGGAGCAGCTAAAGGAAATAAGTTATATTCCACTCCTATTCTATTTGCAAATCTTTTATCTATTTTATTCATTGTGGTTAAAAGTGTACTAAAATTTGTATCTTACTGCTAGTGCAAAATACGGCTAAAAATTTAAGCCATATTTTGAGTGATGGAATGGTTAGATGTTTTTAGAACTAGTGATTTGACAGAAATGAACCAAGAACTCTTCTACTTTAAACTAAATGGGCTGAAGTTAGTCCCGTAGTCATAAGTATCTAGTCCTTCTTTGTGCTTAATAATTTTTATTACTTTTTGGGTTATAGGCAGTGCGATTATTTCCCAAGTTGTACAGAAGACAACAGTTGTAATAGTTAAAGGGATTATTTCACTTGCAGTAAACCATCCAGCAAAATAAAAGGCGGTAAAGAAAGCTATTGTATTATCAACTGTTTGTCCAAATAAAGTAGATATAACAAGTCTTGCACCTACATATTTACCCTTAGTCCACAATTTCATTTTCGCAACAATGTATGAGTTTGTAAGTTCTCCAGCAAAGAACGCAATAATAAAACCTAGTGCAACAATTGGAGCAGACCTAAAAATCAAATTAAATGCATCGTTGTATTCAAAGCCAGGGTTAGGAACAAAACTATAAATAGAAGTTAGGGTTGTGGATAGAAGCATACAAGCAAATCCAGTCCAAACAATTTTTCGGGTCACTCTGTAGCCATATACTTCTGTAAAAATATCTGCAAATATATACACAAATGGATATGCAATTGCTCCAACAGAAAATACAAAACTACCAATATAGAAGGTTTTTAACGAGGTAAAAGTTCCTACCAATAAAACTGTAACCCAAAGCATCCCAAAAATTCCCAAGTATTTATGTGGTTGCTGAGCTGATATAACAGGGTCAGTAACCATTTGTTTGTTTTTGTTCATAGCAACATAATATCAAATTATTAGAAAAGTTCATATCTTACCTTGGGTAAAAATGACTCAATATTTGAGCCATTTTTTGAATGCGGGGAGTGTGGTTCGAAGTTGGAACCATGGTGGCTAGGAATATAGTATAAACTATTTGGTAACAGAAAACCCGCCTTGAGACAGATTTTACTGTACAGGAAGACGGGCATTATCCTCGAGCATCGATTTCATCGCACAGAGCGACGAAGTATCCAGGTTTAGCATTCCATTGATTTTCATTGCTGTTTTTGGCGAAAGTTTTAAGTTCTTCGAGAGTGTAGTTTTTTAGTATGTTTCTTCCTGTTGCAATCGCGTGTTGCGATATGTATCCCTGAAGGGAATTAAGATAAGCACGGATTTTTAATACAGGATCAATCTCGATTCCAATTCTGTTTAATTCACTTTCCAGACCAGGAATCAGAGGCGCAATATTTTTGTGCAGACCTACACTTGAATGGCGTGTTTGTACTGGCTTGTTTGGATTTTTTTTGAATGGGATGACTTTTCCCATAATTACTCCTCTAAAGAATAGCATAAATCTTTTTTATTAAATGTCAACTATGGGGAATTACAGATGAAATGTATGACAGCTTATTGAGAGAGTATAAATGAAAGTAATCAGAATTACTTGAACAGATATGGGGTCATTCTGATGCTGATGAACAGTTTTATATCAGTGTAAATACAATGTTAAATCTAGCTAAATGAGCAAGAAATCTTTATGAGTTCTGAAGTAAAGAAGTAAAGGAAAATGACAACTTTTAGGTTTCTTACTTTCTAACTGTATCTTAAACAAAAAAACGCTAAGTTTTACCTTGCGTTCTCTGTTCAATCTGATGGCAAATACATCCGATGATATTACGATGCGGATGGGGTGAGATTCGAACTCACGGTACCCTTACGAGCACGACAGTTTTCAAGACTGTTGCCTTAAACCACTCGGCCACCCATCCGTATTTAATTTAAACTGATTCTTCAACTTCCACTTTGTATTTATTTGCAATTTTATATATGTAATATATATCAACTATTGCCAAAGTGTTGACTAAAAGCAGAACTATAAACCAGTTTCTGTGATTTAGTCTCGATGCTTTCCATAAGGCCAATCCTTTCCAAGGGAGGCTCCAAAGAAAGATAACAATCAATATAACTGGATTTATATCAGTCATTTTCATATATTACTGAAAAAAAGCAAATTATGCAAATTTAGATTTGCTGTTTTTTTACTGTTTTTATGTTAGATTTATAAAATGTTTAATAAATATTTAGGTGTTGATTTTGGTTTAAAAAATATAGGATTAGCTGTTTCTGATGATTTGGGTAAAATAGCATTTCCACTTATTGTTTTAAAAAACTCAAAAAATATAGTTTCTGAAATATTAGAAATTTGCCAAAAAAACAATATTAAAACTTTGGTCTTGGGTGAGTCAAAAGATTTTAGTGGCAATGAGAATCCAATAATGGAAAAAATTAAAATCTTTAAAGATGATTTTTCAAAGGTTTCAGATTTGCCAGTCGTCTTTCATCCAGAGTTTTTAACATCTGTTGAAGCAAAAAGATTTACTGGAGAAAATGATATGCATGATGCTTCCGCTGCTTCACTTATATTACAAGGTTATTTAGATAAAATAAATTCAAATTAAAATGGAAAAAATAGATATAGATGATTTAAAAAAAGTTGAGATAAAGATAGGGAAGATACTTGAAGTTTCAAATATTGAAGGTTCAAACAAACTCTTGAAACTTCTCGTTGATGTTGGTGAGGAAAGTCCCAGAGTTATTTTATCAGGAATAGCAAAATTTTTCCCAGATCAATCTGTTTTAGTTGGCGTTAAATGTCCGTTTATTACAAACCTCAAGCCAAGAGAGATGATGGGTATGGAAAGTAACGGTATGCTTTTTGCTGTTTCAAGTGGAGAGGATTTTTCACTGTTAAATGTTTCTGAAAAAATAGAGATAGGAAGTAGATTGTTATAAACAGACTTCTTTTATATAACAATATTGATATAATATATCTATGTCTTTTGTTGAAAAATTATATAAATTTTTTCCCACCCCAAAATATTTAAAAAAACCAACCGCAGGTCTTTCTATTTCAGATAATCATATAAGACTGGTTGCTTTAAACGAGGATTCTAAAGGTTTGCATATTATTTGTCACAAAGAAGTTTCTATACCAGATGGTGTGATTGTTTCCGGAGAGATACAAAACAAAGAAGATCTCATCTCTTTACTTGAAAAAGTCAGAAAAGAAACTGGTTTTTCTGCTGTTAGAGCATCTATGCCAGAAGAGAAAGTTTATCTTTTTGAAACTGAGATTCCAAAAGTTTTACAAAGTGAAATAAAAAGCACTATTGAATTTAAAATAGAAGAAAGTGTTCCTTTGAAAGCACCCGAAACTATTTTTGATTATGTTATTTTGGAAGAAAAAATTGACTCTCTAAAACTTGTAGTTTCGGCTCTACCTAAAAACACAATTGAAAGTTATGAAGAAGTTATAATATCGGCCGGTTTCTCTTTGTTTAATATGAGCATAGAATCTCAGACAACTGCTGATGCTGTTATAAAGGATACTGACAAAGATTTGTATATGATAGTTCATTTTTCTTCTGACAAGATAGGTGTTTATGTGGTAAAGGATAATATTGTTAGATTTACTTCAACTATCAGTATTTTAAAAAACCAAGATGGTTTTTATAACAAAGCTGCTTTCGAAGTTTTAAAAGTTATAAATTATTGGAGTGATAGTATTAGCAAAGACAAAAATTTACATTTTAATAAAATAATTGTTTGTGGCAGTGATTTTGATAATTCTTGTTTAGATATAATTTCTCAAACAACTGGTGTAAAAGCATCTTTGGCTAATGTTTGGAGTAATGTTTTTGATTTAAAGGATAGTGTTCCGGAAATTGGTTTTGAGGATTCTTTGAGGTATGCCTCGGCTATTGGTTTAGCTATTCCAAAGAAATTTATTTGTATATAAAAATATGTTCAATGTTCTAACAAAAGATTTAAAGAAAAATATTGAATCTGATTATAAAAACAGGAGGTTTTTTATGATATTTCTTTTTCTACTATTTTTATTCTTTTTTATAACAATAGTTTTAACACCATCTTTTGTTGCTATCTGGTCTGAAAAAAAATATGTTTTAACTATAAACGACTCTTTTAGAAACTCTTTTTCATCTAAAGAAGATGAAGAAACAAAAGAGATATTTGATAGTACCAATAATTTACTAGCTTATATCAACTCCTCAAAACCATCTTTTTATTCAACTTTTATGCTTTCAAAGGTTATTTTATCTAGCAATACTGGTATAAAAATGACAGATATTTTGTATCAAAGATTGTCGTCAAGTACAGCTATATTTACCATTAAAGGTGTGGCTTCAAACAGAGATTCTTTGATTATGTTTTCAAAAGAAATATCTTCAAATCCGATTTTTAAAGATTTAAATTTACCAATTTCAAATTTTGCAAAAGATAAAAACATAGAATTTTCTTTTGATGTAAAAACTTCTATATGAAAAATAATTATAAAAACATAATATTGATAATATTAACTTTTCTGTGTTTTGGTGCAATATGGTTTTTTGCTTATAAAAAATTTAAAGAACTAACTTTTACAATAAAAGAAAATTATCAGTCTCTATATGAGGATCAAAAAATAAAAAACAATATAAGTGATATCAGATCTAGTTATCAAAAAATCAAACCAGATATTGATTCTATAAATAGCTACTTTTTAACAAAAGATCAGGAAGTTGTTTTTATAGAAAATCTTGAATCTTTTGCAAAGGATAATAAACTAGATGTTGAAATATCTTCTATAAATATAGAAAAAGATCAAGTTTTGGCAAAAAATAATTTGGTTTATTTGGTTGTTAAAATAAATATAAAAGGCTCTTGGGAGGGGATATACAGGTTTTTGAATCTGGTTGAAATGTTGCCTTATCATATATTTATAAACAAGTTTTCCATATCTAAACCAGAAGATTTGAAAAACAAAATTTTAAAAGGTTTTTTGGAGGTTTATATTGTTGAAAAAAATTAAATATGTTTAAAAAAATAACAGATAAAATAAAATTTTTAAAATCATCGAGTATTTATAAAAGACGAGTTATTTGTCCTGATAAAGATTGGATATTTATGATTATGTCAACATTTTTATTTGTTATAATTTTTGGATTTTTAGGTTTGTGGCTTTTTAAAATAGTTTCTTCTGGTGTTTTTTGGAAAGTTGATTTTCAGACGGAAGTTCGTGAGTATAAATTAAATAAAAAAAATTTAAATGACTTTTTTGAATATATGGATAGCAAAAGAGAAAAACTTGATTCTGGTGTTTTAAATATACCAAATCCTTTCTTTTAGACTTTTTTTATGTTAGAATCAAAAAAAATGCTCTCGTAGCTCAATGGATAGAGCAGGGCTCTTCTAAGGCCTTGATGGGGGTTCGATTCCCTCCGAGAGCACAAAATTGCAAAGCTGTTTTGTGCCGAGAGTAAAGTGGAGCTTTACGAGAGGGAATCGAAAGACGGAGCGGGGTACCCAGCTAGCAAGCTAGGTCGCGAGTCGTGGACACGAGAAAACTTTTTGACGAAAAAGTTTTACTTGTGGAAGATTTCCCTCCGAGAGTTGCAAATAGGTTCTAAATCGTTAAGTTCTATTCTGGTGCATTTATATTACCAAATCCGAACCTATTTTGAAAATCTATAAAATGGACGAATTTTTGCGAAATATATTTTCTGGGGAAAGGATTCGTAAAAATTCGGCTAATCTGTTTTTGAAATTCGGACTCGCCCGCGCGGAGGAGGGGTCTGGGGAGGAATGCGCGCAGGCTTCGGGTTTTTGTTTTTGGCGAGGCGGGCTTATTTAAACTTATTCAAATAAGCTAAATTTAATTGCTCTTTGAGCTTTTCATTTTCTTTTTTGTTTAAATGTTTTCGTAAAGCTACAGCTATTTTTTCAGTGACAACACTATTGAAAGCTAATTCTGATGATATTGATACAATGATTTTTGCTTTCTCTTTATTTATTGGTATTGTTAAAAATTTTGCAATCTTTTTTGCAATAGGTGTTTGTAATTTTTTTCTACGCCAATCTATATGGTCAATAACTAATTTGACATCTTTATCCGTTATATTTTTATGATTAATCTTTCCCGAATTGGTTAATTTCCATGTGTGACGAATAATCCCCAATAATCCAGTTTTTTCAAGAACATCTGAATCATGAACAACTTTTGCTTCTAAACTTTTTGGCTTAAATGTACCTTCATGAGAAGCCACGCACTCCGCTATTCCATCTAGCTCTTTTTTGGAAATAGTAAAAGATTTGAGTAAATCTTTTACTATTTCTTTATTATTTTTGTAATTGTAGTCATTTCCAGAGGGTAAGGCAGTATCGTGTAAATACGCTCCAGCTATACTTATAAACAAATCTGCTCCAGTTTTTTGTGCGAGAAATTTTGCCACCTTAACAACTCTAAGCAAATGCTTATTACCTTTTGACTTTCCACCAAAAGCAATATCGTTATCTATTTTTAGAGCAAGATTTTTGATTTTTTGTAATGTATTAGTCATAAGAATATTTTTATTATATTAGTAATTCAGATTTTATTCAACAAAAGAGGGTTGGTGCAAGTTTCCACTGCACCAACCCTCAATACCCATTTAAGGGTTGAATGCCAATTTTTCAAAATCACAACCAGCTTCATTTCTGAAGATGATATGATTTTTCTTTCCTTCAGGAAATCTTTCGAAGATTCCCTCGAAAAGAAGATTCATTTTCAACGCCTCATCTGTCGAGAGAATATGTCCATTTCGAGATTTCTCACGAAGCCGTCGCTCAACCTCGACATGTGAGCAACGTACTTCCAACCAGAAAACTTCAATTCCTTTTTGAAGGAAAAGTTCTTCCAGTTTTTGGCGGAGAATCGCCAAATGAAATACCTCGTCCATAATAATTGTAGACGCTCCTTTTTCAAGGAGAAAGAAAACCTTTTCCGCGGCTTCCTCGTAACATCGCCACCTAACTTCCGGTGGGTCAATGGTTGACGTGACGAGTTTTGGATCGACAATCTTTCTTTTAATTTCGTCAATGTCCAAAACCAAGCCACACTCTTTGTTGGCAATCTTTCGCGCCAGAGTTGACTTACCCACACCAGGTAAGCCTGCCAAGAGAACCACTTTTTTATTCATGGTCTCCTCCTTTTTAAAGAACTATTTTGGAATCACTTGCATGGGTAGATTCCTTCACCCAAATAAAAACTGGTCTCGCAAGAGACCAGTTGGAGGAGTCGAAATTTTAAAAAAATTATTTCGGCACCTTGAAACAAGTCTCTTGCAAAGAGCCGTAATAATAAATGCTATTTGTTTGTAATTTTTTTAGAATCATAATGTGTAAGTAATAAACAAAAGACCGCCTTTGGGGCGGTCTTTTGTGCTCTGTTTTTAGTAAAAATCAGTTAACAAAAAGAAGACCGTCCCACAGGGCGGGTATAATAGTAATTTGCGGAAAATTTAACTGAAAAACTCATACGGGTATGATAGTATACGATTCGGTATTTTGCAAGTTCTTTTGAAGCCCGCCTCGCCAAAAACAAAAAACCCGAAACCCGCCCGCATTCATTCCCCAGACCCCTTTCTGCGGGCGGGCGAGTCCACATTTCAGAAAACACTAGCCGAATTTTTGCGAATCCTTTCCCTAGAAAATATATTTCGCAAAAATTCATCCATTTTATAGATTTTCAAAATAGGTTCGGATTTGGTAATATAAATGCACCTTAAACGAACTAAACGGCTTTTTCAAAGCCGTTTAGTTCGTTTAAGGTGCGCGATACAGGACTCGAACCTATGACCTTCCCGGTGTAAACGGGTTGCTCTACCAACTGAGCTAATCGCGCATTAAAGTCATTTTATATCAAAACGACCCTTTTTACAAGAGCATTTTTTTGCTATGCTTTAATGTATTATGGAAAATGAAAACAGCTCTCTATCTGTTGGAGTTATTATGGACGGAAACAGGAGGTGGGCAAAACAAAAAGGTAAACAAGGTTTTGAAGGTCATACTGCTGGTTATGCTATATTTAAAGATTTTTTAAATTGGGCAAGGGAATTTGGAGTTAAAACCGTTTATTCTTATGTTTTTTCAGAGGAAAACTGGAAAAGGTCAGAAGAAGAGGTTTCTTTTTTAATCTCTTTAATAAAAAAAATTATTTTTGAAGAAGATGATAAATTTGTAAAAGAGAAAGTAAAAATTGTTTTTGCTGGCAATATATCAAAGTTTCCAAAAGATATTTATGAAAAGATGATAGAGTTGCAAAACAAAACAAAAGAAAACAGTGGTTTTACATTGGTTTTGTGTTTGTCTTATGGTGGCAGAGGGGAGATTGTCTATGCCGTTAACCAATTTTTAGAAAAAAATAATAATACAGTAAAGATAACTGAAAAAGATATTAGTGACAATTTGTATTCATCTGAAATCAAAGATCCTGATATAATAATCCGAACTTCTGGTGAGCAAAGACTTTCAGGTTTTTTACCTTGGCAATCGGTTTATAGTGAATTTTTCTTTACAGAGACTATGTGGCCAGATTTTACAAAAGAAGAATTTAAGGGTATTTTAGAAAGCTACAATAAAAGACAAAGAAGAATGGGTAAATAATTTATGAAGATAAAAATATTATACGAAGATAAGAATATTTTAGTTATAGACAAACCTTTTGGGGTTTTAGTTCATAGTGATGGTAAAGGTAAAGAAAAAACTATTTCTGACTGGTTTGTTGAAAATTATCCTAGATCTAAAAATGTAGGAGAGGATATCTATACTGATAGTGGTGTTATAAAAAGATCGGGGATTGTTCATAGGTTAGATAAAGACACTTCTGGTGTTTTGATTTTAGCTAAAACCAAAGAAGGATTTTCTTTTTTAAAAGAGCAGTTTCAAAATCACACTATAAAAAAAATATACAATGTTTTTGTTTATGGGAATTTAAAAATAAAAAGAGGGATAATAGATAAGCAGATTGGTAGAAGTGATTATGATTTTAGAAAAAAGACAACAGAGAGAAGTATGAAAGGTGATAAAAGAGATGCTATAACAAATTATGTAGTTTTAGGTGAAATACCAAATTTTTCTTTTTTAAAAGTTATTCCAAAAACAGGTAGAACACACCAAATTAGAGTTCATTTAAAGAGTATAGGACACCCTGTTGTTTCTGATAGTTTATATGGACCAACTGTTAGATCTAAAATTGGTTTCAATAGAACTGCACTTCATGCAAAAAGTATTGAATTTCAAAATTTAGATGGTCAAATGATTAAAGTTGAATCTGATTTTCCAGATGATTTTAAAAAAGCTTTAACTAAATTCAAGGATTTGCGAATTTAATTTTTATATGTTAGACTTGTTTTCGCAATGATAAATATAATTTCACCAGTAAAAATAGAGGAAAGATCAAATCTTGATATGAGATCAGGGGATACTGTAAAGGTTTGGCAAAAAATCCAAGAAAAGGGAAAAACAAGACTCCAAGCTTTTGAAGGTTTGATTATAGCAAAAAAACACGGCAAAGAAGCTGGTGCTACTTTTACTGTAAGAAAAGTATCAAACGGTATTGGAGTTGAGAGAATATATCCTTTGTATTCTCCTATTATAGATTCTATTGAAATTTTAAAGAGGTCAAAAGTTAGAAAATCAAAACTGTATCACATAAGAGACAAGGCGGCTAAGGAAATAAGAAGACAAATGAGAAATGTTAGAGCTGTTAAAGAGGTTGAGAAAGCGGAAGTTTCAGAAGATACAAAGTCAGAATAATCAACAAAAAATCGCCTAAAAGGTGTTTTTTTGTTAGTATATATTCAATTGCCCAGGTGGCGGAACTGGTATACGCGTACGCTTGAGGTGCGTATGGAGCGATCCTTGAGGGTTCAAGTCCCTCCTTGGGCACAAACGAATAAAATGAGTTTTGACCAAGGGGTAAATCGCAGATTTACGAAGGGACTTGAACGGATTTGCGGTTTACGAAGTCAGCAGACTTTGTCGCAAATCCGGTGCCCAATAAATCTTAATTTGACGAAATTAGGATTTATGAGGGAAAGTCCCTCCTTGGGCACAAACGAATAAAAACAATGGATAAGAAAAATAATTTTAAAAGCTATATAAAGAATTCAAGAGAATCTTTTCGTTATTTTTGGTCTGTATCTAAAAAAGAGGTTAGTATTATATTTTTTCTTACATTTATTAGGGCATCTTTTCCATATCTATCAGCATACTATTTAGGATTGTTAATAAATGAAGTTTCTTTATATGTTTCAAAAAGCAATTCTTTTAGTTTTCAATCAAGTTTATTTTATGTTTTTTCTATTTATGCATTGTTAAATTCACTACCATCTTTAATTTCAAGTATTGTAAATTATTATAATAAAATTGCTAGATATAAATTTTCTTCTTTTATGGAAGTTGAATCTATAAGAAAAAGAGAGGTTATAGATATAGCTCATTATGAAGACTCAGAATTTCAAGATTTATACCAAAGAGCTTTTAGGCAAAGTTTTTGGCCTATCTTAGAATTTTGGCAGTCCAATTTTGGTGTAATTAGGGCACTTATATTTTTTATAGTTGGTTCTATTTTAGCTACAATATTTAATCCGTGGGTTTATTTTATAATTATATTATCTTCTTTGCCCAGTTTTTTTGTTCAGTATCGTTATGGTAAAAGTGTTTATAGTATTTGGGCAAAAGATTCTCCCGAACAAAGAAGATTTTCTGATATAAGAATGCATTTTGTATCAAAAAGTAATTTAATAGAAACAAAACTTCTACAAAGCAAAGACATACTTCTTTCATGGTCAAAAGAGATACTTGAAAACTTCAATAAAAAGCAAATTTCAGTTGAAAAATCAAAAACATCATATACTTTTATTGCAGAAATAATTTATCTATTAGGTTTTACCCTCTCTTTTTATTTAGTGTTTAGGGATGTGTTGTCTGGTATTATAATGATTGGTTCAATGATATATATTTTAAGAACACTTGATAATATAAGTGCTTATTTTGTAGATTTTATTTCACAATTATCACAATCTCTTGAACAAAATATGATAGTAGGTGATTTGTTGCAGGTATTTAATACAAAACCTTTTGTAAAAAGAAGTGAAAATCCAGTTGATCTTGATTTGAAAAACCCTCCTGATATAGTATTTGAAAATGTTAGTTTCAAATATCCAAATCAAAAAGATGAAAAATTTGTCTTAAAAAATTTAAACTTAATTTTCAAAGGTGGTTTTAAGATTGGTTTGGTTGGGAACAATGGTGCTGGGAAGACGACACTTATAAAACTACTTTGTAGGGTGTATGATCCAACAGAAGGAAGGATTTTAATAAATGGTATTGATCTAAAAGATGTTGATTTAGATAAGTGGTGGAGTTATCTTTCTGTTATGTTACAAGATTATGCCAGTTATGATTTTAAAGTAAAACAAGCTATTGCTATTGGTAGGTCAAATGTTCCTATTGATGATGAGCTTGTTGTAAAATCATCTAAAATAAGTCAGGTAAGTGAATTTGTTGAAAAATGGGAAGATGGATATGACCATCAGATTGGAGTTGAATTTAAAGGAGTTGAACCTTCAAAAGGACAAAAGCAGAAGTTGGCTATTGCAAAAATTTTATATAGAAATGGTTTTGTAATGGTTTTAGATGAACCAACGGCTTCTGTGGATGCAGAATCTGAAGCAAAAATATTTCAATCATTAAATACTTTACCAAACAATCAAACCATAATATTAGTATCACATGATTTTTCTATGATAAAAGAATGTGATCATATAATAGTTCTAGAAGACGGTCAGTTAAAAGAAGAGGGGACACATAAGGTTCTTATAAAAAACAAATCACTATATCATCAATTATTCAATATCCAAGCAAGTGGTTTTAAATAAAAGCAGTAGCCTCGCCTGATCCTCGCTGCAGAGCAGACGAGGTATTGGCGAGGCGAACCAATGCTCTTATATTCGTATAGGAGTCGGCCACCACTGACACTCTTTTACCAATCCCCACAGCAAAGCTGCGGGGTATTTCTCGAATAAAATCAGCCATTGCTCTAAATATGATGCTTTTATGGGATAGTTGTGGATAAGTATAGTATTTGATAATATATTATTTTTATTGTATAATTGAACATATTGTAAATAATCAAAATATTTAATTATGAAAAAAATACTAGGCATTTTTATTTTCAGTTTTTTGTTTTCCGGATCAGTCTATGCTGGCGGTGGCCCTTTTACTATTTTATATCCAACTGGGGGAGAGAATCTTGTTTCAGGACAGACATATAGTTTCAAGTGGTCTGGTTGGGATTTTGACTCTTCTTTTAATCCAATAAGTGGCTATTCAATTTATCTTTATGGTCGTAGTCTTGGTGTAAATGGTCCAAAATATTTAGGTTCAATAAATACAAGTAGTTCTCAATTTAATTGGACAGTTCCAACAGATATTCCAGCTGGTTCTTATACTGTAAATTTTCAAGGACCATCTCAAACTGGTGCTATAAGTGGAGTCTTTTCAATTGGAAATACTACAACCCCTCAACCTCCAACAATATCTTCAATGTCTCCAACATCAGCTTTACCGGGCAGTTTAGTTTATATCTACGGAACAAATTTCAATCAAGGTATTTTTGTTGCTTTAGATGGAGCATACGGACAAACAATTACTCCAACTTTGATTTCTGACACATCAATTAGTTTTGTAGTTCCATCAAATATTAGTATGGGTACTCATACTGTTCAAGTTAGTGAAAAAGCATCTAATTTTCCACTTAGCAATGCGGTTAATTTAAATGTTGTTTCATCACAAAATCCAACAATCTCATCAATGTCTCCAACATCAGCTTTTGTAGGTGGTTCAGTTCATATTTACGGAACAAACTTTACCAACAAAACTTACATATCTGTAAATAATGGAAGTCAGACAATTACACCTAATTCTATATCTCCAACTGCTATAACATTTTCAGTTCCATCAAATCTTTCTGTTGGATCACATACTATACAAGTAGGTGAGACAGGATCTGGTCTTCCCCTTAGCAACCCAGTTTATTTAACTGTTGTTTCAGCTTCACAAAATCCAACAATATCTTCAATAAGTCCAACATCGGTTTTATTAGGAAATGAAGTTTATATCTACGGAACAAATTTTACCAATAATACTGTCGTTGCTTTTGATAGTAACGGTCAAAGAATTACACCTAATTTTATATCTCCAACTACTCTTAAATTTACAGTTCCATCAAACCTTTCTGTTGGATCACATACTGTTAGTGTTGGTGTTTTGTCATCTGTGCTTCCATTTAGTAACATAGTTAATTTAAATGTTGTCTCACCTCAACCTCCAACAATATCTTCAATGTCTCCAACATCAGCTTTACCGGGCAGTTTAGTTTATATCTACGGAACAAATTTCAATCAAGGTATTTTTGTTGCTTTAGATGGAGCATACGGACAAACAATTACTCCAACTTTGATTTCTGACACATCAATTAGTTTTGTAGTTCCATCAAATATTAGTATGGGTACTCATACTGTTCAAGTTAGTGAAAAAGCATCTAATTTTCCACTTAGCAATGCGGTTAATTTAAATGTTGTTTCATCACAAAATCCAACAATCTCATCAATGTCTCCAACATCAGCTTTTGTAGGTGGTTCAGTTCATATTTACGGAACAAACTTTACCAACAAAACTTACATATCTGTAAATAATGGAAGTCAGACAATTACACCTAATTCTATATCTCCAACTGCTATAACATTTTCAGTTCCATCAAATCTTTCTGTTGGATCACATACTATACAAGTAGGTGAGACAGGATCTGGTCTTCCCCTTAGCAACCCAGTTTATTTAACTGTTGTTTCAGCTTCACAAAATCCAACAATATCTTCAATAAGTCCAACATCTAATATTTTACAAGGATCTACTGTTTATGTTTCTGGAACAAATTTTAGTGATAAAACTTATGTCTATATTGATAATGGAAGATATGTAATCAAGCCAACTTTTGATGTTGTTTCAAAGACTTCTCTTAAATTCATACTTCCACCAAATATTTCTTTTGGATCACATACTGTTCAAGTGGTTGAAGGTTCTGGTCCTCTTAGTAATTTCTTTACTATAAATATTGTTGAAACTCTCTCATCTAATTTTTCAGGTATAAATGATAATTTCCTAAAAGCTCCAACAATCTCATCAATAAGTCCAATGTATGCTTTACAAGGTGGTCAAGTTACTGTTTCTGGGACAAATTTTAACTACAACACTTATGTTTCTATTGATGGTAATTCAATTAAGTCTAATACAAGTTTTATATCTCCAACCTCTATAACATTTACAGTTCCATCAAACATTTCCATTGGATCACATTCTATTCAAGTAGGTGAAGGTTCAGCTATTAGTAGTGCAGTTTATTTAACTGTTTTAAGTTCAGCTAATATACTTACTGTACAAACACCATCAACAACTCCAACTGTAAATCAACATGACCCTGTTGTTGGTGATGTGGATACACAGGATCAATCTGCTGGTTCTTGTTTGAACTTACAAAATAATCTTAGATACAGATCAAAAGATATTACAACAAACCAAGAAGTTTCTGCTTTACAAGATTTCTTGCAGTTTAAAGGTTATTTGAATTCAGAACCAACTGGTTATTTTGGAATATTAACATTTCAAGCTGTAAAAAGATTTCAAAGTGATAATGGTATATCTCCAACTGGTTTTGTTGGATCTATAACAAGAGGAAAGATTAGTTATATAACTTGTGGAAATAAATAAGAGATGTATTAAACCTTGGACAGAGCTTTTGACCTTAAATGATATAAATTAAGATTATAAAATACTCCATAATAAAACTATGGAGTATTTTGTTTTCTACACTATGCTCGGAAATAAGAAAGAGTACTTTCTTATTTCGCTCACTTCGTTTGAAAATAAAATCAGTCATTTTCTGAAAGTGTTATTTTGGTAAAAGTCCTATCCTTGGTAAAGATTTTTTTCGAAATTTCTTGCATATCAGAAAATTCTACTTTTAAAGCATCTTCTATAGTTTCTCGAAGATGTTTTATTTTGCCAAAATACAATACATCATTCAGTGCATCATCTGCTATGTCATCAGAAAGTCTCTCACTTGTAATTATTCTTTCTAGATAAATTCTTTTTTGTGTTGCAAATTTATCTTCATATTTTCCGTTATAAATATCTGTGATTATGGATTGAAATTCATCCTCAACTATTTTTATGTTTTTTGTATCTGTTTTTAATAAAAAATAAAAAGATGACATTTCAGAAGTTTCATTATAGTTTAAAGACAATGAATAACACAGGTTTTTTTCATATCTCATTTTTTCCATAAGTATTTCATATATCAAATTTCTCCAGATTAAAATCTTGCTGGTATTTTTTTCAAAAGGTTTTGAATAAAAAATTTTTAATATTTCAGTTTGTTTTTGTGGGTTGCCTATGTCTTTTGATGATTTTTCAATTCTATTTTGTGATGGTTTTGTTATATTCTCTGCATTTCTATTATTTTTCACACCACTTTTTGAATCTTTAAAAAATAGATTTAGATGCTTTATATTTTCTTCATCTATTTTTCCAGTCAAGATAATAAACATATTTTCTTTTACATATTTATTTTCATAAAAATCTTTCAAGTTTTGTTTTGATATAGATGATATTGTATCTGGAAAACCAAATGCTATTATTATTTTTCCATATCTTGTATTTGGGTATACAATATTTTGCACTTCTTTTAGGTGTGCTAAAAATTTTTCATTTTTATATCTTTGCCAACATTCTTGGGTGATAACCTGTCTTTCACTTTCCACAAATTCTTCTTTTAAAAATGGTTTCCAGATTATATTGTTTAAATCGGTCATTACTTTCTCAAAATTTTCAGGAATACATTTTAAGTTATACTCTGTTCTCCGTAAACCAGTTGAAGCATTGAAAGTGTTTAGTGTCATATTTTTTTTCCATTCAACTATGGATTTTCTATCAGGAAAACTTTCTGATCCGTCAAACATCATGTGTTCTAAAAAATGAGCCAAACCTTCTTTACCAATAGGATCGTCTAGTGCACCTACTTTGAAAACTATTCTAATAAAAATACAATTTGCCCAAGGAAGATTTTTGTAATAAACAGGAACAGATGATATTTCTGTTTGCGAAAAGTCATAGGGATCAAAATTTATTTTAGTATTCATATTTCCGGTTATTATATGAAAAAACTAGATTTTTAGCAATTTTTCTGATATAAATTATTTAACCATTTTTAAATAAATGGCTATGGTGGCCATCGTTCAACGGTTAGGACTTCGGTTTGTGGAGCCGATAATGAGGGTTCGATTCCCTCTGGTCACCCAATTAAAATTTTAATATATAATATGCAATACAATATTCATCCGATTTTTGTTCATTTTCCAATAGCTTTTCTTTCGCTTTATTCTTTAATAAAAATTTTACCCGCTAGATTTTTTGCTCAAAATAGGAAAAGTATAGAAAGAACTCTTTTATTTTTTGGTATTTTGGGTGCATTTGCTTCTTTAAACACAGGGGAGATTGCAGAGCATATTGTAAGGAAAAATAGAAATATTATAGAAATACACTCTCTTTTTGCATCTCTTTCAACTTTCGTTTTTGTCTTTCTTGGGTTTTTGGAATTTTGCAGTTTCTTAAATACAAAATCATATTTTAATTTGAAGTTTGGAAAATTTTTATTATTTTTCTCAAAATTATCAGAAAGACAATTTTTAACTAAAACATTTGCTATTTTAGGTTTTATTTTAATATTTTTAACAGGTGTTTTAGGGGGTGTTATTGTATATGGAACATCTGCAGATCCTTTTGCTAAATATATTTTAGATTTATTTAATTTAAGTATTTAAGATAAACCGTGAGCAAGGCGAACACCCTTTGTGTCTAGGGCTCTACTCTGGGGTTTAACCTTTTATTTAGTGATCATAAAAGTCTTTTGGAAGATAAAGGTTTGTATTATGCTATGTGGAGAGAGCAAATAGGAGAAAGGGTTTAGAAAATATAAAAAATATTTTATGTTAATAAGTTTTTTATATTTTCAAAGTAAATGTTATATTTATAATAATGAGAAAGATTGAAGTTTATAGAAACCTACAAAGAGATTTGTTTTTTGTGGCAATCAGTGTTGTTTTTGCTGTTTTGCTTGTTAAGCTCGGTGTTCTTGCAAATTTTTTTGCTATTACAGAGGAGGCAAAGATAATCGGTAGTTTTGTTTCTGGAATATTTTTTACATCTGCTTTTACCATTGCTCCTGCTTCTATATCTTTGGCTGAAATAGCTAAAACAACATCGCCTTTTATAGTTGCTTTTTGGGGTGCGATAGGTGCTGTAATAGGGGATATGATTATATTTCTTTTTATAAGAGACAGATTTGCTGATGATATTATGGAGGTTTTAAAATTAAGTAAAGCTAGAAAAATATTACATTTTTTCAGAAAAGGTTTTTTTAGATGGTTATCACCTCTACTTGGGGCTTTTATTATAGCTTCACCTCTTCCAGATGAGTTAGGTATTACTCTTTTGGGTATTTCAAAGATCCGATCAGTAAATTTAGCTTTAATATCGTTTATTATGAATTTTATAGGTGTTTTACTTGTTGCACTAGTATCAGGTGCTTTATAAAAATATGAATAATCAAAATATACAAAAAAAAGAAACAATATTTTTTTTCGGATTGTTTTTTGGTGTGATAGTTTTAAACTATTTTCTTTTCAAACCATTTATAAGTATTTTATTTTTAGCCATAACTTTTTCTGTTTTTCTGTATCCTCTAAACAAATTTATCTTATCTAAATTTTTCTCAAATAAATCACTTTCAGCTTTTGTTACGATTATCTTGTTTGTGATTTTTATACTAGCTCCACTTATTTTTCTTGGTAAACAAGCTTTTTTTCAAGCTAGGGATATATATGACAATCTGGCAAATAATAATGTAAACGAAGTTGATGTTTTGGTTTTTACTGTTGAAAATATTATACAAAAAATATTTCCAGACTTTACAATAAACACACAGTCTTATGCAGAAACATTTTTTTCTTTTATGACAAATAATTTTACTGATATTGTTTTTGGAACATTAACTATTGTTATAGATTTAGTTTTGTTTTTAGTGGCAACTTTCTTTTTTATACGAGATGGTAAGTCTTTTATAGAAGAGATGGTAAAACTATCTCCTATGAGAGATAGTTATGATAGAGAAATTATCGTAAAAATATCAAATACTGTAAATTCTGTAATAAAAGGCACTTTGATTATATCTGTTGTTCAGGGTTTTTTAGTTGGCTTAGGATTATATATTTTTGGTATTCCAAATGCTTCACTTTGGGGTGCTGTATCTGCTGTTTGTGCTGTTGTTCCTGGTCTTGGAACAAGTATTGTTATTGTTCCTTCTGTTATATATTTGTTATTTGTTGGAAATACACCTTATGCACTAGGACTTTTGCTATGGGGGGCTATATTGGTTGGTAGTATAGATAACTTTTTAAATCCTTATATTATTAGATCTAGAACAAAAATACACTCTCTCTTGATCCTATTTTCAGTTTTAGGTGGAATAGCTCTTTTTGGGCCAGAAGGTTTTATATTTGGGCCAGTTATAGTAAGTCTTCTTGTTGCATTTGTTGGTATATATAAATCTAGTTTATTGAACAACAACAGTGTTGATTTTATACCATAAGATAGGTATTATTCTTTTAGATGAAAGAAAAAGAATCAATTTTTGATCAAGATATTATTTGTATTATTTCAAAACCTTTCTGTTTTGTTGTATGGGTTTTACTTAGAGTAATTGGATTTTTTTCAGCGGTATTTGATCATAAAAAAAGAATGAAATTAAGTTTCCCTGGATCTTTTGTTGAATATACAAACATTTTATATGTCAAAAAAATATATTTTTATTTTCATAAATTGAAAAATATTATTTTGTTGTTTTTTATAAAATACAGGCCACTTTTTATGTAGTGGTTTTTTGTTTTTAATGTTATAAATATAGTTATGGATTTTTCTTTAAAAAATACAGATTCATATAAACTTATTGATTGTGGAGATGGTGAAAAACTTGAAGATTTTGCTGGGGTTATACTTAGAAGACCGGACCCTCAATCTATTTGGCCAAAATCTTTTCCTTTACTTTGGGAAAATTATGATCTATATTTTAAAAAAACTACAAAGGGTTTTAAATGGGTTTTTAAAAAAGACATTAAAGAATGGAAGATTATTTTTGAAAATCTAAATCTTATTTTGAAAATAAATAATTTTAAACACACGGGTCTTTTTCCAGAACAAGCCATTTTATGGAGAAAGATGGGGGATTTGATAGATCAGTCTAAAAAAATAAATCCAAACAAACAAATCAAGGTTTTAAATCTTTTTAGTTACACTGGAGCATCTGCTTTGTATTTGGCAAAAAAAGGAGCGGATGTTTTGTGTGTTGATTCTTCAAAACAGGCAATACTTTGGGCAAACCAAAATAAATCTATAAATAGCTTCAGTGGCAGTGTCAGGTTTTTGCTAGATGATGCTTTAAAGTTTGTAGAAAAAGAATCTAAAAGGGGAAATGTTTATGATGCTATATTGCTTGATCCGCCACCTTATGGAAAGACATCAAGTGGTAAAAAATGGATACTTGAAGATGATTTGTTAAAACTTTTGATTTCTTGTAAAAAAATTTTATCAAAAAATAAGATTTTTTTGCTTCTGTCTGGTTATGGAACAAATTATTCATTTTTAACTTACCAAAATTTACTTCAAAAAGTTTTTGAGGAAAAGAAAAATATTTCTTCTGGTGAACTATCTATAAAACAACAAGAAGAGGAGGCTTATCTTTCTTCTGGTATTTTCTCCATTGTTTCTTTTTAGAAAATTAAAAAAATAAAAAGGGTATTAAACCCCAAGACAGAGCCTTGGACCCAAAGAATGTTCGCTTCGCTCACTTCGTTTGAAAAGAGATCTTTTCCTGCACTCGCTCGGAAGTAAGAAAGACTACTCTCTTACTTCACTCACTTCGTTTGAAAATAAAAAACCCGCAAGTGGGTCGGGGGTCGCTTGCGGTCTGACACCCCCGACCCACTTCGGGTCATTTTTCTTCTTCCACCTCCTTTTGAGGGGCGATTTCCCGCCCCTCCATGATTTCGCTCCCCCACCATCGTGGGGGAGCATCAAGGAACTTTTGTTTCGGGAACTTCATTTGAAGTTCCCGGAACTTTTCTCTCGAAATTAGCATACCGTAAAAAATATAATAACATTTGCAATAAAAGTCAACTTTTTTGTTTAAAATCTGTGGAAATGTTAATATTATTTTATGTTTAATTTTGATAAATATTTTTTAAATTTTTTTTCTGGCAATTTAGATTTTAATTTTGCTTTTAATTTTGCTTCTACTTTATTTAATCCTATTCCTTTTTTGATTGTATTTGTTTTAACTTTATATTTGATAAAAAAATATTCATCTGATAGTAAAGATTTTATAAAATTTATCCTAGCTATATTTTTAACTGTTATTTTGACATATATTTTAAAATATATTTTCAACATAGAAAGACCAAACGGTGTAAATGTTTTTAGTCCTAGTTTTCCTAGTGCTCACAGCTCTGTTGCTACTTCTTATTTTATTTTTCTACTTCATATTATGAGAAGAGATAAAAATGTTTTCAGGAGATATCTTCATTTTGCTTTCTGTTTATCATCCGCTCTTTTTGTAGGGGTATCTAGACTTTACTTTTCTTTTCATTTCCTTTCAGATGTTTTATTTGGATATATTTTAGGTGGACTTTGTGTTTATGTAGTTTTAAAATTTTATAAATAAGATGCAGATACTTTACGGACTTCCTGTTGTTGAATATATTAAAAGTGATTTGAGGAAAAAATTATCATTTTTAGATTTTAAACCAAAATTAGCAATATTAAATATTTCAATATCAGACCAGTCTGATATTTATGTCAGAAACAAACAGAGATTTGGTCAAGAGGTTGGTTTTGGTTGTGATTTATACAATCTATCTTCTGATTCCACAAATCAGGAAATAATAGATTTTGTTTCTAAATTAAACAAAGACTCTTCTGTAAATGGTATTATTGTTCAACTTCCAATACCAAATCATTTAGACAAAGATTTAATAATAAATTCTATTTTACCAACCAAAGATGTCGATGGTCTGACGGAGGAGAATAAAAAACTACTTTATAGTGGTAAAAAATCAGTAGTTCCAGCAACGGCAAGGGCCATTTTGTCCATATTGGATTTTTATAAAATAGATGTTGTTGGAAAAAATATTTCTGTTTTCGGTAGATCAGATTTAGTCGGAAAGCCAACTGCTTGTCTTTTGTCACAGAGAGGGGGTTTGGTTTCTGTTATTTCAAGTCAAACAAAAAATCCAAAAGAAATCTCTTTGTCAGCAGATATTATTATTTCAGCTGTTGGTAAGGTAAATCTGATAGATAAAAGTTATATAGGAAATAAAAAACCTATTGTTATTGATGTTGGGATAAATAAAATTGAAAAAGATGATGGGTCTTTTGGATTATGTGGAGATGTTTGTTTTGATCTTGTAAAAGATTTTGTTTCAGCTATAACACCTGTTCCAAAAGGTGTTGGTCCTGTGACTGTTGCATCTGTTTTTGAAAATCTTGTTGATATTTGTTAGTATATAAGTATTAAAAGTTTAACATTTTATTATGGATACATTTGTAAATTCTTTGGAAAAATATAGGGTGGCAAAATACATTTCTTTTTTTGTCATTATCGTTTCTATCTTTTTTCTTTTAAAAACTATTACAGCTTTAAAAGAGTATAAATATGTAGGTAAAGGTGTTTATCCTAGTAGTGTTATATCTGTAAACGGAAAAGGAGAAATTTTGGTAAAACCAGATATTGCATCTATATCTTTTTCTGTGATTGAAAGTGCAAAAACTGCAAAAGAGGCACAAGACAAAGCTACAAAAAAATCAAACGACACCCTAGCTTCTTTAAGGGGTTTTGGAATTGAAGAGAAGGATATAAAAACAACTGGTTATAATATATATCCAAAATATGAATACAGAACCAATCCTAGAAATTCTGACGGTTCTTGTCCTTTGGGAAATTGTACAGACGGTAAGTCTATCATTGTCGGTTACGAAGTTAGTCAGACTTTTGAAGTTAAAGTTAGAAAAATAGAAAAATCAGGTGATGTTTTGGCAAAGATAGGGGAAATGGGAGTTTCAAATGTATCTGGAATTTCTTTTGTTATAGATGACATTGATGCTTTGAAAAAACAAGCAAAAGAACTGGCTATAAAAGATGCTAAAGAAAAAGCAAAAGAATTGTCAAAAAATCTTGGTGTTAAAATAAAGAAAATAACAAGTTATTATGACAGTTCAGATAATATGTATGGATACGGAGAGGGTATGGGTGGTGGTGCTATGATGTCTGCAAAAGCAGATAGGATTTCTCCGGAGATTCCAACTGGTGAAAATAAAGTTATATCAAATATCACTATTACTTACGAAATAGAATAAAAGCAGATACCTCGTCCAATCTTCACAGCAAAGCTACTGGACATTTCTCGAATAAACCAGTTGCTTTATTGCTTTATTTGTGAGAAACTCTCTATTAGATGAGACAAACAATAAAAGAGTTTATTTATGTAATGTTTTTAAGTTTTTGTTTAGGTGTTTATGAAATTGCTGATATGATAAAAGATGTAATAAAGCCATTTTTTCTAGTGATTTTTAAATGGATTATAATCCCTTTTGTTTTGCTATATTGTTGTAAAAAACAAATAATGTATGAGTTGGGAAGGTTGTGGTAGGATGAACCCTTTGGTTCTAATATCATTATTTATATTGTTATGGTACCTATGGTATTTGTTGAAGAAAAAATCAAAAACATTGGAAAAGCTAAGATTTGACAGAAAAAATTAAATAGTATATAATATATAAATGTCGGGCCGAAAGGCCTTTTTATAAAACCAAAATTTGATAATATAAATAATATGAATTTAATACAATACATAAAAGATACATACATAGAACTTGGACATTGTAGTTGGCCAACAAAAAGACAAGCTATAATTTTTACACTTATTACTGTCTTTGTTTCAATATTTGTTTCAATATTTTTAGGTGTTTTTGATTTTGGTTTCAATCTTTTATTAGAAAAATTTTTACTAAATTAATAGATTAAATATGTCAAAACAACAAATACAAGAGGGTAGAAATTGGTATGTTATACACACTTATGCTGGTTATGAAAATGCAGTTATGAGAAATCTTAAACAAAGAATAGAGTCCTTAGCTATGGGTGATAAAATATTTGATGTTGTTGTTCCTGTTGAAAAGAAGATAAAAATCAAAGGTGGAAAAAGAATTGAGGAGCTTGAAAAAATATATCCGGGTTATGTTTTGGTTGATATGATTGTAACTGATGATTCTTGGTATGTTGTTAGAAATACTCCTCGTGTTACAGGTTTCGTTGGGTCAGGTGTTTATCCCGTTCCTGTTGAAAAGAAAGAATTAGATTCTCTATTTTCTAGAATGAACTCTCAAACAGCAAGTCATGCTATTGATCTAAGTATAAATGATCCTGTGGTTATTATAGATGGTCCATTTAAAGATCTTGAAGGGAAAGTTTCAAATGTTGATAGTCAGAGAGGTAAAGTCAAAATATTGGTATCTATGTTTGGAAGAGAAACCCCTGTTGAACTTGATTTTTTGCAGGTAAAAAGAATTTAAAATAAATTTGAAATTATAAGTATTTTAATGTATATTAAGTCTTCTCGTGCTTCTCGAGAAAGTTAAAGATAAAAACATAAATTATGGCAAAAAAAATTACAAAAAGATTAAAGCTTGTTATATCTGCTGGTAAAGCTACACCTGCTCCTCCAACTGGTCCTGCTTTGGGTCAAGCTGGGGTTAATATTGGTGAGTTTGTAAAGCAGTTCAATGATGCTACTGCAAAGATGATGGGCGATATAGTTCCTGTTGAAATAACAGTTTACGAAGATAGAACATTTAGTTTCGTTCTTAAAACACCACCTGCTTCATCTCTTATACTAAAAGCGATTGGTAAAGAAAAGGGTAGTGGTAAAAATGCTGTTTCAAAAGTTGGTTCTATAACAAAGGCACAAATAAGAGAAGTGGCTGAAAAGAAAATGCCCGATCTAAATGCTAATGATATTGAAGCTGCAATGAAAATAATAGAAGGATCTGCTAGAAGTATGGGTGTTGAAGTTAAAGGGTAATATGTGATAATTATATAGATGTGAATAACTGGAAATGTATCTCATAAAGGTGTAATTGTGGATAACTAATTTTCAGATTTCCAGTCTTTAGATATAATTAAAAATGTAAAAGGTGTCGCAAGGCGCCTTTTGCATTACTTAATTTTTTTAAATAATTATTATGAGAAAGATTTATATATCACTTTCTTTAACTAATACTCCAATCGATTTTATAAATTTTATAAAAGAGGTTAAATTTGATCTAAAAAAACAATATGAAGTTTTAGATTTTACTGAATTAGAACAAATAAAATCCGTTGAAGTTTATGAACATAGTATAAACTGTGTTTTATTGTCAGATTTTATTGTTGCAATATGTGATTATCCTTCTATAAGTTTAGGATATGAGATTTCTTTAGCTTTAGAAAAGTTTAGTAAACCAGTCATTGCTTTCTATAAAAAAGGTACTAAAGTTTCAACATTTATCTTGGGAATAAATCACCCAATGTTTACTTTAAATGAATATGAATCAAAAGAAGATATTTTAAATTTTATTAAAGAAAAGGAGTTGAAACATTTTAAACAATCAGTTCAGGTTGATTTGTGTGAAAGTGATATTTGTAAAGTCTAGTTTTACTTTTTAATTTTTTTCTGATAGTCTGAGGTGAGAGGTTTAAGTGACAGAACAAGAACTTTTAGGAATTCTTTCAAAAAGTAGAATAGATACTTCAAATTGGGGTTTTGGTAGTGCGAAATCAATTGATGATTTATTAAAAGAAATTCAAAAGAAAGAAGCTGAACTGATTATTAATGAAGGTGGATTGTGTGTCAGGAATTTAAAAGTTGTTGCAATAGATGTTTTCTATAATGATCATAAAGGAAATAAATATATTCTTGTTGAAGAAAAGCAGGAATTTAGTGATGGTAGAATAAGAAAAAGAAATCTTGAAACAAGTTTAGGTGAAAAACTCTATTTAAATGAAGAGCCAAATCAGGGTGTCATAAGGTGTATTAGAGAAGAATTATCCATTGAGTCATTGAATTATACTCTTGAAAACAATGGGGTAACCACAAAAGAAGAGAACTCCAAGTCTTATCCAGGACTAAAAACAGTTTATGTTTTTTTTAGGTTTATTTTAGTATTAAATGATAATGGTTATAAACCAGATGGGTATATAGAAAATGATTCTAAAAAGACAAGTTATTTTGTTTGGAAAAAAATCCAGGGTTGACCTGGAATTTTTTATAAATATTCCTTTATCTCAATTAGAGATTTAAGTTGTAGACAGTTTATGCTTGGATCAAATTCTTTAATGTTTACCAATATTGATTTTATACCCAAATCTTTTGGTTTTTCATAGTCAGTAGATGGTCTGTCCCCAATATAAAGAAAATTTTCAGGCAATAAATTTGGATAGTAACTCATCCATATTTTATAAGCATCTAAATCGGATTTTGAGGCATTATCAGAAGTTAAAATATTTTTAAATAATGAGGTGTTAATTTTTAATTTATCAAGTTTGATTAATGTATTTTTTTTATTTGAACCGGTTATTATATCAAGTGATGAGTATTTATTTTTTAAATACTTTAATATGCTCAGTATGTCTTTGTTTGGTTTTAAAAATTCTGAAATATCAGCATTTTCTAGTGCCTCTTGAACTAAATTTTTTGCTCTATTTTCCCCAAAGCCAATCTGAATAAGAGTTTTACTACCACTTAAGCCTTTGCCATTTTTATAATAACTATCAAATATTTTTTTTGCTTCATCTTTGCTTATTTTTTTAAGTAAAGATATTTCCTCAAATAAATATCCTTGTATAGCTTCATCTATAAGAGGGGATTTGGGATATAAAGTTTGATCAAGATCAAACCCGATTATTTTTATTTTTGAAAAGTTTGTATTATTTATATGCAACATAGTATATACTTAATTTCCCTAATAAAGCATTTAATCTGGTTGAAAACAATGTTGCAATATAGGAAATTAGTTTTTTATCATCAGATAAATTATCTATTGATCTATTTGCAAACACTGCTGTTGCATAAACCTTTCCTCCATAAACATTTATTTGTAGAAATACCAAATTATCACCTTGGGGGTCTGATTTTCCAGTATAATATTCTGACATAACTGGGTTGTTATGTATAACCCCTTTTTCTTTTAAGTAGTTAATAGATTTTTCGATTGTATTTACACCTTCGTAATCTTCTAATTTTTCAAGAATCTTACTTTTAGGTTTTTCTTTTATTTCAACAATATCGTCAAAATAATATGCAACTCCTCCTGATGTATTTAAATTATTATCTGTATTTAGTTTATAAGGTCCAGATTTTGTATCAATGTCACCGACTGGTTTTGATGGTTCTGATAATATCTTTTTGGTCCTTTGTTCCTCTGTTAAAAGTAAAATATTTGCTCTATTGGAAAGCATATACATATCTCCAAAAGGTATATTCAATTCTTTTTGTATTGTTGATATGTATGCATCAAAAAGACCAAAAATATTTTCAGGATAAGCATTTACGGCATTATGTGCTCTTGCAATGTGAAAAGAGTTTAGTTTGTCGTTTTGTATAAAGAAAATATCATGTGTTAGACATGGATCGTGAGTAAATTTTTGTTTTCCAGTGCTTATGTCAATATATGTTCCCATATCAGTTGCAGGATCAAATCTCTGAATGATTGTTGCTAATTTTGAGTTATTTTTCAGGATTTCTATAGTTTTTTCTAATTGATCAAAACCAAAATAAGTTCTAGTTCTTTCGCCGTATGAATATGAACCATCATGATCTTTTCTTAAAAGTTGCTGTTTGTATTTTTCTCTAACTTCTTCTCCGCTTTGATCACCTTGTCTGTATATTGCAGGTATTTTTTCCAATGAGATATTTGATTTTCTATATATTGCCAATATAGATGATGTTCGAGCCAATCCTTTCCATGAATCACCATGCTCTTCGGTTATTCCAAGTGTGTATATTGATCTTAAAACTCCTTTGTGGACATCTAAAAAACTATCTCCGTCTATAATAGTTGTTGGTAGGTTTTCTTTGTTAATTTTAAAAATTAAACTAAAATCTTGTATAAATGAGTACCCAAGCTTTGATGCAATAGCAGCTTTTCCAAGCTGAACTCCAATATCCATCCTGTGTAATATATCCATTTCATAATTTTCAAACCTGTTTTCTCTTGATATTCTGTCTATCATTTCTGGTAGATTATTGGATAATAATTCAAAAACTGATTCACATACATCAAAAGATAAACACATAACAGAAATTTTTTTATCTCTGGAATTGATTTTATAGTAATATCTTTGATCCATTTTTAATTGTATATTGGATTCTGTTTTTATTTCTTTATCACCTATAATTTCATTATCTAAAATAAAAGATGGAAATTGTACTTCATTTAGTATTTCAGTATTAACTCTCCCGATCTCTGCCCCTAGTAATATTTGATCTGTAGGAGAAATGTATTTTTTTTTATCTCCTAACTCTTTCATGATTGAGTAGCATATTAGAAATGGGTCATCTCCAATTATAAAATAGGTGTCTGAGATTATCTTTAAATCAACTCTTATACTTTTATTTTTTCTGCTTACTTTAAATGAAGTATTAAATTTTATAGGCAATACGTCTAAATAAATTTTAGGTGGCTGAAGATGTTGAAAATCTTTTGGATCAAGTTCTTTGGGTTTTTTTATATTTTCTTTTAAATTAGATATGGTTTTAATGATCATTTTCAATGAATCGTAATAGATTTTATCTTTTTTATTAATTTCTATTAATTCATCTAGTAGATTTTTCGGTATTTTATTTTCAAGCCATTTCAGGTAGTTTTCTATAATATTTTTACTTTTTTCGTTTTTATATGCAAACATAGGCAAAACAATGATTTCTTCTTTGAATTCTTCAAAAATTTTTGCATTAATATTTGGATAGTGATATGAAGCTCCTACACCATCGTTTATATAATTACCTGTTTGTGTTAGATCAAAGCCATTCATTAGTGCTTGTAATAGATTAGTGCTTGGGCAAAAAGTGTTTGATTCTTCTGAAAATAGAATTAAATATTTTAATGTTTTGTGGGATAAAGAATTGATAATCATTCTTTCTCCACCGTCACGACTTACAATAAGAGTACCTAAAATACATATATATTTCCTTAAATCTTCTGGTATCTCGTTTAATACTTGTCCGGGAGATGATGTGTTTGTGCAGATGGCAATATTTCCATTTGTACCTTCTTGGGGCATTTGTAATATTGCATCTATTAATGGAAATGTATTTTTTTCTACCAATTTTTGCTTGTCCATTTTGATGGTAAATAATTATTAATATTTTGTTTAATGTAAATATCTTTATCTTTTGCAAATAAGTATATCTTAGGATCAAAGTTAAATTTACTGCAAATTTCTGAAATAAATTGTCTACAATTTCCACACATTTGACACGGTTCATTTTTATACTTATTTGATACTAATCCTATGTGTGTTATTTTGTCTTTATTATACATTAGTGATGAAAGTATAGAATTTACTTCTGAATGCAACCCAAGTCTTTTGTCTGGACTGGAATATTGTCCGGCAAAAAATATTTCATTTTTTTCAGTTACAACCGATGTTGCATAACCAGAAGCTGAATCATAAAGAGGGAAGTTTTTAACTAAACCTTCAATTGCATATTTTTTAATCTCATCTACTAAATTTTTATTTTGATCTAAGTTTAATTTTTTATGATAAGGAGAATGGTTTTGATTTATTTTTGATAATAATATATTTTTTGGTTTATAAAAATCAAGACTCACATTTTCTTGTTTAAAAATTATATCTCCTTTTGTGTCAATTAAGGTGTATTTAATCAACTGTCCAGTTCTTATCGAATGATCAATTATTATTTTAAGTATGATTGGTAATGTATAGTGATCTGTTTCTTCGGTTAGTGTAACAATCTCATTGACTCTATAATCATTTGATATTGTGGATAACATTAAAGCAATATGTTCAGATGGTAAATTAAATGTATTTGTATCTGATTCAACTAATCCTCCGAAATATTTTTCTCCAGAAAGTGAAACTGCAACAGAAACCGATCTAAAAGAACCATCTTTTTTTGTAATAGATAGTTTAAGGTTGCTCTTTAATTCATTAAACATTTCTTTGTTCATTAGTTTATTTTTATATTAGTCCTTAGTCTACTTACATTTAATCCAGTGTTTGTCCAATCGTAATGTAGTATTTTTTTTAAAAAATCATTAAATAAATGAACTTTGTCTCTTTCTAATCTTGTATATATTATTTCTGCTTGCTTACTCGACAGTCGTATTGTTGGTCTAAATGGCATTGGAAATGCATAATAAGGTATTAGTTTTTGGTTTTCTTCTGGTTCAACTAGTATTACATTGATCGGTTTGTTTAAGTGTTCTATTGAATAATCTATTCTGTGTGAACCATCACATATTATATAAAAATCATATTTACCATTGTATTGTATTCCATAGTTTATAAGAGGGGCATTTGAATGGAATATGTCTAAGTTATTTATTGAACTTATTTCATCTATGAAATAATTTTCTAAAAATCTATTTAATATATGGTGTAAATTTCCCTCTGAATCTTTTGTATAAAATTTTTTAAATAAAGTTATTAATTTATTTAAATCTATAAAACCATTGGAAAGATGATATGAATGTTTTTCTATTATGGGAGGTATCATATGGAAGGTGCCTCTATCTTTCCAGTCATACTCTATTCCGTATTTTAATTCATTAATTCTTATTTTGTGTGGTTTAAGGAAATTGTCAACAGTTTTTATTATGTCAGTTTGATTTTGATATAATGTTGGCTGAGGTGAAAAAAGAAATTCCTTTTTATTTCCTATTTTTATAGTTGGTGAGTCTCCTATGGATGGTGCCGGTAATACTGTTGCAATACTAAACTTTGCTTTATCATAAGGTCTTATTTTTTGACCATCTTTACCATACAAACCTCTAAACTCTAATTTTTTTAGAGAACTTTTTAGCTCTTCCATATCCAATATTCTTTTAAGTTTTATCTTTTCCATAGATGGATTTTATCATATATTTTTATTGTACAATATTGACTTTATTTTTTATTTAGAACATATTTGTTATTATTAGAATATGATTTTAAAGGTTAAAAAAATAGAAAAGGATGCTAAATTGCCAGCTTATGCAAAAGATGGTGATGCAGGTATGGATATTTTTGCTTTAGAAAAAACTGTTGCTGTAAGGGGAAAAATAACGAAAATAAGAACAGGGATATCTATAGAATTACAAGATGGTTTTGTTGGTCTTTGTTGGGATAAGAGTGGACTTTCAATGAATAATGGTATAAAAGTTTTGGCTGGTGTTATTGATTCCGGATTTAGAGGGGAGCTTGTTTTAGGTGTTGTTAATTTAGGTTTAGATGATTATGTTTTTGAAAAAGGACATAAGGTAATGCAAATGATTGTACAACCTTATATTTATTGTAATATTATTGAGGTAGATAGTTTATCAGATTCAAAAAGGGGACAAACTGGATTTGGTTCATCTGGAAAATAAAATGACAGAAAGTATAATAAAAAAATGGATAGCCGAGGTTTTGGGTTTAGATACTGATTTTTCTATTGAACCAAATCAAAACCTTTCTTTTGGTGACTACTCTAGCACCGTAGCTTTGATGATGGCAAAAAAAGAGGGTAAGGATTTAAAGACTTTATCCGCTGAATTTGTAGAAAAATTAAATAATCAAAAAATAAAAGAAATTGAAAAAGTTGAAGTTGCACCAAATGGTTTTTTGAATTTCTTTTTAACAAAAGAATATATAAGGGATTGTTTAAAGAGGACTAAAAAAGGTGAGGGTTTACCGAGCAATTTGAAAGGAAAGAAGATTTTTATAGAACATACTCAACCAAATCCGTTTAAAGAATTTCACATTGGACATTTAATGAACAATGCAATTGGTGAGTCAATATCAAGACTTATTAAGACACTTGGAGCGGATGTGCAAGTTGCTACTTATCACGGTGATAAAGGTATTCATATAGCAAAAGCTGTGTGGGCTATTTTCAATAAAAAAACAGATGATTTTAAAAAAGCTTATGCAGTAGGAAATATATTTTATGAAAACCTTGTGGAAAAAAGTGAAATAAATGAAATTAATAAGAAAATATATGAAGAATCTGATAGTTATATAAATTTAATATACAAAGAAGGTATAAAAAAAAGTTTTGAGTTTTTTGAAGAAATTTATAAAAAACTAGATAGTCATTTTAATTTTCATTTTTTAGAAAGTCAGTCAGGGGAGATTGGTAAAAAAGTTGTATCTGAAAATATTGGTAAAGTTTTTGAAAAAGGTGATAGTGGAGCAGTGATATTTAAAGGTGAAAATTTTATACCTAAAACTCATACCAGAGTTTTTTTAAACAGCGACGGATTGCCAACTTATGAAGCAAAAGAAGTTGGTCTTGCTTTCATAAAAAAAGAAAATTTTGATTATGATTTATCTATTACCGTAACAGCAAATGAGCAAGATAGTTTTTTTGATGTGGTAGAGGTTGCCATAGGTGAAGTTATGCCATCAAGAAAAGGTAAATTAAAACATATATCTCATGGGATGTTAAAACTCCCAGAAGGAAAGATGTCTAGTAGAACTGGTAATGTTATAACAGCAGAGTCAATGATAAATCAGGTTAAAGAAAAAACATTAGAAAAAATGAAAGACAGAGAGTTTTCAGATGAAAAGAAAAAAGAAATTGCTCAGATGGTTGCTATTGGTGCTATAAAATATTCTATATTAAAACAATCAATCGGTTCTGATATTATTTTTGATTTCAATAAATCACTTTCTTTTGAAGGGGATTCTGGTCCTTATTTACAATATTCAGCTGTCAGAGCAAATTCTATATTAAAAAAAGCAAATGATCTGTCTTTGGTTTCAGGTGATTTGATTCCAGAAGATTGGAAAGTAACAAAACTAGAAAAACTTTTAGAGAGATTTTATTCTGTTATAGAAAGAGCGGGACTAAAATATGCTCCACAATACATAAGTACATATCTGATAGAGCTTTCAGGTGAGTTTAATAGTTTTTATGCAAAAGAAAAAATAGTAGACAAAGATGATAAAAATTCTCCATATAAAATCTTCTTAATAGAAGTTTTCAAAGAAACTATGCAGTCAGGACTTTGGCTTCTTGGTATAAAAACTCCAGAGGAGATGTAAAATCTTCTGAATTTATTTATTGACTTTTTAATCTAAATATGATCTAATTGGATAAGAAATTTCAGAAGCCCCCAAACCCCCCAAGTAGGACAAATTTTAATTTTAGACTTGGTCATAGCCAAAAAATGCTTAAAGTAGGCATTTTTTGGCTATGACTACCAATGTGGTTGTCCTCTAGCTCTAACCCTAAACCCACGGGCAGTGGGAAGTCCATCGGCAATCAGCCGATAAGGAGAGAGAGTGATGAAATACGGGGAATTAACTCTTGGTCAGATAGAAGCAATAGTCAACAAGCTCGGTGGGATGGACGGCGTTCGCCGCTTCCTCTCGGGTGAGCTGACCCTATCGGTTCCACAGTTCACCATTTGGAAGACGGTGAAGCTTGGCACGGGACTGAAGATCGCCGATGATTTCCGAAAGGCACTCAAGGACGGGGGCTTCAAAATCGGGAATTGGGGTAACGACATTCTCGGCAAGCCCGCCTTCACGGCGAGCGAAACCGAGATGGAGCTCCCCCTCGTCAATGTCTCCGTTGCCGAGCTCGGCTTCAATGATGGTGCCACACGTGGCGACATCTACGAGCGAGCGATTTCACTCGGTCTGGAACTCTGTCCTTCTGAAGTTGGTCCTCAACTGCGTTTGCAGTACAAGGACCAGCCGAAGGGAGAGTGGTTACTCATCGGGATGAAACCGATTTCGGACTCGGACGGCTATCCTAACGTGTTCCACGTTGTACACGGCGAGGATGGTCGTTGGTTGAATGGCAACGGTAAGTGGGACACCCTCTGGGACGGTTACAGTCGCTTCGTGTTCGTTCGTCGCAAGTAGCACTTTGGCTCTGGTCACTGGGACCTTCTTGGACCCTTTGATCTTAGCCCTTTGGGCCCTGCATCTGCTTGTACAGAGATGCAGGGTCTTTTCTTAATCCTACAAATTTATTTATTGACTTTTTAATCTAAATATGATATAATTCGATAAGAAATTTGCAAAGTCTTAAACATATCTGATCTTCAAAAAAATCGCCATAGCTGAAAGAGTCTTACAAAAAAGTAATTTATATAGGGCTTTCCCAGCTACGGCGACATACAGTCGCCCTCTTGCACACAAGGAGATAGACAATGGGACAAATCACTATTGACCAATCCCATCAGGTTATCGCCACTCTGGCTGTGAATACTGATTGGGCAACGATTGACTTCGCTAACTCGGGGCTTCAGGACTTCATCGTCCGTAACCCGAAGGAAGCTGGCAGACAGTTCACGGCGTTCCTCAAGAACGGTGGAAAGATCATCGTCGGCGAGTCGAAGATCATCCCAATCAACCATGGTCGCTTCAATCCCAATTCATTAATCGGCCAAATTGACCAATCCCATCAGGTTATCGCCACTCTGGCTGTGAATACTGATTGGGCAACGATTGACTTCGCTAACTCGGGGCTTCAGGACTTCATCGTCCGTAACCCGAAGGAAGCTGGCAGACAGTTCACGGCGTTCCTCAAGAACGGTGGAAAGATCATCGTCGGCGAGTCGAAGATCATCCCAATCAACCATGGTCGCTTCAATCCCAATTCATTATTAATCGGCCAAGGTTGGAACATCTGGGTGGACGAGACAGACACTCGATCCATCGCACTCACCGAACTGGACCTGACGAAGGTTCAGCACGTGACGATGCTGAAGGACGGCGAGACGTACGTGAATGGCGAGGAGAAGCTCAGGCGTCTCAAAGAATCGGACTACATTCGCTTGGACGCCGACATCTTCCTCACGCTCTGGGAGAACCAGCACCTCATTCCCGAGTCGTGGAAGGAGAGGGTCAACTGGAACACCCGTTACATCTTCTTTGACGGCACAGTCCTTCGGGACTCGGTCGGTGGCCGTTACGTTCTGTGCTTGTTTTGGAGCAGGGGTCGGTGGCGCTGGAACGTGTCCTGGTTAATGGGCAACTGGGACATTCGACAGCCATCCGCCGTTCTCGCAATTTAGTTCTTTGGACTAAGCCACTGGGACCTTCTTGAACCCTTTGACCTTAGCCCTTTGGGCCCTGCATCTGCTTGTACAGAGATGCAGGGTCTTTTCTTAATCCTACAAATTTATTTATTGACTTTTATATCTAAATATGATATAATTGGATGAGAAATTCGGGCAACCCCCAAACCCCCCAAGTAGGACAAATTTTAATTTTAGACTTGGTCATAGCCAAAAAATGCTTAAAGTAGGCATTTTTTGGCTATGACCATCCAACAAGATTAAAGATGGTCCTCTGGCAGAAAGGAAAAAGACCATGGACAACACCATGCTCTTCAAAGCACTCCGTGAGTTTAACTCCGGACTGCTGAATCATTTAATCGTCAATCTCGCCGGGGAGGACGGCGAGCGGTGGCTCAGAGAGTTCAAAAAATTCCTCCGGAAGGAGGCTTGTTGGGTGGTGAGCCCAGTGCTCGCCATAGACCGCACAAAGAAGTTCAACCCAACCACCTTCATTGGTCCCGGCTGGACCATTTGGAGGGGTCCAGCCAATGGTGATGGTCTCTATGGGGATATGGAGCAAGACCTCGACAGTCTTGCTTTGAAAGAGGTGGATTGGGCGAATTTCGAGACCTTTCTCCATCCCGGCGAGACGAGTATCACCGGAGAGGAAAAGTTTGCCCAGCTTAAGAAGTCAGGCAAGATCGTCCTCGACGCCCTGGTCGGAGAGGCTCTCCTTGTGGACTACAAGTCCAGAGGCAGCGCCTCCGTTTTGGAGAATCTCCGAAGGGAGCGAGGTATCAAATATCTCGATTTCTTCGGAACCATTCTCCGTAATCCGGATGGCGGGCGTTGCGTTCTGTACTTGTGCTCGGTTGGAGGTCAGTGGCACTGGCGCGTGCGTCGGCTCAGCGATCGGTGGCATAGCTGGCATTTTTCGGCTTATCTCGAAAGTTAGTTCTTTGGGCTAGGTCACTGTGATTTTTTAGACACTTTGACCTTGGTCCTCGGCCTCGTTTCCGATTCATCGGGAGCGAGGCTTCATTATTGTATTAGATTTTCAAACCACTACTCGTTTTATGTCAGGGTTGATACTGTAATATCTTTTTATAATTGGATTTATTTTTGTTGATACTTCATATACTATACTTTCAGTATCTTGTGCTATTTGATATATATCTGCAATATGGCTTTTGCCACCAGCAATAATAACTTCGTCAAACAATTTAGCTTTTTTTACATCGGTTATATCAACAATAATCATATTCATAGAAACTTTACCTATGATTTTTATTTTCTTACCTTTCAGTTCAAACAATCCTTTGAGGGAAAGTAGTCTTGGATAACCGTTGTAGTATCCAACTGGTATTATTGCTAGTCTAGAATCTCTTTGCAGTGTCTCTGTTAAATCATATCCAATTTTATCTCCTTTTTTAAATTTTTTTATTTCAGTTAAAATACTTTTCCAACATAGCACAGGTTTAAGTGGGTATTTTTTTGAAAAAAGTTTTTTGGTTGTGTCAGATGGGTGAAGTCCATAAAGTCCAATACCTATCCTAACTGCATCAAAGTGAAATTGAGGAAAAAGCATTGTGCCGGCAGAAGCAGTGATATGTTTTATTGGTTTAAAACCATTTTCTAAAAATCTACTGTGCCAAGAGTTTAGTGTCCCAATCTGTTTTTCTGTAAATGCAACATTTTCCAAATCATCTGCTGATGCTAGGTGACTGTAAACACCTAATACATTTATATTTTTATGTTTTTTTAGTGTATTTAATACAATATCAAGTTCTTCATTTTTGAAACCTTGTCTTCCCATACCAGTATCCACCTTTATATGTATGTTTATTTTTTCTTTAACTTTGGAAACTCTTTTTAAAGAATCTAAACTTGATATTGTAATGGTTATATTGTTTTTTATAGCATTTTGGTAATCTGTATAAGGACAAAAACCCAAATTTAGTATTTCAGATTTTATGCCAGCTTCTCTTAGTGTGGTAGCTTCCTCCATACAGTCAGTTGCAAAAGATTTTATTCCGTTTTTTTCTAATTCTCTTGAAAATGATACAAGTCCGTGTCCATAAGCATTTGATTTTACGACAGCAATTAGTTTTACATTTTTACCAATAATTTTTTTATAAATATTTACATTGTGCTTGATGGCTGATCTGTCTATTTCAACCCAAGTCCTAAGTCTTAGTTTTTCTTCTTTTGATATGTTTTTCATAAATTTTTTATTAAATTCAATATAGCACATTTTTCTTTCAAAAAAATGATAAAAATGATAGTATGGATTTTATGGATCAGTCGTCAAATAAAGATAAAAAAGAAAAAAGTGAAGTTGCCAAAAGGGAGGAGGCAGTTTTTGCTTTTTGGAAAGAAAATAATATTTTTGAAAAAAGTCTAGAAAAAGACGGTGGTAGTTTTGTTTTTTATGATGGTCCACCATTTGCCACAGGTGAGCCACATTACGGACACCTTTTGGCTAGTTCTATAAAAGATGCTATTCCTAGATACAAAACAATGCAGGGCAAAAAGGTTTTGAGAAGGTGGGGTTGGGACTGTCACGGTCTTCCGATCGAAAATTTGATAGAGAAGAAATTAAATCTTAAAACAAAGAAAGATATTTTAGATTATGGAGTTGGTAATTTTAATAAAGAGGCAAAGAATTCTGTTTTGGAATATGCTGATATTTGGAAAGAGGTTATACCTAGAACTGGGAGATGGGTTGATATGGAAAATGATTATAGGACAATGGACAAGACATATACTGAAAGTATCTGGTGGTCATTTAAAAATCTTTATGATAAAGGGCTTATCTATAAAGGATTCAAATCAATGCATCTTTGTCCTAGATGCGAGACAACACTTTCAAATTTTGAGGTCAATCTGGGTTACAAAGATATAACCGATATTTCTGTATATGTGAAGTTTAAATTAGAAGGTTTGGAAAATACTTATCTTTTGGTTTGGACAACAACACCTTGGACACTTCCTGGAAATGTTGCTTTGGCCATAAATAAAGATATTGAATATGTTGAAGTTTCTAGTGGAGTTGATGAAAATAAATACATAATCGCAAAATCAAGAGTTGAAGCTGTATTTAAAGAAAATTTTAAAATTTTGAGAACTGTTTTAGTTGATGAAGTTTTAGGAAAAAGATATAAACCACTTTTCAATTATTATTCAGAAAATGAAAAAATAGAAAACAGAGAAAATGGTTGGAAAATTTATGAAGGTGATTTTGTGACATCAGAAGATGGAACAGGTATTGTTCATATTGCACCAGCTTTTGGAAATGATGACTACTCTCTACTTAAAAAATATAGTCTGCCTTTTATTCAACATGTAAAAACAGACGGAACATTTAAAGATGAGATTTTGGATTTTAAAGGTTTTTTTGTAAAACCAAAATCAGATGACAAAGATGGTCATCAAAAAACAGATATTGAGATTATAAAATATTTGGCACATAGCGGACTGCTTTTTGCAAAGGAAAAAATTGTCCACTCATATCCTCATTGTTGGAGATGTGATAGTCCACTTTTAAACTATGCTACAAGTTCTTGGTTTGTAAAGATAGAGAGTTTGAAAGAGAAAATGCTTGAAAATAACAGAAAAGTTAAATGGATTCCAAAACAAATAGGGGAAAATAGATTTGGTAATTGGATAGAGGGTGCTCCAGATTGGGCAATATCTAGATCTAGATTTTGGGGAGCACCTCTTCCTGTTTGGACTGATGAAAAAGGAAAGGAATATGTTTTTGAATCTATTTCAGATATAAAAAAACATATACCAAAGAGAAATAATTATTTTCTAGTAAGGCATGGAAGATCAAAGTCAAATGAAAAATCTGTAATTTCGTGTATTTATGATGGTGAAGATTCTCTAATAGATTCAGGTATTCAAGATGTTATATCCTCAGCTAAAAATATAAATGAAAAAATTGATGTAATCTTTTCATCTCCTTTTAAGAGAACAATGCAAACTGCCCAGTTGTTATCTAAAGAAATTGGATTTTCTGGTCAAATAGAAACTGATGAAAGGTTAATTGAGCTTCAAGCAAAATCCTTTAATGGTAAATTATGGTCAACATATCTGGAAAATTTTCCACAAAAAAAAGATAAGTTTGAAAAAAAAGTAGATGGAGATGAAAATTGGGATGATGTTAGAAAAAGAGTGTCCGAGTTTATATATGATATAGATAAAAAATATCAAGGTAAAAATATACTAATAGTTTCTCACGGAGCACCACTTATTATTTTAGACCTGGTTTCAAAGGGTTTATCTAAAAGAGAGATGTATTTGGATTATAAAAGTGATTGGGATAATGCAGAAGTTAGAGAGGTTGATTTTCGTCAGCTTCCTGTAAATGAAGATTTTGAAGTTGATCTGCATAGGCCATTTATAGATGATGTAGAAGTTTTTGATGATGAAGGTCAGAAACTAAAAAGAATTCCTGATGTTTTTGATTGTTGGTATGAATCCGGTTCTATGTTTTTTGCACAACAAAATTATCCTTTTAAGAATAAAAATGAGTTTGATAAAGTTGATAGTTTAATGTTTCCGGCAGAATTTATAGCAGAAGGACTTGATCAGACAAGGGGTTGGTTCTATACACTTTTAGTTTTAGGAACAGCTCTTTTTGGTAAAAGTCCTTATGAAAATGTTTTGGTAAATGGTCTTGTGCTTGCTGAAGATGGTAGAAAGATGTCTAAAAAACTTAAAAACTATCCAGATCTTATGGATACTATAAATAAATACGGTGCCGATAGTATAAGGTATTTACTCCTATCATCTCCACTTGTTAAAGCTGAAGATTTCAATTTCTCAGAAAAATTGGTAGATGAGGTTTATAAAAAAATAGTTTTAAAACTTGAAAATATTTATTCTTTTTATGATATGTATAAAGAGGATATTTCTAATCTACCAAAAGAATCAGTTTTGGATAGTTGGATACTAGATAAATTAGCTGTTCTTATAAAAGAGGTGACTTTGTCTATGGATTTGTATGAAATAGATAAAGCTACAAAACCTATAATTTCATTTATAGATGATTTTTCTGTTTGGTATATCAGGAGATCAAGAGAGAGGTTTAAATCAGAAAATGAAGATGATAGAAAATCTGCCTTGTTTTATACAAAATATGTTTTGAAAGAATTATCAAAAGTCTTGGCTCCGTTTATGCCATTTTTAGCAGAGAGTCTGTATCTGAGATTAAGAGATGGTGGTGATTCCATAAGTGTTCATTTGGATAATTGGCCAAAAGTAAATAGGCAGGTAAATGATAATCTGCTTTCTTCTATGCAAAAAGCAAGAGAGATAGTTTCAAATGTTTTAATGCAAAGAGAAAAGGTTTCTATCAAAGTCAGACAACCTCTGTATAAACTATATGTAAATACAGATTTGGATACTGAAATACTAGAAATTATTAAAGATGAAGTTAATGTTAAAGAAATAGAGGTGGATTCTTCACTTGCTGACATTGTTCTTGATACAAACTTAACCGATGAACTGATAGAGGAGGGTATTTGCCGTGATTTTATAAGAGCGGTTCAAGATGGCAGAAAGAAAATGAATCTAATTTCAAAAAATATTATCTTACTTAAAGTTTCAGCTTCTTCTGATATACAGAAAATCATCAAATCTTTTTCTGAGATTATAAAAAAGACAGTCGGTGCAAAGGAAATTGTTTTTGAAGACGGTGATTTAACTTTTGAAGTTAGTTTAAAAGATAAAAAAACTCATTTCTCTATAGAAGTCTTGTAAATATGTCTTATCATATACATACTACCGAAGGTATAATTTTAAGAAGGGTTCCTCTGGAAAACGATGCTGTTTATGTTATCTTAACTTCTGATTTTGGTATTGTTTATGCAAAAGCTGTTGGTGTTAGAAAAGTAAACTCAAAATTAAAATTTTCACTTCAACAGTATTTTTTATCATCAATCTCTTTTATAAAAAGCAGAAGAGGATTTAAAATAACCTCGGCATCTTTTATTGAAAATTTATTTGATAACTCATCTAAAATCAAAAAAAAAGCATTGTTTAATATTTGTAAAATTTTAGAAAAATTTATTCTTTCAGAAGAGAAAAATGAACAAATATATAAATCTGTTAGAGAAGGATTGTTGATGTTAAATAAAGTAGATGATAAAGATGTTTTGGTTGTTGAGGCTATTATTTTGCTTTCAGTTTTATTTCATCTAGGATATGTTGATTTATCTTCATTTGATAGTAGGTTTTTGGTGCCAAATTTTGATATTTTGGATCAAGCTAAAACTGAAATAAATACAATTGTTAAAATGGTGAATAATGCTTTATCATTAAGCAATCTTTAATGTTATAATAGATTTAAATTAAAAATTTATTCTTATGGATTTTGATCGTATTGAAAAACTAAAAAAAAGACTATATTCGAGAAAATACTTTTCAGTCTCTGATGACAGGTCAGAACTTTCAAATTTATCAAAAAGAGATGATGATTATTCTGGATGGGCAAAAGATGAAAAACTTAACATAAAAGATTACGATGAAAATAACACAGGTTTTTTAAAAAAATTTACAATATTTGCAGTAGCTTTTTTCTTGCTTTCTGTCGTTTTCTCTCTGTATATATTTTTCTTTAAAAATCAATTTGTGTCATCAAATAATTTAGAGATATTGGTCTCTGGGCCGACATCTGTTTCTTCTGGTTCCGATGTCTTGCTTTCAGTTTCTGTTTTTAATAAGAATAAAAGTGATATTGAGTCTTCTGTTCTTTCTGTTGTTTTACCTGATGGTTCTGTTATGATGCCGGATCAAAAACCCATCAAAGATCTGTCTTTTGATATAGGTAAAATAGCAAAAGGTCAAAATATAAATAGGGATATAAATTTTGCGATTTTAGGAAATAAAGATGTTAACAAGGTTATATCTTTCAAAATTCAATATAGAATTGTCGGGTCAAATGCTGTCTTTGTAAAAGAAAAGAAATATGATCTAAAACTCGACTCATCACCGGTTATATTAAATATATCTTCTTCAAAAGAAATAAATTCTGGCCAAAATCTAAATTTTAAAGTTGATATAACTTCAAATTCACAAACTGTTTTGAAAAATATATATATCACTGCTGAATATCCATATGGTTTTGAGTTTGCCGATTCTAGTTTAAAAAATTCTAGTTCAAATAATGAGTGGTTTATTGGTGATTTGAAAAATGGAGATAAAAAGACTTTAAATATAACAGGCAAGCTCATTGCTCAAAACAATGAAGAGAGGACATTTAGATTTGCAGTTGGCTCAAAAGATAAAAAAGAAGATGATATATCTGTTATTGCAGATGGCTTGTCTTCTGTAACTATAAAAAAACCATTTTTTAATATTGTTAGTTATATGGGAGGTGTTATAGATAATCCATCTTTTGCTATATCTGACAATAAATCTTCTGTATCGGTTAATTTTGATATATCAAATACTTTAAATGAAAGTGTTTATGATAATGAAGTTTTTGTTAATATAAATTCTCCACTTATAGACAAAAAAAGTATCAGAGTTGGTCAAGGAGGATTTTATGATTCTATTTCAAATACAATAACTTGGAATAGAAACACAACAAATTCACTTTCTTCTTTTGGACCACTTTCAACAAATTCACTGTCTTTTCAGTTTGACATAGTGGACATACCAGTCTCTTCAGAAAATCCAAAAATAGATTTCAGTCTCAAAGTAAATGGACTTAGAACTTCTCAAGATTCTGATTCAGAAGAAATAACATCTTCTATGAGTAAAAGCATAAGGATAAAAACCGAACCGACATTTGTATTGAAAACTTTGTATGGGTCACCACTATCTACGACCGGCCCAAATCCTCCTGTATCTGAAAAAACAACTTCATATAATCTAGATTTCAATATATCAAATACTTATAATGATATAAATAATGCAACAATATCTATTGTCTTACCTCAATATGTAACTTTTGTTGGAAAGACATATCCATCTTCTGAAAATATTGTATACAACGAAGAGAGTAGAGAGGTTTTGTGGAATATTGGAAGTATTTCAAATAGTGCTGGGTTTAATAGTTCTTCTAAAAAAGGTGGTTTTCAGATTAAAATAACTCCAAGTTTAAATCAGATTGGAACTATACCAGAGCTGACATCAAAAGTTATTTTTAGTGGAACTGATTCATTTACTAATCTTCCTATAAAAATAAATCTTTCAAATTTTAATACAAGTGTTTCTGGTTCTCCTGGTTTAGTAAAGTAGTTTTACTTCTAGTAAATTTTTCATCTTTTTGATATAGTGTTTTGTATGAACGAAAATAATCTAATGGAAAAAATAGTATCTCTCTGTAAGAGAAGAGGTTTTATATTTCAAGGCTCTGAAATATATGGTGGTATGGCTGGAACTTATGATTATGGACCTTATGGAGTTGAACTAGCTCATAATATAAAAAATATTTGGTGGAAAATGTTTGTGACAGATAGGGAAGATGTATATGGTGTTGATGCTTCAATAATAATGAATCCAAAAGCTTGGGAAGCATCTGGTCATATATCCGGGTTTAATGATCCTTTATCTGAATGTCAAAAATGCAAACATAGATTTAGAACTGATCATTTAAAAGATCTGAATGTTTGTCCTGACTGTGGAGGAAACTTGGGTTCTTCAAAACAATTTAATATGATGTTTAGGACTTATGTTGGGGCCACAGAGGATGAATCTTCTATAACATATCTTAGACCTGAAACTGCTGGGGGTATGTTTCTTAATTTTAAAAATATTTTAGATTCAATGCATCCAAAACTTCCTTTTGGTTTAGCCCAGATAGGTAAGGCTTTTAGAAACGAGATAGCTCCAAGAGATTTTATTTTTAGACTTCGTGAATTTAAACAAATGGAGATAGAGTATTTTGTTGATCCTAGAGATGAAAAAGAGGTGATGGGTGTTTTTGAAAAACTCCTTTTAGAGCAGTTTAAATTTTTAAAAACAATTGGTCTTGATGATTCTAAAATTCATAAAATAGAAGTTTCTGAATCTGACAGAGCCCACTATTCAAAACGAAGTGTTGATATAGAGTTTGATTTTCCTTTTGGACAAAAAGAATTGCTAGGGCTTGCTTATAGAACAGATTTTGATCTAAAAAATCACAGCAGTTTCTCTGGTGTTGATTTGTCGTATTTTGATGAACCTACAAAAGATAGGTTTATACCTCATTGTATAGAACCAACTTTTGGTTTAGAAAGACTTGTTTTAGCTGTTCTTTCAAATGCTTATTTTGAAGAAGATAATGAAGGGGAGATTCGCACTGTACTGAAACTGTCTCCAAAAATTGCTCCTGTTAAGTGTGCAGTTTTTCCTCTTTTAAAAAATAAAGAGAATTTAGTTTCTAGTGCAAGAGAAATATACAGAGAACTTAAAAAAGATTTTGGAACAGTTGAGTTTGATGACAATGGAAATATTGGTAAGAGATACAGGAGACAAGATGAGGTAGGAACACCTTTTTGTGTTACTGTGGATTTCGACACCATTGAAAAAGATAAAACTGTGACCTTAAGATACAGAGATACTGGGGTTCAAGAGAGGAAAACTGTTGATGAAGTTAAGGAAATAATTAGAAATTCTTTAATATAGTTTGTCTATATTTCCCGTAACTATCTTTTATGTAAAAATAGTTACGGAATGCTCACTTGGAGAAATTTTTACAAAGAATTAGGTGTTGATATTAAAATAGATTGTGATTTTCAAGAGGATAAAATCTTAGTATATGGATTTTTTATTTATCCTTTAATTAGATTTCTTGTAGGAAAAGGTTTTACATTTAACTTAATTATGGATATGGAAAAAATTTCTAGTTCACCTAATGCTCATTTAAATTTTCCGTATATTTCCATTAAAAATTCGCATAATGAGCAAAAAACATCTAGGAAGTTTAATTTATATGAAGTTTTAATCTACATTGCCTCTGTCTTGTATTTTAGGAATACAACAGCTTTATCTTTTGAAGATTTTAGAATATATACTAATGATGGTTATGATATTTCTCTTGTTAGAAGAAAAGATGAAGATGGTAAAGATGAAGTTTGTTTAGTAATAGGTGATAAATTAAATGAATCTGTTACTGAATATTGGCATTCTAATTATAGATTCGCATTTGGTAGTAATACTAGGGCCACCTAAATAGGTGGTATTTTACTTTTTTATAAAAATATGGTATAATCCAGTAAATATTCAAACTTTTTCAAAGCTGTGATATAGTCGCTTTGCAAAACTATGAAAGTTTCAACTAAAAAACTAAAAAACGGCTTAGAGGTCATTTTTGCACCAATGAAGGATTCTATGGCCGTCACTGTTCTTATATTGGTTAAAACTGGCTCTAAATATGAAAATAAGTCAAATAATGGCATTTCTCATTTTCTAGAACATATGTGTTTTAAAGGGACTTCCAAGAGACCTTCCCCAAAACTTATATCAGAGGAGCTTGATTCTATTGGCTCTCAATACAATGCTTTTACTTCACAAGAATTCACTGGTTATTATGCTAAGTCATCTAAAAAACATATAAATACAATACTGGATGTTGTCTCCGATATGTATTTAAACCCTATTTTTGATAAAAATGAAATTGAAAAGGAAAAAGGTGTGATTGTTGAAGAAATAAATATGTATGAGGATATGCCTCACAGACAAGTTCAAGATGTTTTCTCTCAGGCACTTTACGGTGATAGTCCAGCTGGTTTTACAATACTTGGCCCAAAAGAAAATATTTTAAAAACAAAAAGGGAAGATTTTGTGGATTATATAAATAAACACTATGTAGCATCGGCAACAAAAGTCATAGTAGCTGGTAATTTTAATGTTAAGAAGATAGCTCCAAAAATAAATAAAATATTTAATAATATTTCTGTTTCTAAAAAAGAAGGTAAAGAAAAAGTTATTGAAAACAAAACTAAACCAAATATTTTAATAAAAAATAAAAAAACAGATCAAACTCATTTGGTTTTTGGGATCAGAACATTTAAAGCATCTGACAAGAGGGGTTATGTTTTAAAGGTTTTAGATGCAATTCTTTCTGGTGGTCTAAGTTCAAGACTGTTTTACAGACTTCGTGACCAAATGGGTATTGGATATTATATAAGGACAAACATAGAAGAGTTTAGTGATCATGGAAATTTCAGTATTTCCATAGGTGCTGATAACAAAAGAGTTTTTGATGTTATAAAAGCTATTATTGATGAGTTGAAAAAAATAAAAGATGAAAAAATTTCTGAAAAAGAAATTTTAAAAGCAAAGGAATATCTAATAGGCAACACTTTACTTTCTCTTGAATCTTCCGACAATGTGGCTGAATATTTTGGTATGCAAAGGATTTTAGATCAAGAGTTGGAAACTCCTGAAAGTTTTATTTCCAATATTAGAAAAGTTACACCTTCTGATGTTTTAAGGTTGGCTAAACAAATATTTAAGACAGAAAATTTAGCAGTTGCTCTGATAGGCGATGGTCTTGATGATAAAGAGATTTACAAATTGCTGAAAATATAACCTCAATTTACTTCTGAATATATGCTTGATCAAAATCTATAATGTAAATTCTAGGTTTTTTTGAAAAATCTATATTACCATTTTCATCATCAAAAAATCTTAAGCAAAAATTCCAATTATGACTATGGCCGTGAATAATTTTGTTTTTTAATAAGATTTCCTTAATTTTATCTGCTTCTTCAGTTAATTCATTAAAAAATGGACCATTTTTTGTTGTGAAATCTGCTAAATTGTGATCTAAAACTCCGGAATAAACATCAACTAGTCCGTCATTGTTTAATCTAAACTTAACAATTGGTTCAACTGGAACATAATCAAAACCTTCTTGTCTCCACATATCATAATCTTCAAAAGCTTTTCTCCAAGCTAAAAATGATTCTGGATTTATATGTCTTACTATTACTTTACCTTCAAGACCACCACCAAGTAGTGTTGTTTCAGAACCGTCTTTTTCGAATTTTGCTTTGGATAGTAGATAATTACCTTTCAAGTCTCTCCTAATTTTAGTATATAAAGGTGGTTCTATTATTTTCATATCATATTTATCTGGTATTAGTGGAAAAAGTATATCTCTTTTTTCTTTAGACATAGTAAATATAACTATTTCTGAACATTTTTTTACAACCAACTCATCTTTACTTTGAAGACCGATTTTTATACACTCAACCATTTGTTCTTCTGGTAAATACTCAATTAACCTTATATATGAAAGTTGTTCGTAACCACTACTTAGAGCTTTTAAGATCAATTCTTTTAATATAAAGTAAAGCTCCTTTTTGTATTTCTCATCATTTAAAAATCTAATTTTTAAAGCACAGTGTTGTTTAATAATATCACCACCTTTTTCAAGACCAATTTTTATACATTCAACTTTTTGTTCTTCTTTTGATAATAAATATAATATAAATATTGCTGTTTTTTGATTTTCAATATCTTTGGATTTGAAAAAAATTTTTGCAAGTTTAAATTTTTGTTTTTGAGATAGGGATCTAATCAATTCTTCTTTTAAAAACATCTTAGATTTAGTTCCAAATCTATCTAATCTAAATGTCATTAATTCAAAGGTATACTGAACTTTTTCATTAATTTTTTTTAAAATTGATTTTCTTTTTACTGCTTGTTTTATTTTATCAAGCTCTCTTTGTTCTGATTTTTTATACATTTCATATAGATCTGATGTGTGTTTTTCTGATCTAGGCACTGCATACATTTCAAGTGGTATTTGGATATTTTCAATTTCTTTTTCTATTGTCATATATAAATTGTAAACTTTATTGGTTGTATATGGTAGTATAATTATATATTATTTTAGTAAATATTTATTTATATGGAACATAAAGAACAGTTATCTATTGGTATTTCAACAATGATAAAATTTTGTTTGGTATTGATCGGTTTTTATATTCTCTATATCTTAAAAGATTTAATGCTGGTGGTGTTGATGTCTATTGTTATCGCTTCGGCTGTTGAACCTTTGACAAAATGGTTTTCTAGAAGGAAAATACCTCGACTTTTAGGTGTTATAGTTATATATCTTACCATTGCTATTATCTTAGGTATTAGTGTTTTTTATCTTCTACTTCCTCTGCTTTCAGAATCATCTGAGGTTATTAAAAATTTGCCAAGTTATTTTTCTGGTTTTGATAGTGGACTTGATTCGTCTGTTTCAAATCAGCCAATAGTTTATAGTTTAAAAAATTCAATAAACATACAACAAATAGGTAATACTATAAATGCTTTTATAGATAGTTTAAATATAGGTGCATTTAATACCATAGTCTCAGTTTTTGGTGGATTTTTAAGTTTTATACTTATGATAGTTTTATCTTTTTATCTTTCCGTTGATGAAAATGGAGTTGCTAAATTTTTAAAACTTGTAACTCCGTTAAAACACGAAAAATATATATTAAACCTTTGGCAAAGAGCTCAATATAAGATAGGTTTGTGGATGCAGGGTCAGTTAGTTTTAGCTATTATTATAGGAATGTTGGTATTTTTAGGATTAACTCTTTTGGATGTTAAAAATGCACTACTTCTATCTTTTTTGGCCGCTGTTTTTGAGATTATTCCTCTTTTTGGTCCAATACTTGCCTCTATACCGGCCATAACACTATCATTCGTTTCCGGTGGTATTTCTACTGCAATACTTGTTGTTGGACTTTATGTTATTATTCATCAATTTGAAAATCATCTGATATATCCACTTGTTGTAAAAAAAGTTATAGGAGTTTCGCCAATTGTTTCAATAGTTGCCCTAGTTGCTGGATATGAGTTATTTGGATTTTTAGGTTTGATACTTTCTGTCCCTATTGCCACTGCACTTATGGAATTTTTAGATGATGTTGAAAAAGATAAAATAGAGAGAATTGAAAAAAATCTAGCTTAAAAAATACAAAGACAAAAACATATTTTTCTGTTATAGTCTCTTATATATGCAAAAGAAAACTTTTTATATAACAACAACTCTTCCTTATGTAAATGCGGATCCTCATATTGGTTTTGCCGCTGAAATAGTTAGGGCTGATATAATAGCTAGATCGAAAAAGATTCAAGGTTTTGATGTGTATTTTAACACAGGAACAGATGAGCATGGTCAAAAGATTTTTGACGAAGCTTTAAAGGCAGGTAAGGAGACTCAAGATTATGTTGATTTTTTTGCTGATAGGTTTAAAGGATTGAAAGAGCTGTTAAATCTTTCAAGTGATTTACATTTTATAAGAACTACAAACAAAGAACATCAAAAGTCAGCTCAATATTTTTGGAATCTTTGCTTTCAAAATGGAGATATATACAAAAAAAATTACAAGATTAAATATTGTATTGGATGTGAACTTGAAAAAACTGATTCAGAGTTGGTTGATGGTAAATGTTCTATACATCCAAACAGGGAACTTGAAATAAGGGAAGAGGAAAATTATTTTTTTAGGTGGAGTAAATATCAAAAACCACTACTAGATTTTTATGAAAAAAATCCAGATTTTGTTGTGCCAGATTTTCGTTTTACTGAAATAAAAAAATTTGTAGAAAGAGGACTTGAAGATTTTAGTATTTCAAGACTTAGGTCAAAAATGTCTTGGGGTGTTCCTGTGCCAAATGATCCTGATCATGTTATGTATGTTTGGTTTGATGCACTTATAAACTATATTTCAACTTTAAGTTGGCCAAATGATATTGTTACTTTTGAAAAATATTGGATAAATGGCACTCCTGTTCAGTATGCTGGTAAAGACAATCTAAGACAGCAGTCAGCAATGTGGCAAGCAATGCTTATGTCAGCAGGTCTTCCAAATTCAAATCGTATTGTTATAAATGGTTTTATTTTAAGCGGAGGTCAAAAGATGAGTAAGTCACTCGGTAATGTTATAAATCCTTATGATGTTGTTTCTATATACGGAGCTGATGTTTTAAGATTTTTTGTGGTAAAAGAGCTATCTTGTTTTGAAGACTCTGACATGACAATGGAAAGGCTTAAAGAAAGTTACAATAGCTATTTGGCAAACGGATTGGGAAATCTAGTTTCTCGTATAATGAAGATGGCTGAGACAAATTTAGATACTCCTGTTTACATTTCTGATGTTGATTCTGAAAATATTGAAGAGTATTTTAACTTGTTGAATAATTTTGAGATAAATAAAGCCACTGATTATATTTGGCAGAAAATTTCTGAACTTGATCTGTATATACAAGAAAATCAACCTTTTAAGGTTGTAAAAACAGAAAAAGAGAAGGGTATAGAGATGATAGATTTTTTAGTTAAAAGACTTTATTTTGTATCAACTTTATTGGAGCCTATAATGCCAGAAACTAGTTTGAAGATAAGAGATGCTATAAAACAAAATAAACTAGAAAAACCACTATTTTTAAGAAAAGAATAGTTTTATGAATATAAATTATTTTGATATACATTCACATCTTTATTTTGATGAATTTGATTCTGATAGATTTTCTATATTAGAATCTATGAAAAAAGAGGGTATTTTTACTATATCCATCGGAACAAATAAAGAGACTTCAGAAAAATCTATTTCTTTGGCAAAGGAAAATGAAAATATTTTTTCTTGTATAGGTGTTCACCCTGCTCATTTTCAAAGTGATGTTTTTGATAAGGATTTTGAAAGTTTAGTTTTAGAGCCAAAAGTTGTAGCATTAGGGGAATGTGGTTTTGATTATTTTAGGTTGTCAGAAATTGATAGTGCTAAAAAAATCCAAAAGCAAATATTTGAAAGTCATATAGATTTAGCTGTTAAAAACAGTAAAGCACTAATGCTTCATTGTCGTCCATCTGAAAAATCTATGGATGCCTACGAGGATACTTTAAATGTTCTTGGATCTTATAAAAAAGATTTTGGAGATAGGCTTTTTGGCAATGCACATTTTTTTGCTGGTAATAAGGAAATTTTGAAAGGTTTTTTGGATATTGGATTTTCTGTCTCTTTTACAGGTGTTATCACTTTTACAAGCGACTACAATGATCTTATAAAATATACACCAGATGATATGATACATTGCGAGACTGATTCTCCTTTTGTTGCCCCTGTTCCTTTTAGAGGCAAGAGAAATAGCCCTCTAAATGTTCCTTTTGTTGTAAGAAAAATGGCAGAAATAAAAAATATAAAAGAAGATTATCTAAAAGAGGTTTTGATCTCTAATGCTAAAAGATTGTTTAGTATAGATAAATAGGGCAGTATTTTATTCAATTTTGGTTTAGACCCGTTCCTTGCCATAAAAGATGTTTTATGATAGTCTGTTTCTTATGGAAAAAGATGTAAAAACTAAAGAAAAAAAGGCCGTAAAAAGCAAAAAAGTAACAGAAGAGGTTGACTCTGTTTTTGGTATATACGAGATCTCATATATACTTTTACCAAGCCTGTCAAACGATGATGTTTCAAAAGAGGTTACAAATCTACAAGAACAAATAAGTTCAAATTCTGGAAATGTATTATCATTTGAAAATCCTATACTTATAGATTTGGCATATCCTATGGTTAAAGTCACAACTTCTTCTAGAGTAAAGTGTCAAAAGGGTTACTTTGGTTATATAAAGTTTCAGATGGATACTCTAAATGTTTCAGAGATCAAAAAGTATGCGGAAAATAATCCTTTTATTGTTAGATTTTTGATTGTAAAAACAGTTAAAGAAAATACACTTTTAAATGGTAAAATGATGTTTAAAAAAGAAGACAAGGTTTCTAAAGATGAGACTGTTGATGATGTTAAAAGTGATGTTATAGATGAAGTTGCCCTAGATAAATCAATAGATAATTTAGTAGTAGCATAATAAAAATATGTATTTAAATAAAGCTATTTTAATAGGTAATTTAACAAAAGATCCAGAGGCTAAGTCTTTACCGTCAGGTATAAAAGTTTCTTCATTTTCAGTGGCAACAAACAGAGTTTGGAAAGATAAAAATGGTGTTAAACAAGAATCAGTTGATTATCATAATATAGTAGTTTTTGGAAAACAAGCTGATATTGTTTCTCAATATCTAAAAAAAGGAAGTTCAGTTTTAGTTGAAGGTAGAATGCAAACAAGGAGCTGGGACGATGCTTCTGGAAAGAAAAATTATAGAACAGAGGTTGTTGCTGATAGAATACAGCTTGGCCCAAGAAAAGAGGGTGGCTCTTCATTTGCCAATGAATCAAAGACTTCTGGAGATTCTTCTGCTCCTGATTCAAAAATGGATACAATAGAATATCCAGAAGAAGATATAAATCCAGAAGATATACCATTTTAATAAAATCAATAAAAATAAATTATGAAATGTTACTTTTCACAAAATAATATAAATCACATAGATTTTAAAGACATAGATCTTTTAAAGAAGTTCTTAAACCCACACGGAAGAATGATTGCTAGAAAAAGAACTGGTGTTACTGCTTTAAATCAAAGAAAACTTGCTTTGGCTGTAAAAAGAGCAAGATTTATGGGACTTATTCCTTATACAATAAGATAGATAAGTTTAAAAATAAAAGGTGTTAAACCCCAGGGCAGAGCCATGGACCCAAAGGGTGTTCGCTTCGCTCACGGTTTATCTCCGTAGCAAGCTGTGGAATATTTTGTTTTCTACACTGCACTCGGAAATAAGAAAGAATACTTTCTTATTTCGCTCGCTTCGTTTGAAAATAAAAAACTACTCGTATTTGCCTTATAAAAGCATAATATTTAGAGCACGGATATTTTTCTACTGAAAAATTCCTCGTGCTCGTGCCAGTCGCGCTCGCAAGTCTCTAAATACTATGCTTTTACGGAATATATCTTAAACTGCTCTGTATATATTTTCCTTTTTGTGTTTTTTAATAACTATTTCCCATTGCTCTCTCAACATACTGCCCATCTTCGGTGTTGACTCTTATTATTTCTCCTTCTTTTATAAACATAGGGACATTTATTGTCACTCCTGTTTCTAGCACAACTTGTTTTGTTGCACCCTGGGCTGTATTTCCTCTAACAGCTTCGTGTGCTTCTGTAACTTTTAGATCAACTTTGATAGGAAGTTTTACTCCGATTATTTTTTCATCAAATAGTAGTATTGTTATAACTGAGTTTGCTTTTATAAACTTAATACCACTTTCCATAGAATCTTCTTTCATTGAAAATCTTTTGCTAGGATCATTTACTTCGCAGAACCAATATTCACCTTTGTTGTTGTAAAGGTATTTTACATCCTTTTTATTTATCTCAGCTTCCTGCACTTTTTCTGATTGATGAAAAGAAACTTCTGTGACTTTACCTGTTATTAGGTTTTTAAGTTTTGTTGCATTTACAGGTTTTCTCTGTTGTTTTCTAAATACATGAGAAGATAAGACCTCAAAAGGTTGACCTTCGTATATGATGTATTTTCTTTCTGTTATTTCGTTATATTCAAGCATAGTTTATATATATTAAATCTAATTATAATACCGAAAAATTATATAGTATATTGTTAAAAACATACCATTGACATTTTGTATTTAATTTGATATAATTGTAATATGAATTTGTTCATCAAAATTCTTAGCTTTCTCGCTGAAGGCGAGGAAGCATTCCGGCGAGCTCGCCGGATGGAAAAATCAAGGACGTTTTGGCGGGAATACCGCCGATGGTCCTAGTTTTAGCCGCGGATTAAAACCCGCGGCTTTTTCGTTTTTTATTCCTCTGGTGCTTCTTCTTTATCCTCAACTTCTTTTTCAGAGACAGGGGATATTGAACCACCATTTTCATCTAATTTTTCTTTTATTTTTTTCAAGATTTCATCTGAAATGTTTTTATTTTCTTTCAAAAATTGTCTTGTGGAATCGTAACCTCTACCGAGCTTTAATTCTCCATAACTATAACTTGATCCAGATTTTTCAATAATTTTCATTTTTTCACCAAGTGCGATTATTTCTCCTTCTTTGGATATACCTTCGTTATACATAAGATCAAACTCTGTTTGCTTAAATGGAGCTGCTACTTTGTTTTTTACAACTTTAACCCTAACTCTTCCACCCATCACATCTTCTCCTTTTTTGATCTGAGCAATCCTCCTTATGTCTATCCTAACAGATGTGTAAAATTTTAAAGCTTTTCCTCCTGGTGTTGTCTCTGGATTTCCAAACATTACTCCGATTTGCATTCTGATTTGGTTTAGAAAGATAACAACTGTTTTTGATTTTGCAACTATTGCTGTCAGTTTTCTAAGAGCTTGAGACATAAGTCTTGCTTGTTTTCCTACATGCATCGCTCCCATATCTCCCTCTATTTCATCTCTTGGTGTAAGTGCTGCTACGGAGTCAACAACAATAACATCTATTTTTCCAGATCTGACAAGTGAATCAACTATTTCAAGTGCTTGTTCGCCATTGTCGGGTTGAGATATTAAAAGTTCTTCTATATTAACTCCAATCCTTTTAGCATATTCAGGATCTAGGGCATGCTCAGCATCTATAAAAGCACATATACCATCTTTTTTTTGAGCTTCGGCTATAACATGAAGGGATAGGGTAGTTTTTCCACTTGATTCTGGTCCAAATATTTCAACTATTCTACCTCTTGGCATTCCATATACTCCAAGTGCTGCATCAAGTCCAACTGATCCTGTTGGTATTGCATCTATGTTGACTTTTGGTTTTTCTCCGAGTGTCATTATGGCATCATCACCAAAACGACTTTTTATCTCTTTTAATGCATCTTCTATCCTACTTGTATTTTTTACTGGCTTACTTTCTTTTTTTGTCTTTTTCATATTATTTTAATTATCGCACAAACAGGTTACTTCTATTTTTTTAGAAATTTGTTTTCCAAACCTATCTTCTGCTTTGATATTGATTATATTATAACCAGGTGACATCAGCAATTTTTCTATAAAGTTGCCATTTTTATCTAAAAAGATATTTCTATCATTTAAAGATATTTTACTTATATTTTTGGCTAGACCTTTTATAACTACCCCTGAGTTTTTATATGTTTCTCCGTATAAAGGTGAGTTTATTGTAATCTGGGGGCCTTGTATTAGGGCTTTTGATTCTATTATTCCATAAGAAAATATAAACAAAAGAAAAAGAGTTATTAGTATTTTATTTATGTTTTTTACTATAAATTCTTTCATGCTGTTTCTGTTTGTTGACCTATATTATCCTCTGGTTTTATAAGCACATCTCTTGGTTTTGCACCTGACCCTGGGCCTATAACAGATCTTTCTTCCAAAATATCTATAAGTCTAGCTGCTCTTGCATATCCTATACCAAGTTTTCTTTGTAAAAACGATGTAGATGCTTTTCCAGCTTGTATAACTGTCATTCTAGCTTCTTCGTAAAGATCATCATCTTCCTCATTTTCATCAGATGTTACATCGGATGAAAAGATGGGATTATTTTCTGTGTTGATGTTTGAATTTGGTGAGAGGTCTATTGATTCTGGTAGTTCGTTTTGATAGTTTGATGCAAGATAGTTTACAACAGATTTAAGTTCATCTTCTGATAGGTATGCAGATTGAATTCTTTGAGGTTGAGACATTTCTCCTGATAGATAGAGCATATCTCCGGCACCAAGAAGTTTTTCCGCTCCGGACATATCAAGTATTGTTCTTGAGTCTATTTGAGAGGCAACTTGAAGAGCGATTCTTGAAGGTATGTTTGCTTTTATAAGACCTGTAATAACATTAACACTTGGTCTTTGAGTTGAAAGTATAAGGTGTATTCCTACGGCTCTGGACATTTGTGCTAGTCTAACAATTCCAGATTCAAGTTCTCTAGGGTATGCCTGCATAATATCTGCCAGTTCATCTATAACAATGACTATATAAGGCATAGTTTCAATACCATCCATTTTTGCATTTTTATCGGATTTTGCTTTTTTGATAGCTGGTTCAACTATTTTTTCGTGATACGAAGAAATATTTTGAAGTGAATTTGCTTGAAGTATGTCATATCTTCTATCCATTTCCTTTGCAGCCCATTTAAGTGCCATTATTGTCTTTTTTGCATCGGTTATGACTGGTGTAAGGAGATGAGGTATTTTGTTATACAAGGTCAATTCTACTCTTTTTGGATCAACCATAATAAATTTTAAATTGTCTGGTGAATTTCTATAAAGAAGTGATGTTATAACTGCATGTATAGTTACAGATTTTCCAGAACCAGTTGAACCTGCTATGAGCATATGTGGTGCTTTTGCCAAGTTTGCAAAATACGAGTGACCTGAAATACCTTTACCTAGACAGAAAAATAGAGGTTTGTCAGACTCTTGAAATTCTGGGTTAGAAAGAAGTGATCCTAATCTAACTTTTGTTTTACTACTGTTTGGTATCTCTATACCAACAAGAGATTTTCCAGGTATAGGAGCTTCTATTCTGATAGGATGTGCTGCCAAAGCCAGAGAAATATCATTTTGAAGAGAGACTATTTTTGATAGTTTTACACCCTCGGCTGGTTTCAATGCATATCTTGTTATAGATGGTCCTATTGAAACTTCATCCATTTCTACATTTATACCAAAATTAGCCAAAGTTCTTTTTATAATATTTGAATTTGCTTTTATGTCACCAACTTCTGGTTTCCCCTTGTCTTTCTCTAAAAGATTAAGTGGAGGAGGAATAAATTCTTTTCCAGCTAAAGTAACTCTACCGAGTAGTGGTTCAAAATCTGATGTTTGTTTTTCTTTAACTTCTTTTGGTTTTTCAGTTTTAATCTCTTTATTTTCTTTGGATTCTTCTAGTGCTTTTTTGGTCTCTGGATTTAGTATTATCTCTTTATCTTCGTCAATTGTTTTTAGAGAATCTTCTTTTTTAAAGAAAATATTTTGGAAGCTGATTTTCAGAGGTATATCAAACATTATCAAAATAGAAATAACAATAAATGATAAAAGTATGATAACAGAAGCATATATGTCAAAAAGAGAGGTTAGTGGGGTAGATATAAATCCACCAATAAAACCACCTTTACCAAGTCCAGACATTTTTTCTGTAAATATATTTAATATAGATAAAGTTGATACAAAAAATAGTAACCCACCTATACTGTGAGTTAGAGCCAACTTCTTTTTTAAAGAATTAAAAAATGAAGCACTAAGAAGTATAAATATAAGCGGTATAAGCCAGAAACCGTATCCAAAAAGTTTTTCAAAAATCTTAAAAACTATCAACCCAACTTTGCCGGATTTTTGGAAACCGCTTAATATAAAAAATATTCCCAAAACAAAAAACAATATAGCTAAAATACCTTGTGTGGTTTCTGTTTTTAAGTAGGATTCTTTTTCTTCAAATTCGTCATCTAACTTTTTTTTCTTTTGTTCTTTTTTAATTTTTGCCATATAAATATCATAACATTTTTTATAAAAATCTTGCTAAAAATATGTGATTTATCTATAATGGACAATGTATCAATCAAATAAGTCTTTTAGTGAAAATCTTTTTGAAAAAGACATATCTAAAAGTCTTAAAGACTAAAATGGACATAAACCAAAATCAACAAGGACAGTCAAATAATATTCAGGGACAAACCGTAAAAGACATACAAAATACAGCCAAAAGTATAGATTTTTTTGGTGATGATAAGTCTTTTATCTTTATTTATAAAAAGACAGAAAAATTAGCAACGGCACTTTATATGGTTACAAATCTTTTCGGAGATTCTGAACCTATGAAATGGACTCTCAGATCCAAAGTTTCAAGTTTACTGTCTTTTATTTTAAGTTTCAAAGATGTTTTAAAATTTAGAGAACAAGAATTTTTAAATCTTTTGAAAAATAATATTTTGGAAATAGTTTCTCTTTTAGAGATCGCTAACTTTTCAGGTCTAGTATCAGATATGAATTTTAGAATACTAAAAGATGAGTTTCTAAACCTAATTCATTTTGCAAGTTCTTTTGAAAAGAAAGATGTTTCTTCTGTAAAATTTGGATTTGAAAAAAACTTTTTTGATATTCACGAAAACAAGGCTGTCGAAATGGTTAATTCTGAAAAGTCTTTTATAAAAACATCAAATGTCCAATATAGTTTAAAAGACAAAAATACTGTAAACAATGTGGTAAATGATGTGACAAAGAAGTCTAACAGACAAAATTCTATAATCTCTATTTTGGCTAAAAATGACAATATTACAATAGGAACTATAAGCCAGATTATAAAGGACTGTAGTGAAAAAACTATACAAAGGGAGCTTATAAATCTAATAGACAGGGGTCTGGTTAAAAAGACAGGCGAAAGGAGGTGGAGTAGATACTCTTTGATTAAAAGTTAAGGTTTGCACAGAAAACCGTTATTTATTGACTTTTTGCCATTTTTTTGAGATACTATATATGTGGTGTAAATGGGTTTTTAAAAGGCGAAAGTCCTTATTTTAAGCCCATTTATCCACAGACATTTTTTTGTGCATCTTTTGTTTTGCATATATAATAAGTGTCAAGAAAGTTGTATTTATTTGTATAAAAATAAGTAAAACAGTTTTCTTAAAATACAGATTTTTGATTGAACTTTGACAATCAAATAGAGAGTTAAAATCTCAATAAAATGAGATGAAATTTCTGAATGATTTTTTCTATATTTGGTTGTTAATGTTGAATTCGGTCTAAAAATACTAGCTAACTTTTATTTGGTCGGTTTATGATTTTTCATAAAGCAAGTAAAAGATTTAGTGACGGATAAAATTTTACGAAAAAGATTTTATTCAAAATTAAAAGGTTATTAATTAATTAATTTATCAGTTAACACTTTTTCTTGATTCAAAAATTTTAAAAGTAATTGAGGATGGAAAATGTGTATTACATATATATATGAATAAAAAATCGATATTAGCACAGGTATCTGCTGCTTTTGTTGGTGTTGCGATGGTATTGTCTTTTGTTGTGACTCCGGTTACAGCAGATGCACAAACATCACAATGCTACACTTTCAGTAGAAATCTAACTGTTGGTAGCAGAGGAACAGATGTTATGAATCTTCAAAAGACTCTTAACATGTCTGCTGATACACAAATTGCTTCAACAGGAGCTGGTTCAATGGGTAATGAAACAACTTACTTTGGACAAGCTACAAAAGCTGCTGTTATGAAATTCCAATCAAAATACGGAATCTCTCCAGTTGCTGGTTTTGTTGGTTCTATAACAAGAGCTAAACTTAACTCAATGTGTTCAGGTGGTTCTACAACAGACAACGGAAATGGTGGAAGTTCAACTCCAACAGGAGGTGCACTTACAGTTTCTGCTAGTTCTCAACCTGCAAATGGTTTAGCACCACAAGGAGCATCTAGAGTTCCATTTACTACACTTACACTTACAGCTGGTTCTGCAGATGTAACTGTTAACTCTATTACAGTAGAGAGAACAGGTCTTGCACAAGATGCTGTGTTTGGTGGTGTTGTTCTATTGAATTCTGATGGAACACAAATTGGTATAGCAAAGACTTTGAATTCAGATCACAGAGCAATGGTAGGTGAACCTTTCGTTGTTAAGGCTGGAACTTCAAAAGTTGTTACAATTGCTGGTAATATGGCCTCATCACTTTCAACTTATGCAGGTCAAGTTGCTGGTTTAAATGTTGTTGCAGTTAACACTTCAGCAACAGTTGGAGGTTCTCTTCCAATAATGGGTGCTATGCACACAATCAACGGAACACTTTCACTTGGTTCAGTTACAATGAACATATCTTCATTTGATCCAAATACTTCTCAAACAAAAGAAATTGGAACAACAGGATATAAATTTGCTGGTGTTCGTGTTACAGCTGGTTCAGTAGAAAAAGTTAAGGTTCAATCTATAAGATGGAATCAATCTGGTTCAGCTTCATCAAATGACTTAGCAAATGTTGTAGTCTATATTGATGGAACTTCTTACCCAACAACTGTTTCTGCTGATGGTAAATACTATTCAGCTAACCTAGGAAGCGGTATTTCAATAGATAAAGGTGCTTCAAAAGACATCTATATCCAAGGTGATATCGTTGGAACAGGTGCTGCTGGAAGAACAATCAAGTTTGATATCTACAAGACAACAGATCTATATCTATCTGGAGAAACTTACGGTTACGGTATAACTCCTCCAGCTGGTGCAGGAACTGCTTCAGATTCAACTTCTGAGTTCACAGCTTCAACACCTTGGTTTGATGGTTCAAAAGTTACAGTTTCAGCTGGTTCTGTTACAACAATACAGAAAGCTAACACTGTTGCTGCTCAAAATATAGCTGTTAATGTTCCTAACCAAGTTCTTGGTGGATTCAATGCAGATATAAAAGGTGAACCTATATCAGTTCAAAGTATGGTTTATTACTTTAACTACAGTTCAGGTGTAGCTGCTTCTTCATACCTTCTAACAAATGTATCACTTGTTGATTCAAATGGTGCAGTTGTTGCTGGTCCAGTTGATGCAACTAATGTTGGTGGTGTTGCTCAAAAAGTAACATTCACAGATACTGTAACATTCCCAGTTGGAGTGAAAACATATACTCTAAAAGGTAAAATACCTTCAGGTGTTTCAAACAATACGACTCTTACAGCATCTACAACACCTTCATCTGATTGGTCAAACATAACTGGTCAAACAACAGGAAACACAATCAGTCTTTCAGGAAATGGTGTATTCTCAATGAATACTATGACTGTAAAGGCTGCTTCACTTGCTATCTCAGTTGCTACAACTCCAGCTGCTCAAACAATAGTTGCTGGTGGTTCAGCTAGAGAGTTTGCAAATTATCAATTTGATGCTTCACAATCTGGTGAAGATGTTAGATTTGCTTCAATTCCACTTAAACTGACATACTCAGGAAGTGCTGCAAATCTATTGAATTCTTGTCAGTTGTTTGATGGAACATCAGCTTTGAACACAGGTTCAAATGTTGTTAACCCAACAGCTGCTCAAACTTCAGCTGGTGATGTTACATTTACACTAGATCAGTCACTAACAATTCCAAAAGGAACAGTTAAGACTGTTAAACTAAAATGTAATATTTCTTCAACAGCTACAACTTCAGCAACATATGCTTGGGGTATTCAAGCTTCACCTTCAATATCTGTAACAGGTATCACTTCATCTAACGATGTTACTGAATCTGTTTCAGCTTCAGCTGGTCAAACACAAACAGTTGGAAATGGTTACTTGGTAGTTACAACTGATGCTTCAAGTCCTTCATATTCTATAGCTGCTGCAAATACAACTGGAAATGTTCTAGGTGTATACAAATTCAGAGCTTATAACGAAGGTATAAATCTAAACAAATTAGGTTTGAAATTGACTAACTCAGCTTCATCTTCTGCTTCTGACTTGATACAAGTCACAGTTTGGGATGGATCTACACAAGTTGGTTCAGTAGTATTTACTGGTTCAAATACAGTTGCTACAACTACATTTGCAACACCTGTTTCTCTTCCAAAAGATACAGACAAAGTGCTTACAATCAAGGCTGACTTTGCTGCTATTGGAACTTCACAACCAGGAGTTCAAGGTCACTTGATTGCAGTTGATATAAACGGTTCTGATACAACAGGAACAGAAGGAACAGGAACTGATTCAGGTTCTACAATCAACCTAGCAACTTCAAACTCATCTGCTTCAACAGCAGTGTCAGGTGTAAGATTGTTCAAATCATACCCTACATTTACAAAACTTTCAGTTCCTACAAACACACTAAACAACGGTGAACAATCACTTCTAAGATTTAAAGTGACTGCTTCAACTGCTGGTGATGTAGGTATCTACAAGTTTACAGTTAGAGTTGCTACAACAACTGCTACAGTTACAGGTATTAACATAAGATCATACACAGATTCATCATTCTCAACTCCAGTTTCTGGATTGACTTCTGATGGTTCTATGCTTGCATCAAACCTTGCTGGAACAGCTTGGGCTTCATCTTCAACAGATCTAGAAGTCTTTGCTCAAACATCTGCTGGTGCTACAACAACAGTTCAAGTCCCAGCTGGTGCAGTAAGATACTTTGATGTAGTTGGTACTGTATCTGGTTCTGCTACAGGAGCATCTGTTCAAACTCAAGTTCAAGGTGATGCGGCTTATCCTTCACTTTCAGGATTTATGGGTAATGGACTTTCAATCAACAACGATTCAAATAACGACTTTATCTGGTCACCAAATGCTACATCTACATCAGTTTATGCATCTAATGATTGGACAAATGGTTATGGCGTAGTTGGTCTTCCTGCTTCAAATATGTCAGCTGAAGTTCTATCAAAATAATACTTAGTATTATTTGAAAGAATTAAGCTTTCATTGCAAAAAACCACCTTTTTGGTGGTTTTTTGTTTGGAAAATTTTTAATGGTTATGGTTTTAATTTGCATTGTTTTTTAAAAAAGTTAATTCTTTTTTGATGTTGGACAGGATTAAATGTTTTATATATTATATAAGTATGAATATAGATATAAATAATAAAAAATATGTATTTATTTGGTCTTTTGTTTTGATTTTGTTTTTGATCTTTATTTTTTCTTTAAAAAAAGACAAGAAAAATATAGATGAGTATTCTGACTTGAACAATGCATCAACTACAACTGTTGATCTTGGAGGTGGTTTAAAAGCGGTTGGTAAAGGGGATTTTAAAATAGAACAAATAAATACAAAACCTATTAGTTATGAAAATCATCCAGATTTAAATGTTTCTATAAATTTTGATAAAAATATAAATGAAGAAACCCAATCTTTTTTGAAATCAAAAATAGATGATACCAGAGTTAAACTAGCAAATGATCCTTCACTTTTAAGTTTGTGGGCTGAACTTGGTATGTATTACAAGATTGCGGGGGATTATACAAATGCAAAGATTTATTGGCAATATGTTTTAAGTCTTTCACCACAAGATATAACCGTTTTGTCTAATCTTGCAGATTTAAATGCTTTCTATTTAAAAGATGTCCAATTGGCGATTTCTCTTTATAGAAAAGCCATAACAGCTAGTCCAAAAAGTCCAGAACTTTATATAAAGTTAGCTGATGTTTATATAACAGTACTTTCGGACTCTCCAAAAGCAAAAGAAGTTTTACAAGACGGTTTAAAAGTTTTACCTTCTGATAAGGCACTTTTGTCCGCTTTGGAAAAAATAAAATAATGAACAAATATTTTGATGAAAATTTTTGGAAAATGTTTTTTGGGTTTATATCTATAATATCTCTATCAGCACTTTTTGTTTTGGTTGTTAAAACTGTTGACTTAAAGTCAACAAATACTGCATCTGTCATAAACTCTAGATCTAAATGAAATTCATTAAATTTGTATTTATATTTATTTTAACATTTATATCCATACCAAATTTTTCTTTTGCTGATGTTAATAAATTTGTCTTTGTGACTGAAATTCAAAATATAGAACCAAACACATTGTCGGATGATATAACCATCCAGTCTCAAGATGAATCTGGTAACAAGATCTCAACAGAAGAAACTTTTGATATTGTTTTCCAGTCTTCATCTGTCACTGGACTTTTTCTAAATAGCTCTGAAAGTCTAACAAGTAAAACTATGTCAAAAGGGACATCAAACAGAACTTTTTACTACAAAGACCAAAATAGTGGATCCTATGTGATAACAGTTTTTTTGAAAGGAAGAACAACTGGTAAAGAATATCAGGTAAGTCAAAATATTTCTGTTGGTCAGGAGATACCCACCTACAGTCAAAGTTTAAATCAGGACTCTGTTGGAAAAGAAGAAATCTTAAAAGATGAAAATAATTTAGGTTTTAAAATAAAATCCATTAAGGATAAAAAAGTGTTGGTTGGTAGTGAGGTTTATTTTGATGCACAGATATATTCTGGCAAACAAACATCTTATAGTAGATTTGCTTGGAATTTTGGTGATGGTTTTGTTAAAGAAGGTCAAAAAGTTTTTCATACTTATAGGTTCGCTGGAAAATATCAAGTTGTTTTAAAAGTTTCTGATGGACAAGCATCGGAGATTATAAAATTTTTTGTTGTGGTGAAAAATCCTAATATTAAGATACAATCAACACAAGATGGTGTAAAAATACTAAATAAAAATGAAGAGGAATTTTCCTTAAATGGTTTTGTCTTAACCAATGGTATTTCGTATTTTAATTTTCCTGAAAATACCATAATACCAGCAAAAGAAGAGATAATATTTCCAAAGGAAGCTACATATGTTTCTTTTGGTAATATTAAGCTTTTAGATAATTTAGGAAAAATTGTAGCTGTAAATGATATTGTTTCAAAAGAATCGACCACAACAGTTATTAAAAATACTGATGTTTATGCAAAAGATGTTAGTTTAAAAAAAGAATCAGTAAAACATATTCCAAAAAAATCCGTTGTAGATTTACCAGTAAAAGAAAATAAAATTGAAGATCAGGTTTCAAAAACAGATGAGGTTATATACAAGACAGAGGTTAAAGAGAGTGTTACTTTAAAGTTTGGTAACTGGCTTAAATCACTGTTTAGAAATTGATTTACAAAACTGATTTTTTATGTATAATATTTGTTACTGGTCAAAGACAGTAGGTTTTTAAAAAGAGCAATCTTTTCCTACCGAGACAACTTTTTGACCTGTGGTCGATAGATAAATAAATATAAAATTATGGCTATTTCAAAAGAAAAAAAGGCTTCAATTTTGGAACAAGTTTCTAAAATTTTAAAAGATTCATTGTCCGTTGTTCTAGTTAACTTTAAAGGTATAAATGTTTCTGAGGTTAGAAACATAAGAAGATCTTTAAAGGAAAAAGGTATTGGTTATTATGTTGCTAAGAATACTTTGACTAGAAAAGCAATGTCTTCTTTGAGTGATAGTAGTATTCCAGAATTTTCTGGAGAGACTGCTTTGGTTTATGGTAAAGATTTGTTATTGCCAGCCCAAGAAATTTATTCTTTCCAAAAGAAGCTTGATAAAAAAATTACAATAGTTGGTGGAGTTTTTGATGGCAAATTTATGAACAAGGAAGAGATGACAAATGTTGCTAACATTCCAGGTCTTAAAACTTTGCATGCTCAATTTGTTAATATTATAAACTCACCAATTTCAGGATTTGTAGTTGCTTTAAATGCAATTGCAAATAAAAAAGAAAATTAAAATTATTATTTAACTTTAAAAAATATGGATGATACAAAAATAGTTGAGACACCAGATAAATTTAAATCAATTGTTGAATCAATAGAGAAAATGTCTGTTCTTGATCTTCATGAGCTTGTAAAACATTTAGAAGAAAAGTTTGGTGTTTCTGCACAAGCTGTTGCAGTGGCTGCTCCATCTGGAGCAGGTGCCTCATCTGCTGAGGAAAAGACATCTTTTGATGTTGAATTGACTGACGGGGGTGCAACAAAAATTGCAGTTATAAAAGTTGTTAAAGAAGCACTAGGTCTAGGTCTTAAAGAAGCAAAAGATTTGGTAGATGCCGCTCCTTCAATGTTAAAAACTGGTATGAAAAAAGAAGATGCTGACTCTTTGAAAAAACAATTAGAAGAAGCTGGAGCGAAGGTTACTTTGAAATAATATTTCAAAGTAATTTGCGACAGCTTTGGGAAAGGGTCGGGAAACGGGAGTTTCCCGTGGAGGAAAACAACGAGCTTTGCGAGTGTTAGAAACCGTGGGTTTCTAAGGAGGAGCTTTGCGACGACGGCTGGTGCGAAAGTGACATTAAAATAAACGAAGTTTGTTTTAAGCACTTTTGCGAGCCGGAGCGGTTTACAGTCTCACCAGAGACTGTCGCGAGGCAGGGTCGTGGAATTTTGCGAGCGACGGCGAGCAAAATATCCCTGACCGAAGGTTACTTTGAAATAATTAAAAATAAGCAAAAAGAAATCTGGGGTAACCCAGATTTTTGCTAGATATCATTATTTCCTGAAAAAATAGTTCTGTTCTCATCGAGGCAATATTCACAAATAACTTGCCGGTCAATTTCTTCTCTTAAAGTCAGGCCACATCCACATTGATTACATGTTTTACCATTTTCAGATGATTTGTAAACCAACATTAATATTATAGTCGTAAGTAAAACCATACCAATTAAATCAACAATTAAATCAGATGTTATCATTCTGTAATTTATTTAATCATAAATTAATATTTTGTCAATAATTTTACTTTTTTAAATTTGCTATAATCTGGCTTATGGAAACACTTTCGAAAATTTTTGGAGGAGAAGCAAAAGTTAAAATACTTCGCCTTTTTCTTTTCAATCAAGATAGTCATTTTGATTTGGATACTGTGGCAGATAGGGTAAAAGAAAATATTTCAAAAGTTAGAAAAGAATTAAATGCTTTAGAAAAGATATCTTTTATTAGAAAAAAATCTGTATATAAAGGTTTGGTTAAAAAAGGTAAGAGACAGATCAAAAAATTTGCTTTTACATATTCCCTTAACACATCTTTTACATACAAAGATCCTTTGTATTATCTACTTATAAATTCAAAACCACTTGAACCAAAAGAATTGTCCAGAAAAATATCTGCACTTGGTTCAATAAAACTTTTGATAGTTGCTGGTGTTTTTACACAAGATAAAGAAAGTAGAGTTGATATGCTTGTTGTTGGTGACAATGTAAAAAATCATTCTTTGGAAAATACAATAAGGAATATTGAAGCTGAACTTGGTAAAGAAGTTCGTTATGCTTTTTTTACATCAGATGATTTCAATTATAGACTTAGAATGTTTGATAAGCTCATTAGGGATATATTGGATTATCCACACGAAAAAATAATAAATAAAATCGGCAATATTTAAATTATATGATATAATATTTATATTATAAGATTAAATTATTTATTATGATGATGATAGAAAGTTGGAGACAAGTATTGCAAGCATCATTTCAAAACCTTTGGTTTGGGACAATGATGTTTATACCCAATCTTATTGTGGCTATAATAGTTGTCCTAATAGGATGGGCAATAGCTTCTGTTGTAGGAAAAGCTGTAAAAAAGTTTTTTCATACTATAAAATTTGATGAAGCTCTCTCAAAAGCAGGAGTTGGAAATGTAGTTAGAAAAGCTGGACTAAATTTAGATTCAGCTCATTTCTTAGGAGCAGTAGTAAAAATATTTATAATCGTTGCTTTTTTGATAGCAGGATTTGATATTTTAGGATTAAGTCAGGTTACTCAATTTCTACAACAAATAGTTTTAGGATATGTTCCTCAACTTATTGTTGCAGTTTTGATTCTTTTGGTTGGTGCTATTGTTGGTGATATTTTAGGGAAGATAGTTACTGTATCTACTAAAACAGCCAATATATCATCTGCTGAAATTTTAGGTAAAATTGCAAAATGGGCTGTTTGGGTTTTTGCTATATTGGTAGCATTATCACAGATGGGTATAGCTGGACCATTTATACAAACACTCTTTACTGGTTTTGTGGTTGCTTTGTCTTTGGCACTAGGTCTTTCATTTGGTCTAGGTGGTCAAGAGGCAGCATCTGATATGATCAGGAAAATAAGGGAAGATGTAAGAAAATAGTCTATTTTTAACTTCAAGAAAAAGCATCTAGATATAGATGCTTTTTCTATTTGACAAAATATATGGTTGGTATATAATGGATATATCGGTATGAGTATTTTATTTTGTATTAAAAAGTGGGATTAAGATGATTTAGTTCGTTTTAATTCTGCTTTGAAAAAGCAGATTTTTTTAATAAAAATTTGACAATAAGTTTGATACAAATTTCAGTAATCTAGGACTTTGACAAATAAATCCCACCCCACAACATAAGTAATTATGGGTCTTTTCGGTGGAGGTGGATGTAAATAATCTGTTATCATATAAGATAACAGAATGTAAAGAGTTTTCTGCGATTGTAGCAGAAAACTTAAGAAGTGGTTCTTAAATTTCCTAATAGGAAATTTAAGAGCATATGGTGGATGCCTAGACTCTTTAAGGCGATGAAGGACGCGGCTTGGTGGCGATATGCTTCGGTGAGGTACCTAGCAACCTTTGACCCGGAGATCTCCGAATGGGGGAACCTTATCAGTTTACTGATAGCTTGGCTATTGATTTAGTCAATCGCACACCCAGGGAAGTAAAACATTTCAGTACCTGGAGGAAAAGAGAACAAAAGTTATTGCGTGAGTAGTGGCGAGCGAAAACGTAAAAGCCCAGAGGATTTGAAAGCAATTTCTTATCCAGTTGTAAGATAGCGATGTTATATTTATATAAGGGAAGTTACAAAATTATTTATTAAAAGAAGTATCTGGAAAGATACACCTTAGGAGGTAATAGTCCTGTATTTGAAAATAAATAATCTTTCTTATTGCTATTCTTGAGTACTGCAAGACACGAGTGGCTTGTGGGAATCTGCCGGAACTAACCGGTAAGGCTAAATACTTAAAGAGATCGATAGTGAACTAGTACCGTGAGGGAAAGGTGAAAAGTAGTCCGAAAGGACGGTGAAATAGACCTGAAACCATATACTTACAAGGAGTCGGAGCGGGCAGTACAATTTTTATAATGTTTTGTTTTTTAAAGTGGATGACCTGAAGGAACCAGCCATGGGTCTGTCAGGGCCAGGAGGTGGAACTAAGTAATCCACCGATGAAGAGAATCTGAACAGTCTCTTTGTTTTGGTAGAAAGGTCATTCACTACTCATTTTCTTAAATGAGTCCACTTTTAAGAACGAAAATTGTGAAAATTGTACTGTCCGTCACGGCGTGCCTATTGAAGAATGAGCCAACGAGTTAATGTATGAGGCATGTGCCTAAGGGGTTTTCCCCCGGAGGCTTAGGGAAACCGAGTGTGAATAGCGCGTTAGTCTTATACATTAAACCCGAAGCCAGAGCGAGCTTACTATGAGCAGGGTGAACGTAGTCGAAAGATTGCGGGAGGCCCGAACCCTTTTGCCGTGCAATACATTGGGATGACTTGTGGTAAGAAGTGAAAAGCTAATCGAGCCTGGTAATAGCTGGTTCTCTCCGAAATAGCTTTTGGGCTAGCGTCAAATGTTCCCTTCTGGGGTAGAGCACTGGAAGGTTTCGACAGGGAGAAATCTCGCGAAACCTATCAAACTCCGAATACAGAAGATTAAAAGTTTGGCAGTTAGACGGCGGGGGCTAAGCTCCGTACGTCAAAAAGGAAACAGCCTAGATCTCTATTTAAGGTCCCTAAATCTACGTTAAGTGCGCTTAAGGTGGTGAAATTTCTCAGACACTGAGGAGGTTGGCTTAGAAGCAGCCATCCTTTAAAGATAGCGTAACAGCTCACTC